>CAJTRL010000039.1 GCA_910578715.1 uncultured Lachnospiraceae bacterium | reverse complement strand
GCACGCGCGCTCTACTCTACGAATATCTCCTGCATATTGCCACAGATATCTATCCTTTGTTTCCGTGCAGACATCACTTAAATATTTTACAAATAACATTGATAAAATGTAATCTTTATATCTTGAACTATCAATTTTCCCTCTAAAACTATCACAGGCTTTCCACAAAGTTTTTTCAATATCACTCTTTGTTGTTTTCATAATTTTTCCCTCATTTCTTTCTGAATTTTATCAATAGCAGTTTTATAATACAACTCTTTCTGTTTTGTAAGCCGCTCTAATAACATCAATTCTTTTTTTGACAATAAATAAATATCCGCTATTTTTCTTTGTTCCTCTAATGTTATCTTTTCAATATTCAATGATGCATATGACATAGGTTTAACTGTACCTATCATGGTACTATTGACGTTTTGCTGAAGCTGTTGTAGCACTTTTTCAGTATTTAACAGCCAAAATAGATATTCTGGAATAATTCTTTTTGTATCTGTTCTAATCACTACAAAGTGAGACGGTATAACCAGCCCCGTGTGCATTTCATCAATCAGTACTGCCGTAAATGGGAATGTCAATCTTACAACAATGTCTCTCATTTGTGTTATATAGGCCGGCTTTATTTCCTCTGGCGTTACAAAATCGTCAAGTAAAGAATCTTCAATAAAACCTTTATTATTAATTGCTTTTAAATTTAATAATTTGTATTGTATAATACTATCGTTCACACCTCTTGCCTGTTTTCTCGCTGTTACAAGCCCGGTATTAATGACAGCAGCTTCATCTAATCTCACTACTTTCCTCCTATTTCATTATCATAGTGCTATCTACTGGTCTATTTTTTATAAACCAGCAGATTATTGTCAATTACTACACCCTATCTTCAGTATAATCAACCACATAACAATGATTAGAATTTCGCCTACATTCCAGTACCGAAGTCCGTTTTGTTACTTCCCGCTTAACCTTTCCATCACTACATAGCTTATCCATCCACTCTATTGGTTTATTATAATATTTCATTTTTCCTATATATGGTGTAAAAATATATACTACATCTTCTTCTTTTTTGCTTTCTTTTTTCTCTGCCAAATATTCTCCTTTCTCATAACAATTGAACTGCCTGGCATAATATGCTATAATTATTTTTGTATAAAGTCGTTGCGATTCCATATTATGCTTCGATTTTCTGAAGACTGTAAGGTTGCCTCCTTATAGTCTTTTTTGTTATGTGTTTTTTGAACATTATTATTTTAAAACACTTTTATAATTTTGTCAATATTTTTTGTTATGTTGATTATGAACGCATTTTTTTGTTATTTACTATAATTCACCTCTGTTTTTCCCATTTTGCATTACCATGCCCTTTTTTATCCACGTTCACCGCATACAAAAAGCCCCGGCAATACGCTCTGACGTATCTCCGGGGCAACATATCACAATTTTTAGAAAAGCAGCTTATTGGTCTTTTCTTCCTCTTCCATTTTCCGCTTCAGCATAAATGTCTGATACTGGAAAAGAAGCTCTTTCTTCTGCTTCTCGGAAACAGCTTTCGGCAAATCCAAATCCTCCAGACTGCTTCTTGACTTCAACTGCTGCAAAGACGCAGATGTATTATAGTTATAAGTATACTCCAGACCATTCGTCGAAGCGCCGATGCTGCTTCTCTGGGACGACACCATATCCAGCGCCTTATCAATCGCATCCAGATTGAAATCTTCGGAAGTTACATCCAAATCCGCAATGCCGAGCGCTTCCAGCGTGGTATTCGCCATCTGGATTCTCCGGCTTCCGCCGCTCGGATTCGTTACCAGTTCCAAATCGGCCATGCTTCCGTCAAGCAACTTCTGTTCGTTCAGAGAAGTGCCTTCCGCAAGGGACTGAATGCCCTGTTTCATCTGGTCAATTTCTCTCTGATAAATCGCTTTATCCGAAGGTGAATTGATTCCGTTCATCGAGCGCACCGCAAGGTCGCGGATTCTCTGCAGATAATCCGTCACACCGCCTAACGCTCCGTCCGCCACATTTAACGCGGCAATTCCCATTTGCGCATTCTGCGCGCCGACGTTCAGCCCGGTCTCTTCCAGTTTCATCCGCTTTGCAATCGCAAGGCCCGCCGCATCATCCGCCGCGGAGTTAATGCGTTTTCCGCTCGCAATATGGGAATAAATATTGAACATTCCTCTGCCGACTGACATCGTACTCATAACAATCCCTCCTTCCCCTTTATAAAATACTCTTCAAATAAGTGGTCGCAATGACTGCCAGAATACCGCCGATGGATGAACCGGCGAGATTGACAATCAGCTGGTATGTCCAGTCCACTTTCTCCTGTCCCTTGTTCGGAATCGGAAGAATCGCAAACCAGACGCTGCTAAATACGGAACGCATGGCATTCATGCTGAATCCCGTACTGTTAAACGATAAAGAAAGAAATGCAACCGCGCCAAATCCCACCAGCCCGATAATCAATGACTGATTTCCGGCTTTCAGGTCGCTGACACCCGCAATGCACATAAACACAATAAACAGGAAAAAGAATGTCGCAATCAGTTCCTGTACAAAATTCAGCGGAAGATTTTTTTCCACCGGATAAGCTGAAAAAATACCGCGCTTCGGCGCATCACCGGATGCCTTGAAAGAATCCCAGAAGAAAATCATACAGACAGCTACGGCCGAGCCCGCAGCCAGAAATTCCATCAGCAGATAAACTGCCGCCTCACCGATTCCCAGACCGTTATAGATTACGCTGCCAAAAACAACGCCCGGATTCAGATATGCCGGACCACCCATAATCGCGGACACCGCAAGGCCGAATCCCACAGCAAGGCTCCATGCAAAAACCAGTTCAATATAATTCAGCGCCGATACTAATGTTTTCTTTAACGAGATATTACACATATACGCATATCCGCCCGCCAGAAAAATAAAACTTCCGACAAATTCTGATAAATAGGCCATATG
This sequence comes from uncultured Lachnospiraceae bacterium, assembly GCA_910578715.1. Classification (GTDB taxonomy): domain Bacteria; phylum Bacillota; class Clostridia; order Lachnospirales; family Lachnospiraceae; genus UBA3282. The sequence goes on along the minus strand of CAJTRL010000039.1, from coordinate 32,970 downwards.
TATTTCCTCTCTTGTCTTTTGTTTTTTCTGTTCTTAATCCATTATTCTATTCTTTATTTCGTTATCGTCTTATTCTGCTGTTTCCTTATTTCGTTATTATTCTATTTCGCTGTTAATCGTTCAGTTCATTGATGGTAACGGTAAGGTGTGTCAGCCTCTCATCGATTTCCCGGCTCGTTTCCGCCATGCCTCCGGCGAGCTTCTGTACTTCCGCGGCAACGACCGCAAAACCTTTTCCGCTTTCTCCCGCGCGTGCCGCCTCTATGGAAGCGTTTAACGCCAGCATGTTCTGTCTTTTGCTGAAAGCCGCTATCTGGGAAGTGCTTGCATTAGCCGCGTCAATTTCTTTCGCCGCCTTTGCAATTCCGTTGCGCAGTTTCTCCAGAATGCGCTCGTTCTGTTTTTCCTGATAGCTGGAACGCACAAACATATTGATAACATCGCCGAGCAGATTCGCCGATGCTTCGATTTCTTCCCTCGTCTTTACATTTACTTTATGCAGCGCCTCTATATAAGTGTCTTCGTTGATGCCGAGCTCTCTCGCCGTCGCCCGGAATTTGCTGTCATCCGGATTTTCCGGGAGCACCTGGCCGCCGATAACGCTGCCGAGCACCGTGCCGTCGCTCAACGTAATCGGAATGCCAAAATCAACCAGTCCGGCATGACAGGAATATACGCCCTGTCCTTCCTGGTCACATTTTTCGCAGCGTCTGCATCCCTCTTTGCTGCCCCTTGTCAGTTTGATACAAAAATCTGTGAAATTATAGCATTCGCTGATGTATTTTCCATCCGCACCAACGGCTACGGTCGCCAGGCCCGTACTTTTAGCCCAGTTGTCCATAATATTTTCAAATTTGACCATGTCACAGAAATCCTCAATCCTCATTTCTCCCCTGTCCTTTCTCATGTGAATTTTGCACAATATTAAAGACAATCGCACAAATTTTATGTATGTTTATTCTATCATCCCCACTTGCAAAAGTAAAGGGATTATTCCCTTTCGACAAAAGACTTTATTCCTCCCCGAAATAAAACTTTTCCCTGACTCCTCCGGTATATTCCATAATCGTATGGAGAAATCTTTCGCCATATCGGTTGAATTTGTTTTCCCCGACGCCGGTTACTTTCAGCATGTCTTTTTTGTCAAAGGGAACCCGCACGCACATATCCACCAGCGTTTTATCCGCAAAGATAATATAGGGCGGCAGATTCTCCTCTTTTGCAATTTCGGTACGCAGCTCCCGGAGCTGTTCAAACAGTTCAAGGCCCCTGGAATTTAAGATATCGGACCGCCTTGTTCCGGCTGCCTTTTTCTGGCCGCTTATCGTTTTCTCCGCCTTCGGTTCTTCTTTCGGTTTTTCAAAAATGACACGTTCGTCATTCTCTGACATTTTCTCCGCCCTCTCCGTAATCTTTAAAATCGCGTATTTATCATTTGTCACAAAAAGCAGTCCCTCCACCACCATCTGATTGATGAGCTGCTTGATTTCTCCTTCCCGCATCGGCTTTAAAATACCGTAGGAACGATAGGAAAACATGCCGTACTCCCTGAGCTTGGCGCGGTCATCGCCGGCCAGCATTCCCGCGATGACATTGATGCCGTAACGCTGTCTGACTTCCCTGACACAGGAAAGGATGCTTTTTACCGTTTCCGTTACATCAACCTTCTCGTATTCCCTGAGACAATTCCGGCAGTTACCACAGTTCACTGCCTCTTTTTCCCCAAAATACCGAAGAATATATTCCCGCAGACAGTGCGTTGTCATGCAGTAATAGGTCATCTTTTTCAGCCGCTCTTCGTCCCGCTCCCTGAGCGCTTCGGCTTCTTCCTCCGTATACTCACCGTTCTGCTCTCTGTTGTCCATCAGGAAACGGTTTATCATGACGTCCTGTGCCGAATAAAGGAGAATACACTCCGCTTTCCCGCCGTCCCGCCCGGCGCGTCCGGCTTCCTGATAATAATTTTCCAGGCTCTGCGGCATATTGTAATGAAGGACATAACGGACGTTGGATTTGTCGATGCCCATTCCGAAAGCATTCGTCGCTACCATGACCGGGCGGGTATCGAAAATGAAATCTTCCTGTCCCTGTTTCCGCTCCTCTCCGGTAAGCCCCGCATGATATCTGGCCGCCGGAATGCCTTCCGCGCACAGTTTTTCATACAGCATATCCACGTTTTTCCTGGTAGCGCAATATACGATGCCGCTTTCCGCCGCATGTTCTTTTATATAATTTATGACATAACTGTCTTTTTTCTTCGGCGTATCCACCGCAAAATACAGGTTCTTGCGGTCAAATCCGGTAACCAGCACATCCGGCTCCCTGAGACCGAGAACGCAGATAATATCTTCTTTGACCGCTTCCGTCGCCGTCGCGGTAAATGCGCTGACGACCGGACGCCTTTCCAGCTGTTTCATAAACTGTACGATTTTCAGGTAGCTTGGCCGGAAATCCTGTCCCCACTGGGAAATACAGTGCGCTTCATCCACCGTCAGCATCGAAATTTCCGCCTGTCTGGCAAAGGAAAGAAACTCATAGGTTTCCAGCCGCTCCGGCGCCACATAAATAATCTTATACTGTCCTCCGGCCGCCAGCCTCAGCGCTTTGGAAATCTGGGCTTCGCTCAGGGAGCTGTTGATGTAGGCGGCATGAACGCCCGCCTGATTCAGCGCCTGAACCTGGTCTTTCATCAGAGAAATGAGTGGTGATATCACAAGCGTAATTCCCGGAAAAAGAAGTGCGGGAACCTGATAACAAATGGATTTCCCCGCACCCGTCGGCATAATTCCAAGCACATCCCGTCCGGCTAAAATACCGTCAATCAGGGTTTCCTGTCCTTCCCGAAATTCAGAATAGCCGAAATATTTCTTCAGTACATCCAATTTATTCATTGTACACCCGGCTGTCCGCCTTTGCGGTTTGCAATGGCATCAGCGCCCCTCTCCTACATCGAGAATATTTTAATATCCGTTTCTTCGCTGTCCCCGGTGCTTCTTATCACTCTGCGCAGTCCTTCGATGGCATTCTTAAATTTTCCGTATACTTCATAAGCCTTGTCAAATTTTGCAAGCGCGCCTTCCCTGTCGCCCCGGTCTTTGGCCTGCCAGGAATCACAGCCGTACTTATGAAGCTCCTCATGCAGGCTGACCGCCTGACGGAATTCGGAAGAACCGGTAATTCTGGAATCTTTCTGCTCCGCTACCCATTTTCCGAACTTACAGCCGGTCGGATTGTTGAGCTGTGTAATCTTCAGTCGTTCGAAATCCGCCAGATTATTATACAGACGCCAGGTAAAAATCAAATGGTCGATTTCAAAAACGGTCAGCCAGTCCAGCGTCGAAATCTTCGCGTTATGCCGCGCCATATCGCTTCTCGCACGGTCGATGTCACGCGAAATACGGTACAGGTGTTCTCCTGTACCCACACATTCATCGGTCAGCGTATCGTAGCTGTCCGCAATCCGGTCGATGGACGATACAAAATTCTGCGTCAGCCCCGACTGCGTATTGATTTCTTCATAAATATGGTCGATTTCGCCGCTGATAGAGTTTAACTGTACCAGTGTGCCGCTGATATCTTCTATGGATTTATGAACGCTTTCATTTCCATCCTTTAACCTTGTCGTCGTCTCTTCGATGGATTCGGAAAGCGCATTAATGCCTTTCATCAGCTCTTCCACATCCCGCACCACATCTTCCGCTGACGCCGTCGTGCTCGCGGAAAGGTCCCGAATCTGATTGGCAACCACCGCAAATCCTTTTCCGGCTTCCCCGGCACGCGCCGCTTCGATGGAAGCGTTCAGCGCGAGCATACCGCTTTTGCTTGCGATTTTTTTCACCATATCGATAATATTGTTGATACTGATTGCTTTTTCCTTAAACCCGGCCACCTGTTCATTGATGGCGAGCACCTGTTGCGCAGACGCATCCACAATCCGGACGCTTTCATTCATTCCCGCCAGACTGTTCTGCGATGTGGCGATAATTTCATGAGCATTCCCCTGAATGCTCTGCACCGCGTTCTGGATATTCTGAATAGAGTCTTCCAGCTCCTGGCTGGAACCGCGCATATCGCTGATTGCCGCCGTCTGGGAATTGACCTGTTCAATCATCTCCTTGACACAGGAACTGTCGCCGATTCTCGTCATGGAATCATTCAGCCGCATAACGAAATTGTTATTGGATTTCAGAAAAGCATTTAACACCGCATTGTACTTCCCGGCCATCTCCGTATCATGAAATGCCGATACGTCGATTTGCGAAAAATCCCCCTGAACCGCCTTTTCCATACAGGAAAGCAGAAGGGCTTTATCTTCTTCATAATGATTGTTCTGTTTTTTTCCCCGCACTGGATATCCTCCTGTTCTTTCGTTACTTTCAGGATAACATATCCGTGCGGAAAATGATACTTCTATTTTCTGAAAATTCCGTCAAATCTGGCAAGCCCGTTTTGTTCGATAAATTCCACCAGCTCCGCTTCCGCCTTTTCCTCCGGGTAGTATGGATATTGCGCATCCTGTAAATATTGTACTGCCAGGATATAATGCGTCTGCTCCGCCAGACCTTCCCAGTTTGGGCGCGCCTGTCCCTCCGCTTTCCACCGGGCAAGATAGGTATTATGAGAGCGCACCGCTTCTTCCACGGAGAAACCGCTTTCTGTGCAGCCATCTTTTCTCAATGGAAAAAGAATTTTGTTTCCGCCCATATCATGAAACGCCAGAGCAACCACAAGGGAAGGCAGGCAGAGATGTCTCGCCCGCCAGTCCTCCTGTGCTTTTCTCACAAGCATATATATCAGTTTTTCGTTTTGCTCATACATATCAGTCAGTTTTTCTCTTTTCCCATTCATGTCAGCCTGTTTTTCTTTTTTCCGAACCTGTCAGCTTGTTTCTCGTGTTTCTCTTTTTCTTAATTTATATCAGTCAATTCGCAGCTCATCGATTAACTGCCGGTATAAATCAATTTCCGTCTGTCCCAGTTCGCTCGTTTCCAGCCGCACGAACATGCTCTTTGCATCCGCCGCGTAAATGGTCGGATAATCGCTGCCGCTTTCCATCTTATACAATGCTTTGGAGGCCTTAGCCCAGTTTCTGTATAAAAGAATGTAATCTCTCCACATTCTGGGACGTGCCGCCGGTTTTCTCATTTCCAGCAAAAGTAATTTTTCCAGCAGTTCGTTTCTGACCATCTCAGACGCCAGAAAGACACACATCACATACGCATTTCTCGCCTCGGCGCACGCTCCATTGCCCGGCCAGAATTCCGGGGGCGCCTGTGCCGATGACCGCTCAAGCGTTCCCAGAACACTGATAATGTCTGGCAGACTCAGATGGCAGCCCACATCTGTATCGTCATAATTTAAAATGTCCTGACGTCCTTCCGTTGCAAAAGAGATTCTGTTACCATTCTGGTCAAGATATTCTGTTACCCATAGCTGCGGGCCGTTCGCAATAACGCGCAAGCTATGCCCATTGTTATTGTCCCACCACTGAAGCCGGATTTCGACTTCTTCATTTACTCCAATATGGCTTCTGTTTCTTCTGACTGCCTCTAAATCTTTATGCAGATTTTTTGTATCTAAATTGATATCCATTATCATATTTCCTCTCCTTTTCTTTTTTTCTTTAATTCATTAATATTCTGTCCATCGTCATAGCGGTAGTTCACATCATCCATCAGTTTTCGGATGATATATATGCCGAGCCCGCCTTCTTTTCTTTCCTCAAGCGCCGTCTCTGTATCCGGTGTTTCTTTTTCCCAGGGATGGAACGGTATTCCGTCATCTATAAACAGCAATGTCATTTCCTGTTCGGACACGCGGCATACAACCCGGATTTTTGAGGCCTTTCCATAATGGCAGATATTGGAAAACAGCTCGTCGAAAGCAGTCAGCATCTGATAAATCTCCTCTTTTGCAGCCGCATTTTCCAACAGAATTTTCTCGATAAAATCCTGGACTTCCCGCCTGTATTCAATCCGGGCCGGAACGACGATTTCCGCCGGGGAATCCGCTTCCGCTGGCAAAGCGTCGCTTTTCTCCGGAGAATCCGCTTCCGCCTCCAATGCCGTCTTTTTTCCATCCAGATAGGAAACCGCAAGCATCGTCACGTCGTCAAACTGCCTGGCTTTTCCCTGAAAACTCCGTATATCCCGCATCACGGCCGACATCAGTTTTTCCGGCTCCGTTTCTCTTTCCCCGTTTAACAAATTCTTCAGCCGCTCTTCTCCATACAGATTTCCTTTTTCATCATTCATCTCCGTGACGCCGTCTGTATAAAGGAGCAAAACATCCCCCGCCTCCAGCAGCCGTTCCCGTACGGCATAAGTCATTCCCTCCAGTCCGGCCAGCACAAAGCCGCTCGTTTCCGTTACATAAGCAAAGCCTTTTTCCCGGTTTCCGATAAGCGGCGGATTGTGTCCCGCATTCACATATTGAAGCCTCCCTGTGGAAAGCGTCAGCACGCCGACCCAGACCGTCACAAACATACCGTTTTCGTTGCCGGCGCAAAGGCTCTCATTCACATCTGCGATTGCCGTTTCCAGCGGGCCGCCTTCCATAATCCGGCTCTGTAAAAGCGTTTTGGCAACCACCATGAACAGAGCTGCCGGAACGCCCTTCCCGGACACATCCGCTATCAGAAACGCCAGTCTGTCATCGTCAATCCGGAAAAAGTCATAAAAATCGCCGCCTACTTCTTTGGCCGGCGTCATATATGCGCCGATGACAAAGTCTGTTCTGTCTGCAAAGATTGCGGCTTCCGGCAGCATATCTTTCTGAATCTGAGACGCCAAATCCAGTTCTGTCCGGATTCGTTCCTGTTCGGCTGTTGCCGCGGAAAGTCTTTCGATATAGCCCTTTAATCTGACCGTCATTTTATTAAAAGCCTTTCCCAGTTCCTCCACCTCGTCTCCGGTCATAAGCCGAATGCAGGCATCCAGATTTCCTCTCCCGATTCTTGCCGCCTCCCTTGTCAGCGTATGAATCGGGTAAGTCAGTTTTCCGGCGAACAGGACACCGCTAATGCTGATGGCCGCAGCCGCCAGAACAATTATCACAAAGTAAAAAGAAATCATTTTGTGAATCGTCTCATTCTGCTGCAATGCCACATCTTCCGTTAAATCCAGAATTTCCCGCTGGCTCTGCATCGCCGGAGCCAATACTTCGTCAACATCCATGACCGTTGCCAACGCCCACCCCGGTTCGTTCAGGGGCGCATAAGCCAGATAGACGCGCCTTCCCTCCAGCTCCAGTTCCATCATGCCTTTTTCTCCGCGCAGCATCTTCTGTGCCGCCCCCGCCAGTTCTTTGTTTTCACTCTGTCGTAAGTCCGGGCTGCTGCCCGTATGTACGGCGGTCTCCCCCTGTTCCGCCCCCGATATCATAACCTGTCCGGCCTGATTGATTAAAAACGCGTACCCGCTTTCTCCCACAGACGCATTCCAGACCGTTTCCTTAATCGTGTCGAGATAAGAGCCTACTCCGGCCACGGCCGCGACGCGGCCCTGACTGTACACGGCCCGGGAACAGACAATGCAATCCTTTCCTTCGTGAAAATCCACCATCACATCCGAGTAAATCGTTTTTCCTTTTTCCGCCAGACAGGCTCTTTCGTACCACTGCCTTCCTTCCGCCTCGAACGAATCGGGCAGTTCACCACCGCCTGTATACTTGCGGTCAGGAATATAATCCGCCTGTATCATCCATCCGCTTTCGGTAGCAAGATACGTGGAAGAAATCATATCGTTGTTTTTGTTATACTGCACCAGCAGGTCCTGGAGATTTCCGAGCCGGAGAATTTCTTCCTGCTGCTCTTTTGTCGGATTTAAAATCCATTCTTCCCCGTCCGTTCCCTCTTCCACAACCTCCATCAGCCTGTCCGACCAGAGAAGCTGCGGCGCCAGCTTACAGCTGCCCTTTTCCGGCAGCGGAACTTCTCTGTCCGGGTACTTTTCCGGGTTCTGATAAATATCCTCCGCCGCCTGCGCAATACCGTTGACACAGGCAATTACTGTATGAAATTTTTCTTCTATATAAGCAGCTTTTTCTTCCGCCAGCATAAGAAGCTGCTCTCCGGCCATTTCTTCTAATGCCGCTTCCGCATCCTCCGCCGCAGTCTGTCCCAGTTTTCTGCTGCTTTTATCCGAAGCGTTTCTCATGGCGTACAGGCCATAAACGCTTACTCCTCCGGCCAGGCAAAGCGCCGTCAGCGTCAGCGCAAGGAGCAGAGATGTAATCTTACGGCGGAGACTGCGTTTCTTTCTTTTCATGCGCATTCCTTCTTTCGTATTGTTTTCTGACATATTGCAAAATTTCCGAAAATTCCGGACCGGCCGCAAATTCTTCCAGGAAACACTCCACTCCTCCTGCGTAATGCAGAATCATGTATTCTCCCGCATTCCCAAGCGAGCACACTCCGGTAAAAAAATAATGGAGTTCCCGCAGTTTCCCATAGGCCCATGCGGAGCAGCGCTCCTTCATATTCAAAAACACGTTGACCGTCCACATGCCTTCTTGCGGATATCCGGCATGAATCTTTGCCATTCTTTCGGGCAAATCCATGCCGCAGTGCCATATCCTGATTTCCAAGCTTTTCTGATGCGGCTCCTCATGACAGGACATTTGACTGACGCCCGGCATATTTTCCGATATTCTCATGCTGGCAGAAACATTTTCCGATATTCTTATACCGTCCGGCATATCTTCCGGCATTCTCATGCCGCCAGGAACATTTTCCGGCATTCTCCTGCTGCCCGGAACGATTCGGAATTCCATCGAAAGGTTTTTATAGATTTTCGCAATAAATTTCCGGTGTTCCGGGGGCACATAGAGCGTTCCCGCATTCCGTTTTCCGATTGGCAGTAACTGAAGTCCCAATGATTTTTTCCTATTTTTACCTTTCTTCAAAGAGTGGACCATTTCCGCCTCACCGAACACATTCAGCAGGAAGCCCGTCGCCCGGAATCCCATACGGTACAGCAGCCGCTGTGTGATATCATGAAATAAAACCGGACAGCAGCATGCCGCAGCGTATTTTCTTTTTTGCGCGATTTCCATTCCATACCGCAAGAACGGGCCCGCGAGCCCGTATCCCCGGTACTTTTTCCGTATGAACAGGGATTCTATACAGCATAATGCTGTTTTTCCCACGGCCGATTCCAGAATCAACATTCCCGCGATTTCTCCCGCCTTTGTCTGTGCGGCCAGAAACGTATAACTTCCGCTTCCGGCCGCTTTTAGAAAAAATTCCGGCTGATACAAATCTTTTTTATAGTAAGTGTCTTTGTATTCCTCACGAATACATGCCCGCATGCCTTCCTCGTCCCCCGGCCGGTATGCCCGCATAATAATCGTCAGCCTCCGGCTCCCATACTGTTCCGGGCAGCGCTTTTCCCCGGTGTAATACCGTTCCGGGCAGGGCCCTTCCCTGATATCATATTTTTCCGGACAACTTCTTTCCCCGGTATCATATTTTTCCAAGCCGCTCATCGGATATCCATATGCTTTTTGAAACCGGTTATCTGAAAGACCTCCATAACCGCATCATTGGCGCCGTACACCGTCATGCTGCCTCCCCCGGCTTTCATCTTCTTCATGGCCGCCAGCAGCACGCGGAGCCCCGCCGACGTCACATATTCCAGTTTTTCCATATCAATCTGCAAATCTTTAATGCCTTCCGGCATATTGTCGAGCGCTTCCGCAAACTGCGGCGCGGTATCGGTGTCCAGTCTGCCGTTTGGCCGCAGAATCAGCGTCTCTTCTCTTTTCTCCGTTTCTATTGTCATACTAATCCTCCATTTTGCCGCGCAGGCGGCATGCTAAATTTGCGCGTTCTATTCTTCCAGCCACGACGGTTTTCTCTCAAATCCGATATGGTAAGTAACCTTTTCCATTGTCAGTTCATGCTCTCCAATCATGTACCGCCCGATGGTAATGTCTTTCCCGATAATCACGCCTTTCGGATAGTCGCTCAGGCACCGGTTCAAAAGCGCTGCCTGTTCTTCTTTCGACTGGTCCGAAAGGGGACTATTGGGATTGACGCTCCCGACGGGAACCATTTTGACATAACGGATTTCCGCCAGGTCCGTTTTCTCCCTCTTATCCATCGCAATCCTCTGTCCTCTCCATAACGCGCGGACTTTGCAGCCCAGACGCTGAAAGCATCTGCGCAAAGCCGCCCGTTACAATATTTTTCGCAATTCAGCGTTTGTTTCAGCCTGATACAGTACTGTTGTACTCTTCTTTCTTGTCGAACAGCTCTTTTTCAACCTCAGATACCTTCTTCTGTGCCGCCACCGCATTTTTCTGCGCGGCAGCAATCGTCTTGTACTGATTTTCTCCTTCTTTATTTTCATACTTCGTCTGTGTATATTTCTCCACACCGTCCACCGTATCCGACTTGATATCCAGCAGTGCAAATACGTCCGAAATTTCCGTCAGCGTTTCGACATCCTGGCATCCATCGGCAATCATCCTGATGAGATTTCCCGCCTGGTTCTGCAGATTGTTCCAGCTCTGGCTTACTGCCGCAAAAGTATTTTCATAGCTCTCCGCCTTCTTCGTATCTTCTTCTTTATCCTTATCCAGTCCGTTTAAGAACGCCGTCATATTCGTCTGGAATACATTCTGCTGCGTTTTCGCAACCCTCTTGAACTGCATAATATTGTCCTCCAGGCTGCTTCTTGCCGCGGAGAGACGGTTATCTATCTGACTCATCTCCTGACGGAGCTTCTTTAACTTCTCCGCTTTGGCCCGGGAAGCGTCAGGCAGACTCTGTCCGTTCTCATCCCTGATGGTGGAGCCTACGAGTGACGGCGCCACGTTTGCCGCCATCATATCGAGCACTCTCGCCAGACCTTCCGGTACGCCGTGGTTTGTCGCTCTGACGTCCACATGATATTTCGCCGAATTATCGGAGCTTCTCGTCTGACTCTGATGCGCGCTGACACTGCCGCTGATGCTGACCTTGAAAAGTCCCAGATTTAGAGATGCCGATGCGCTTGCGCTCAAATCCAGTTCCGATTCCGACTTTTCGCTCTGCTTTACTTCCATATCAAACAAAATATTCACTTCATCGATTTGGAGGTTGGGAATCGGCACGATAGCCAGCATGGGCACCGCCACATTCATCTCGTCCAGATTCGTCGTTCCGTCCTCATTGACGCTGCGCTTCTGATAGCCAAAAGCAACCGTTCTCAGTTTTCCATCCGGTTCAAATCCCACTTTGTTGATAAAATCTGCCGTCGAATTTGCAAGCAGCGTGCTGGATTCCGCTGCCGCCGACAGCGGCCCGCCGATGAGCTGTTTCATATCAAGTCCCGCAAATTGTTCTCCTATTGCCATAATCATTACCTTCCTTTCTTTTTCCATAAATTCATCCAGTTGTTTTTTAATTGTTTCAGTCTGTATTTTATCCGCCCGGCAAAAGACTCCTCTTCAAATACTTCCAAAGCATTTTCCTCCCGTTCTGCCAGAATCCGCTCTTCGGGAAACCGCCCTTCCGGCGTTCTCTCCTCCGGAAGTTTCTCTGCCCGGCAGTCGTTTTCGATATCGCCGCAAACTGCGGCTTTTTCTTCTATATGATACGCCGTTATATTCTCCACCCACAAAATTTTACCCGGAAATCCATATACCCCCGTTTCCATATCGCACAACAGCCGTAAGTTGAGCTCCGAAGTCAGTCCGGACAGATACCGTTTTATGGACTCACATACTGCGGTGTCCTGGCCCGGACGGCCTTCGTCCTTCTGGGATTCTGACCGTCCGCCGTCCTTCTGTGCTTCCGGCCGTCCGTTTTCCTTCTGTGCTTCCGGCTGCCCGCTTTCCTTTTCTGCTTCCGGCTGCACGCTACGCATAGTCTTTCTCCAGTCCGTAACGAATTTCCATATTCATAATTTCTTCCTGGTATTCCATAATGCGGTTCACGATATTGGACTGGGCCATCAGGTATTTATCCCTGTCAAATTCATAGGTGTCTTCTTCAAACGCGTCTTTGCTTAGCTGATGCAGCCTTTCCTGTTCCGCCATCATATCCGATATTTTCTGATGAAGCTGCTTCAGTCTGCCAATCTTGGCTTTCAGCTTTTTCGATTCGATTAATACGCTCTTCTGTTCGTCGGAACCGATATCGCCGCTGACGGCAATCGGCCTTGTATCCAGCTTCTTGGCCACCTGATTAGCGCTCAGCGCGTCCGTGAGACGCAGAATGCCCTCCGTTGCCGGTATGGAAGCGATTTGCAGCTTATAAGATACTTTGGGCAGAAAGTCGCTGTCACGCTGCGATGGCGCACAAATGCGGGCATTGATGCTCGTAACTCCTGTTTCCTCATTTTCTACCGCTTTGATTTCCGTGGAAAAGTCGATTTCGGCTTTTTCCACATTCAGATTCGACACGGGAACGATGGATAACAGCGGAACCTGAACCTGTAAATTATCCACGCTGTAACCGCCCTCGCCTTCCGACCGAATCTGGTCGTACGCAATATTGATATTGTTCAGATGGATTGTCTCCTCCTGACCATTCTGTTTGCTGCTCCCCATACTTTTAATAGCATCAATAATCTGTGCGCGCAGTCTGTGATTCGACTGTGCCAGCGCATACAAAGGCGCATATACCAGGTCATCCAGCGGGATAAAATCGTTATCCATGATTTCACCGCTCTTTTTCTCTTCCTGCTCCGCTGCTCCTTTGGCGCTTCCCTTTTTGTACGGCATTCCGCTCTCCTCCTAACTTAAAAATAATGCTCGTTCTTCTTCTCTTCTTTTGGTCAGACCAGGCAGCACTTTTCCGCCGCCCTTATTATATAGAAGCATTTTATCCGCAATTTCTCCAACATCCCTGTCGGTAACGAGCTTGCGGAGACTGCCGTTTCCGCAGTTATAGCAGAAACTTGTCAGTGCGTCGAACTGATTCTGGTTTAATGAAAAACGAATCAGTCCCTTTTTGACACATTCGTTCACATAACCGCCGTATTTTTTCAAATCTTCCTTGAGCAGCGCTTTGGCCGCTTCTTTGGATGGCAGCGTCTGTCCTTTGACGACGCCCGCCGTATGCCCGTAGCCGATTGTCCAGACTCCGGCCGGACACAAGTATGCTTCCAGACGACAGCCCTCATATTTGGCAATCAGCTCCACGCCTCTGTCGGAAACCGTATCGGCGCCGCTGTTCCCGGTGGAGGGGGGCGTCTTTGGCGATGCGTTCTGCGGCGCTTTGGCCGTCGCCGCGGACGTCTCCCGTCCCGGTACGCCCTCTTCCGCATTTTCAATCAATAAATACCTGACATCGACCGGGCTGTTGATTTCATATTTCTCATCCTCGCTCTTTCCCAGAACGGCCCTGCCGCCGCTTATGGATTTCACGCGCCAACGCTCATTTTTCACCCACCCGGGAATTTCCTTCCCGGTGTAATACACCGCGTCGGCGGTCAGGGACACAATATCGTTTTCTTTTATCTGCATTTACTTCTCCCCTCTCTTTGCCTTCATATATTCTTCAAAAGACTTTCCGGCTCTTTCGGCAATATAATCCGGGAAGCCGCCTGCCCAGGAACTCTTCATGACCGCGTAATTGGCTTCATAATATTTCTGCAAATCGCCGATGTTGTCGATTTCCGTCCAGATAATTTCTCCGGAGCGCGTATTTAAAACCGCTACCGGAAAATCCGCTGCAGCCACCTTCTTCACCAGCTCTTTCTCCGGCTCTTTATCGTACATATGCGCAATATAGTTATACTGCGGCCCATGCTGTACCGGATAATAAGGATTGCGAATCAAACCGTCCGTCATGGGAAAGCTGTCCATTCTTCCCGTCATAAAAATAGCATTCAGGCCATTCATCGCCCGAAATTCCTCTGCGCTGTCCGAGGGCACCGGATGAATTTTTCCAATCAGTTCCAGTAAGTCATGAAGGTCATAATCCCCGGCAACATATTTCCCGGCATACTGCTTCGCGCAATAGCCGCTGCCTTCTTCTTTCATCATCTTAAGAATTTCTGTCTTTTCCATGCCCTCAAGAGCCCTGACCTTTTCTTCCGAAAAACCTGTCATTCTTGCAATAAACGCCGGCAGTCGTTCTTCGGCCTTTCTGTCCACGCACCCGTAAGATTTACCGTCCGAAGTTACCGCATATAGTCCCATGATTGCCGTGCCCGGCTCCTCCCGGTGCGCCGTCAGTCCATAAAGCAATGTCAGCGGCTTATAAGCGGCTTCCTCTGCTGTCATCGCGCCTTCTTTGATTGTCTTTTCCAGAATCGTATGCGGTTTGGCCGCCGCCCCCGCATTTAACATCATCACGGAGTATTCTCCCGTATGCCGGAAACTGACAATATAAGGGAAACTGCTCTGCGACGACTGAAACGTATGCAGCAGATAACGTTCCAGATTATCGTAATGCCTTTCTGCAATATATTCTTTTTTTATTTTTTCTTCGTTGATTACCTGACTCATCTCTCTAACCCTTCCCTTCTTTCCGCTTATTTCATCAAATCTGCGACGGCCTGGCGGAAGTTGTCCATCGTATAATCCATATGAAGCTGCCGGAACAGATGGTCCGGGTCTCCGTGTCCGGAGGCTTTTCCCCGGTCGTGCGCTTCCTTGTGGCTCAAAATAACGCCGTCCTCCAGCGGATTCAGTCCATACTGCTTACATAAAAAAGCAAACAGCCCAGCCGCCGCATTCAATGTCCTCGTTACCATTTCCCGCGCCTTTGTCTCGTCGCTGCACTCAAAAGACGCCCCAGACGTATAACGGATACAGGGCGGCTCGCACATCTCCACACCGATATGGGTGGAATTACAGGAGCCTCCGCAATGCCATGCCTTAAAATCCCAGGGAAGGGTCTGGTAAACCGCCCCGGTATTCGCATCAATAAAAGCATGCACGCATACTTTTGCGCCGGAACTGTTATGCTGTTTTACAAATACCTGAGCCGACGGCTGCGGGCAGCCGACGCTGTGAAGCACCAGTCCTTTTACCTGAATTTTTTTCCCCGCCCGATAACAGGGATTTTCCTTTACCAAACTTTCTATCATTTCCATTTTGCTTTCCAATCCTTTCTTCAGCCTTACCGCATTTTCTTTCCATCTTTTTCCGGCTGATGTCATCATTATACGATATTATGATAACCGCCCTTTCCCCGCCGCCACGCGCTTTCAGGCACAAAAAAAGAAGGCTGTTTTATGCCTTCTTCTGGTTTTTTGGTAACAGTTGTGCCTCCGCCCGGCCTGAGCATCGTTCTCTGGCGGAGGCACAACTGTTACATTTTTTGATTTTTATTGAAATTGGGGATTGACTATTGAAACATAGTATCGTATTATGATAACTTTTTGGGGGCGGCTGCGCAATAAAGCAGATTTCCTTCGCCGTTTCACCTATGTTTATACCTACAAATCAAGTTTGTTCATCTTTTCCCGCTTTTCCTCCGCCGTTGTCGCCGTATAGATTCGGGTCGTCTCCAGACTCGCATGTCCAAGCAAATCAGCCAGTTCAAACAGATTCGAATATGTCTGCATATAGGTAATTGCAAATAAGTGCCGGAAACTGTGCGGGTGCGCCTTTTCCTTCGGAATCCCTGCCTCGTCCGCAATCCGCACGAGCATTTTATAGACTGCGGTTCTGCTGATGGCAGACGCTTTATTTCCACGGAAGATAATCCCCTCCCGTATATTATTTTGCTCGCAAAATATGCGCAGTTCTGCAAGCAGTTTTTCGGGCAGATAGATTTCCCGGTTCTTTCCTTTATTACAGATAAGAAATCTGCCCCTTTTTACCGCTTCCATCGTGCACCCGGCCAGCTCACTGATACGGATGCCCGTCAGCGCAAGCGTCCGCATAATACAGTAATATTTTCCCCGGCCGCTCTCTTTGGCCCATGCGAGCATTTTCCGGTATTCCTCCGAAGTCAGAATATTATCCGGACACTGCCTGCCCTGTAACTTCAGCATTTTGACCGTGCAATCCGTATGTCCCGCATACCGCAGATAACTGTTTACCGCAACAAGGTACAGATTGACGGTCGTTATTTTCCGGCCGCAATTTAAAAGCGCCTGTTTATATGCAATCGTTTCTGTCTTCGTAATCGTTCTGTTTTCCAGATATTCCAGAAATATCTCCGCCTGTTTTACATAAATGCTTCTGGTCTGTTCAGCAAGTTCCTTCTGCATCAGATAATCCGTATAGCTTCCCAGTTCTTTTGTACTCTTCATTCCCATACCTCCATCCGGTAAAGGGAACTGCTTACCGTACGGCAGATTTTAAACTGCCACCACCGGACATGCGCAAAGCCTGTGTCATGTGAATGCAGTTTCCAACAAAACTATCATTGTGCATCCATAATTCTATTATAATCTTTGCACTTTCAGCCTTTATGACCATTTCTGACGGATTTTCTGCAAATTTTGCCGATTTTCGGGATTTTCTAAATTTGGTCCGATTACGGGATTTTCTGTTCGTTATGGCAAGATTGAAAATTAAAATTTTCAATTTTTGATTTGAGTGTCTGCTGAAGCAGACAGATGGGAGCATTCCTGTAATTCAGAAATAACACCAATAGAATAAAAAGAAACCTCGTAGTATGATAGAGGTATCATCTTGGTCGGATGAAAAATACCAAATCATACGGAGGTTTCTAACAATGAATGTAACACAGAATGACAGATTAAAGCAAGTAACATCTGACACTTTAATTGTAGGAGTTGACGTGGGGTCGCAGACCCACTTCTGCAGAGCCTTTGACTGGAGGGGATTTGAACTCTCCCGCAGGGTATTTAAGTTCAGCAATACCGGAATGGGATTCCTCACTTTCCTCAGATGGACAGAGGAACTCATGAATAAGACCAGAATGAAAAAGGTCATTGTCGGCTGCGAGCCTACCGGTTGTTACTGGCTTACTTTCCAGAAGTTTCTGCAGGATCACGGAGTGCAGCTTGTGACTGTCAATCCGTTTACGGTCAACAGGAGCATGGAACTGGATGACAACAGCCCCGAAAAAAGTGACTTAAAAGATCCGAAGACGATTGCGCTGCTTGTGAAAGATGGGAGGTATTCCACATCCTATCTTCCAAGTGGTGTGTATGCGGAGATCAGAGAGGCATCCGTCTGCCGGGATCAGATCATGAAACAGCATGTGAGGCTTTCCAACCAGATACAAGGATGGCTTCAGAAGTTCTTCCCGGAGTATTTTGAGTGTTATGCAGACTGGAATTCAACCAGTGGGCTGATGCTGCTGAAAGAAGCACCGCTGCCCCAGGACATCTTAAAGCTAGGGGCAGGAGGGATCAACCAGATATGGAGAAACGCCAAGGTGCGTGCGGTGGGGATAAAGAGGGCGCAGACCCTGATAGAAGCCGCACAAAACAGCGTCGGTCTGGAAGGAGGGGAAGCTGCAAGGCTTGAGATATGGATACTTGTAAATGACTATATCGCCAAGACAGAACAGCTTAGAAGGCTTGATGAGTATCTGGAGGAAAAAATAAAAGAAGTACCAAACGTGGAGAAACTGCTCGCCATAAAAGGAGTAGGGCTGAGCACGGTTATTGGCTTTGTTGCGGAGGTGGATGATATCGGACGTTTCACTGACCCGAAGCAGATACAGAAGCTTGCGGGGCTGGAGATAGTAAAGAAAAGCTCCGGCAAGAAGAAAGGCCAGCCACGGATCAGCAAGAGGGGCAGGCGAAAGCTGCGGAGGACGATGTATGAATCGGCGAGGGCGTTGATGAACTGGAATCCGGCATTCCAGGATGTGTTCCTTTATTATCGGAACCGGGAGCGGAATCCATTGGGAGGGATGCAGGCAAAGATAGCAGTTGCATGCAAGGCGATCCGCGTGTTCTATGTAGTACTACAGACAGGCTGTGACTTTGATGAAGAAAAGTTCCGGAGGGACATCATCAGGCCGGGAGCAGCCTGAACCAAATAACAAAGCACAAACTGAGCCAGAAAACGTCCGCCAGGAATTCAATTGGTGCTGGATTACAGGAGTGCTCTCTAGGCAGTGACAAAGCAGAGCGAAGCCGCTAAGACATATTTTATAGGGCAAGACCCTGGATGGGAGCAGAAGCGGCACCCCGCTATGGGAAGGCTGGACGAAGGAATTTAGGACCCGCCGGGAACGGAGGATGATCCTGTTAGACATGAGAGGTTAGCCGCCATAGGGAAGAATGGGACACAGATTCGCCTTCATAAAAAGGATGACGTTTTGATTCGTGTACCTTTCTGACTGGAAAACGAAGTGCATTGAACCAGAAATGACACAGTTTTCGCCCATTAACAGATGCAGAGTCATTGTTGTAACTTTATAAACCATTGTACAGATGGCTAAAATACAGTCTTTTTTGTGCAAAATATATAAGAAAGTATAGAGAGTAATTATGGAATTTCAAACTATGGCGGTTTACGGAAACCTTTCAAATTCATCCGCGTATTTTTGAAAGAAAGCGTAGTATGTCCGGACGTTTTCCAATTCCGTCCAACGTTTTACATCCACAATTTCTTCATCCATATCATATATTTTCGCCCCCCGCATAGATAACAGAAAAGGGGAATGCGTTGCAATAATAAACTGACAGCCGAAAAAACGCGCCGAGTCTTCCAGGAATTTCAAAAGTTCCTGTTGTTTGGCCGGAGAAAGGCTGTTTTCCGGCTCGTCCAGCAGATAGAGGCCGTTTTCTTTGATTTTATCCGTAAAATAAAGAAAAGCGCTTTCCCCGTTGGAGTGCTCACGGACATTATCCATCAGATTCCGGCGGATATATTTGGACTGCGTATTGCTTCTTGCCAGACACACCTTTTTTAACTGCTCGTAATCCTCCATCGAACTCATCGTAAACTGCGAATATTTCGTATCGAGATAATCCTCGAACAATTCTTCTCTCTTCCGGTCGATTCCGTCATTAATGCTCCGCAAGTTCAGCATAAAATCAAAAACATCATCGCTCGTGATAATTCTGCTGCCCTTCGGCATCCGTGGAATGCGCTTTTTACCGCGAGATTCTCCGCTTCCCACGCAGCTGCACAGACGCGTATATTCTTCAAAAAAATTAGAACGGTTATACAGTGTATCCCGTTCCAGACCCAGTGTTTCCGCAATGACATTTAACGCCGTCGTCTTCCCGGAACCGTTGCCGCCATACAGAATCGTCACCGGCTCAAAGTCCAGTTCCCTGAGCCGGTGCTCGGATAAAACAAGAAAAGGATAAAAAGTATCATAACAGGTCCTTTTCTGATTCATTGTAAAATTGTATTCTATTTCCCTGTCCGGGAATTCGAAATGCGACAGATATACCATCGGCTCTGACTCCTTCTTTGTTCTCCTTTGGCTGTAAGGTAATTGCAAAACACCCGCTCCGCTATTTCCGATTGCTCATCATATGATTTTTCAATTTCCCTTCCAGCTCTTCCGACTGTATCGCCAGTGCTCTGCTACGGCCGGGAACTGCCAGCGCTATTGCTGTCAGAATGAGCAGAAGCCCGTATACCCACGAAAGGATTTCCAGAATCGTCAGAAAAGGCAGCTGCGCAAATGCCGCCGCATACATCTTAATAATTTCTCCCGGAGAATGGATTCCATAATACTTTGTAACGCTCTCGTATAAAGACATGAACCGCCCGGCTCCGGCCAGAAATAAGAAAAATGCAAATCGCCAGTTTGGGCTCATGGACGCCAGCAGAAAGATGAGCGTCACCCCGAATCCCGCAACCGCCGCCGCAACTGTATATACTATCGCCATGCCGCCACTCCCCGTCATCAGCGTTGTCATCACATTATTCAAAATGGCAAGCGCCAGACCGAACAGTATCAGAAAACCGAGCCACCTTTTTTTCATTTTTACGAATTTCCTTACCTCCGGATGTCCCGCATAAATCATTTCTTCATATTCTTTATACTGGGCTTTCATTTGTTCCTGTTGTTCTTTTGTCATTTTCATAATGGTGCTCCTTTTCCTCAGTTTAAGCGGTTAATGATATTATAGCAGTTATTATATACAACCTGCAACGAAATTCATAGAGGTATTTACAGCGAGGTATCTACAACATGTTCTATCGCACATATAATGAAAAGTCAGTTAAAATCGAGTAGGGAAGATTTCTTCCCCTACTCGTGCGCCGGGCGTCCGTCAGCTTGCTGATATATTTCATTTGGACGCCCGTGTGCATTAAAGAAATGCCAGCCCCCGCTTACAGGGCTGGCATCGAAATCTTAAATTGAATTTTTGACACACAATTTTTATTGTATCTGTCAGTTTTTCAGCTGCTTCCTTCTCCTTCGGGTGGCGCGGATTCCTCCGCCGGAACATTTCCTTTTTCCCGTCCCGCAGCAGCAGGCATTCTAGCCATCAAAAATAACTCCACATTCACAAACTGTTGAGTCAGGAACGCATAATACCGCCCGTTTCTTCCGCCCATATTTTCAGTATATTCTTTTTGCCGGATTTCACAGATAGTTTCCAGCATACGCTGTCTCAAATGCCTGATTGCTTCCTTGACCAGAATGTAGTTCACCACTGTAAGTTTTTTCCTCGGAATCAGAATACAACAGGATTTCTGCGTTTCTTTATGCCGTATCTCTTCCAGTTCTCCCGGACATTCAAACAGAATTTCCAGTTCTTCCTTTCCAAGCACAAAATATCCCGACTGATTCGGCATTTCCCCCTGACTCAGCGCCGACACTTCCACAAATACAAGATGTCCTTCATCTTTCAATACGCCATACACGTCATGAAATAATTTTACCCATTTTTTGGGTTCCACCTCATGGAGGAAATTCATCATAACAACGCAGTCATACCGCTTTTCCGAATTTTTTACCGCTTCTATCTCTTTCCAGTCTTTATAGACTTTGAACTTCTCTCCGGTATAAGACGGCTTCCTGTCATAAATCTCATAACAAATATTCTGTATGTCAGCGCTTCGTTCTATTGTCAAACCTGAGCGCGATGGGCGCATCACGTTCCTATTCGCGGCCAGTCGCTCATTCTTGTCCGCTTTCACATCCATATCATAATGCCAATTCCTCGCCGCGCTTAGTTTCATAGGTACCTTTCGCGTCGTATTCAGATTCAACCGTCCGTTCTGCGCCTCTTTCAGGCTCAGTCCCAGACGCCCGCTTCCGCCGCCGCAGTCCAGAATGCGGTAAGGCCTGTTCTCTTTCAGGCATTCAATGAATAACCGCACCTGTTCATCCTGTGCATTAACCGTATCAATGACTGCCGGCTCGGTAAAGCACTCCGCAAGGAACTCACAATACTGCCATTGAGACAGAGAGGCGAAAAAGTCTTGTACCTTCCCTTCCTCGTCCCCCAATACTTCCGAAAGAATATTCCGATAAAGCCCGCTCGTCCGTTTCTGAACCGCACTATCGCATAGATAGGTAATTTCCTCAAAGGAAAATTCCGGCACGATAAAAAGGCTGTGCGTCGCAATCCAGATTTCCTGAAAATCCTCCGTCTGCTTCAGCATTTTTAAAAAAGAAAGCAAAGCCTTCGGGTGCAGATGGCTCTCCGGCTCGTCCAGAATAATCACCTTATTCTTTTTCCCGTTTTGCTGAATCGCCAAAAAAATAGACATATAGAACAGCATCAGCTCGCCCGGAGAGAAGGACGCCAGCGCATCCGAAAGCAGTTCCTGACTGCCATCAGGCCGTCTGACAAAAAGCCGTTCTTCCTGTATAATCAGTTCCTTTTCGGTCAGTATCTGAAAACTCTCAAAGACAATCTGCAGCGCTTTCTCTCCTAATTTCTTCTGACGCAGACTCTGATATACCAGCAATGCGGGAATAAAGGTTTCATTCTGCCGTTCAATTTCTTTAAAAAAATCTGCAAAACTTACATCTTCTTCATATAAAGACTCATACAGTGTCCACTCCGGCAGTTCTCCGCTCCGTTCTTTTTCCGACACTTTCCGGTCTGACAAAGCCGGAAAATAACCATATATGACCTTCTTACCGCATTTTTCACTTAACTCCTTTATCGTTTTTAAAAATCTGGTCTTGCCTGAACCGTTCGGTCCAATTACAATATTCACTTTGTCAAAAGCATAATTATCAGGTACCTGTATATTCCTTTTGTTAAGTGTTTTTCTGATTTCATCTCCACTGACTTTAGAAAACAGTTCCCTCAGCTGCATGGATAATAACCCCCTTTACAGTTCCATTTGCTTCATGTTCTATTTTCTTTTATTTTATCATGGCAAATAGCGACTTTTTTTGCTATTTTTACTCAAAAGTCTGCAATTTTTGCCGAAACCAGAAAAATTTAATTGGGGAAAACTCCCATTGAATAATCCATCGGAAAATATACAGATTTAATCCTGGCTGTTCAGAAAACGCACGAAATCCGTCAGGCTCTTTCTTTTTTCCTCATCCAGGTTCTGAATCTCATATACAACCTGATGAAGCGAAACGCCTTCCAGATATTCCTGTGAAAGATTGGTGCTGCCCATATAGGGACCGTCGATGCTGAGCAGATAGTCTACGCTGACCTGATAAAGATGTGATAGTTTTACAATATGATGCAGTGGAATCTCACGAATCCCAAGCTCGTAATTGGAATAGCTCTGTTGTGT
The DNA here is from genome assembly GCA_910578715.1 of uncultured Lachnospiraceae bacterium. Taxonomy (GTDB): domain Bacteria; phylum Bacillota; class Clostridia; order Lachnospirales; family Lachnospiraceae; genus UBA3282. Next base: position 10,416 of record CAJTRL010000039.1, on the reverse strand, counting down.
GGTTCCCAGATATTTAGCAATATATGCCTGACAATAATGGTGCTTGTCCCTTAGTTCCCGCAAAAGTTCATGTGTCTGTTTCATAAAAATCCCCTCTTGCCCGTGTAACTTTTTCCGTTGTAAAATACAATAACATACAACATAGGGCAAGCAAGTTATTACAACAGATACATGTCAACATTTTTCTCTTACAACAAATCAGGGATTCATTGATTATCCTGATGCAGGAAACGAATATATTTTACCAGATTTTTGCGTTCCGCTTCTTCCAGTGTCTGGATATCAAAAACGATATCGTGCATCGTAATGTCATCCACGTAAGAAGCGTTCATATTCAGACTGCCGAGATAGCTCGTGTCGGAGCGCAGCAGATAATCGGTGCTGACCTTGTAGAATTTGGCCAGCTCTCTTACAACCGTAACCGGAATTTCACGGTGGCCGTTTTCGTAATTGGAATATGTCTGTTGAGAAACACCCAGATATTTTGCGATTGTATCTTGTTTGATATCATGGTCTTCTCTCAAATCTCTCAGAATCATGTTCAGCGTTTTCATAGCATACCACCGCCTGACGGCTTCGGCCTTCAATGCCGCTGTCTTCAGGCATTTCCCCATTCTTTCGATGTTGTCACAAATGTTATCACACAACAAAACATTGTTTTGCGATACACCGTGAAATGTAATAAAATATGGGTTGCTACACTGATATGTTGTGAATATTTTTATAAAAATCAGATTTCCGTGCTGTCGGTTCTTTTCGGATAAGTTTCCATATCAATTCGTTCAGCTCCTTTATTGTGTCCAGACTAAATACTTTCAATTCCTTCAATATCAAATCCATATTACGAAATACTTGCAGCGACATAAACGGAAATTTCCAGTCCGCAAACTGTTCCAGCGTTGTAGAATAAAAGAACGCATTCCAGATATTTCATGTCTCTGGAATGCGTCTTTTCTTTCTTACGCTTATGAAATTTATGCTGTAAAATCCGTATTTACAGGAAAAGTCCCAAAAAGTGATTATACTTCTGCAACCTGAATAATCCCTTTTGTCTGGACAATAAAATTTTCATCTTCCCGATATAATACCGCTGGCTGCTTTATCTGAACAATTTCATAACTGGAATTTTCATCAACGCCCTGGGGAACTTCGTAGCACTCGTTATAGGCTCCCCTTTTAAAATCGCACCCTTTCCACCGTCCTTTTACCGGAACACCCAGATACCGTTCCTCATTGAGTCTCGGTATTACTCTGATGTCTCCATCGCCATATTTTAGTTTAACAGGCTCTCCAACTTTAGGGCTTTCTCCTCCAATGCCAATCCGTCTCCAGGATTCCTGTACCCACACACTATACCCGTTCTTCGCGATTTTCTGATTTGCCTCGGCAGGGAAAGCAAGTGGATTTCCTTTTGCCGCCACAGTTGATGCCGGTACATTACTTTCTTTTTTAGTTTCTGTGCTTACGCTCTCCTTCTTTCCACCAACGATATTATCCTTATCCGCCTTATCCTTACTTGCGTTCCCATATATTCTCGTCCATGCGTTAGAGTCCGATGCTTCTTCTTTTGTTCCTGTCAGCTGTTCCCGGCTGTCTTTGATAATAGCAGAATTGCCGCTTTCCTCCTGGTGTATGACACGAACTGTAATTTCGATTTTTCTGTCTCTTTCTTCACTTTCCAGGCCACATTTTGCCCAACCTCTCCTACCCTCCTTTCTCTTGATAAAGTAGGAAATAATAAATATTGTCATTTCAATTGTTAAAAGAAGTAAAAAACCAATCAATATATCCTTATTCATGAACGATACCCCCATGATTTTTCTAACCAGTTATACAACTTCTCTAATATATTCATCATGGTACCGCAGCATCCCGTCTTAGGGTCGTTATTCGCCATATTTTCCCACCGATTATCTTTTTGCAGCTTTTCATTCCATATTCCGTTATCCAAAAGGTAGCTCAAATATGTACTTCCTGTGAAATGTTTCTTAACCGACTCGAAAAAAACATCTTTCCATTTAATAATATCTTTATTATTATAGTCTGTCCTTATTCCTTTCAGTTCAGCACTTATTTTCCCGACCTGAAGTAACCCCATTGCCACCTCTTTTTTGGGATTTGGGCTCTTTACGATTCGAACATCCATCTTTCTGAACTTATTATATTCATTCCCCGCAGAATCAATTCTGCTGTTTACACCGTCCCAAAAAAAGTGATTAAAAATATATTTTTCCTGAGCATCCACTTTATTCCATGAATCATTATATATCCAGTCGAACAAATTAGCGCCGTTTCCTGCAAGGGTAATATAGAAAACACCTTTGTCGGCCGGTTTGAACTCTCCTACTTCGATTGCTTCCCCTGCCATCTGCCCCGTGCAGAACAAAATCACTGCCGCGCCCAGCGCAATCTGTGCCCGGAATTCTCCAATCCATTCCATATTAGAATCGCCACACCTTCTGGCGACTTCAGCGCGCAGCTTTTCGCCATGCTCACCGATGTAGCGCTCAAAAAATGCAATCGCCACCTCATCCCCTGACCGCTTTTCCAAATCTTTGATAGATGCAAGCAGCTTTCTTATCTCCGCATCTTGTTCCGGGTCCAAAACATTTCTGAGTTTCTCAATATATCGAAATGCCCGTGTGGAGAAAATTTTCCGTCCCGCCATATTAACGGAAGTTTCCCACATAAGCTGCCCGCTTTCTTTTTTCCACAGCGAAAAATCCGTGCTTCCGCCTCCGATATCCGCCACAACATAGCCGATTTCTTCCTGAAGGGCTTCATTCGCCGTTACATTCGGGTGTCTGGAAAAATAGCAGCTTACGGCCTCGCTTTCCGTATGAATTTTAGGCATATCATGAGCCATCCCCGTTACACTCATCAAATAACTTTTTATATCTTTCTTCCAGGCACTGTCAATATTATTTCTGCTCTGCTCATCCAGACTGAGTGGTACGGCATATTTCCATTTAATATTTCCATAACTCATCTGCAGTAATTTCCAGGAAATCTGCATACAGAACTGTTGCAGAAAAGCAACGAACCAACCGCGGTCAGCATTTGTCATCCATTTTATATTGGTCAGATATTGCTCCTGTTCACTGCTTTTTATTATTTCCATATTTTCAGCAAAATATATAATGCCATCCAGCAAAGGCTCCGGCGTCGTTCTGACAGACATACTATATTTTTTATAAATGGAGTACAATTTTTCTTTTTTGATGATAACCGGAATAAAATTTTCCGAAATTTCTCTAATCTTGCGCTCATCATTCCTCAACAACAGCGGCAAAGCTCCCTCATCGGCCATAGAAATTTCCTGTTCCAGTCTGCCGTTTTCATCTGCGACATCCACATAAGCAATCGTGGCGCTCGTTCCAAAATCCACACAAACGGTCGCTGCATTATTAGTCGCATCATCAGCCTCTCCGTCCGTCAGATTACTGCCCCTTTCTTTTCGTAAGAACATCGCTCCGGCATATACTTTATTCTGATTTTTTACTCCAATTGCTTCCGGATAATTATCGAACCGGAATATCTCACAGCCGCCCCTCGTCTTCGATTTTCCACCGATATTGGGCGGTACGCATAATTCCATTCCTGTTGCATTATCATTATAATAAATAAAATATCTTCGCCATTTTTCATGATATTTTCCCGGCCACAGCGCCAGTGAAATACCCTGAAACAGATTTCCCTTGCCAAACGGATATTCACAGGTAATATCCATTCCGCCCGGACTTATTCGAGAAAGCGCAAGATTCGCCTTCACTTCGTCCATATCCGTATTTATCCGGATGGAAAAAACATTCATAATCTGTGGAATGACTTTCGGATTCTCAGATAAAAGCTCTACAAATTTTTCTCCAAAAGGGATAAAGGCATAGTAGTCCTCATTGCTATCATTTGTCATCCTATGTTTATCGGCATATTGGCAGTTTTCAAAGGGATATATTCTGACTTCCTCTTTATCACTATCTTCGCTCTCCACATGCTTCATATAGCAGAGTTCTCTTGCAAAAATTTCATGAATATCAATACTTTTATTAATTCCATTAATGGACAGGCTTGTTTTAACCGTCCGGTTTATAAATGCCCCTATCTGAGGAATGCCCGCTGCGGAATTGCTCCATATACGGTCGTTGGAAATATTTGTCATGGAGAACCATTTCATATTTTCACTTCGTATATTTAACTCATTCTTATAATTGCTCAGTAAATTCAGCAGAACGCCTCTCATGGAAACATCAACAGTCCATCCTGCACTTCCATTCATCGCATTTAACTGGTTTTCCATCTGCCCAAGCCAGAATGCCACCGCATGCTTATGCTCCGGTTTCAGACAGACGACAGGGTCAAGAAAACACTTTCCTTCCCCGGTATTTTGAAACCAGCTTATTTTATCGGAACACGGCATTTTCTTCTCGATTTCTGTCACCGGAAAAACAAGCGTTGTCGGCGAAAACAGGGCAATATCAATATAACCGTTTTCCTCATATCTGCTTCTTTCTCTCCCTTCGCTTTTTATCTTGATAACATAAAACGGCGCCCACTTCCATTCCCATTCTTCCATTGGCTGTGTTATTTTAAAAAGAGAATCCCTGGGAAACAAATGCAGGGCAGAGGCAAAAAAATTATCACTTGGTATTTCGCTTTCCAAGTCCACTTTTTCTATCACAATATCCAGCTCCAAATAGTCTTTCAGCGCCAGTAATGTCAATATGCCTCTCCATTGCAGTACTGCTTTGGATAAATTCCCACTATTATTCTGCGCCTCTTTCAGGGCGCTCTGAAAACGTATTGCCCTTCCGTAAATATCCGGCATTAATTCCGGGTGTTCCCTTCCGTCCGCGCTCTGCACTGCACCAATTACTGCATCAATATTAGGTTTCTTTTTATCATCCCAAGTTGTTCCGGCCATATCGTTACCCTCCCGTTATCCGATTAATTGGTATAAGCAATTGGCGAGCCCGGAAATTCCCGTATTCCCACCTAAAATTCCGATAATACCCAATTTCGACAATATCATAAATATTTTTTTCACGGCATACCCTATATTCTGCCCCGCACAAATTAATTGCCCGAAATTCTTTTTAATTTCCCGCAGGCTGCCCGAAATATTTTCTTCGTCATTCTCTTTTTCGCTTTCCCCGATATAATGAATAATTTCGGTCAGTATTTTTCCAAATAATTGTATATTATCATTATACTGATAGTGTTTATCCGGCGCGTCTTCCGCTCCTGCTTGTATTTCCAAAGTTTCCTGTATCATATAAATCCATTCTAAATAGCTCTTGCAATAAGTATAGATTTCTTTCTGCACCGTAATATTTGTCTCGTGGGAAAGATATGTGACATACCATTGGGGCTTATTGAACAATATCAGCCCTTTACTGGTTCCCTTTTTCAGGTATTGATAAATACAGACATCGTAAACTGTTGAAAATCGGGCCAGCTGTCCCATTCTTATCTGCAGCATATTTTTCTTCTTTGTCTCGTTCTCAAACGGCAGACTTTCCCAGTCTGCCACGCCGTCTGTCATATGCAGGAAGATGTTTACCCTATTTCCTCCGTCCTGATTTCCGCCGCTGACTCTGCGCCAGAAATCATGAATTGCCAGAGCTGCGCACGCTTCCGCAATATGCGGTTTATTATCCTGCGCTGTTCCGCCCTCGGCATAAGTATTGACAACATCCAGCGTATTCTGCCCTACCAGATATAAACTGTGAAAGTTTCCGATTCCCTGACCGCTTCCCGTATCAAAATATTTTTGTTCCTTGTAATACTTTAATGCTTCCCGCGCCGTCATACTGAATTTTTCCATCTGAATCAGGGGATTGCTCTCCTCATTTAAATTTTTTGCCGTAAAATAAGGAAGCATAAATACGGAACCTATCTTTAAATTATCCGTGTCCATAACTTGATTTTTTTCTTTGGTTTCCCGGACTTCTTTATCTATCAGCTTTAAAATCGTAGGCAGACCCGATGCTCCGGTCCCACCGAAAATAGAACCAACTAAAATAATATTTACCTGTTCCCCCGCCACAAGCGCATTCATTGCTTCTGTCAGAAAATTTTTAAAAATTTGGTTTTGAAAATTTGAGAAAAATACACAGCCGACGTTGGGCCGCGCAAAAAAGCCGTCTTTTAAATCCTGTTCCATTTCCCTTTCCGTGTACAGCCATTTCATCATCCGCTCCAATTTGGGATTCCCCTGAAGCACATTTTTCAATTTTTTCATTTCACCATATTCCACCGGTGAAACAACCTCTCTCCTTGAAAGAAATTCGATTTTTGTCCGAAAGCATCCTTCCGGGTTTTTCCGAAAAAGCTCGTGCATTTCCTGATAGCTCTCATAATCTGCCTTTAACCGTCTCCAGGCCGCACTGTTCTGGTCCGCATCAATGGCCATCACTTTCAGTTCGTCTTCCCTGATGATTCCCGCCGCACAATTATGTATGACCGCCCGCAGAACTCTCGAACCGGACCCACCAATACCGATAATATAGTTTTTCATATCCAGTCCCCTCCCTCAATCTATAATGTTAAATGATATAGCCAAACACTACAACAGCCGCCGCTATCAGAGCAACCACAAACCGGAAGTACCACCTGACAGGCGTCAGGACACGGCATATATTATTAGGCGGCGCCAAATACAAAACCGCAGTATAAATACATGGGTATAGAAATACATACCATAGAGGTATCATCGTGCCGCCCTCTCTGATGACTCCCGGAACATGAAAACAGCTCCATACAGAAAATCCAAAATATAACACAACGCTCATCAGCGCACATATGCCCGCATTATTTTCCATCCATTCTCTTCCTGGAAACGGTATCAGGGAAACACCCCACCAGACTACCGTCAGTCCGGCCGCTATCCGCCCCATCAGCTGCATATTGTTTCTATAAGCCTCATAGGACGTTTCCGTAATCTCTTTCACTTCATAGATTTTCAGTGTCTGCAATACCCATTTCTGGACGAAATAAAATAATGCTACCCAAAAAATAATTTTCAATATATCGATTGCCCATGCTATATATATTTTTTGCTTCATCTGCCTGTTTCTCCTCCTCGTACTTTTATTGCTGCGGGTATTTCGCTGAGCCAGTTATTTTTCCTTCATATCGATATAGACCGTAAAGCAGACAATATCCTTATCTTCTTCCAGGAACATATTACTGATGGCATTATAGTAATTCCTCAGATTCTGCGTCTTATCTCCTTCAAACCCGGCGCTGGAAGAATTCCATTCCTGTATCCAGGTTTCCTCCGTTCCCTTTGCGCTGCATCCTATTTCCCCGGTAAATTTATAAATTCCGGGATTTAGATTCTTTTTGCATATATCGCATTCAATCAGTATCTGATTACGCTCTTTCAGCCAGTAAAGGGTGCTGACCGCCATTGCTTTTTCTATATTCTCATCGGGAAAGGAACTATCTGCTTCCGAATATCGGTATAATGCCTGCCCCTCTATATACCAGTCCGTTATCAGCATCCCTTCCAGCTCAATATCTTCATCAATTGGAATTGGCCTTTTTTGCATTCCGCTTTTCATTTCCAGATAACCTTGCAGTGTGTCCGTGGAAATATCATAAAACAAATATAGCTTTTCATTTTCCTTCAGCTGACTGCGTTCAGCTTCCAGCAGAATATTTTCTTCTAACAGGTCTCCGTTGCCATAAATATCCATCTCCGATTCGGAAATATGTAAATAATTGCTGGTTCTAAATTCTGCAAAATCCCGGTAATCCATTCCATACACTCTGGATTCATGAAAAACGGCTTTTTCAATTTGGATTTCGGAAGTGTCTATATTCTGATATAATTCCCTGACAAACAGTTCCACCGCCCCCTGTGGTCCGATAACAATCACGTAAAACGGCCTGTATTTTATACTTTCCGCCGTGACCGTTTCCGCCGCATCTACGATTCCATAATTCTGGTCCGGCATGCCCACAATATCGTATACCCTTCCGGCATATTCCGATTTGATTCCTAACAGCGCGATGCTTGTCCCGTCGCCCTTTTCTTCTTTAACCTGTTTCAGACTTGCAATTAATTTCTCAGAATTGCTTTTATTCTCATATAAATCCGTAATAATAATTGCCAAATCCTCTTTCGCCGCATTTTCTATGGCATAGGATATACTCGGATTTGAAAAGGCCAAATCAAATTTATCTTCATATGCTTCTACCATCTGGTAGTCATTTTCATCTTCACTTACATTCGGCTTATTTTTATAACCGCTGTTTCTGTAAAATCCGGCCTCCTCCGCTTCTGCCAGAACATTTTTCTGTGTACTCCATAAAGCCGTATCCGCACTGTAATATTGGATATCGCTTTGCACAAAATTACTATGAACAATATCGTTTATCTGCTTTAAACATCTTTCATAAACGGTAATTGGAATTACGGTATTGTAATCCTCCTCTTGTGTTTCCGTTGCCGCCGGATAATCCTTATTTGTACTTTCCCGATGCCATCCCAGATATCCTTCCATCGAAGGTGTTGCATCTACATAGATTCCAATAGAATTTACCGGCACTTCCTCAAATTCCGGTTCCTTTTCCGTCACAGCCAGCCTGTCATCCCGGATATATATCAACTCAGAATCGGTACTGCCGCATCCCGTAAAGAAGATGCACAAGATGGCCAGTCCCTGAAATATCACACCTTTTCTGATGAATTTGTACTTTTTCTTACCATCCACGAAGCCTTTTCTCAATGTCATCACGAAATCACCTCAAGTCCTATTGGCGTAATACAGATAAATTTTCAGCCTCCCAAAAAGGGCAATCCATATTTCAGACCATATTGTCCCGCATCCATATGTATTGCCCTCTGCTTTTGTACTTTCCTTATTTCTCCGCCAGATACCTCTTTGCCAGCTCCTCGTCTTTTTTCGGCTGATAAGCCAGGTAACGTGTCGTAGATGAGACCGTCGTCATGGCTACGACGCGAATCGTCTTTTTCACAAGTGCTTCCATACTTTCTTTTACTGTCTTCATGATTTTTCCCTCACTTTCCAGAGAAGCGCCGCAACTATAAACAGTGTTGCCCCTATCTGACTGGCCGCGCCCACTGCTCCAGCCAGACTTCCAAGCAGTTCTGTGCCAATCCAGAAAAACAACACAATAAAGGTCATCTTTCTGTTATACTTCTTCCAGTCTGCAGTCAGCCTCTTATTCGGATTTTCAGCCGGCGCCAGCTTATAGAAAAGCGCCAGAACTGCCATCAGCCCGATACACATGAGGAATACCGATGTGCGAACCGGAATTCTGCCTGTCAGAAAGACAATTCCTACAGAGCTCAGATAACAGATTATGGACGTTGCAAAACAGCCCACTCGCGTTTTCGCATGGTATCCGCCGCTATAATTCCTGAGCGTAATGAAACACGCAAGAAATATCAGCGCTTCTACCGCCCGGTGCAATAAAGCTCCTATAAAAATGATAACCGCAGACGTATATCCTGTCGAAACGAGCACTTCTATGCCCAGCTCGTATAATTCTGTTTCGTCTTCCTCAATCCGCATTTTTCTGCACAAGAGCACGGTCAGTTTATGGGACAAATATTCTGTCACTTTTCCTTCCCTTCTCTATTTTTCTTTTAACATATCATATTTGATATCTATATAGAGATTTTTGACACTTTTCTCCCGAATTTTGTCACATTCCGCGATACCTAAAAAAAGATTTCCACTTCAAAATAATTACTACATTTTTCTATTTGAATTATTCCATTATATTTATCCACAATTTCATTTACGCTTTGTAACCCAAAACCATGAAATTCCTCGTTTTCTTTTGTTGTCCGTGTAGTATTGCCTACTTCATCCGGTCCAATCCGATTTTTTATCTTTATATAAATCATTTTTTCTTCACGGATACATAAATTGATTTCACGCATTCCCTCCAGTTTTTCTTCCGCTTCTATCGCATTATCCAGTAAATTTCCTAACAGAATGCACAAGTCGTCCCTGTCGATTTTAAAAAGCCCCCTGTCGTTAATATCAGTCTGACAGGTAATTCCCGCCGCCCGTGCCCGGCTCTCCTTGATGGATATTAATGTTTTCCATGCCGTTTCCCGGCATTCAAATCCGGTGACTTCATTCATATCGTTCAAAAAATGTTCCAGGTATTTCTGAGCATATTCCGAATTTCCTTCTGTCAATAACTGCTCCACCGTCACAAGCCTGTGCTTCAAATCATGCTGTACCCTTCCGGCCTGTCTGAAAGTTTCGTATTGTTTTTCATAAATCTGCTCCTGTATGCAGATTTGCTGCCTCAATTTTTCATTCTGCCTTTTCTGTTCCCACTCCTCTATCGTTTTCAGCAATAAATATCCACAAAAAAGAAGCAGTATTGAAACTGCCCCCATCAAAAGAATCATAGATACCATTTTAG
>CAJTRL010000038.1 GCA_910578715.1 uncultured Lachnospiraceae bacterium | reverse complement strand
TTAAAATCCTGCGGGACTAACCTCCCGTACCGGTTCGATTCCGGTCGCCGGCAGTTGTACAAAGTAGTGGAAACGTTGATAAGTACAGCGTTTCCATTATTTTTTATTAAGGCTTAGGAATATTTTGTTGACAATTATGCGAAAGGCAGATTGCAATGGGGTTAAATAAGTATCTGAAGAAAGGCATGGTGACTGATATGGAGGACTGTCTGGTTTGTAAAAGAATAGCGCTCATCAAGGAAAACAAAAACCCTTACTTTGTTCGTGAACTGAATACAGGATATGTCGTAATAGGCGACCAGCAAAGGATAAAAGGGTATACGCTGTTTCTTTGTAAACAGCACGCATATGAGCTGCATCAGCTGGAACCCGGTTACAGAGATGAATTTCTGCATGAAATGGCAGTTGTGGCCGAAGCGGTATATCATGCGTTTGAGCCGGATAAACTGAATTATGCGCTGCAGGGAGTTGGAGGCGGTCTGCATATGCACTGGCATATCCATCCGAGAAGAGACGGAGATACTCCCGTTCCCGGTCCTGTCTGGCAGCTTGGAAAAGAATTAACCGATAAGAAATATAATCCGACCAGCGAAGAGCTGGAAATTCTAAAAAAGAAACTGAATGAAGAACTGGATAAACTTATTTGAGTTAAATGCCCCGGTATGAATGGGATGGCCGGCTGTACAGACTGTCAGATATGGTATTTTGTCCAATTATCCGAATCATTCGGCAGTCGGCCGCTGGCATGAGTACAGATTTTTTATACGTTTTCCTGTTCTAATAATTGTGTCATTTTTTCGACGATTTCATTAACCATATCGGCCTGTGCCGCAACCTCTGTTGTATCATGGGCATTGCTTTCGGCCATAGCATTGATGGAGTTGAACTGTTCATTTTCATTGCGAATGCTTTCGGCAATATCCTGATTAATAGAAATGGTTTTCTTAATGACTTCTGACTGCTTTCCATGCGCTTCGCCCATCGTATTGATTGTTTCTACTGATGTATCTAACAGGTCTGCCATATTCTGCATGCTTTGAAATACATTTTGAAAATACTCATTCTGTGTACCGAGCTTCACGGAATTTTCATTGACCTGTGCGGTAATATCCGTAACGTTTTGCTGTACTCTTTCGATAACTGTCTGAACAACTTGTAATGACTGCTGTGTACTGTTAGCCAGATTGCCAACTTCTGTGGCAACAACTGCAAATCCTCTGCCGGCCTCACCGGCTCTTGCCGCTTCAATAGAGGCATTCAATGCCAGTAAATTCGTAGAGCTTGAAATATCGTTGATAAGGTTAAGCGTTACGCCAATTTCCTGTACCGCTTCCGATAAGCGCCGGGTGATTTCTATGGTAGCTTTCATGGATTCGGATACTTCACCGTTGATGGTATGTAAATCGCCGAGGAGTTTTTCGTTTTCGGCAGATTTATCCAGCAAATCTTTTGAAACCTGTTCCACCTTTTCGACGTTATTGGCAACGACGCTTTCCCACTCGCTCAATTCGCTCAGATTTGCCATACTCTCGTCCGTTTTTGAACCGAGCAGATTACTGCTTTCGACTAACTGCTCGCTGGTAGCCGCCAGCTCCTCGGCAGAAGCGCTTTCATTTTCTGATATCTGTGAAAGCGATAAACCGGCTGCCCGCAGATTTTCGGATAATGTCTGCACCGAAGCAAGAACGCTTGTAACATGTTCGCTGTTCTTTTCCAGCTCGTCCTTTTTGGCATTTACCAGAAAGTGGGCAACAAAGAAAACAAATATAAGCAGTCCCGCCAGCGACAGCACGAGTGCAACCAGACACATCAGAGTATCTGAAAGGAATAATTCATCCTTAACCGGAAGAAGGTCCGTTCCACGGACGAACCAGCCGATAAACAGAGATATCATACAGGCAATGCCGCTAAAGAGTAACATTTTAATATCCAGAAAGAATGCCACTAAAATAAGGAAAAAGAATAAAAATCCCCAAAATGTTCTGGTAGGAAGCATATACAACAGATAATTCCATTGAATTACCAGGATAGCCACCGAAAAAATCTTACCGATTCGTAATCTGCCCTCTTTTAAATAACCGTCCGGGTCAAACGAAGTCTTTACGATAAGTATGGCAATGATAAAAAAGGCCGAGTCCATAATACCCAGACCGATTGTTGCAAGCCAGGGGACGGTAGGATATAATCCAAAGATTTTTTCGGTATTAAACATAACGGTAGCGCACATACAGGCGCTCACCAATATAATAAGTCCCCATTTAAATACCGTAGACAAATACACCTCAACTGCGGTTTTCTTCTTATTCATAGTATCTTACCTCCTTAAAATTCATACAGCCTGTCAGGCCGCCCGATAAAACCGTCCATAATATTTATCTTCTTTTAGCTTAATATGTACTTTGTTGTATATCACCCCGCAAAAAAATGTCGCTTATCATAAATATAAATATATGATAGACGGCATATTTTTTTTCTGTATATAGTTGGCAAGCCCTTTTGTAATGAATAATGGTATTGTATCATTATTAGGGATACTTTGTCAATTTCCTGTTAGAATTTTCCATGTTTTTGCTTTTCTCTGACAGTTCAGATTTATTTCTCAAAAGAACATCATAGTTTCCCTTATCACTGCACGTAATTTTTTTTAATTACTTTACACGAATTTCCGGCGGAGGCGCACATTGATTTAACAATAACACTTCCGCCTTTCCAATTCTTTCACAATAGTTTATAATTATATAGCAATCTTCTTCAGGGAGGGTAAATATGAGCAGCGATAAGACATTCTGCTCTGCTTTTAACAGGGACTTGCGGAGTTGGCTTCATTGCCCGGGAAAATAAAATATGGACAATGGATGCCGCGAGGAAGTAAAATATAAAACATAGCAGAAGAAACGGAAAATTGTCGAGATAAGAAAAGAAAAAATGTTCAGAGAAGAATGTCCGGAGAAGAAAACGGAAAATGTCAGGGAAGAGAGGACGTATAATATGAGTTATGACGCGGTAACAGGGTATCAGTTTTTGGATAATCAGGGAACTTTCCGGCTGGAACAGCCGGAGAATACGAGCTATCTGTATTTCCCGGTGGCGGGCGGACAGGGCATCAAAAGCGCGCTGACGCCGACGCTTGGAGGGGATTCAAAGTGCGGCCAGAACGAATTTATTCTGCAGCCGGTCAGTGCGGAAGAGCTTCATAATAACAGGTCTTCCAGGAATTTCTGGTGCAGATTCGAAAACGGGGACTGCTATTCGCTGACGGGCGCTTCCGCGGAGGCACAGGCGGCGAAATTTACGGAGAAACAGGACAGGAGCACTCTGACAGCCGGGCCTATGTGGCAGCGGCTTGAGCGGGAATCGGCGAAGTATTCCCTGTTATCGCGTATGACGTCTTTTGTTCCGGTCGGAAATTATAATGTTGAAATTCTGTATGTGGAGATAGAGAACACGGGGGAGCGGGCCTGCTCTTTTGTGCCGACGGCGGCAGTTCCGCTCTATGGGAGGAGCGCGGACAATTTAAGGGACCATCGGCATGTGACTTCGTTACTTCACCGGGCGGAGACGATTCCGGAGGGCGTTCTGGTGACGCCGACGCTTTCTTTTGACGAGAGAGGACACCGGAAAAATGAAATAACTTATTTTGTGTGCGGCATGGAAGGAGACGGTGCGGCCCCGGCCGGGTTTATGCCCGTGGTGGAAGATTATATCGGAGAGGGCGGAAATTTTGAAAGGCCGGAAAGCGTTATCCGTAACCTTCCGTATGAACCTGCCGGAAGAAAGTATGACGGTTATGAAATCGTAGGAGCGCTCCGTTTTCAAAATGCCGAACTGGAGCCGGGAGAAAAAAAGAGTTTTGTTCTTTTCATCGGCGCGGAGCATCAGCGGGAAACAATTCTGAAGATGCTTGCGGAATACCGGGATGAAGATGCGGTTCTTCGTGTGTTTGAGCAGACGAAACAGTACTGGCTCGATAAAATAAACGTATCTTATGAGACGGCGGACTCTGTTTTTGACAATTTTATGTACTGGGTGAATTTCCAGCCGATGCTCCGGCGGATTTACGGATGTTCTTTTCTGCCCCATCATGATTATGGCAAGGGCGGAAGAGGCTGGCGGGATTTATGGCAGGACTGCCTGGCATTGCTGATTATGAATCCGGACGGCGTAAGGCAGATGCTGATTGACAATTACGGAGGCGTCAGGATTGACGGCAGCAACGCGACGATTATCGGGAGCGGACAGGGTGAATTTATTGCCGACAGGAACAATATTACGAGAGTCTGGATGGACCACGGGCTCTGGCCTCTGATGACGACGAAGCTGTATATCGACCAGACGGGCGATTTGTCCATTTTATTAAAGGAAAACACCTACTTTAAGGATAAACAGGAAGAACGGGGAACAAAAATCGACGAAAACTGGGAAGCGGGCAGCGCGCCGCTCTTAAAAGATGAAAAAGGCGAAGCCTATTACGGAACTGTGCTGGAACATATTCTGGTGCAGAATCTGACCGTTTTCTATGAAGTTGGCGAACACAACCATATGCGCCTGCGCGGCGCGGACTGGAACGACGCTCTGGATATGGCGCCGGAGCGCGGCGAAAGCGTGGCGTTTACGGCCGCCTACGCGGACAATCTGGAAACGCTCGCATCGTTACTTTCCTTGCTGGAGGAAAAAGAGGGACTGGACTCCCTGGAACTGCTTGCGGAAATCGAGCCGCTTCTGCAGACGGGGACGGATTTCTATGAAGACATTGAGCGGAAAAAAGAGACGCTTTCTAAGTACTGTCAGAGCTGTTTTCACAACATTTCCGGTCAGAAACGTTCTTTTGACTGTGCAAAGATAAGGGAAAGCCTGCTGGAGAAAGCACAGTGGCTGAAAGAGCATATCCGGCGGACGGAGTGGATAGAAGACGGTGAGGAGCGCGGATGGTTCAACAGCTATTATGATAACAATGGCAGACAGTGCGAGTACGTTGAACGCGGCGATATGAGCGTCAGGATGATGCTCACCGGACAGGTATTTGCCGTGATGTCGGGAACGGCAACGAAAGAGCAGACGGCGAAAATCGTCAGGGCTGCGGATAAATACCTTTACAAAAAAGAGGTCGGAGGGTATCGCCTGAATACGGATTTCGGGGAGCTGAAAACGGACCTCGGCAGAATGTTCGGGTTTGCCTATGGGCACAAGGAAAACGGCGCGGTCTTTTCCCATATGACGACGATGTATGCCAATGCGCTTTACAGACAGGGATTTGCGAAGGAAGGCTGGGCGGCGCTGCGCTCGCTGTATGAGCAGGCGGCGGATTTTACGGTGAGCCGTATTTATCCGGGCATTCCCGAATATTTTAACGACCGGGGAAGAGGAATGTATCATTACCTGACCGGAGCGGCAAGCTGGATGATGCTGACCGTCATAACGGAGATGTTCGGCGTCAGGGGAAAATGCGGTGCGCTCGTGCTGGAGCCGCGCCTGCAGAAAGAACAGTTTAAAGACGGTCTGGCGGGCATCTATCTGAATTTCGGCGGAAGAAGATGGCATATTGTTTACCGGAATGCGCTTGGAAAAGAATGCGGCGTATACCGGACGGAGAAAGCGTTTCTGGATGGAAAACCGATTGCATTAAGCGCCGGAACGGCGGCCGTTTCGCTGGAGGAAATCCGCCGTCTCGATGAAAACGCAGTGCATGAGCTGCTTGTAGAACTTACGTAATATTATTAATATAAAGACATTTGGAGAAGAAAGACGGATATGAAGATTGTAATCTGCGACGACTGCAGGGAAGACTTGATAAAGGTGGAACGATTGCTGCTTTCGTATGAGGAATCCCATGACACCCAATTTGAAGTAGAGAAGTATTCGGATGCTTTACAGGTTTATCATAAGATACTGCAGAACGAGCTGGCGGATATTTATATCCTGGATATGATTATGCCGGAAAAAACGGGAATTGACATCGGAAATCTGCTGGAAAAGAGCGGGAAATGTGCCGTTATCTATATCACGTCTTCCGATGAGTTCGCTTTGGAAGCATATGGAGTGCATGCGGTGCGGTACTTGTTAAAGCCTGTGAGTGAAGAGGTTTTTGCCGAGGCCATGGGATATGCCGTATCGTATATTTCGATGAATCAGAATGCGGTAGTTCAGGATATCCGTTATCCGGTAAAAACGCGGGAAGGCCTTGTATCGGTTTCCTATTCCGATATCGTTTACATTGAAAACGCCGCAAGGGCGCTGGAAGTGCACCTGACGGACGGAAGTGTTGTCAGGAGTATTTTTATCAGGAAATCCTTCGATGAGGAAATAAAAGGGATTGCGGAGTGCAATAGTTTTGTAAGGGTACACAAATCATATCTTGTGAATATGAATTATATCAGGAGCCTGATACAGGGGGTATGCTTTATGGAGGACGGCCGGAACATTCCGATTAGCAAAACGCGGGCATCGGATGTGAAAAAAGAATATCTGCATTTTGTTTCGGAACAGTACAGATAAACGAGAGAAGTGTCTGCAAAAGCAGATGCCTGTGAAAGCAGACGGGTGGGTATCTATGGATTTTTATAAAAACATTTCCAGCATGACAGCGTGTTTTTTCTTTATGTTATTTATTTATCTGTTTATCGTGCACAGATATTCCAGGATAAAAACGGTGGGTATCTGTGCCGTTTCTTTTCTGCTGATAAGCGCAATGGATTTTTTTAAGCTGAATTTGTTTGAGGACAGCGACGGCGTTTATCTTACGGTGAGCATTATTCAGATACTGTTGATTCAGTTTACGGGACTTTGTATTGCGGAAAAAAGAAACAGCATGGTCTTATTTATCGGGCTCACGGCATCGAACTATGTGCTGGCGGGGGCGATTATGTCTTCTGTATTGTTCAGTTACACGCAGAATATGTTTCTTTCCCTGGCGGGAAGCGTATTGATACATCTTCTCATATTACTATTTCTGGTACTGAAAATCCGGGATATCTGGCTTACTCACCAGAGTGTGGGACCTATGCAGAACTGGTGGTTATTATGCCTGATTCCGGCATTTTTCTATTGTGGGTTTGCCTTTCTGACGATGCTTCCGTGCAAGCTGGAAGATAATCTGAAATCTGTGCCGGGAATCCTGATTTTTATCGTCACGATGTTTATTTCCTATGTCATCGTGTTCCGGTATGTGGAAAGCGAATCCAACAGGAAGAGTGTATACTGGAAAAACGTGTTATTTAAATCCTATATCAAAGGTCTGGAAAATCAGTATTATCTGGTGGAACGGATGGAAAAAAATCTGAGAATCCTGCGGCATGATATGCGGCACTATTCCGATATGATAGAGGCATTGCTGGAACAGGGAGAATATGAAGAAATCCGGAGGGTGACGAAGCATATAAGCGATGTGGCGGATGAAAACAAGGTTCACAAATATTGCGAAAACCTGGTTGTGAATACGGTAATTGCAAGTATGACGGAAAGGGCGAAAGAATCGGATATTGAAGTGCGCCAGGACATTTTTGCGCCAAAAGAAGTGCCGGTCAACGACTATGAATTTGCTTCGGTTATTGCGAACTTGTTTGAAAATGCTTTGCTTTGTGTAAAAGAGCTGGGGCCGGAAAAACGGTTTCTGGATGTAAAAATCCACTGTTCCAAAGACCATCTTCTGATTCATATGCAAAATGCGTATGAACGGGAAATCCGGTTTGACGAACGTACCGGGCTGCCCCAAAGCAGCGCCGGAGGAGAGCATGGGCTCGGCATGCAGAGCGTGCTTGCTTTTTCGGACAAAATAGGCGGGAATATCGGCGCATATTGTGAAGATGGAATTTTTCACATTATGCTGTTTGCGAAATTTCAGGATAATATGCGAAAAAAAGGGAACCTTTATGACACGAAAAAATGATATAATATCCGCAAAGAAAAACAAGCGGCTGCGAAGCAGACATTTGTTTTTCTGCGGGTATTAACGAGCAAATGTCCGATGAAATCGGACAAAGAGCGCTGAAAGCGCGAATTTGCGAGTTTAGAATATATTACGATAAAGTCCAAAAGGATGTTTATATGCAGAAAATTTTTATCAAATATGCGATAGCAATTATGACGGCCGCCAGTTTTTTAATACTTCTGATAAATTTCTCTTTTTACTGGTATACCCTGGAGCGGCAGCAGACTGCCACTTTTCATACCAAGACAGACCAGATGATACATACCCTGGAAAATAACAGACAGGAGCTTGCTCTGATGAAGGAGAGTCTGGATGAAGACTACCTGACGAGAGCGAGAGCGGCAGCTTATGTTCTGGACAGAGAAGATGTTTTATCATTAAGCGTAGTAGAAATGCAGTATTTGGCGGACCTTCTCAATGTGGATGAGCTTCATGTCATCGACGAGAGCGGGTTTATTGTGGCCGGTTCCGTTTCCCAATATGTCGGAATCGATATGAGCAAACATCCGCAGACCAACGCTTTTCTCGCGCTTTTAGAAAGCGATGAAGAAGGGGCTTATCTGATTCAGGAACCTCAGCCCAATGCTGCGGAAGCAAAAGTCATGCAGTATGTGGGAGTGGCGAGAAACGGAAGAAAAGGGATTGTACAGGTCGGCTTTGAGCCGAAGCGGCAGCTGGAGGCACAGTCGCGAAATACTTATGACTATATTTTTTCAAGATTTCCAACGGATGCGGAGGAGGAGCTTTTTGTACTGGATATCGAATCAGGAGCCGTTCTCGGCCATTCAAATGGTCTGGAACAGGAATTTACGGCGGACTGTTACCGGCTGGAACAGCTGCTTGGCTGTGCGGAAGGCGCTTACCGGAAAGGACGGGACGGAAATCTGGTGTATGTGGTAAGCGAGCAGTATGACGATGTGCTCCTCTGCGCCGCTGTCTCGGCGAATGTCCTTTTTCAGGAGCTGGTGAGAAATACGCTCCGCACATTTTTGTACTTGCTGTTTATTATGATAGCGGTGGTACTGTTACTGAGTTATCTGACCCGCCAGAAGATAATCGGCGGAATTTATCAGATTATAGACAAACTGAAAGCGATTACGAACGGCAATCTGGATACTACGGTAGATGTAGGCGGAAACCGGGAGTTCCAGGCGCTGAGCGGAGGAATCAATACGATGGTGAAAAGCATTGTCAGCCTTTCCGACCGCATTTCTGCTATTATTGAAATCAGTAAAATCCCGCTGGCAGCCTTTGAATATGAGAACGGAGATACGCATGTTTTCGTCACTTCCGGACTGGGTAAGCTCTTGTCTGTTCCCGATGAGAAAGTTGCCGCTTTGTGCAAAGACGTATCTTCTTTTGACGACTACATCAAACAGCTTACGAGAGAACCTGTCGAAGAGGAGGAAGACGTATATCAGATTGGAGATGCGAAGTATGTCCGCATCCATATGTCCGAATCAGAGGAAGGAAAACTGGGCGTCATAACCGATGTGACAGGGGACATTCTGGAAAAACGCAAAATGCGATATGAAAACGTCCATGACCCGCTCACCGGACTGTACAAATATCAATATTTTAAAAAGATGACAGAAGAAATTCTTCGCAATATACCGGAAGGAAAAGGCTGTGCGGCAGTTATGCTGGACTTGGACCATTTTAAGGATATCAACGATACCTACGGTCATGATGTGGGCGATAAGTATCTGCAAAGTTTTTCCTCCGTAATGGCGTCTATGCCGAAGGAACATTTTCTGACGTCAAGGCGCTCCGGCGATGAATTTTGTATGTTCATCTTTGACTGCGGGAGCAGCGATGACATCATAAGGTATATGGACGATTTTTATGAGCTGCTCCACAGAAATACGGTGGCGTTGTCCGATACGCAGACCGGAATCATAAGCGCCTCATCAGGGTTCGCATGGACTGACAACAAGAATGCAGATATCTCTGAACTTCTGAACCGTGCGGACGAGGCGCTTTATGAAGTGAAGCGGGATAAGAAAGGGACTTACAGAGGGTATTGACAAAAGAAAGCCTTCTGTGCTAAAGTAAACCCAACATAAGAAAAGCGATGACGGAAAGAGTAGTTTACGGGCGGCATGCAGAGAGGATGGCAGAAGGTGAAAGCCATCTATGCCAGATGTTTACGAAAACCAGTCCGGAGCCGCTGTGCGGAAATGATGGGAAGCATTCCGGCTATATGCGGGAATAACAGCCATTTGGAAAGTGCAGCCGTATGCCTGCGTTAAAGGATAGGATTTGTTGGAATCTGAAGTGAAAAGTCAAGGTGGAACCGTGCATAATGCACCCTTGAATATGCGTAAGCGTATTCATGGGTGCTTTTTTGTGCGAGCAATGAGCCGGGCGGGCGTGCAAGCACTCGTGAGTGCATACGCACATCCGGCGAATGCCGCGTGATTCGCTTTCTGATTATGTTGGTGGAATGAAATTTGAAAGACGCCGGAGAACGGCGCCCCAGGAAAAAGAAGGAGGCAGAAAGAATGAAAGTATTACAAAGCAATGGTGAAGTTTACGAGGGAAGTTTTGAAGAGAAGGAAGTGCGTCAGGCGTTCTGGCATACGAGCGCGCATGTTCTCGCACAGGCTGTCAAAGAATTATATCCTGACACAAAATGCGCGATAGGGCCGGCGGTTGAAAACGGATTTTATTACGATTTCAAATTTGCTTTTCCCTTTGAAGAGGAACAGCTGGAAGCGGTGGAAGCGAAAATGTATGAGATTGCCGGACGCTCCCTTTCCTTACAGGTGGAACCGGTTTCCGCACAGGAGGCGCTCGCCTGTATGGAGAAGGCCGGGGAGTGTTACAAGAAGGAGCTGATAGAAGAGCTTGCCGGGGAGGCGTCCGGAAAAGAAGCATATAGAGAAGATTTGTCCGGAGAAACGCCTGTACTGACATTTTACAGACAGGGCGGTTATACGGAGTTTTGCAAAGGGCCGCATATCGGCAATACAAGTTATATCAAAGCCATCAAACTGCTCAGCATAGCCGGAGCATACTGGCGCGGGGACGAAAAGAACGAAATGCTTACACGCATCTACGGCATTTCGTTTCCGAAGCAGTCCGATTTGAAAGAGTATCTGCATATGCTGGAGGAGGCGAAAAAAAGAGACCATAGAAAGCTGGGGAAAGAGCTTGGTCTGTTTATGCTTCGGGAAGAGGGGCCGGGATTTCCCTTTTTCCTTCCCAAAGGGATGATATTAAAAAATCTTCTGACAGAGTATTGGAGAAAACTGCATCTTCAGGAGGGATATCAGGAAATTTCAACGCCGGTTATGCTCACGAGGTCGCTGTGGGAAACGTCCGGGCATTGGGAGCATTATCGGGAAGCTATGTATACGTCGGTGGTGGATGAAACGGATTACGCCATCAAACCGATGAGCTGTCCGGGCGGTATGCTTGTTTATAAGAGCGAGCCCCATTCGTACAAAGAACTGCCGCTGCGTCTGGCGGAGCTGGGGCTGGTGCATCGGCATGAGAAATCCGGGCAGCTGCACGGACTGATGCGGGTCCGCGCCTTCACACAGGACGACGCCCATATATTTATGACGAAAGAACAGATGATTCCGGAGATTCAGAAGGTGGCTCTGCTGATTCAGAAAGTATATGAAAAGTTTGGATTCTCTTATTTTGTGGAGCTTTCCACGAAACCGGAGAACAGCATCGGAAGCGAGGAGGACTGGGAGCTTGCGACGGAGGCACTCAGACAGGCGGCGCGCTCGCTCGACCTTCCTTTTGTCGTCAATGAAGGGGACGGCGCTTTTTACGGACCGAAGCTGGACTTCCATCTCAGGGATTCTATCGGCCGGACATGGCAGTGTGGAACGATTCAGCTGGATTTCCAGCTTCCGGCAAGATTTGAGGCGGAATATACAGGGGCGGACGGGCAAAAACACCGGCCGATTATGATTCACCGGGTTATTTTCGGTTCGCTGGAGCGGTTTATTGGAATCCTGATTGAGCATTATGCCGGAAAATTTCCGGTCTGGCTGGCCCCGGTACAGGCGAAGATTCTGCCTGTTTCCGATAAATACCTCGAATATGGGAATGAAATATTGCAAAAATGTAAAGAAGCGGGCATCAGGGCGGAAATGGACACGCGGGATGAAAAACTGGGGTATAAAATTCGGGAAGCGCGGCTTGAGAAAGTGCCTTTTATGCTGATTATAGGAGAAAAGGAGCTGGCGGCCCGGACGCTGACGGTAAGGCTGCGGGATGGAGCGGAGGAAGAAAAGACAGGAAGTAAAGCGGAAGGAAGAGCAGAAGAGCGTGCGGAAGGAAAAGCGGACGTCGCCGACAGGCAGCGCGGTCAGCTGACGGGGATTTCCTTTGAAGAATTTCGCGAATTGTGTTACCATGAAGAAAATGCGCAGCAATAGAGCGGCGTAGAAACGTAGTTAATTTCCGTGAGGGTTCATCTTCCGTTGCTTGTGCGAAGGTGATGACTGGCAATATGCGGACGGCGGATAGGATTTTGTGGGACTGGGTATGAAAGGTGTTTTACAGGAAGATTTGATATATGAAATTCTTTCCGTCGTGGAGGAAATACCGGAGGGAAAGGCGGCGACTTACGGGCAGATTGCAAAGCTCATCGGCCGGGATAAGAACGCGCGTCTTGTCGGAAAGGTGCTTGGCATGTCGCAGTATTACGGCGATTATCCCTGCCACCGGGTCGTCAACCATGCGGGGCGCCTTGTTCCCGGCTGGCGGGAGCAGGGCGAACTGCTGCGAAAAGAGGGCGTCCCGTTCAAAGAAAACGGGCATGTGGATTTGGGGAAGTGCCGATGGGTGGTGTGAAGGAAATCTTCCGGGATTATGCCGGGAATTATTGTACGACTGAGGTTTTGAAAGCACCGTTTCGTAGTTGTTTATTATGATAAGAATTTGAAAAGTATTTATCAAATTTGAAGAAAATATTATCAGACTTTGAAAATGGTTATCATAATTGATAATTAATTTATCATTCTATATGCGTACAAGAAAAAATATGTTATACTTATATAGAATATAGGCAGAATGAGAAAGGAGATGTTGGGGTGCAGGAGGCAGCATTAAAAGTTCTTGTTCAAGAGATACAATATCAGAAGACAGAAAAACAGACATTAGAATTGAAGTCTGCTGAACATGGATGCCCTACCAGACTGTTCGATACATTATCGGCATTTTCCAATCAGGATGATGGAGGAATTATCATTTTTGGGGTGGATGAAAAGGATGGATATCGGCTCAAGGGCGTTTATGACCCACAGGATTTACAAAAAAAGGTTACAGAACAGTGTAAGCAGATGGAACCGGCGGTCAGGGCGCTGTTTACTGTTTGCGAAATAGAAGGAAAAATAATTGTTTCCGCAGAAATTCCAGGTGTGGATATTACGGACAGGCCTGTGTTTTATAAAGGAGTCGGACGTATAAAAGGTTCTTATGTTCGTGTTGGAGAATCCGATGAATTAATGAGTGAATATGAAGTTTATAGTTATGAGGTTTTTCGAAAAAGGATTCATGATGATATCAGAACGGTATCGAGTGCCAAAATGCAGTTATTGGATTCGGAACGGCTGAATCGCTATCTTGAGGCCGTAAAACGGGAAAGAAAAAATCTTTCGGAAAATGTGTCTGACCATGAGATTTTGGAATTGATGGGTGTAACGGTTGGTGGTGAGATGACGCTGGCGGGATTAATGACATTTTCCAGATATCCACAGACATATTTTCCACAGCTGTGTATTACGGCCATATGTCTGCCAGGTACGGAAATGGGTATTACAGGCGACGATGGAGAACGGTTTATTGACAATAAGCGCATTACCGGTGCAATTCCAGATATGCTGGAAGAAGCTGTAGAGTTCGTACGGAAAAATAGCAGAACGAAAACAATTGTGGATGATAACGGGCATCGGAACGATAAACCGGAATACCCGGTCAAGGCAGTAAGAGAAGCAATACTGAATGCACTTGTTCACCGTGATTACAGTATTTATACGGAAAACATACCTATTCGTATTGAAATGTATCGTGACCGAATGGAAATTTTGAACAGCGGTGGATTATATGGGAAAATGACAATTAACGCATTGGGAAAAGTGCATCCCGAAACGAGAAATGCAGCGCTTGCCAATATGCTCGAATTGTTGAAAGTTACAGAAAACCGCTATTCGGGGATTCCGACAATGAGGGCTGAATTTGTTGGCGCGGGACTCCCGGTTCCGGATTTTTCCGTCATGCACGGGGAATTTAAGGTGGTTATGAAGAATAATTTTTTCAAGGAAAACACTGTTTCGGCGGATGCTATTCTGTCATTCTGTTCTGTACCGAGAACTCGGGCGGAGCTGATTGCATTTACAGGGAAATCCCGTACACACACAATGCTGAATCTGGTTGCGCCATTGGTAGAGGCCGGAAAAATAAGATTAACGTTACCCGATAAGCCCAAAAGTTCAAAACAAAAATATGTAAAAGCGTAGAGAAAGAAAAGCGCATGGATGGCGGACTGGGAGGATGGAAATGAACAATCAGCAGAATCAAAGAAAAGAGCATACGGCATTTTCGGGATTCATCGCATTGGCGGTCTGCATCCTTGCGCTCCTTGCGTTCCTGTTCTGGGAAAATTCCGCGGAGGCGGAGCCCACGATGATTTCCCTGGGGACAGATGCAATTGACATTTCCGGCCGGGGCGCGGAAGTGACTGGCGTTTCAGGCGCGGCCGCTGACGGTGAGATTGTGACAATTGTACAGGGCGGCCATTACCGGATAACGGGAGCGCTGGAAGACGGGCAGATTTATGTGGATTGTGATGATGAGAAGGTTCTGCTGGAGCTGGCCGGAGTCACGCTTGGCAATTCGTCGGAGGCGGCCATTCATATAGAGAATGCGGAATCTGCGACGATACTGCTGGCGGAAGGAACGGAGAACTTTCTGCAAAGCGGTAACGCTAACGGAAATGCTGGCGCTGATAGCAGCGATGGCGGTAAAAAGGGCGACGGCGCGGTCATCTATGCGGAGGGAGACCTGTTAATTACCGGGGAAGGGGCGTTAAAAGTTGCCGGAATGCTGAACAACGGGATTCAGTCGAAGGCCGGACTGCGCATCGACAGCGGCTGTATTGAGGTGGAGGCGGCGGGCCATGCCGTAAAAGGAAAAGACGATGTGACGATTGAAGGCGGAGAGTTCCGGTTAAGCGCCGGGAAAAAGGGTATTCAGGCGAAATATGAGCTGTATATTACCGGAGGGAATTTCCTGATTGCGGAGTCGGAAGAAGGGCTGGAAGCGAATCAGGTCATCATAGAGGGCGGTATATTCGATATTACGGCCAGTGACGACGGCATCAACGCCAACGGCGGAGAGGACAAAAAGAAAAAGAAGCCGTCAGAAGATATCGTGGAAACAATGCCGAACCTGATTATCAGAGGAGGGATTCTGCATATCAATGCGGAAGGGGATGGCCTGGATTCTAACGGAAATCTGCTGATAGAGGGTGGGGAACTGGTGATAGACGGCCCGACGAAGGACGATGACGGCCCGCTCGATTATGGGAAAGAGAATGACGGATTCTGTCAGATAAAAGGAGGAATGGTTCTGGCAGTTGGCAGTTCCGGCATGGCGGAGACTTTTGACGAAAGCTCCGAACAGTGTTCTTTTCGTTATCTTTTTAACAAACCCTATGAGGCCGGAACCGAAATTATAATTACCGATGCGGATGGGAGAGAGCTGTACCGGCATAAAGCGGCGAAACCGGGCGCTTCCGTCGTTTTCAGCAGTCCGGAACTGGCGCTGGGGGAAACTTATACGCTGCGCGCAGGGGAGTTTTCGACGGAAATTGTACAGGACAGCGTTTCGGCCGGAAAATAGCCGCGCCGGCTCTTGGTCGAAGGTGGTGCTCACTGTCCCCCGCCCCCATGCTCATTCCGCCATTGCCTGGGAGAAATCCCATAAGTATTTTTGAATGCTCTGGAAAAGTGGAGCTGGTTCGGGTAGCCGACCGCATTTCCGATGTCGCCGATGGAAAGGCTGGTCAGCTTTAACAGCTCCGTCGCTTTGGTCATGCGGTAGGAGATGAGAAAGTCCTGTGGAGATTTTCCGGTGTTTTCCCGGAAAATTTTCCCGAAATAACTTCGGTTTAAGCCGCAGAAAGCGGAAATATCTTCGATGGAAATATCGTTCTGAAAGTTCTGCTCAATATAGGAAAAGGCTTCCTTAATATAAAAATCCCGCAGACTGTTCCCTTTGTTAATCTGTCCGGAAGTGGCAGAGCGCACGAAACTGTCGATGAACAGATAAAGGTGTCCAATCAGGTGAAAAGGGGATTCGTTTTTGTGATTTACAATATATAACATTTCCTGTTTCATTGTATCCAGAATGTCTTTGTAGCGCGCCTTATAAACCGGCTGGTCCACGGAAAGACCGGCAAGCTCTACGGTCTCTTTGGCGCGCAGCCCGTCAAATTCAATCCATACATATTCCCAGGGGATATCATGGTCTGCAATATAGGTGCAGACCTGATGCGGAAAAATCATGAACCCCTGTCCGCTTTTTATCTGCCAGGTATCGGTCGTTCCTCTGGAATTATCGGCATACAGCGTGCCGGTTCCGGACAGGCAGAAATGAAAAAGATAGTGGTTTCTTGAAGCCGGACCGAAGGAATGGGAGGGGTCGCACTGTTCCCACCCAAACTGGTACAATCCCAAATCGACAAAATTTTCACTTGGAAAAACGGAAAAAATCACATCGCTCATATCGATACCTTTTCTCTTTTCATAGGAACCCCATAATTCTGCATATCATGAGATTTCATGATTCTGCCATACCATAAAGTGTACAGGAAAAACGCCTCCTTTTCAAGGCGTTTTTCAACATATATACCAAAATGCTACATTACTTCATATATATAACATAAAAATAGCATAAAGACATAAAATGTACAAAATAGTGTTATTTACAGGTAGCATCAAGGTATGTTAAAATTTTTTTACTAAAACAGGGAAGGAGAAAAGCTATGAAAAGGAAAGGATTAAAATGCCTGAAACTGACATTATGCTGTGCGGCAGCGGCGTTTGCGGTTCAAGGCTGCGGAGCTTCTTCGGACGATGGAAAAATCGAAATTGAAATTGTGCAGTACAAACCGGAAGCGGCCAATTACTTTAAAGTGGTCGAAGAAGAGTTCAATGCGACGCACGACAATATTCATCTGACGATTAGCTCCCCTAACGATGCAATGACGATTTTGAAAACAAGATTTATCAGAGAGGATTATCCGGATATTATCGGAATCGGAGGAGATATCAACTATTCCTATTTCGTGGATGCGGAAATTCTGTCGGACGTTTCGGGCTATGAAGGGATGCAGTATATCAATCAGGGATATCTGGACATCGCCGAATCGCTCGAACTGGTTCCAACGGATGGAACCTACATTATACCGTATGTGGCAAATGCCGCGGGTGTTCTTTATAACAGGGATATGTTCGAAGAACACGGCTGGCAGATACCCACTACATGGGATGAACTTCTTTCGCTGTGTGACGAGATTCAGGCCGAAGGGATTCTTCCGTTTTATTTTGGATTTAAAGATACATGGACCTGTCTTGCGCCCTGGAATGCGATGGCAGTAGAACTTTCGCCTTCGGACACGACCAAACAGGTGAACAAGGGACAGACGAACTTTACAACGGAATACAGAGAGCTGGCCGAGAAATATTTACAGCTTCTGCAGTACGGCCCGGAGGGACCGTTCGCATACAGCTATAACGATGCCTGTACAGCGTTTGCAAGAGGCGAATCGGCAATGTATACCATCGGAAGTTATGCGACGCCTCAGATATTATCCGTGAATCCCGATTTGAATATTGATTCGTTTGTAATGCCGGCAAGCGACTCCGCGGACGGGCGGACACTTAATTCGGGTATCGACCTGGGCTTCTGCGTGATGGCTGACTGCGAAAACAAAGAAGCGGCTTATGAAGTGCTGAACTTCCTTTATGCGGACGAAAATCTGCAAAAGTATATCGACGACCAGAACGCAGTTCCCTGTAAGACAGGAGAATTTCAGCTTTCCTCCATGCTGGACGGAATGCTTCCGTTCATCGAGTCAGGAAATATGACAGATTATCAGGACCACTATTATCCTTCTGAAATGTCGGTGGATGCTCTTCTTCAGACCTATCTGATTGAGCAGAATACGGATAATTTCCTGACAAACTTTGATGCGAACTGGCAGCGTTATAACAGAGATATTATCCGCATGGTACAGGACTATGAAGCGGCAAATGGAGGCTCATAACAGAAAAAGAAAGGAAGCGTCCGGAAAATAATTCCTGACACAGAAAGGAGTAAAATTGATATTATGAATATTTTTTCTAAGAAAAATGACAGACAAAGAACTTTTTTATTCATTACAATTCCGATTCTTGGGCTGTTTATCTGCTTTAACACCATTCCGCTGATTCGCGGTGTCATTTACAGCTTTACGAATTTCAGAGGATTCGGAAGTTACGACTGGGTCGGATTCAGAAACTATATCGACTTGTTTTCAGACGCCCGTGTCGGCAAATCTTATTTGTTTACAATTAAACTTGCGCTTGTAACGACAATTGTGGTAAATATTATCAGCCTGATTCTGGCGCTTGGCTTAAATAGCAAGATTCGGGCGAAAGGATTCTTCCGCGGGGCGTATTTTCTGCCGAATATATTGGGCTCCCTCGTTGTCGGCTACATTTTTAACTACTTCTTTACTTATATTCTGCCGGCATTGGCGGATATGGTCGGCCTGGAAAGCATGAGCACGAGTATTCTTTCGAGCCCGAGCAAGGCGTGGATTGGTATTATGATTGTGTGCGCGTGGCAGGCAATTGCCATGAATACGATTATTTATATTTCCGGTCTTCAGACGGTTCCGGAAGATGTATATGAGGCGGGCGGCCTGGACGGCGCGACCGGATGGAAGCAGTTCAAACATCTGACTTTCCCGCTGATTATACCGTTTTTTTCCATCAATATGGTGCTCAGTGTGAAAAATTTCCTGATGGTATTCGACCAGATTATGGCGTTGACCAAAGGCGGTCCGGCACAGAGTACGGAGTCCATATCCTACCTGATTTATAACAACGGTATGTCGGGCGGCCAGTTCGGATTCCAGAGTGCGAACGCGGTTGTATTCTTCATTGTAATAGTCGCTATTTCTGTTGCGCAGATGAAATTTTCCGGTTCAAAGGAGGAGCAGTTATGAAAAACACAACAAGTGCAGTTAAAGCAAATAAAACTGTCATGGTGCTGTTGATTCTCGGCCTTTCGACGATTATTTTTCCACTGTATATGACGGTTATCATCGCCTTCAAGCAGCCTTCGGAAATGACAAACAGCATCAGCGGCCTGTTATCCCTGCCCAAAACCTGGAGTCTCGATAATTTCAGGGAGGCGATGGAAGTAACGGATTTCTGGAACTCTTTGCGGAACAGCCTTCTGATTTCCGTATCGACCGTTGTACTGTCGATTATTATTCATTCCTTAATGGGATATACTTTAGGAAGAAATAAGAAAAGCAAGTTTTATAATTTTGTATACCTTTTTATTGTCAGCGGTATGTTTGTGCCTTTTGCGATTTTGATGATGCCTCTGGCAAAACAGACGGCAGAGCTTGGACTGGCGAACTGGGTCGGCGTAATTCTCCTTTATGTCGTATTTTATATGCCGATGAACGTCATGCTGTATTCGGGATATCTCGTGAATATTCCGCTGGCGCTGGAAGAGGCGGCCAGGGTAGACGGTGCATCCACCTGGCGTACCTACTGGAAAATCATTTTCCCGATTATGAAGCCGATGCATGCGACCGTTGCGGTAATTACGGCGCTGGCGGTATGGAACGACGTTATGACGCCGCTCGTTATTATGGCGGGTTCTTCCCAGAACACGCTTCCGTTGGCGCAGCTGAATTTCCAGTCACAGTTCGGAACAAACTATAACCTGGCGTTTGCATCTTATCTGTTATCGCTGATTCCGATTCTGGTTTTCTACCTGATTTGTCAGAAACAGATTCTGAACGGTGTTGTAAACGGCGCAGTAAAATAAAATGTCGAGAAGGTAGGAGTAGTTATGGCGATTCATTATCAACGTGAGAAGCGGATTTTTACGCTGCAGACAGAACATACAACTTATCAGATGAAAGTGGATGATTTTGGCTTCTTGCTGCACCTGTATTATGGAGGCAGTATATCCGGCGATATGGATTACCTGTTGACTTATTATGACAGAGGCTTTTCCGGTAATCCGGCGGATGTGGGTGATAACAGAACCTATTCGATGGATGTGCTGCCACAGGAATATCCGGTTTCGGGTGTGGGAGACTATCGGAACAGTGCGCTCGTGATTCACAATGTGGATGGCTCCGACTGCTGTGATTTACGTTATGTCAGCTGTGAGATAAAAGAAGGAAAGTATGGACTGCCGGGACTTCCGGCAGTCTATGCAGAGAAAGAGGAAGCACAGACACTGGAAATCACGCTGGAAGACGGCGTAAACGGCGTACAGGTACGGCTCTTATACGGTGTGCTTGAGAAAGAAGATATCATTACGAGAAGCGCGGTCATAGTGAACTGTGGCAAAGAAGAAATCGTTGTGGAGAAGGCCGCGTCGTCCTGTTTGGATTTCCTGACAGGAGAATACGATTTGCTTAGTTTTTATGGACGACATGCAATGGAGCGGAATCTGCAGCGCGCGGAAATCGGACATGGCAGTTATGCGATTGGAAGCCGGCGTGGAACGTCGAGCCACCAGTACAATCCGGCGGTCATTCTGGCGGAAAAGGGAGCGACGGAGAATGCCGGAAGCTGTTATGGCATGGTATTCGTATACAGCGGCAGCTTTTTGTTCGAGGCGGAGAAAGACCAGTACGAGCAGACCAGAGCAATCATGGGGCTTCAGAGCGAGTACTTTCATTATCCGCTGAGGGAGGGAGAAAAACTGGTTGTTCCGGAGACGATTCTGGCTTATTCAGAGAACGGTCTGACGGCGTTATCGCAGAAGTTTCACCGCTGTATCAGAGAGCATATCTGCAGAGGAAAGTACAGCAGACAGTCGAGGCCGATACTGCTTAACAGCTGGGAAGCCGCTTATTTCAATTTTAACGGGGCAACGATATTGAAACTGGCAAAGAGCGCGGCGGAACTTGGCATCGACATGGTCGTTATGGACGACGGCTGGTTTGGAAAAAGAGACGATGACAACAGCGGTCTGGGCGACTGGCATGTGAATGAGGAAAAATTGGGATGTACGCTCGGCGAACTGATTCGGGGAGTGAATGCGGCCGGCGTCAGGTTTGGTATCTGGATTGAGCCGGAAATGGTCTCGGAGAACAGCGATTTGTACCGGGAACATCCGGACTGGGCGATGCAGATTCCGGGCAGAAAACCGGTGCGTGGCAGAAACCAGCTGATGCTTGATTTTTCAAGGGAAGATGTAAGGAAATTAATTTTTGAACGAATCTGTGGTATCTTGGACCAGGGCAATATTGAATATATCAAATGGGATATGAACCGCAGTATTGCGGAAGTTTATTCCGCAGTCAATTATCCGGGCAAAGTAACGTATGATTATATGCTCGGCGTATATGACTTCCTGGAAAAGCTGCTTGCGCGATATCCGGACCTTTTTATCGAAGGGTGCAGCGGCGGCGGAGGCCGGTTTGACGCCGGAATGATGTATTATACGCCGCAGATTTGGTGCAGCGATAACACGGATGCAGTGGACAGACTGCGGATTCAGTATGGAACTTCGTTTTTTTATCCGGTCTCGACAGTCGGCTCCCATGTTTCGGCTTCGCCCAATCACCAGACGGGCCGGAGCACAAGTCTGCATACGCGGGGCGTCGTGGCGATGGCGGGAACCTTTGGCTATGAGCTTGCTACGGACAGCCTGAGCGAAGAAGAGAAAGAAGAAATTAAGATACAAATCGTACAATATAAAAAGTACGAAGAACTGATTCAGAATGGAAATTACTATCGTCTGTCGAATCCATTTCACGATGCCTGTGCAGCATGGATGTTCGCGTCGGAAGATAAAAAAAGAGCGCTTTTGAATGTCGTGCTGTTGGAAAATCATGGTAACATGACGATAACATATGTAAAACTGAAAGGACTTGCTTCGGATGCTCTGTATGAAGATGCAGAGACGGGAGAGCGCTATTATGGTTCCGCGCTGATGGAGGGGGGACTCCCGATGCCCGCAGAAAAGGTGGAATATCCGGCGTACCAGAAAGAATTTCGGATGGTAACAGCATAGTCTATTGTGAAATTGAAGGGGGATATAAGCTCTCAGCCCGCTGAGAGTCATAGAGTAACAGACAGACGGGAAAGGCACAGGCATTTGAAATGGAAGAACGGCTGAAAAGTTATTTGAAAGAAATGGAAGCGCAGTCAGTGAAGTGGGAG
This sequence comes from uncultured Lachnospiraceae bacterium, assembly GCA_910578715.1. Lineage (GTDB taxonomy): Bacteria > Bacillota > Clostridia > Lachnospirales > Lachnospiraceae > UBA3282. The sequence goes on along the minus strand of CAJTRL010000038.1, from coordinate 13,749 downwards.
ATAAAGGGCGAAGGCGCCATGACGGAACAGGAGAGGAAACGTCAGATGGAAGATTTGCTGATACAAATCGGCTTTTTCCAGCATGAACGGCTGATACACCTGATTGTAACGGTCGTCTTTGCCTTGCTCACAATGCTTGCTATTCTGGGCACGCTGATTGCGCCGCAGCCGGCTCTTTTTCTGTTAATTTTGTTCTTACTGATTTTATTGGTTCCCTATATTCGTCATTATTATATTCTGGAAAACGGCGTACAGAAGTTGTACCGATATTATGACAGGCTGGCGTCGTGAAGACTGAAAAAGATACAGTTTAGCCATGTCGGGCGTCCGCCCTATAAATATAAAAAAGCAGGTAAGGGGAATCGAACCCCCCTCCCTAGCTTGGGAAGCTAGTGTTCTACCGATGAACTATACCTGCATGCAATTAGTATAGCACTAATTGCGGGAAAAGGAAAGCAAAAAATATCTATTCTTTTTTCACCAAATCTACAATCAGTTCCGAAGATATCCCCGAAATGCAAAGTTCGTTTTCGCCGTCGGCATTATTTTCATTGGTGATGGAATATGCTGTGATTTTGCCGTCTATGATATAGTAAGCATTACACCTTCTGCCTGTGTTTCTGACGCGCACAATAGATTCCTCCGGGATATGGACGACTGTTTTTGCCCGCCATTGGTTGATATCCAGTCTGCCGGTAATTTTATCCACGGTGATGTCATAATCGGTTTTGGCGGTAAATTCCAGACTGCCGCTGCTGTCTGAAATCAGAATCTGCTTTGCGGCGCCGTCATATTCCAAACGGCGCAGATGAAGATTTTTTAAGGCAAGAAGTTTAACAGCGGCCTCTATTTCGCAATGGTCGGCATATTTATCCGGAAGAATGATTTCAATCGTCAGCGAATCTTCCGCTTCATAGCGGCTTATTTTGTTTTTATTCAGGCAGTCTACATCCAGCCTGTTTTTCTTTTCATCCAATTTTACCTTAAACATTGTGTCCAGGTTTTCAAAAGTTTCGGAGGATAGCCTGATATGCAGCTTTTCATCCGTTCCGGAGGACAGTATGATAGCGGCCGCATTTCCGATATTGATATCAAAATGTTTCTCACAGTCGATATCATAAACGGTCTCGCTGACAAAAACAGGCGTCTCCCGATTTGGCTTTGGGGCAAAATCCCGGAGCAGTTCGTCCAGGGTGGTTTTGAAAATTTCCGCTATGATTATCATATTTTCAACATCCGGGAGGCCTTTTCCGGTCTCCCATTTTGTAATGGCCTGTCTTGATACGCCGATTTTTTCGGCAAGCTGCTCCTGTGACAGACCTTCACTTTTTCGTATTTCTTTTAATTTTTCAGAAAAATTCATCATAATCCTCCCTTGTATTTAGTCTATTCTGCGCTATTCCTTCAAAAGGGAATACACGGTAATTTTTTTAATCGGCGCCGCCAGAAGCGCGCTGATGAGAAACGATACGGCGGTAAAAAGAACTGTTAATATAAGCAGTACCGGAACCGACACTTCAAAATGATTTTTGACCGCTCCAATCCGGCTGAAAATCATTTGATTGATTGCTGGAAGAATCCATATTCCGGCAGCAGCCGACAAACTTGCGGACAGGGCAATGACCGGCATAAACCGGGCCGCCGTCATGAGAATAAGCTGTCCGCCCGTATATCCGAGTGCTTTATAGATGCCAAATTCCTGTCTGCGTCTGCTTATCATGGAATTAATGAGTACATACAGCACAAGCAGCGCCATCAGAACAGAAATCACAAATAAAACGACGACGATTGCAGAAACAATGCCCGCGTACATCTTCTGGCTGTTTTCGCTTAACAGTTCGTAGTTTACGGAAGAGACAATCAGTGCACCGTGATGCTCTTCATATTCTTTTATCAATTCATCGGCATTTTTGTCATAAAGATAAACATTGACGGTATTCAAAAGTCCGCCGATTTTCTGATATCCTTCATTTGTCAGCTGGCATACAAGACCGCCGTGGTTGACGCTCTGAATATATCCGGTCACCGTATAGACGGCCGATTTACCGGAAACGGTAAGCTCTATTTTGCTGCCGGGCGGGTAGTGGTCCGCGAGCGCGTTTCCCACGGCAATTTCATCCGCCTTAACGGGACTGCGCCCTTCATAGCATATATCATTTGCCGCCATTCCGAAATCCTCGCATACAAAGGCGGTAAGGCTTCCGTCTGCGTAACTTACGGATGTGGATGTGTATTCCAAAACGAGCTTTACCCGGCCGTCGTTTTGAAGAAGGTTTTTCAGTTCCGGCAGTCTGTCGTTTTGCGCCGTAAAAATGGCGGAAGGAGATTCCTCGGAAAGCGTATTCATAAAATTGTCGGGTTTGACGCTTACGTTATAAAGGAGCGTTCCGGCAAAGGATAACAGTACCATGATACCGACTGACAGGGCGGAAAGCAGAATATTCTGCCCTGCGTTTCCGTTTCCGGTGTTTCCTCTTATGGCGTTAATCGGCTCTGTCTTATATATTTTTCGTGAAGACAGGTAAGCAAACAGAAAGATTGTAACTATCAGGATAATTGCCGTGATGAGCAGAGCGGCGGCGTCAAAAACGGGCCGGTATACAAAACCTGACTGAATTGCCAGTATCTTTGCCGCGTAGGGCAGAACCGTATAGGATAAAGCTGCGCCGGTTCCCGCGGCAATGGCGCCTGTCAGTATATAGGGCATAACGACGGAACCAATAATCAGACCGCTCGTATAACCGACGGCTTTTAGGACGCCCATCTGCGCCAGTTCATCCTCAATCGTACTGCGAATCCGAAAACTGCTCAGGAAAATGCTCAGCGCCAGAATGATTGCCGCAAGCGTCAGAAAGATGATTATCAGCAAAGTACAGACCATCGTTCTGGTCTGCCTGGCGGCGGCTCTGTCATTGATATTTAATGCGGTAATTTCTCTGTCGCTCAAAATATCGGTTATCGCTTTTTTGACCTTTAGTAAATCGGCAGAGGCGGTCGTCTTGAGGGAATATTCTACAATGCGCTGTCCGCTGTGCTCATCCGCAAAGTTTTCATAGGCGGCCGTCGGAAAATATCCGCCAATCAGTCCGGTGCCATAGTTTCCGTACTGCATTTCCGATACCGTCCCGGCGATTTCATAAGTATCATCTATGCCATCGACGGAATAGGTGATATGGCCGCCCTCGGTAAAGCCGCCCAATTCTTTCATATAAATCGGAATATAAGCGGCGTTTCCGCTTTTGTCCGAATATTCCGAAACGTCGAGCAAATTCAGCGTTCTTGCCTCGTCAAGATTATAAAAAACGGTATTCATATCGAAGTCGGAATCCGCAAATTCCCGGACCGTTGCGGTTACAAATACGCCGTTATGTTTTTCAACGGTTAAAACTCCGTCGATTTTTTCAATTTCAGAAATCATTTCGCCGTTATCCTGAAACTGTGGAATCATGAAATTGATGTCTGCAGTTTCAAGTCCGGCAAAACGTTCGTCATAGGCGCTGAAGGTCTGAAAGGCAAGCACGAGGGCGATGTTCATAATTAATGCCGTCAGACAGATGACAAAACCAAAGGACAGATACTGGCCTTTTGCTTTTTTCAGATTATGCAGGATAAGCGTTGATGTCTGTTTCATTGCTACCACCCCATTTCCGTAAGGAATTTTTCAAAATGTCCGCATCTTTCGGCGTTATTCGGGTCAAATTTCCCCAAATGACATTCGCCGCCGATTTTACCGTCTTTAATATATAGAATGCGGCTGCCTCTTAAAGCCGATTTTTTATCGTGTGTAACCATGACAATGCTCTGTCCTTTCTCGTGAAGCGAACTGAAAACATCGAGAACTGCCGTTCCGTTTGCGGAATTTAATGCTCCCGTCGGCTCATCCGCAAAAAGTACGTTTGGATGATTGATGACGGCTCTCACAATGCCGGCTCTCTGGGCCTCGCCGCCGGAAATCTGGGAGGGCGTTTTTTCCCATGTGATTTCCGGAATATTAACCAGGGAAAAAAGCTGTTTTGCGTTTGCTCTGATATCTTCTTTGTTTTTATTTGTAAGCACGCCCGCCGTAACGACATTGTCCATAAGGCTCATTTTATCAATCAGATATATCTGCTGGAATACGAAGCCGCACTGACGCCGTCTGAAAACTGCCAGCCTGTCGCTGTTTAATTTCGTGATATCCGTGCCGTCAAAGTCGATTTGTCCGCCGTCCGGCTTATCCATTCCCGATAAAGAATACATTAAGGTCGATTTCCCCGCGCCGGAGGAACCCATAATGACCGTAAAATCTCCCCGGTAAATATTGATGTTTAAATCCGAGTAAATCGTCTGGACATTCTCCTTTGTGCCAAAAGATTTTTTTAAATGCGCTGCCGATATAATTGTTTGTCTGCTCATGATATCCTCCATTTCGAGAACGTTTACGTTTGAGTAACCGCCGCTCTGTTTTGATAGTGCAAGCATAATGAAAAAGACGCGGATGTACTAGCAACAAAGGTATACAACGCCGTATTTTTGTGCTGCTTTTCGTTGCATGGGCGTTTGTCCTCCGCCCGGACAGAACATTGTTCTCTTTGGAGGCACGCTTGCGCTCCGCGAAAGGCAGCAGCGGTATTAAGTTCAAAAGCCGCAAAGCGACTTTTTCATTAAGTACCGGCATCCTTTACAGGGCCTCCGTCAGAGAACTCTGCTCTGTCCGGGCGGAGGACGAACGTCCACTTCTTCTGTATGAGCTTCTAAAATTTTCCACTTGACAAAAATATTCAATATGATATCATAATGATATCAAATAGAAATATCCATACAACATAACCGATAGAGAAAGAATGGAGGGACTCCTATATGGAAGAGAAAATTTTAACGGGGAAAAAGCATGGAATGGCGGCGTTAATAGGCATTATAGCATTGTTTGCGCTGGCGTTTGCGGGTATCATTCTGGGCGCTGGCGAAAATCAGGTTCTTTTTATCGCCGGAATGGCACTGGTCGTTGCGGCATCCATCCTCTGCGGAGGGCTGAAAGTGTTAAGGCCGCAGGAAGCGCTGGTGTTTACATTGTTCGGCAACTATGTGGGGACTTTGAAAGAAGCCGGGTTCTATTTTGTCAATCCTTTCTGCAGCAGCGTCAATCCGGCGGCGAAGACGAGACTGAGCCAGAGCGGGGACGTGAGCGACTCTGCGGCTGCGATGGCGATAGCGGCCGGCAAAGCGGCGGGAACGGGTACGGAAAACAGCAAAAAAGTTTCCCTGAAAATTATGACGCTGAACAACAGCCGTCAGAAAATCAATGACTGTCTGGGCAATCCGATAGAAATCGGCATCGCGGTTACATGGCGTGTGGTGGACACGGCGAAAGCGGTATTTAACGTGGATAATTACAAAGAATTTCTGTCTCTTCAGTGCGATAGCGCGCTCCGGGACATCGTGCGCATTTATCCTTATGATGTGGCGCCGAACGTCGATACGACCGGCGACGGCGTGGCGGACGAGGGCAGTCTGCGGGGCTCCAGCGAAATTGTGGCGGCGCGGATTCGGGACGAGATTCAGAAACGGGTAGAAGAAGCCGGCATGGAAATCATAGAGGCGAGAATCACATATCTGGCTTATGCGACAGAAATTGCGGCGGTCATGCTCCAAAGACAGCAGGCGTCGGCAATCATCGATGCGAGAAAGATGATAGTGGACGGCGCGGTCGGCATGGTGGAGATGGCGCTGGAACGTCTGAACGAGAATCATACGGTGGAACTGGATGAAGAGAGAAAGGCCGCGATGGTATCGAATCTGCTGGTTGTTCTGTGCGGAAACCGGGATGCGCAGCCGGTCGTAAATTCCGGCAGCTTATATTAACCGTCAGGACAGGAGTTATCAGGATAGAGATTATCAGGACAGGAATTGTCAGATTAGAAATTGTCAGATTAGAAAGGAAGCTCCATATGGGTGATTCGGGCAAGAAGCAAGTGCCGCTCCGACTTTCTGCCAAATTATATGATGCCATAGCGGCCTGGGCGGAGGACGACTTCCGTTCCGTCAACGGACAGATAGAGTATCTTTTGACGGAATGCGTGCGGCAGCGCAAGAAAAACGGCAGATACGTTTCCGATGAAATCGATGTACCGCCGGAACTGGATATATAGGGAGTGTGTGGAAGGGATGAAACATTTTAAGAAAATGATTGCGCCGATTATTATTTCGGTCATTATCATATCATATTATATTGGAATTGGGATATTTTTTATGAAAGTGCCCGGCGTGCCTGTCGGATTTAAAATCTTGATGATTATCGTTCCGTTGATTTTGTCGGCAGTCATGCTCGGTGTATTGATAAGCAGAATAAAAGAAATTCAAGGAGGAGAAGAAGATGATATTAGTCAATACTGATTACATCAGTGGAAAAGAACTGGAAATGCTCGGTCTGGTAAAGGGAAGCACAATCCAGTCCAAAAACGTCGGGCGCGACATTACGCAGGGATTTAAGACGCTTGTGGGCGGCGAACTGAAAGCCTATACGGAAATGATGAATGATGCGAGAGCGATTGCCACGAAGCGCATGGTAGAAGAGGCTGAAAAACTCGGAGCCGATGCGGTGGTCAATGTCCGTTACGCATCCGCTGCGGTCATGCAGGGCGCGGCGGAAGTCATGGCCTATGGAACGGCTGTAAAATTCAGGTCTTAAAGGTGGTTCAGGCGCCTGAGAAGGCGCCTGTGCTTATTTCAATGGCTTTCGTTTTCTTTTTCCTGTATCTTGTCGTTCATGTTTTTTGCCAGCCGCCAGAAATAGAATGCGTAGCCGAGCCAGATAAGAAAAGCGAGAAGGCCGGACAGAGCAACCAGGAGAAAGCTCTTCCACCCGAGCTGTGCCGGAATCCAGCCGACGCGGAATCCGACGATGGCATAGACGGTACAGCCGATGCCCAAGTGGAACAGAACTTTTAACGGGAAAGGAACCTTATCGCTGTTGTAGATTTCGGTCGGTGCGGAAAAGGCAATTCCAACCAGGAACGTGCCAATAGCCTGTCTGGAAAACATCCAGTTTTCCATTAGCATTGTTCCGTGGTTCAGATAGTCGAATATCATTCCGGCGAAAAGATAAATGGTACAGGAGAGGCCGATTCCCTGTGCTGAATTTTTTAAAATATTTTTTAATAAGTTCATAAAAATACCTCCTTGTAAGATAGTCATTTTTTATATACATTTAGATATTAGATACCCAGATATTTTTTGAAATCGGGAAGATATTTTCTGGAAATATAATCCTTGTTTCCGTTTTTTAATATTACGAGCATAGCGCCATGAAAAGACGATTCAACACGGCTTATCTGTTTCAAGTTAATCAGCGTGGATTTGGATATTCTCATAAATCCGCTGCCGAGAATTTTTTCCATCTCGTAGAGCCTTTTGCCGGAAATATATTTTTTCTGTTCACAATATACGTTCAGCCGCTCATCCTCCATGCGAAGCATGTAGATTTCCGAAGGGTCCAAAACGATGAACTGGTCGTTATCGCTCACCGTAATAACGTTTCCGGGCGTCTGGAACATTTCCAGAATCTGCTGGATTTCTGTGGTCATTTTGTTGGAATGTATGACTGCATATGGCTCGTCGATGTCTTCGGATATCTGAAGTTCTACTCTCATGAGAGCCCCCCTTTCCTGTTTGTTATGCCGGAAAATGTTCCAAATGCCGGCGCAAATCCCGCGGTGATTTGATGTGCTTTTATCATACGATAAAAACGGCAGTTTGTCATGGGATGTGCGGTGAGTGGCAGAAATCCGGCCGGGAAAAGCGGAATCGGAGCGGTGAAGAAACAGAAACGAGACAGTAAAGAGCCGGAAGTGAGATGATGAAGACAGGAACCGGGGCGGTGAAGAAGCGAAACCGGGTCAGGGGAAGTTGAATGACGTCCGAAAGTGTGTTAAACTGTGCTAAATTCCAGAAGAGAGGAAATATATGGCAGAAAAAGAAAGGAGCAGCGTCCGGACATGAAGGATGGAAGGGAAAGTTATTTTGAAGCCGCGCTTTCCGATTTTACATTCGATGTGGCGGCGGGCGGCGCCATCAGACATTTGACCGACAGGGGATATTCCGTGGAGCAGATGATGCGGGAACTGTCTTATCCTGTTCCGCGCGCCAAAGTGGAGAAAGCCGTATACAGATATATGACGGAATCCGGGATTCTGCTCGCGAAGCTGCCTGAAGAAAACGGGAATTTGCGGATAAGATGTTTAAAGGCGGAAAAAGGAGCGGATTTTGCAAGAAAGCTGGCGGACGCCATTGCGGAAAGCGGAGAGAAGAGCGCCTATATGGAATGTCCTTTCGGCGGCTGGAAGAAAGGGACTGAAAGAAAAACGCTTCCAACGATAGAATCCGAGCCCGGCGGAGCGGAAATGGGTTACCGGGGTGAGGAATGGTTCAGACAGACTTTTACCTGTCTGACGGGAAGAGAACAGGAATATCTTTCCGGCATCCGGTGGGAACAGGACGTGATGTATCACCGGATGAATGGCCGTATGCGCGAAATCGCCCTGAAACTCATCAGGAATACGGATTACGGATGGAAATTTTATTTTTGGTAATCAGAAAGTAGGAGAAAGGAAGGACGCACTATGCAGATTTCAAGCCGTTTTACGCTGGCAGTTCATATTTTTGCCTGTATTGATGCTTTTGAAGGAGAATACAAGGTGACGAGCGATTTTCTGGCGGGGAGCACGAACGTGAACCCGGTCATCATCCGGAAAATTTTAGGACAGTTAAAAGGCGCCGGACTGATTTCAGTGGCGCGGGGGACCGGAGGGACGACCGTTGCGAGGCCGTTGGAGGAAATTACCTTTCTTGATATCTATCGCGCCGTGGAATGTGTAGAGAACGGGGAACTGTTTCATTTCCACGAGAATCCGAGCGAAAACTGTCCTGTCGGAAAGAATATTCATTTTATTCTGGACGATAAGCTGCGCCGGGTACAGGAGGCGATGGAAAAAGAGCTGGCTTCCATTACGCTGGAGGATTTGAGGCTGGATACGGAGAAGTATCTGCGGAAGGAGGGCTGAAAACTCTATATTTTGTATACAGGTTCCATTTTTCCATAAATTAATTTTCTCCCGTTGATTCAATAATCGCTATCATTTCCGCAGGGGTAATAATAAAATTCCTAAATGGATAGTGTTTCTGATTACCTGTGACTAAGTAGGCATCATCATCCCTCTTTTCCATAGCCACTTCATAAAATATAAGGTCATCCATATCAATCAGGACCGCCCCTGTGGGTTGTGGAAACACCTCAACCCCATACTGCCTGATTGCATCAAGGACTGTCCGTATTACTTTTGTGTGCAAATGGAATTTTTCTCGATGAAGAACCTCATCATATTCGGCTAAAATATCCTGATGATACAACGGAATAATCTTTCCTTCAAAAACAGCGTCTAACACCTTAACCGTAGCTGAATTTTCATTTTTAGAAAGTAACGCCGACAGTAATACATTTGTATCAATTACTGCATAATATTCCATAAATACTTATCCTTTTCTTTCCAATCGTACTGCCATAATTTCGGCATTGATTTCATCAAGCGACATTTCCGGAATATCAGCCGCCTGTTTTCGTAATTCATGAAAAGCATTTTTTGCTTCTGTTCTTGTTATTGTCTGTTCAGGCAATTTTACTTCAAATGGAAGCCCTTTTACCATTTTACTTTTAGTCATAAACAAACGAAATGCCGTCGGTAAATCCATCCCAAGACGTTCATATATTTCTGTCACTTCTTGTTTTAGTGCTTTGTCTGCCCTGAATTGAATTAAAACCTGTTCTGCCATAGAGATTCCTCCTTGTAAACATATTGCAGTTGTTTTTCATTTTCAGAAGGGCCTTTCCGAAGCCCATTCGATAGCAATGCCGGTGGCATTGGGACCTACATGGGAGGAAACAATCAGATTCAGCGCCGCCTCGCTGTCGGTCTGGATGAGGGATTTGCACTTTTCAAACATCTCCTGATTTCCCACATAGATAGCGCCGAGCCTTGCGGCCTCACCGGACTGGGCGATGTGCTGGATATTGCGGAGGGCGGTGCTGATGCCCCGGTTTTTCCGGTAAGGTTCGATGCGGCCTTCCTTCATGGTGAGAATGACCTTGATATCCAGAATGTCGCCGATTTTACCTACGGCCGGAGAGACGCGGCCGCCCTGTACCAGATATTTGAAATCGTCCACAACGAAGAAAATATCGATGAGAGCAATGCGTCTTCTGATTTCCGCCGCCGTTTCTTCCAGCGTTTTGCCCTGCTTTTTCATTTCGACTGCGTCCATACATAAAAATCCGCTTCCAAGCGATGCGCTCAGAGAGTCGATAACGATGATACTGCTTTCGGGATATTTCTCCTTCATGTGTTCGGCCACCATGCAGATTGTATTGTAGGAGCCGCTCAGGCCGGAGGAAACTGCGATGCACAAAATATCTTTTCCGCTCTGTATCGTTTCTTCAAAGCGCCGCGTAACCAGGTCAGGGTTTACGCCGGCAGTGTAAGCTCTGCGTTCAGCAAGCTGTTTGAAAAACGATTCACGGGATAAGACCTGTTCATCGCCATAAACTTTATCTTCCTCAAAATAATAATACTGGGGCAGCATGCCGACTTCCGCATCATAAGGGGCAGGCAGGTCAACATCGCCGTCGGTAAAAATCATAAATTCCTTCATAAATATCCTCCGTTGCTGTATTCATTGTATTTATCATACAATTTAAATGCCATTATTTTTTAAACACTTATTTATTATTATGCCATTATAGAGAAGAAATCTCAACTAATTCTCAAATAAATCCTGAAAAATTGATTGTAACTATTGACATTACAACAAAACAGTTATATATTGTGCTTGTAAGATGTAATAACAAGGGTTACAATAAAAAGGAGAATATTGGTATGATACAGATTGAAAAAGTGATGGCCGGAAGACGGTTCTGCCGGAACAATGACATTGACAGGCTGCGTGAGGCTCTGGATAAAGCGGATGCCGTAGTGATTGGTGCGGGAGCCGGGCTCTCCGCTTCTGCGGGTTTTGTTTATACAGGAGAACGTTTTGAGAGATACTTCCATGACTTTGCGGAAAAGTATCATTTCAGGGATATGTATTCCGGTGGGTTTCACCCATACGATACATTGGAAGAACATTGGGCTTACTGGAGCCGGTATATTTATATTAACCGGTATATGGATGCCCCGAAACCAGTCTATCATAAACTGTACAATCTGGTGAAAGACAAAGACTATTTCGTGCTGACAACGAATGTTGACCATTGTTTCCAGAAGGCCGGCTTTGATAAACACCGGCTTTTCTACACACAGGGGGATTATGGACTGTTCCAGTGCAGCAGGCCATGCCACCAGAATACTTACAATAATGAACTTGTTATTCGGGAAATGGTTGAAGCACAGGGCTATGTTATTGATGCGGATGGTACATTGATTCTGCCGGAAGGCACATCACCTGAAATGGCGGTTCGCTCAGACCTTGTTCCGCATTGCCCGAAGTGTGGGGAGCCCATGAGCATGAACCTCCGGGCGGACCATACCTTTGTAGAGGATGAAGGATGGCATAAGGCTTCGGAACGGTATGCAGAATTTTTACGCGGACATCAGAATGCGAAAGTGCTGTTTTTGGAGGCAGCAGTCGGATTTAATACACCAACAATAATAAAATACAGCTTTTGGCGCATGACGCATGAATGGAAAGATGCCGTTTATGTCTGCCTGAACTATGGAGAGGCATATGCACCTGATGAAATACAAAACAAATCGATTTGTGTTAATGGAGATGTTGGAGAAATTTTGTATCAGCTTTCAGTATAAGTTTCATATTGAATGCAGGAGGCAGTCAGATGAATTATCAGGAAAGGATGCTATGATGAAAAACCGGGATAACAGGACAGACATGTTTTTGGAAAAATTAAAGGAAGATTCTGCCGAGTACAGAAACCTCGAAACGGGCGGATGGGGGATGGAGGAAAAAAAGGCGGCCATTCGTTCCCTGATGAATATCCGCATGCCGGGAAGAGAGACACAGGAGCTTTTGCAGATACAGGATGCGTACCTGAAAGAAGAGCTGGCCGCAAAGGGCATTGTTACGCTATCCGGGATTCCCACCGTCGATATGCAATATGGCAACAGAGCTCCTTTTGCCGGAAAAATATCGCTCTGGCAGGGAGATATCACCCGGTTAAAGGCGGGGGCAATCGTAAATGCTGCCAATTCTCAAATGCTGGGGTGCTTTGTCCCATGCCATAAGTGCATCGACAACGCGATTCACAGCGCGGCGGGAATGCAGTTACGCGCCGAGTGCGGCCATATCATGGAGGAAAAGAAAATGCGGTATGGGAGACAGTATGAAGAGCCCGTCGGAAGAGCCGTTCTGACAAAAGCCTATAACCTCCCCTGTGAATATGTCATTCATACCGTAGGGCCTGTCGTCTATGGCGGCCTGACGGATTCCCACCGCCGCGCCCTGCGAAGCTGCTATGAAAATGTCCTGAAATGCTGTGTAGAACACGACATTCGTTCTGTGGCATTCTGCTGCATCTCAACGGGCGAATTTCACTTTCCGAACGAAGAAGCGGCCCGCATAGCCGTCCAGGCGGTAACGGATTTTCTGGAAGCACAGGGAGAAGCGCTGGAGCGGGTAGTCTTTAATGTTTTCAAAAACTGCGATTTGGAAATTTACCGGGAACTGTTAGTCTCTGCGGATGCGTAAGAGGATTCGAAGAATGGTTGAAACAAAAAACTTAGCAAATAGACGGGCTTCACATCGCTTGAATATGGACATATTATAATAATATGCTTCATAAAAACGGCATCCACAACACTTCTTAAAGTAGGGTTGTGGATGCTGTTATGCGCGGAACATCAAAGTCTTACTGCATTACTGGTAAAAGGATGTGTTTTTTCAAAATTGGATGCCTCTGCACTGATTTCTTCTGGTGTCTTGGCATCATAATACTCTCTCTGCCACTTTGTATAATCAAATTTCTCCCGAATAATCACAGAAATAAAATGTTCAGCATCAACAATACCCATCTGTTCGGTCAAACATTTCATCCCGCGATTCATAATCTCAGCAGTTGTCATTTATTCATCACCCTCCATTTCTGTAATAAATTCTATCGGGGTTACCATTTTTATTTCATTTGTATGGTATTTCAATAATCGTGCATCTGTGGATTAGGCTAACTGCAATTTTGCCAGTTTTTCTATTTCTTCGATTGGCAATCCTGTGCCCGCCGCAATTTCTTCTTTGGAAATTTTTCCCATTTTAAGAAAACGTTTTGCTGTTTCGATATTTGTCTCATATTTTTTACTTTCAATATAAGAGCGCATGATTTCTTCTTCATCATATAATAACATCATAATATCAATAACCTTCTGTTCTCGGATTTCCAGATATTCTTTTAATACATTTCTATTCTTACAAATGTGAATTGCTTATGCACTTATAATATCATAGAATATTTGGTTATTCAACGAAATTACTGACAATGAATAAATGCAATACCATATATAAAGATTATTTCATAAAACAGCATCCACAACACTTCTTAAAGTAAGGTTGTGGATGCTTTTATGTGCATTTAGAATATTTATTCCTGATTATTACATAACCGCTTCTATATCCGTGAAAAGTTGTGCCAGTGAATATTTTTGGTAGTACACTCTGTAACGGCTCTTGTCACTTAACAGTTGCCTTGTTGTAGTGTTGTCATTCACTTGATTATTT
>CAJTRL010000037.1 GCA_910578715.1 uncultured Lachnospiraceae bacterium | reverse complement strand
ATTGAATGAATGTATAAAGGAGGACTTTATGGGTTACGGTAAGATTACAAAGAAGCAACAGGAAATTCTTGATTATATTAAAGAAGAAATTTTAAAAAAGGGATATCCGCCGGCCGTTCGTGAAATCTGTGAGGCTGTACAGTTAAAATCAACTTCTTCTGTACACTCACATCTTGAAACGCTGGAAAAAAACGGTTATATCAGGCGTGACCCGACCAAACCGCGTGCGATTGAGATATGTGATGATAATTTTCAGATGGTTCGTACAGAAATGGTTTCACTTCCCGTTATCGGAAATGTTGCGGCAGGCGCACCGATTCTGGCACAGGAAAACATTGAAAGCTATTTTCCTGTGCCGGCGGATATGGTTCCGTCCGGAGACTCCTTTGTTTTAAAAGTGAAGGGTGATTCTATGGTAAATGCCGGTATTTACAGCGGCGACCAGATTTTTGTAAATGCCTGTAATACCGCCCAGAACGGTGACACTATCGTTGCTTTAATCGATGATTCTGCCACAGTCAAAACTTTTTATAAAGAAGACGGACACATTCGCCTTCAGCCGGAAAATGATTATATGGAGCCGATTATTGTAGATGACTGTCAGATTTTGGGAAAGGTATTCGGCGTTTTTCGTTTATATCACTGATAATACGAAGATAACACGAAATAAGATTGCTGCAGCGATTATGGCATTTAGAGAGACCCATAATTTAGAGAGAATCCTAATCGCCAGAGTTATTATTTTGCCGCTAAAAATATTTCCAGTATACATATCCTCTTTCAAGGAATAATAATGGATGATGGAAACTGATTTTACAGGACTTTTTATCGATTTTTGTAAAATTGTTCTAATGGTTTCTTTCATTTTGATGAGTTTATTTTTGATAATGGAAAGGGGAATGAATATGAACAATAAAGGATTAGACTATCTTGCTTTGACGGTTGCCATCATTGGCGCTATTAACTGGGGTCTGATTGGATTCTTCAGTTTCGATTTGGTAGCCTTTATTTTTGGTAATATGTCATGGCTTTCCAGAATTATTTATGCAGTAGTCGGTATTGCCGGCCTGTATATTATCACATTCTATATGTATGCGGGCGGTACGGCAAGAAAAGAGTCTCAGTCATAAACGAATTCAAATTAATGGACCCCGGCAGTTTTTCTGTTGGAGTCCATTATATTTGTTTCTTTGGCTTATTTTATAAATTATCTTTATCAATTACGATACCATCCCGCCAGATACGTTCCAAATCATAAAATAAAAGATTTTCTTTGTCAAAAATATGCACGATAATATCCTGAAAGTCCATCAGAATCCAGTTTGCATTCTGGTAGCCTTCTATGTGTTTTTCCGGATGTCCGGCTTTGCCAAGTTTTTCCGATACATTGTCCGTCATTGCCTGTATCTGGCTCTTGTTTGTGCCGCTTGCGATAATAAAGTAATCAGCAATCGTGGAAATATGGCTGATATCAATGATTCTGATATCTTCTGCCTTTTTTTCTTCCAACGCTTCAAGTGCCAGTTTTGTCATTTCTTTTGGGTTCATTCATTTTGTCCTTTCCTGAGACTTTTTTTATAGTAATTGTAGGTTTCCTGTGTCATTGGGTCTAGCGGACCGGTTTTCAGCGCTTTATCGTCCAGATGGCCGCTCACCGAGTGCAGATAAGACAATGTATCTTCTAATATTTTAAAAAGTGTTCCGTCCAAATCCCGAAAAGCCATCCGTCGTATCATAGGAAGGTTGGATGCGTGTTTTCTGCCAGGCTCAATATAATCTGCAATATACAATATTTTTTCCAGTTCACTCATATTGGGGCGGCCCGTCGTGTGATACCGGATGGCGTTCAGAATATCCTCATCTTCTATTTTATACTCTTCTTTTGCCAGAAAACTTCCGACTTTGGCATGTAAAAGCGCGGCCGGATTCTGTAATTCCGTTTCCGATACCGGGAGGTCGTTTTTTTCGCAGATGGAAATCAGTTTTTTATTGGAAAGACATTTTGCGCAGTCATGCAGCATACCGGCAATTAGCGCTTTACTGGGTTCCACGCCATGCACCATCGCAAGGGATGCGGCCGTGTAGGCAACGCTCAGCGTATGCTCGTATCGTTTGGCATTCAGTTCTTTTTCCATTGCCTTTCTTAGTTTCTTCAAATCCGTTGTTTTTATTTCAAGAGTTTTCATATTTCCTCCATGTCAGAGCAGCTTGCGGCGATGACACGCGTCGAGAATTTCAGATTCCCGACTGTGCTCAAGGCAAATCTCCGGCTCTGGCTCAAATTGCCAGAATTGACTTTTCAATTTAAACCCTCTGTTGCCGTATATAGTTTATTTTGGATGATAAAATCACAGACAGCTTCCGGCACCAGATAGCGAATCGACTTCCCCTCTTTGCAAAAAGTCCGAATGATGGAAGAGGATATCTCCATGCGGCAAGTCTGCAGAAGCGTAATATCGGCATCATATGTTTTTTCCAGATAGTGTATCTGCTCTTTCATGTCTTCTGTCGTTTTTTCTTCCCGTACTGCCGCAAGAATATGACAGGCCGCAAAAATTCTTTCAGGATACCTCCACTCTTCTATTTTCCACAGGCTGTCGGCGCCGAGGATAAAATAGTATTTTGTGTCCGGATTCTGCGCACGGAGTGTTTCCAGTGTTTCGTATGTGTATGTGCGTCCCTCTCTTTCCACTTCCATCGTGGAAATATCGAAAAAAGGATTGCTGCGAATCGCAAGTTCCGTCATCTGTGCCCGGACTTTTCCGGGAAGAACCTGGCGGCTGTCTTTCATATAGGGTATACCGCTTGGCATAAAAAGAACTTTATCGAGTCCCGACTGTTCTCTTGCTTTTTCTGCAATGATAAGATGCCCCATGTGAATCGGATTGAAAGTTCCGCCCATGATTCCAATCTTTTTCAACTGTTCCGCCTCCTTTCGACGATAATCTCATCCGGACAGTATATTGGGATATTATATTTTATCCAGCAGAATTTTGGGATTTTTCTTATCCGGTTTATATAGGATAATTTTCTTACCGATAACCTGAACAACCTGGGAATGCGTTCTTTCCGATATCATTGACGCGATTTCCTTCGGGTCGTCGATACAGTTTTTCAGAACTGCAATTTTTAAAAGTTCTCTTGTATTGAATGCCTCATCGACTGCCACTGTAAATTCCGGCGTCAGACTGGATTTTCCAATCTGAAAAATAGGTTCAAGGCCGTTTGCAAGGCTCTTTAAATAAGCTCTTTGTTTGCTCGTCATGTGTTTCCTCCATTTTATTTGTAATAGTCAAAGACAAGTCCGTACATTCTTACGGTATCGCCTTCCTGAATGCCGAGTGCCTCCAGTTCTTTCAAAATACCGTGCTCCTTTAAGAAATTCTGGAAAAAGCGAAAGCCTTTTTCGGATTCCAGATTCGTATAAGAAAGCATTTTCTCGATTCGTGGACCTTCTACAACATATTCATCTTTTTCAGCATCATATTCGACCGTAAACGGTTCGTTCTGAATACTCTGATTTTCTTCCGGCGCATATTCCTGTGCAAAAATAACCGGCTCGCTGCTCAGGCCGTCAAGCATGTTTCGTACGGCATATAAAAGCTCCCGTACGCCTTTTTTGCTGACCGCCGATATCGGATAAACCGGAATGCCTTTCGGCTCAAATTCCGCACGGATGCGCGCAACGGGGTCATCTTCTCCATAAATCATATCGATTTTATTGGCAGCGATAATCTGCGGCCTTGTGGCGATTTCCGGGTTATAGGTTTCCAGTTCCCGGTTAATGGCATAAATATCCTCTATTGGGTCACGTCCTTCCGTAGATGCGGCATCGACAATATGAATGATAACTTTTGTCCGCTCAATATGGCGTAAAAACTCATGGCCGAGCCCGACACCTTCCGATGCGCCTTCAATCAGGCCCGGAATATCCGCGATGACAAAACCTTTGGCATCTTCCAAATCCACCACACCCAGATTAGGATTCAGCGTTGTAAAATGGTAATTTGCGATTTTCGGCCTGGCGTTGGTGGAACTGGATAAAAGCGTCGATTTTCCGACATTGGGGAACCCCACTAGCCCTACATCTGCAATGACCTTTAATTCCAGCAGAAGTTCCAGTTCCATTGCCGGCTGGCCGGGCTGTGCATATTTCGGCGCCTGCATCTTACTTGTCGCATAGTGCTGGTTGCCGCTTCCGCCCCTCCCGCCTCTTAAAAGCAGTACCTTCTGATTGTCGCCGGACATATCGACAATGACTTTTCCGCTTTCCGCCTCTCTGATAACAGTTCCTGCGGGCACTTTAATAAAGATATCCTCGCCGTTTTTACCGGCACAATTACGTTTTCCGCCCTCTGCACCATTTCCTGCACAGTATTTTCTGATATGACGGAAATCCGTCAGCGTATTCAGGCCTTCATCCACAACGAAATAGACGCTGCCGCCGTTGCCGCCGTCGCCTCCGTCCGGGCCGCCGTTCGGCACATATTTTTCTCTTCGGAAAGAAACGTGCCCGTCTCCGCCCTTTCCGCTTTTCACATAAATTTTTGCGCAATCTGCAAACATACTCTGCCCTTTCTTTTCATCCGGCATTTCATAAGGAAAAAAGGCTCCAAACACAATATATGTTTGAAGCCCGGTTCATTCGCAATTCTATCAGTTTCTTTCCACAGGATATACGGAAGCTTGTTTTTTATCTCTTCCTTTTCTCTCAAATCTGAGAACGCCGTCAACCAGAGCGAATAACGTATCATCGCCGCCGATGCCTACGTTTGTACCCGGATGAATCTTAGTTCCGCGCTGTCTGTACAGAATATTTCCCGCTTTTACGAATTGTCCGTCAGCTCTTTTTGCACCTAATCTCTTCGCTTCGGAATCACGACCGTTCTTGGTAGAACCGACACCTTTCTTATGTGCAAAAAATTGAAGGTTCATATTTAACATGGTATTACACCTCCTTAAATTCCAGTTTACAGTATTTTTTCCCATATTGCGCTGCAATATGAGAAAGTCCGAGTACAAGAGAATCCATAAGCACCTTTGAAGATTCCTGTAAAGGGCTTTCAAATCTGCATCGAATCAGACCGCGTTTCGCATCGCTTTCTACCGCGATGTTCTCATGAGCAATCTCTTCCAGGGAATTGATTGTGTTAATTACGAGAACGGAAATCGAGGCACATACGATGTCCTTACCGTAATCGTCAAATCCGGCATGTCCGCTGCAAATAAATTCTCTGTATTCTCCCGACTTCGTTTTATGAAATGTTATGCCTGTCATTTCACACCTTTAAGCATTCACAGTTATGCGTTGATTTTGTCAATTTTCACCTGAGTGTATGCTTGTCTGTGACCGTTTTTCTTATGATAGCCGGTTTTTCTCTTATACTTGTAAACGATAACTTTGCGTCCGCGTCCCTGTTCCATAACCGTCCCTGAAACAGTCGCGTTTGCAACATCGTTTGCAACTTTCAGCTCTTTATCGCTGATTGCTACCACCTGGTCAAATGTAACAGCAGCTCCTACTTCCGCATCGAGCTTCTCAACTCTGATGACGTCACCTTCGGAAACTTTGTACTGCTTTCCGCCTGTTGCAATAATTGCGTACATATGGCACCTCCTATTCATGGACATCCGTCCATTTTACTCGCCAGCTTCGGTGATACCTTTGGCATTCTTATACCCCACTGTGCGGCATACTCAAATATTTTATCCTGTCCGCCTGAATTTGTCAATATCTGGACAACATTTTTTTGACGGCCGAATCTGTAAATGCGAATTTCACTTTTCAGCTCTCTATCATTTCCAGCAGATTATTCGTGATATCCGCCATGTTCGAAGAAACCTCTTTCGTATTCTGAGAAATATCCACATTCTCCATCACCACGCTGGAAATCTGGGTCAGCTGTCTGACGGCAAGTTCCACAATCGATACGTTCTGCGCAACCATCCGGGATATCTCTTCCACATCCTTTCTGGACTGTTCGATATTCCCGACTACCACGCCAAAGGTGCTCACAGTCTGCTCCGTGATGTCCTGCCCTTCTTTAACTGCTTTCAGCGAATTTGTAATCAGCTCATTTGTCTCCTTTGCCGCCTGCGCACTTCTTGCGGCAAGCTCTCCTACCTGGGTAGCCACCACCGCAAATCCTCTGCCTGATTCCCCGGCTCTGGCCGCTTCAATGGATGCATTTAAGGAAAGAAGATTGGTCTGCTCTGCAATAGAGTTAATTTCATCTATAATTTTCTCAATCTGCATGGACATATCGCTGATTTTCTGCATGGAGTTCTGCAGCTGCGTCATCTGCGACTGTGTTGTGACAATTTCACCGGTGGTAGCAGCGGATGCGGCGGTAATTTCATTGGATGCAGTCACACTGTTATTCAATTCCTGTGTAAGCTGTGCCATAATCTTCTCTAAATCTGAAACCGCCTGCTCCTGTCTTTCGGTGCCGTTATAGATATTGTCTGCATTTTCTAAAGTTTTTCCGGATACCTGACTCAGTTCACGGCATGCGTCTTTTACATTCTGAATCAGCTGCTGATTACTTTCCATATCCTGTTCCTGCCGGCTCAGCAGATTTTCATTCTCCCGCATACTCTGGCAGATGCTCTCCACCATTTTATTGATGCTGGACGAAAGCTGGATATATTCCGGATTGC
The DNA here is from genome assembly GCA_910578715.1 of uncultured Lachnospiraceae bacterium. Taxonomy (GTDB): domain Bacteria; phylum Bacillota; class Clostridia; order Lachnospirales; family Lachnospiraceae; genus UBA3282. Next base: position 30,057 of record CAJTRL010000037.1, on the reverse strand, counting down.
CCTTTTCTTCTATCACGATGTCAAAATTGCCCTCCGCAATTTCTTTCGTACGATTGGTAATATGATTGATTCCCTGAACAATTTTACTGTCAACCATCCGGTTAATCGTGATAAGCAGTACCCCAAAAATCAGCAGCATGCTGAAGGATACGATAAGCGTCTGGTTACGGCGCGCCGCGTAATATTCCGATGCGGGAAGAAAAGTACCGATTACCCTGTCGCCTTCATCTTCGGCATAGTAATAACCGGAGACACCATTGATTTTTGCCCTGCCCTTTCCTACAAAGTTCTGCGGAAAGCCAATCTCTGTGGCTGGTGTTCCTGTCAGCGCGGTATCGGGATAGGATAACAGCAGTCCGCTTTCTTTATCAATCGCATAGACATAACCGTTTGTGCCAAAGTCGATATCGTTGAGCACCACCGATATATCTGTGCCGGCAAGCGCTTTCTCCAAAACTTCCGGGCGCACGCCCACCTGAACCAGGCCTTTCGCGTCCGTGCGGGCCACACCGATATACTGCATGATAATCCCTTCTGCAACATTTTCCTGAGGTTCCTGTACAATCTCTATGGAAGGGTCATCCACAATTACCATAAAAGCGTTTGACTGTTCGCCGCTTTTCATGTCGAAGCCCACATAAGCATCGATTGTGCTGCTTGTGATAATTCCTTCCTCATCTATAATATGTAATTCATTTACCATCAGCCTGTCTCTGATTTCGAGCAGTTTTTCCTTATCATCTGCGAGCGAAGGCTGTATCGCAAGCAAATCGGCAAACGCTCTCGACTTGGCCAGATTATCCTGTCCGAGATTCTCCGTAAGCCGTACAATATTTTCTTCATTACTTGCCAGCTTTTCCCGCACATCCGCCAGTTTGCGCTGACTGGATGCCGTATTGTTATAGTTGTTGGTGACTGTCTGCAGACCGAAAATAGCCAAAATGATAACTGTCAGAGCCACAATCATGTAGATAAGAAGCCGTTGTGTAAATATTTTTTTCATGTTTTCGTATCCTTTCACAATGTTTTACGCAACTGTCCCAACGTGATATCATTTTCAAAAGAGTGGCATTTTTTCACGTCTTGTTTTGATTGTATATGGTATCGCCACATATTGCAAGCAATATCGACAATTTTTCACTACCGCTTAACCGGTACATCAGGCCCGGCGGCAAAAAAGTGCGCCGCAATCTGTGCACGGGAACTGAATTCTTCCGTTTCCAGCAGTTCCAGCACTTCTTCCCTTGTATAGAACCTGGCCGTAATTTTTTCGTTTTCGGAAGTGTGGTCTTCAAACGCGCCCTCCACTTCCACAAAGGCAATCTGCGTCTTTACATCCGAGAAGGCGACCGCCGCAAAAGAAGGCCGCAATATCTTCAGAATTTTTTTTACATGGAGCCCGGTCTCCTCGTACAGCTCCCGCTGAATACATTCTTCTGTGGATTCGCCCTCTTCAATCATGCCGGCGCACAGGTTATAAACGTCATGATTGACCCCCATCCGGAACTCCCGCAAAAGCAGCATCCTGTCTCCGCAATAGGCCACGATGGAGACGCCGCTGACGCGCTTTCCGATGGAAGCCGCATCCGGGATTTCGTTCCGGCTGACGATTTCATATACTTTTTCTTTTCCTTTTTTATTCAAATAGGTGAGTTCGTAATTTTTCAGATATTTTCCGTCTTTTACCTTTTGTAAACGCAATAATTCCATGCCAGTTTCCAACCCTTTCTGTTTTTTACTCCGCCATTTGTTCCGCAAAGGTTCTGCTTTTTTTCTTCCGTGTAATTTCCATCAGGCCGAGCCCTGTAATATCAACGACATAGGCGGGCACGGAATCTTTTGCAAGAAAAGCCCTCATCGCATCCGTCAGCTGGCTGATATGTTCCTTTTTTTTCATATTAATAAAGTCCACCAGAATCATTCCTGAAAGATTTCTTGCACGAAGGGCTTCCGCAATCGCACCGGCCGCTTCCAGATTGATTTTCAGGTAAGTTGCTTCCTTTTCTTTTCCGGATTCATACTTCCCCGTATTCACATCGATGGCGGTCAGGGCTTCCGTATGTTCAATGACAAGATAAGCGCCCGATTTCAGCCAGACTTTTGGGGAAAGCAGTTCCTGTATTCTGGTTTCCACCGAGTACAGTTTATATAATGGGAGCATCGCGTCTTCATAGAAGCGGACGCCGTCTGGTCTGGCATATTCGGATGCGAGAAGCGCTTCGTAAATATCCTTCCGGTCAGTAACGATTTCGTCGTATTCGGACTGGTAACAGTTTTTCACAAAAGAAAGATATTCCGGTTCACTTCTGTGAAGGCAGCTGAAACATACCCGTTTGTCTCCGAACGTCAGAATATGTGTCATCTGTGCCGCAAGCATCTCTGCCTCACTGATGACGGGAGAAACATCTTCCATTCCGTCCGCGTTCGTACGGACGATTAAAGCGTACCGTCCGGCAATCTGCCGGAGCGGCTCCAGATTTTTATACAGATGACGGAACCGGGAACTCATTTTAGAGGATGTCCTGACACCCTCAGCCTTGTTATTTGGAGAAAATTTCTGTCTGTTTTCAACAGCCACATAGGAGCCGGGCAGCGACAATACTGCTGATATGCCGATTTGTTTGGTCTTTACCGGTTCTCTTACGACCTGTATGAGAAGCTCGTCCCCGGCTTTTAATCTGCCATCCGGCTTTCTGTTTGTCAAAATGGCTTCCGGCGCCTCCGCAAGCGGCAGAAAAGCCGTCACGCCTTTCTGGATTTCCACAAAAGCGGCACCGATATTAGAAGAAATATTCTGCACCCTGCCAATATAAATATCTCCGAGCCGCGCAGTCGTTTCCGCATTCTTTTCTGCCCGGATTTCTATGATATGGTTATGGCGGATTAACATGGAAAGCAGTTTATTCCGGCATTCTAAAATCAATATTTTTCCTTTATCGTTCTCTGTCATACGAATAACTATGCCTTTCTTCCGTCACCGCGCCCGTTCTTAGCAGAAATCAAGCGGTACAAAACGCCGCTCTTCGCCTTCCTTTGCGAGATTTTTCAAGGTGTCCATCCGAATAATCTGATGGGTACAGACTTCCGGCAATACGCCGCAGTCGGCGCAGAATGCCTGAAAAACCAGCGTCGGTTTGATATTGCCGCTGCTGCTGGCATCTACCAGCATGGAAACTGCCTGATACAGCTTTCCGTCCGCCGCGACAGGATGCGGTATTTCTTCTACTTGCAGTTCAAAAATACCGGGTTTTAAATCCAGCTCCCGTTCTCCCTTTTTATTCTTTTTGATTACCAAAATCCGCTCTCTGGCATAAAAAGCCGCAAGCCGCTCTTCTATCCGGTCTATCGGAAATCCTAACGCTCTGTCGGCATTTTGTCCGTTTTTCCATCCGGAAGAAGGTAAAACCAGATACCTTGCCGCAGCCACGCTTGCCATCGCGTTCTGTTCGGTATCGGGAAGCAGATTCACCGAAAGAATGGAGATGCCTTCTGTCATCTCATGGTTTAACGCATTCTTCATGTCTTCCAGCGTTGTTATGGAATTGACGTCTATATCCAGATATTCGCCCAGACTCTCCATCCCTACGCCGAGAGGGGCGGCAAAGGACATCACCGGATGCGGGCTGAATCCTTCAGAATAACGGATATCGATATCCGCCCTTCGGATTGCCTTCTGAAAAAAGCGCATTACATCCAGATGGCCGATAAACTTCATAACGCCGTATTTTGCAAATTTGATTCTTATCTTCATGACTGTTGCCGCTCCGTTTCCTTCCCGTGTTCAAAACATACGCCGCAGCCAAACCGGTTAGCGCCGCATCCCTGACACTGTTTTCTGCAATTTGGAGAGACTGTCTGCGTCATTGCTTTGTTCCATTCCCGGAGCAGAAATTCTTTGGTTACGCCGCAGTCCAGGAAATCCCAGGGGAATATTTCATCCTCGCTTCGTTCTCTTGTCGTATAAAAATCAGGCTCGACGCCGCATTCCGCAAAAGCCTTCATCCAGACATCATTATGGAAGCATTCGCTCCAGGAATCGAAGAGACAGCCCGTTTCATAGGCTTTTAGCAGCACTTTTGCCAGTTTTCTGTCGCCTCTTGCCAGAACTCCTTCCAGAACGCTGACGTCGGCTTCATGCCAGTTATACTTGATGCTCTTCTGGTTCAGCTGGGCCATAATGCCTTTCTTCGTCTGATAAGCCTTTTCAAGGAACTCTTCTTTCGTGCACATGCGTGCCCACTGGAACGGTGTAAAGGGTTTTGGAATAAAAAAGGAAGTACTGGTAACAATCTGTACCCGGCCGTTTGTGCGCTTTTCTTTCGGCACGGTATCAAAAAAGACAGCGGCAATTTCATTGGACAGTTCTCCGATTCCGAGAATATCCTCTTCCGTTTCCGTAGGAAGTCCGAGCATAAAATACAGCTTGACCCTTGTCCAGCCGCCCTCAAAAGCAAGTTTTGCCCCGTTTAAAATATCTTCCTTTGTCAGCCCCTTGTTGATAACATCCCTGAGCCGCTGACTTCCCGCTTCCGGAGCAAATGTGAGGCTGCTCTTTTTGACATCCTGTACTTTGCTCATGACGTCAAGGGAAAAGGCATCGATTCGAAGAGAAGGCAGTGAAATATTGATATGCTTTTTCTGACATTCCCGTATCAGAAATTCCAGCAGTTCATTCAGCTTAGAATAGTCGCTGGAGCTTAAAGAACTTAAAGAAATTTCATCATATCCCGTATTTTGCAGCATCTCCATAGCGTATTTTTTCAGAACGTCCACGTCTCTTTCCCTGACCGGACGATACAGCTGGCCGGCCTGACAGAAACGGCATCCTCTGATGCAGCCTCTTTGCAGCTCTAAAACGGCTCTGTCCTGTGTAACCTGAATAAAAGGAACCACAGGCTTCACCGGATAATAAGTGTCGGAGACATCCGTGACGATTTCTTTCAGAATCCTGTCGGGCGCCCCTTCGTATAACTTTTTACGGCCTTTTACCGTGCCGTCTGCGTGGTATTCCTCTGCATAGAAAAGGGGCACATAAATGCCCGGAAGCGCGGCGGCCATTTTCAGAAAACTCATACGGCTTCCGCCCGCTTCCCGGTTTTCTTTGTAAAGGTCCAACAATCTGCGATACTGCGTTTCGCCTTCACCAATATAGAACAGGTCGAAAAAAGCCGCTATTGGCTCCGGGTTATAACTGCAGGGCCCGCCGCCGATGACAATCGGTTCGTCTTCGCCTCTGTCCGCCGCCAAAATGGAAATCTGTGATAAATCCAGTATTTGCAGAATATTGGTGTAACACATTTCGTATTGGAGCGTGATGCCGAGAAAATCCATTTCCCGGACGGGCTCCTGGGATTCCAGTGCAAAAAGCGGAATCTTTTTTTCACGCAGAATCTTATCCAAATCAATCCAGGGAGAATATACCCGTTCACACCATACATCCTCCCAGGAATTGAACATGCTGTACAGAATCTGAATGCCAAGATGTGACATGCCGATTTCGTAGATATCCGGGAAACACATGCAGAAACGAACGGCAATGTCGTTTTTATCTTTCATTACAGAATTGATTTCATTTCCGATGTACCGGGCGGGTTTTTCCACCTGCATTAAAATTTCGTCTGGTAACGCCAGTTTTCTCATGATGTTTACAACCTTTCAGATAATACGCCGAATAGCGGCCTATTTCAGCAATTCCGACAGCTGTGGCAGTTCTGCGGGGGCTTCCTCATCATAGAGACTGAAATAATCTTCGGAAATCAGTCCGCAGATGTCATTCATGGAATAGCCGAACAACTGATACTTTCCCGCATCGCATAATAAAAATCCGATGAACAGCAAAATTGCGGCCGCCATGCGGAAACGGAAAGTATTGGAAGCCGGAACCGGCACGTCTGTGCCTTCGCCCTCCGGCATATATCCATCCGGCCGCAGCGGTTCGTGATTATTCCATACCGGCGGCAGATTTTCCGCTCCATACAGGATTCGCTCCCGTTGTCTGATTCTTGCGCGGTTATCCATGCTTTCCGCCCGTATGTATTGTGCCAGCTTCATTTTTCTTTCGACAGGGACTTGTTTTTTATCCTGTTTTTCCATCGTCTTTTCCTCAGCTCTTTTCACCATATTTTATGAAAACAAGCATCAAAAAAGAACGGCCTTCCTTTATCTTCTGGCAAGTTCCGATGTGATTTCCTCCCAGGTAACGCCTTTCTCAGCCATGAGCACCATCATATGATAAAGAAAATCGGATATTTCGTATTTGATTTCGTTGGAATTGGGATTTTTGGCGGCGATGACGATTTCCGTCGCTTCCTCTCCCAGTTTTTTTAAGATTTTATCAATTCCCTTATCGAAAAGATAATTGGTATAGGAACCTTCCTTCGGATGAATTTTCCGGTCCTGGATTACAGCAAATACTTTTTCAAATACCCGGAGCGGATTATTTTCCTCGTATTCTTTCCGCATGATTTCGTTGAAAAAACAGGAATGGGCGCCCGTGTGGCAGGCCGCACCAATCTGCGACACCTGAGCCAGAATCGTGTCTTTGTCGCAGTCGGCAGTCAGCGCTTTGACATACTGATAATGACCGCTCGTTTCCCCTTTGACCCATAATTCGTCCCGGCTTCTGCTGTAATAAGTCATCTTACCTGTTTCCAGCGTTTTGTTATAGGCCTCTTCATTCATATAGGCGACCATTAATACCTCATCGGTTTTATAATCCTGTACGACGACAGGGATATGACCGTCACTGTTCAGTTTCAGTTCGTCCCATGTGATTTTCGCGCTATAAGTATTGACCGGAATGCCGTTTGTCTGACACAACATCTTGACAGCCGGCAGTTCTTTGGCATTTTCGTTAATCGCATAACCCGAGATGCCGCAGATGTTATCTTTGGAAAGCAGTTCCAGAATTTTATCCAGCGATACTTCAGGCACGGAAACAATCATCGGCAGTGTGGAAACGGCAATCGCTTCTTTAATGCAGCGTTCTTTTACGAGAATCAGTTCTCCCACACAGGCTTCAAGCAATTCCAGATTGTCCGTAATTTCCCTCACATCGGAGATACAGGTGACAATCTTATCTTTGCCGAATTTCAGAGAAACTTCTTCCGTGATTTCGATATTTCCTTCTTTGGAATAATTCAATGCCGCTTTTTTGCATCCCGCATAGAGCAGTTTCTTGATATCCTCCATACGGTGTACGTTTCCGGCCCCGATAACCGGAATTTCAGTCTCCGAACAGATATCCTTGATGATATCCAGCGCTTCTTCGTGCTCCGCATCGCCCTCCGACAAATCATATACGATTAATTCATCCGCGCCGTTGTCTCCATAAAATTTGCCGAGAGCCGCCGGATTCGTGTCCAGAATGGTACTGTCTGAAAATCCTTTCACGGCATTTCCCTTATATAGATAAATACATGGTATCAGCTTCTTGTACATTTCAGTTCTCCGTTTCTTCCAGATTGTCAGTGCCGGGCAGTCCGGTGGCGGGCAGATATGTCCGTTTTTATGCCCCCATTTTTAAGCAAGGCTTCCTTTGGTGCTCAAAATATCCGTAATTCTCCCGTCCGTTCCCGTAGCATTGTCGAGCGCTTTTCCAAATGCCTTAAATATCGCTTCAGCCATATGATGTGTATTTTCTCCGGCCAGCATTCGGATATGAATATTCATGCCTGCGCTGTACGATACCGCCTGGAAAAATTCCTTTATCAGTTCCGTATCGAGCCCTCCCACGCGTTCCGCCTGAAAGTTACAGGAAAAATCAAGATACGGTCTACCGCACAAATCCACGGCGCACAGACAGAGCGCGTCGTCCATCGGCAGAATAAAAAAGCCGTAGCGCCGGATGCCTTTTTTGTCCCCGGCAGCTTCTTTGATTGCCTGGCCGAGCACAATACCCGTATCTTCCACGGTATGATGGGCATCCACGTGCAAATCACCATTGACCGATAAAGTCAAATCAAAAAAACCGTGTTTGGAAAAGCCTTCCAGCATGTGGTCGAAAAAACCGATGCCTGATGAGACTTCACTTTTCCCCGTGCCGTCTAAGGAGAGGAAAAGCGCGATATCCGTCTCTTTTGTCTTTCTTTTTACTTCTGCAGTTCTGTTCATGTTTACTCCCATCAGCCTGCTTTGGCAGGCACTCAAATTCAATAGTTGAATTTATTCAACACTTACTTCTGTTCCGCTGCACAGGCGGTATTTACTGAAATCTCACCCTGACGGAGTTGGCATGTGCCGTCAGGCCTTCTTTTTCGGCAAACAGCTCTATGTCCTTATGCGCCCGCTCCAGCGCTTCTCTGGAATAAGAAATGAGGCTCGTTTTTTTCATGAAATCATCCACGTTTAACGGGGAGAAGAACTTCGCCGTCCCGTTGGTCGGCAGAATATGATTCGGCCCCGCAAAGTAATCGCCGAGAGGCTCCGAGGAATACTCTCCCAGGAAAATAGCGCCGGCATTTTCGATTTTGGTCATCACATAATAAGGGTCTTTTGTCAGGATTTCCAAATGTTCCGATGCGATTTCATTGGCCGCGGAAACGGCATCGTCGAGAGAATCCGCAAGCAGAATATATCCGTAATTATCCAGCGATTTCCGAATAATTTCCGCTCTTGACAGTTCTTTTAAAAACTCGTCTATCTGTGCAGAGACTTCCTCCGCCAGTTTTTGGCTTGTGGTAATCAGTATGGCGCTGGCCAGTTCGTCATGTTCCGCCTGGGAAAGCAAATCGGCCGCCACATAACGGGGATTGGCCGTTTCGTCGGCGATGACCAGGATTTCGCTGGGTCCGGCGATGGAGTCAATGCTGACATACCCAAAACAGGCTTTCTTGGCGAGCGCAACAAAAATATTGCCAGGACCGGTAATTTTATCGACTTTCGGAATGCTCTGTGTTCCAAAGGCCATCGCGGCGATGGCCTGCGCACCTCCGACTTTATAAATTTCATTCACGCCCGCAATTTTGGCCGCAACAAGGGTTCCGGGATTTACCTTACCGTCCGCTCCGGCCGGCGTAGCCATAATGATTCTTTTTACCCCCGCAACTTTGGCGGGAAGCACGTTCATCAGTACACTGCTCGGATATGCCGCTTTTCCGCCCGGCACATATACACCGGAGACGCCTATCGGCAGAATCCGCTGGCCCAGTATGGAACCGTCCGGTTTCGTGTCAATCCAGCTGTTGCGGAGCTGTTTCTGATGAAATGCGGTGATATTGGCGGCGGCGCGTTTCATCACTTCAACAAATTCAGGAGCAGTCTCTGCGAAAGCCGCTTCTATTTCCGCTTCCGATACCCGGATATTGTCCGCATTCATCTCCCATTTATCAAATTTCTTCGTATAGGAAAACAGCGCCGAATCGCCTTCTTCCCTGACTTTATCGATGATTTCCGCTACGGTAAATTCATATTTTGCATAATTTCCAGGACTTCTTTTCAAAAGACTGCTCAGGAGGTCTTTCCTGGTCTGCTCCGTTAATTGTATCGTTCTCAAATTGCTTCCCGCCTTTCTATTTCACGCTGTAATTCAGTTTCACCGTAATGGATGCGGTTTTCTGTCTGGAACTGGTATTGAACGTTCCGCCGTAACTGTAATCGGAATTGGTATTCTGCGCGGTAATCTGAAAAACGCCGAGATTTGCCGTCAGCAGCTTATCCACCTGGGCGCCCGTTCCTTCCGCCATAATGTCGATTCTTTCTTTGGCGTTGGCCGTCGCCTCTTCGATTAACTGCAGTTTCAGTTCATCCAGCTTCGTATAGTAATATTCCGGACTTTCCGAATTAAATTCCACATTGGCTTCGATAAGCTGCGTAATGTCCCTGGAAATATTATCCACCTTATCGACGTCATTGGAAGTGACGCTGATTTCCTGATACAAATCGTATCCGTCTTCATATCTGCCGATTTCATAACCCTCATCATTATATTCATAACGGTATCTCTTGGAAATACTGATGGAGCCAAAGACCATTTCATCCTCCGTCACACCGTTTTTCACCAGATAATCCCGGATGACTTCTGCATCCTTTTTCAGGCGTTTGTAAGCATCCTGGGTCGTCATTCCATAAGCGGAAAAGTTCCCTCTCCATACGATTAGGTCCGCTTCGAAATCACAGCTTGCGGAGCCGGTCGCCGTCAGTCCGCCGCTTCCCGATGTCTGCTTGTAAGCAACCAGTTTCCCTGTCAGGATGCTCACGCAGATAATCGCGCAAATACCGGAAATCAACGCAATTACAATCCCCTTATACTCTTTCATGTTCCAATTTCCCCTTTCTTTAAAAAAACTTTTATAATTGTGAAACATATTCTTTCAAAATAACAGTTATACAAAATTCCGCCCTATAAATGATTCTTTAAATCGCCAATCAGTTTCTTGATGCGTTCCGGCTCCATCTGCATGCTCACCTGATTGACAATCATGCGAGCCGACAAGGGACAGATTTCCTCCAATACCTGCAGGCCGTTTTCTTTCAGGGTGGAGCCCGTTTCCACAATATCAACGATAACGTCGGAAAGCCCGACAATCGGGCCCAGTTCCACGGAACCATTCAGTTTAATGATATCCACCGTCTGGTGCTTTTTATTATAAAAATAATCTTTGGCAATATTGGGATATTTGCTGGCCACCCGAATCATTTCATGGTGCTTTAACAGTTCTTCCGCGCTGTCCGGCCCGCAGATACACATGCGGCATTTTCCATATCCCAAATCCAGCACCTCGTAAACATGGCGGTTTTCTTCCATAATGGTATCTTTGCCGACGACGCCGATGTCCGCCGCGCCATATTCCACATAGGTCGGCACATCCGGCCCTTTGGCAAGGAAAAATCTCAGTTTCTTTTCTTCATTGACGAAAATCAGCTTTCTGGAATTTTTATCTTTCATTTCTTCACAGGTGATGCCGATTTCTTCCAGCAGTTCCATCGTTTTATTGGCAAGTCTGCCCTTCGCCAGCGCAAAGGTCAGATATCTTTCTTCATTCATAGTTCCTCTCATTCCGCCGTCTTCTATGCGGCATTCATAATCACTTTTCTGCTCCGGCAGCCTTTCCGGTCTTTCTATTTCTCCGGAAACTATTTTTCCGGAAGCAGCTCCACGGCTTTCCCTTCCGCCCGGAGCATTCTCGCTTCTTTCAGCCGCTCTCTGAAATTATGCTCCTGATAATAAAGCTGTACCCGCTTCGCCGGATGGGCGGTCAGCACGTTCTGCCGTTCCATCGCAAGAAGGAGGTCGTCTACCGCTATCATAAAACCGATGGCCGGCGCTTCTTTTCCGAAACGGCCGAGCAGACTGTCATATCTGCCGCCTTTGACTATGGTATCGCCCACGCCATAAGTATACCCTTTGAAAATAATGCCCGTATAATAATTATACTTGCTCAGCATGGTAAGGTCAAAAGAAACATATTTTTCCACACCGTAATCACAGAGCACTTTATATACCTGTTCCAGCCGTTCGATTGCTTTCAGCGAACGGTCGTTATTGACCGCTTTTCTCGCTTCTTCCAAGGCTTCCGTGGAACCGAACAGGTCGCTTGTTTTTAACAATACCTTTTTGTCTTTGTCTCTGACCTTTCTGTTTTCCAGCAGTTCCTCCGCGCCGAAATAGTTTTTGCCGGAAATCAGTTCCCGGAGCGTAAGCTCCGTTTCCTCATCCAGGCCGGCCTCCGCACAGATGCCTTTGAAATATTCCAGATTTCCGACGCTTACCTGAAAATCGGTAAGGCCCGCATGGTAAAGCGCCTCAATCACCATCGCGAGCATTTCCGCGTCCGCATAGACGGAATCGTCGCCAATCAGCTCGACGCCCATCTGTGTAACTTCTTTCAGTTTCCCCTGCAGACTGGAAGTATTGGTAAAGGTGTTTCCCTGATAGCAGAGCCTTAGCGGTACCTCCTCATCCATGAAATATTTGGCGGCACAGCGGGCTATGGACGGCGTAAAATCCGGACGGAGCACGAGCGTGTTTCCCTCTTTGTCAAAAAATTTATACAATTCCTTTGAAGGTGTCGTACCCACCTCTTTGGAAAATACATCGAAAAACTCAAAGGTCGGCGTCTGGATATCGCGGCATCCGTAGGCGTGTATTTTTTCCGACAAAAGTCTTTCCACTTTCAGTTTTTTCTCTTCTTCATCCCCGTAAATGTCCCGGACGCCTTCCGGCGTATGTACCAGTTTTCTGTTCATTGCAGTTTCATTTCCTTTCTCCGATACCGTAAAATAACAGGAATCAGTCGGTTCTGTTTCTTATTAAAAAACGGTATTATTATTCAATACAATATACTTGCAATACCGCCTCGGCACTTTAATAATTTAAAGTGGTAATTCATTATCACAATAGATTAATAAACAAATGTAGTATACAGAAAAACAAAGTATTTGTCAATTCTGTTCTTCTTTCAAAGGTTCTTGTGCAAAGTAAGCATCGATGCCGTCCGCGATTCCCGTCGCAAGTTTCTGCTGGTATTCTTCCGTCGCCATCAGCGCATCTTCTTCGGGATTTGTCATAAATCCCATTTCGACGATGGTAACGGGAACCTGACACCAGTTGATGCCGCTCATCGTATCGGTTTCCCAGACTTTTCTCTTTTTACAGCCAGTTTCTTCCACAAGACCGTCTAACACCGCATCGGACAACGCCCGGCTTTGTTCATAGAACGCCGCATTATAAGGGTTATCCTTCGTCTGGCAGATAGTCATTGCCCCCTTAGCGGAAGCATTTTCGCTTCCGTCGGCATGAATCCTGATAAAAACGTCCGCTTCCGCTTCATTCGCAACAATGGCCCGTTCCGCATTGCTTAAATTGACGTCATTTTCCGTCCGAATCATCAGGACGGTATATCCCCGTTCTTCCAGTTCCGCCTGGAGCTTTAAGGCCACCGCAAGGGTGAGCTCGTATTCATGCAGACCGCTGACGCATCCGCTCGTGCCGCCCGCAACTTTTGCCTTCATCTCGCTGGCGCCCGGCCCGACCGGCTCCTTCTCGCTGTTTCCTTTCGCCTGATGTCCGGCGTCGATGACGATGACGGGGCCTTCTGTCTCTGCCTGATTTGTGTCTTCTGTTTCCGCTTCCGTCTGCTTTGCTCCGGCTGTTTCCGTCTCTGCTTTTGTCTTTTCTGCCCGGCATGTCGCCGTAGCATTTACAAAAACAGTGCATGCCGTCAGAAACAGTGCGACAAACCGCATTATGCGCCGCCCTTTCTTTCCGGCCATTTTTTGATAGTCCGGCGGCTGTTTTTTGCTATTTTTCATCTTTACTCCCATCTGCCTGCTTCAGCAGGCACTCAAATTCAATAGTTGAAAGCGCTTTTCTTTCAACCTTATAACCATGCTCCTTTCTTAGCGCGCGAATTTGTGCTGCATTCTCGCTGCCTGCCGGCTTTGGGGCCTCATACAAAATATTTCTAATCGGGCCTGTCTTCCAGGTCTTTTTGCAGCATATCCAGATACGGAACCAGAATGCCATGTTTTTTTGGCAGAACATAAGCCGGATTCAGTTCTTCATAGCGAAAACTTTTTCGTCCGCCTTCTTTTGCCCTGTCCCAGAAAAACCGCAGCATTTCATAGGGCAGATAATAGAAAATATCCCGGTGCGTATAGTATATCAGAAAAAAAGCGACACCTTTCTGCCGTTCAAACTGTTCCATGAAAGTCACCTGGTGTTCGTGAATATTCTGTAACGCAAAAGTATCTACGGCACATTCTTTGGCATCAAAGCAGACCGGGATTCCCTGTACCGCGCCGATATAATCGACGGTGCTTTTCTGTTCAAAATAAGCGAGCGTGATATGTCTGCTTTGTTTATCGATAGTAATCGGTGTGATAGGCGTCGGTATTTTCTGAATGAGCGCCAGTCCGTTTTCCAGATATTTTTCATTGGTGCGGTTAATCAAATCTTCAAGGGTGGAGCCGCGCAGTCCCCTGGAATTCCATGTTGCCATGCCGTATTATCTGCCTTTCTTTTTCAGGTTCGAACCCTGTCGAAAATTTCAGGAACCGGCGCACAGAAAGTTCTTTCGCTGATATCTTCAAAAGGTGCGGTAAGCGGCGGAAAAACGATTCTGTATGCGTGAAGCAGCTGATGTTCCACCTGACATTGTCTGCGGTACTGCTCGTTAAACTGTCTGTCGCCGTATTTGTAATCGCCAAGCAGCGGGTGCCCGATGTTTGCAAGATGCGCCCGTATCTGATGGGTTTTTCCGGTAATCAGTTCCACTTCCAGCAGCGTTTTGTCCCTCTCCCGACGGATGGGCATATATTTTGTACAAATATAGGAAGCGTCATCCTTCTTATCGGTAAAAATCCGCACTTTATTGCTGTTTTCATCTTTCAGAAGAAAACCTTCGATTAGCTGCTCTTTTTCCAGACTGCCCTTCACATACAGTCTGTAAAACTTATGTAAACTTCTTGTTTTCAGCGCTTCGGAAAGCATCTGTGCTCCCGTAACGGTTTTGGCACAGAGCACGATGCCGCTTGTATTCCTGTCCAGCCGATTGCATGCAGACGGCCGGAAGGTGTGCAGTTCTTCCGGCGTTATCTGACGGGATTCCAGCAGATAATCCACCAGCCATTCGTTTAGGGAAACATCTTCTTTTACCGCTTTCTGCGTCAGCACGCCTACCGGTTTATCGGCCAGCAGGATATGTTCGTTTTCATATAAAACGGCAATGCCGGAAAGAGATTTCCGGTCCGATACCGAAAACGGCTTTATGGTTTCCGGCGGCGCAGTCTGGGACTTTCCCATAAATTTAAGCAGCGTTTCTTCCGCAAAATAGAGCTCCACCACATCTCCACAGACAGTCTTTTCGCTTCCGTCGGCTTTTTTATGGTTTAACACAATATTCTTTTTGCGCAGCATTTTGTATATAAAGCCGCTTCCCGCTTCCGGAAGCAGTTTACGCAGATATTTGTCGAACCGCTGTCCCGCTTCCCGCTCCGTAATTGTTTTTTGGTACATGTTCCTCCTGTCCCCAAATGCAAAACCCTAAAGGGAAAATCATTTCGTTACAACAAAAATCATTTCCCTAAAGGGAAATGGAATAGAACATGCGGATGATTTCCGCTTTGCTCCGATGCTCTTCCACATCCAGTTTTGCTAATTGACCGAGTCGGTCTATATATTTGTCGAGATTATTAAAAATTTTCACCGTCAAATGTTTGTAACCGTCCTGTACCAGCATCTGTTCCAGATGTTTTTCCCCGGCGCTGCAGTCGCAGTTTCCGCTTTCCGTATAGGCGCATATGGTATTGCCTTTCAGTACCATATGGCTGATGGGAAAATTTTTCTTATAAGAAGTAAAATACATATCGTAAAATTCCGTCAGACTGCCGCTGTAATCCATATCCGCCGTCATTTTCACAGCCGCCGCTATTTTTTCCCGCGCCGTTTCGCTGCACCCGGATGCCCGGAAGAACATAATCGTACCAACCGCGCTTTTACAGGCGGGCAGGCATCCGAGCACTGCAACGATTGTCAGCAGATTCTTATTGCTTCCGGTGGAGAGAATACCCATGATATATATCGCAGCCGACAGGGCGAAGAACACAATCGTCCGTATCAGCGACGCTTTTTTCTGCCAGGCCAGGTAACCGTAACTGCCCTTTTGTACTTTTTTCATCGAATCAGCCCTCTTGTCAGTCCGTAAAGTAAATTTACCGGGAGACCGTATATCGAAACTGTTTTCCCTTTTTTACAGTCCTTTAATGCCTTCCGCACTACCTTTTCGGGCTTTGCCGTCGTTATCTTCTTGAGAAAACTCATTTCGCCGTATCTGCCGTAGGCATGATTCAAAAACGGCGTAGCCACGGGGCCGGGACAAATGACGGTCACCAGAATCCCCTTCTCTTTCAGTTCCTTTCCAAGCGCCCTTGCAAAAGAATAAACATATGCTTTGGAAGCGGCATAAACCGCAAAATCCGCCTGTGGAAGGAATGCGGAGGCGGAAGAAACCTGTATGATTTTGCTTCCCTTTTTCATGTAAGGCAGACAGAATTTGGTCATCTGGGTCAGGGCCAGCACGTTCAGCCGAACCGTTTCCGCCACCTCGTCCCGGCTCTGTTTTTCAAATTCGCCGTAGATGCCCGTCCCGGCGCAGTTTACGAGCACGGAGATGCCGGCATTCCGTATCATCAGCACTTCCGCGAACCGGGAAAGTTTTTTCTCGTCCGTGATATCAATAGCGATGGTTCTGACTTTGATTCGCTTTTCGTGATGTGTTTCCATCGTTTCGGCTGCTTCAGCTGCATTTTTCACCTCTTTGGTCAGTTCCAGCGCAAGCTGCTCCAGAGGTTCTCTCCTTCTGGCAAGCAGCCAGATTTCATCCGTTTTCGTCAGGCTTCCCGCAAGCTGTCTGGCAAATTCCTTCCCCATTCCGGAGGAAGCTCCCGTAATAATTGCAATATTCATAGGTACACCCCTTTCCCGTTATATGATAAGCTGTCTGTCATGAATCTTTTTTCCGCTTATGTATATTCCGAATTGTTTTCCGTTTCGCTTTTTCGGTAGTTTTGTGGACAGCGTCAGGATGTCCGCTGTTTTTTCCACCGTGCCCCACTTTGTTTTTCGTCCGCCCATTTTCCACTTCGTTCCGCGTTTTTATTTTCCGCGGCCGTATCAGGCATTTATCGGAAAATCCGATTAAATCTTCTCTTCCGGCTTTGATAAGCGCCTCCCGTACCAGTTCGTAATTGGATGGATTCCGGTACTGGATGAGCGCGCGCTGCAGCAGCTTTTCATGCGGATTTTTACAGGCATAGACCTTCTGGCCGTTTCGCGGGTCGATTCCGGTATAATACATGACCGTGGATATGGTGGAGGGCGTCGGATAGAAATCCTGCACCTGCTCCGGCATATATCCAAATTCCCGCAAGTATTCCGCCAGTTCCACGGCTTCTTTTAAGGTCGAGCCGGGATGGGAGGACATCAGATAAGGAACGAGGAACTGCTTTTTCCCAAGTCTTTCATTTATTTTATCATATTTTCTCACAAATTGCTCGTAAACTGTTCTGTTTGGTTTTCCCATTCTGGACAGAACCGCATCGGAAATATGTTCCGGCGCCACTTTGAGCTGTCCGCTGACATGGTATTCTACCAGTTCCCTGAAAAAGGTATCGTCTTTGTCCGCCAGCAGATAATCGAAGCGGATTCCCGAACGGACGAAAACCTTTTTTACGCCGGACAACGCCCGGAGCTTCCGAAGCAGCGAAAGATAATCCGAATGGTCAGCCCGCAGATTGGGACAGGGCCTGGGAAACAGACATTGTCTGTCCGGGCAGACGCCCTTTGTCAGCTGTTTTTCACAGGCGGGGGCTCTGAAATTGGCCGTCGGCCCGCCCACATCATGAATATAACCTTTGAAATCGGGTTCTTTTAAGAATGTTTCCGCTTCTTTTATCAGGGACTCATGGCTCCTTGTCTGAATGATTCGGCCCTGATGATAAGTCAGCGCGCAGAAACTACAGCCGCCAAAGCACCCTCTGCAGCTGGTCAGGGAAAACCGGATTTCCGAAATAGCGGGAACGCCGCCCTTTTCTTCATAGGATGGATGATAAGTCCGCATATAAGGCAGTTCATAGACCGCATCCATTTCCGCCGTTGTCAGCGCTTCCTGTGGCGGATTCTGCACCACATAGACCCGGTGCGGATATTCTTCTATCAGCGTTTTTGCGGTAAACGGGTCGGTATTCCGGTACTGAACGGCAAAGCTGTCCGCATATCTTTTTGGCTCCGCCTGTACTTCCTCATAAGAGGGAAGCGTAAGAGCGTCGTAAATGCCGGAAATATCCCTTGTTTTATACACCGTTCCTTTTACAAAAGTGATATCTTTTACCGCAATGCCGGATGCCAGCGCATCCGCGATTTCCACGATGGATTTTTCTCCCATGCCATAGGAAAGAAGGTCCGCCTGGGAATCCAGCAGAACGGAACGCTTTATTTTATCGGACCAGTAATCGTAATGCGCCATTCTGCGAAGGCTGGCCTCGATGCCGCCGATGATAACCGGCACGTCTTTATAGGTTTTCCGAATCAGGTTGCCATAGACAACCGTCGCATAATCGGGGCGTTTGAAGGCTTCCCCGCCCGGCGTGTAGGCGTCACCTGGACGATGCTTTTTCGAAACATAATAATGGTTGACCATGGAATCCATATTGCCCGCCGAAATCAGAAAACCGAGTCTCGGCTTTCCGAGAACTGCGATGCTTGCTTCGTCTTTCCAGTCCGGCTGTGCGATAATGCCGACCCGGTAACCGTGGGCTTCCAGCACTCTGCTGATAATCGCATGGCCGAATGAAGGATGGTCTACATAAGCATCCCCTGTGATATATACAAAATCCAGCTGTTCGATTCCCGCCCTGCGCATATCTTCTGCGGATATCGGTAAAAATCCCATCGCGTTTTTCCATACCTTTCTTACAGCAGTTCTCTGAAATCATGAATATAGTAATCCGCCAGTTCTCTTTTCTCAGCATCCTGAGATACGGAGGCGTCATCATAGACGGCGCATACGCGCATGCCTGCGGATTTTCCGGCCTGGATACCATGAACGATATCCTCGAATACAAGACAGCGCTCCGGTTCGACGCAAAGCGCATCGGCCGCCGCCAGATAAATATCCGGCGCGGGCTTTCCTTTGGTGATTTCATGGCTTGTCATGATGCAGTCAAACGCCGTTTCCAGACCGTGCGCGGCCAGAACGTTCTCCACAAGCTCTCTGGAATTGCTGGTGGCGATACCGAGCTTTAATCCTTTTTCCTGACAATGTTTTATAAAGGAATCTGCCCCTTCTTTCAGGGGAACTTCTCTTCTGTATTTGTCCCGGGCCATCCGGTTCCAGTCGGCTTTGATTTGTTCCGTTTCGTCCGGAATCTGAAACAGTTCTTTGAAATAAGCCGCCGTTTCGTGAAAACTGCGTCCGCCAATCAGATGATTTAAATCCGGCGGCGGCTCGATGCCGAATCTGCTCAGATATTCCACATCTACCGTCTGCCAGACCCACATGGAATCGACCAGAGAGCCGTCCAGGTCGAAAATGACCGCTTCCACATTGTCCGGTATTAAAACAGGCTGCGTATGTATTTTTAACATCTCAATTTCTTCCTCCGTCAGTTCCCGGTACTCTCCCGGTTTCAGCTTTTCGTCCAGAGACAGTGCCCCCATGCGGATTCTCTTTAAATACAACACTTCGTTGCCAACTGCCTTTACCATCCGTTTCACCTGATGATATTTTCCTTCTGTAATGGCAAGCGCGATTTTTTTTTCTGCCAGAACCCTGACTTTTGCCGGAAGCGTCGGCCTTTTTTCCCCGATGGCAACGCCCTGTTCAAGGGACTGTTTCTGTACATCCGTGATGGCACTGGCAAGTGTACATTCATAAACCTTTTCCACATGTTTTCCGGGCGCAAGCAGCTCATGGGCGAGGACACCGTCGTTGGTCAGCAATAAAAGCCCTTCCGTGTCTTTATCCAGCCGTCCCACCGGAAATAAATCGCCGCGGCCCGTATCTTTCAGCAGCGAAACAACGGTTTGTTCCCGTCGGTCTTCCGTGGCGGAAACGGTTCCGGCCGGCTTGTTCAGCATATAATAGACATATTTCCGGTAAAGACAGAGCTTACCCCCGTACCGGATTTCATCCTTGTTTTCGTCCACCTGGCAGTCGCTTTTTCGGACAATGGTGCCATTGACCTGCACAAGACCGTTTTTGATGTCTTTTTTGATGCTGCTTCTCGTTCCGTACTGTAAATCGCATAAAAATTTATCAAGGCGCATTTTCCGTATTTCCCTCCGGCGGCCGTTTCTGGCGGTGCAAACAATCATTTCCTGAAATTTCAACACATATAATGAAAAAAAGCGGTAAAGGAAAGCCGATTATGCTACGGAAAATCAAGGATTCTTTTTTTCAGCTGCTCTTTACGCTCTTAGCCCTCTACCTGACTTTTCTGCTCTTGCGCTATCCGGCAAGGTCGTTAGACTATGCTTGTACCGGACTGATTTTATGGTTTCGGAAAATGATTCCGACGCTTTTACCGTTTATGATTCTTTCCGGTATTATGGTACGGATGAATCTGACAGAAGGTTTTTCCCGTTTTTTTCATCCTGTTTTTCACAAAATCTGGGGTACTTCCCCAAACGGTTCCTACGTGATTCTGATGGGAATGCTCTGCGGCTTCCCGATGGGGGCCAGGGTCATCGGAGAACTCTGTCAGGCCGGAAAACTGTCGGAAAAAGAAGGGGCTTATCTGCTTTCCTTCTGTAATAACATCGGCCCCATATATTTCCTGAGCTTCGTGATGAGCACGCTGTCCTTATCCGGTAATTACCTGCCTTTTCTGATTATGTACGGCGTGCCGCTCGGTTACGGAGCGCTTCTGCATTTGTTCGGCTGGCCGGAAACGCGGCAGAAAATGCGTTTTTATACGCTGGGATGGCCCTTTACGACAGCATATGCGCCCGTAGCGCCGGACTCTTTTCATGCCGCCGCATCGTCCCGCCCGTTCCGGGCGGCTTCCATGCCGGGGGAAAAATCCGTTCCCCAAAGGCCTTCCCTTCTGGCCTCCATAGATGATTCCGTAGTTTCCGGTCTGATTGGCATTGGTAAGCTGGGCGGTTATATGATATTTTTTAATTTATTGAATATTCTGTTAATGCCCTTTTCATCGCTGCCGGATGGCTTTCTTTCCCTGTGCAACTGTCTGCTGGAGATTACAAGCGGTATCAGCAGAGCCGGCAAAGGCCATTTTTATATGATTCTGACACTGCTTCCCTTTGGCGGTTTCTCCTGTATGGCGCAGACGTACAGCATGATAAAAGGAACCGGTCTGTCCATTGGACATTATTTCCTTCACAAGTGTATTCAAACTGCGCTGACCGGGCTTATTTACGTCTTCTTTTTCGTCTCTTCTTCCGGCCTCTGAGAATCAGAATCATGGAAAAGGCCATTGCCAGAACAAGCAGAGCACAGAACAGGCATACCTGTATAAAATAACCCATCGTTAAAGGACTCTTCTCCTTGTCCGCTTCCGGCTCTTTTTCCGTTTTACCGGAAAGAACGCTGCCGGAAGCGCTTTCCACTGCTTCTTCAGGTGCTTCGCCCTGTTCCTCCGGTTCATCTGCCAGTTCCGTCTCATAATTCATCGAAGGAAGGTTCAGCTGGTTGCTCGTCGTATACAAATCATAACCGTTATAGGCATTGACAAGAATCTGCGGAACCATGCCGGAAGGAACCGTCAGCGTAAATTCAAAGGTATCGGCTGTTTTATCCGGCCATCTTTGCAGTTCCGAAAATGTCATGCCGCCGTTATAGCTGTAAGTATAATAAAGCATACCGCTGTCGTAATCCGCCGCTGAAACGCTGATTGTTATCTCTCCGTTTTCCATATTCTGGTTTACGAGTTCAATCATACAGATATCGGGTTCCGTGGAATCCGGCTTCATGGTCTGTGTCGGAACCGGTACGGAAAGATTCTGATAGCCGCTAAAATCCTTCCCGAGGCTTTCGGAACGCAGTCCGAAATATTTGGCGACTGCCTCCGCATCCAGCCGTCCAAAGGCCTCCAGCTTGTCCTTGTGGTCATAAAAGGGCTGGTCGTTCGGCTGGTCGAGATGACAGTGCTCAATCAGGACACAGGGCATATTCTGCTCCGTGGAATGGCGGATAATGCCATAATAATCCTCTCCCTTGTCATTCAGCCTTGTTTTAATGCCGCGGGAATACAGTCCCATTTCCTGGAGAAGTCCGATTTCGATATCCGCAAAAGCATACCCTTTGCTGTACTGTTCGCCAAACGCCGAAATCCATGTTTCCGCGCCGAACAGCGTATGATATTCGGACATATTAAAATGCAGACAAAACAGAAAATCCGCATTGACGCCGGCCGCGTATTCGCAGCGTTCTTCCAGCGACAAATCTTCGTCGCCCGTTCTCGTCAGATAAACCGTAATGCCTTCGTACTGTTCCAGTTCCACTTTCATCGCTTTGGCAACGACAAGCGTCATATCCTTTTCGGTGTATTCTCCGTATTCCGCACCGAGGTTTTCCCCACCGTGTCCAGGGTCTATCACTACGACAATGTTTCCGTCTTCTTCGGGCGCCGCGGTGTCTCCATCCATGCCTTCCTGCCCAGCCGTCGTATTTTCTGTTTCCGCCGCTTCTCCCATTTCTTCTGCATCAACAACAGATTTCTGCTCGCTGGCATATACAATCATCTTTCCTCCAGAAAATCCCCCGGCAAAAACCAGAATGGCAGATATTCCCATTGCGAAAAAGAATAAGCCGGCTTCCCTCTGAAACCAGCTTATTGTGAACTTGTAAATCATATCAGTAATCATACGCTTTCTTTTACTGTACCAAATCCAGGTTAATCGATTCTTCCGCTTTATCATCATAATCCGCTTCTTTCAGCAGCTTTTCCACGCTCTGAGGCATCAGCTCCGCCCGGTTCGCTTTTACGACTTCATTATAGCTGTTAATCGTGTTAAAGAAACTTTCGTAATGCGCCGTCGTGGAATTTAACGTCGTTGTCATCAGATTTTCAAGGCTTGCCAGCATATCGTCCAGATACTGTACGGCCGCCGCCCTGACGCCGTTGGCTTCTATCGTGGCATTGTCCAGAATTTCCTGGGCCTGATGGGTTGCCAGAGTCACCACCTCGTTTGCCTGTGCATAAGCCTGCTGCATGATTTCATGTTCATTAATCAGCTCGTTGGTATGTACGGTCGCATCATTAATCAGCGCTTCCGCCTTGTTGCGCGCATCATTTAAAATTGCTTCCTTATTGGAAATAATCTTCTGATACCGCTTGATTTCGTCCGGCGTTTTCATGCGGAGTTCCCGCAGTAGCTCGTCGATTTCTTCTTTATTGACAATGATATTCGTCTTGGAAAGGGGCTGGTATTTGCACCCGTCAATATAATCCTCGATTTCATCGATTAACTGTTCGATTCTGCTGCTCATATCTATAACCATATTCCTTTCTCAGCGCGCGAATTGCTCCTATCTGTTATAACCATATTTTTCGTAGACCAGTTTCCCAACAAATTCCGGAACGCACTGGGAAATATCGCCATTAAAGCTGGCAATTTCCTTAATGCTGGAAGAGCTTAAATAGGCGTATTCCAAACTCGTTGTCAGAAACATCGTGTCCAGTTCCCCGCCCGAAAGTTTGCGGTTTGTCTGCGCTATCTGCAGTTCGTATTCAAAATCCGTAATCGCGCGAAGGCCCCGAATCGCTACATGAACGCCTTTGCGCTTCGCATAATCAATTAAAAGGCCGCTGAAAGAATCCACCTTGACATTCGGTATATTTTTCGTCGCCTCTTCCAATATCTTAACACGTTCTTCCACAGAAAACAATGGAGTCTTTATTTTATTATTCAACACACTTACCGTTAATTCATCAAAAATTTCGGCGGCTCTTTTGATAACATCAAGATGACCGAAGGTTACCGGGTCAAAACTTCCCGGATATATGGCTGCTCTCATTGTAGTTTCTCCACTTTGAAAAATTTAAATATCGGCTTTTTACGATATAATTATATCATAAATCACTTTGTCTGAAATGTCTTTAAAAAAATAAAATTATTTTTTCAGAAATCATCTTTTTTGCAGAAAAACATGTTTATTCGACTTATAACATTTCTCTTTTGTTATAGCAAAGCCGAGTTCTTCCGCATAAGAAAAATCCGTTTTCTTCAGAGCCTCCACGACAATCAGCGTATCGGGGGTTACATAGCTTAGCCCGGCAAGGAGTGTAAGCGTCTGCTCCTCATATCCCAGTTCATAAGGCGGGTCCAGAAAAATCACATCCGCCTCTTTTTCGTGAATGCCGTAAAGCGCGCTGAGCACGTCTTGTTTCAGAACCGTTGCGTCTTCCGCCAGTCTGGTAAATCTCAGATTTTCCTGGATACAGGCGAGGGCATTTTTATTGTTTTCCACAAAATAAGCGTGCTTCGCGCCTCTGCTTAAGGCCTCTATGCCAATTCCCCCGCTTCCGCTGAACAGGTCGATAAAAATACTGTCCGGCAGATATGGCTGTAACATATTGAACAACGTTTCCTTTATCCGGTCGGTGGTCGGTCTCGTTTCCAGTCCTTCCGGTGTTTTCAGTTTCAGACTCCTCGCTTTTCCTGCAATTACCCGCATATCTTAACCATGCCTTTCTTTTCGTCTGCAATTATGATACACACTTTTTTATACGCGCACTTTTACGCCTTTGCTGTCCCGGCTTCCCTGTTTCAGTCTGTTCAGTTCGATTTCTTTCCCTTTATATTCTATGACGCTGTTATCCAGCAGACGGGTATAGTGAACGGCTTCCAGGCAGTCTCCCGCGCCGAGTTTCATACCGCGCACGCCGACGGCGCCTTTCTTTTTCTCCGGAATTTCTTCCACCGCAAAACGGAGAAAATAGCCGTTCTGCGACTGCAAAATGATATTGTACTGTTCCTTCAGCGTCACGACGCTTAGCACTTCGTCGCCTTCCTGAAGTTTGGTCGCCGCCACCGTCCGTTTGGTCACGTCGAACTCGCCGCCGTCAACGACCTTTAACATTGCAAGTTTTGTTGCAAAAATCACGCGATACAAGTTTAAATCCGTCTGACTCGCGGCATAGATGATTGCTTCTCTTGCAGAGTCATAGTTGCTCACATTATCAACCGGAACGCCTTTGTCCCGGAATTTTCCAAACGGCAAGTCCGATGCCTTGATGGTATGGAGCTGCCCCGTGTTGGTAAAAATACAGATTTTTCCCGTATTTTTGCACTGGAATACATATTTGTTTTCCGCATGGACGGTCTCTTTGTTCCGCTCATAGGTCTGTAAATCTATTGTTCTCGCATACCCGAAACGGTCCATCAGGAAGACGATATCCATCTCTTCCACTTTCTTTTCCACATAAACCGCTTCCTGTGCGTTGGTGATTTCCGTTCTTCTGCGCCTCCCATAGGCCGACTTGATTTCGTCCAGTTCATTGATGATGACCTGTGCCATGGAATCCCGTCTTGCCAGAATATCTTCATAACGGTAGATATTCGCCATTGTCTCTTCGTGGTCGTTAATCAGGGCTTCGATTTCCAGGCCGATTAATTTATACAGCCGCATCTCCAGAATTGCGTTGGCCTGTTTTTCGGAGAACATCAGCTGTGCCGCCATGATTTTGGATTCTTTGGAGCGGAATTTGATACCATCCGTCTTTCCTTCCACCAGACAGGCTTTGGCCATGTTCCGGTCTTTGGAACCGCGGAGAATTTCGATAATCAGGTCGATGACATTGCACGCCTTGATAAGGCCCTCCTGGATTTCCTTTTTATCCAGTTCTTTTGCCAGCAGATTCTGGTATTTCCGCGTGGCAACCTCATACTGAAAATCCACGTTGGCCTTTAAAATCTGCTTTAAGCCCATGGTTTCCGGCTTCCCGTCCGCAATGGCGAGCATGTTGACGCCGAAGGTATCTTCCAGCTTCGTCTTTTTATAAAGCATGTTCGTAAAGTTTTCTACATCCGCGTCTTTGCGCAGTTCGATGACGATGCGGATGCCTTCTTTGGAAGACTGGTTCGTAATATCGACGATGTCCTGTGTTTTCTTTGTTTCCGCAAGGGCAGCCACATCCAGCAGAAATTTGCCGATATAGGAGCCAATCATCGTATAGGGAATTTCGGTGATGACAAGGTTTACTCTGCCGCCTTTGGCCTTTTCCACCTCTACTTTACCGCGGATTCGTATTTTCCCGGTTCCGGTCTCATAGATTTGCAGCAGCTCATCCTGATTAATGACAATGCCGCCCGTCGGGAAATCCGGGCCTTTGACGTAACGCATCAGCTCCCTTGTCGTGATATTTTCATCCAGCATATATGCCTTCATCGCATTAATAACTTCCACCAGGTTATGGGGCGGAATATTGGTCGCCATGCCGACCGCGATTCCTTCCGAACCGTTGATGAGCAGATTGGGAATTTTGACAGGGAGAACGTCCGGTTCTTTCTCCGTTTCGTCGAAATTGGGCACAAAATCGACCACATCCTTATCCAAATCGGCAAGAAATGCTTCCTGGGTAATCTTTTCCAGCCGCGCCTCCGTATAACGCATTGCAGCCGCGCCGTCGCCTTCGATATTCCCGAAATTTCCATGCCCGTCAATCAGGGGCAGCCCTTTCTTGAAATCCTGTGTCATGACGACGAGCGCATCGTAGATGGAACTGTCACCGTGGGGATGATATTTACCCATCGTATCGCCGACGATACGGGCTGATTTACGATAGGGCCTGTCGTAGCGGATGCCCAGCTCATACATATCGTAAAGCGTCCGCCGCTGTACGGGTTTGAGTCCGTCGCGCACGTCGGGAAGCGCTCTGGCTATGATGACGCTCATCGCATAATCGATAAAAGATTTCTGCATGACCTCGGAATATTCGGTTTTGATAATTCTGTTATCTTCCATGATAAAACTGCTCCCTCACATCACTTCGTCCATTCCACATGTCTTCAAATTCCTGTCCGGTGATAATATACGCCGTATAATCAGGCATGGCATTGATAGCGTCCGCCGTAGGAACCGGTGCATAGACCCCTTTGTTCACCAGACATTCCACATGCCCGTCTCCATAAATTTCGATACACCTGATACCGCATCTGCCGGCATCCAGGTCAATCTCATGAAACGTCATGACAGGATTTGGGAAATGATTGTATTTCCAAAAGGATTTTATGTATTCGTAGTGTTTTCCCCGCGCCAATGCTGCTTTCCATACTGCACTGACCGCCGTTATCAAAAGGACGATAACCGTCGTAAATCCAACGAACAATGGCAATAAAATGGAAAAAACAGGCAGCCCGTGTCCATGCGCGTCCGCATCCGGCGGAAATAAGACAAAAACATCCAGCAAAATACCAATCACAGGAGAAAGTGCGGCACAAACTGCCAGCAGAATCCATTTGGCAGACTTTTTTCCGCGGTTTTTTCTTCCGTCAGACATCCAGCTCCGCCTCTTTCGCATGCCGGTAAATAAATTCCTTACGCGGCGGCACTTCCGTACCCATCAGCATTTCCGTAATCTCCGATGCCATACGGGCGTCCTCGATTTCCACCAGTTTTAACATTCTTGTTTCCGGGTCCAGCGTCGTCTCCCACAACTGTTCCGCGTCCATCTCGCCCAGACCTTTGTAACGCTGTAAGGTAAACGGCCCTTTATGCCGTTTCCGGTATTTTTCCAGTGCTTTATCGTCATATAAATATTCTTCTTTTCCCTTTGACGGCATCGCCTTGTAAAGCGGCGGCATCGCAATATAGACATGTCCCTCGAAAATCAGCTCCGGCATAAAACGATAGAATAAAGTTAGGAGCAGATTGGAAATATGGGCGCCGTCCACATCGGCATCGGCCATGATGATGATTTTATCATAGCGCAGTTTGGAAATGTCGAAATCATTTCCGTATCCTTCGGAAAACCCACAGCCGAAAGCGTTAATCATCGTCTTGATTTCCGCATTGGCCAAAATTTTGTCGATACTCGCCTTTTCCACATTCAAAATCTTGCCGCGGATTGGCAGAATCGCCTGAAACATCCGGTTTCTTGCGGTTTTGGCGCTGCCGCCCGCCGAATCTCCTTCCACGATAAAGATTTCGCATTTGGAGGGGTCTTTGGACTCGCAGTTCGCCAGTTTTCCGTTGGAATCGAAGGAAAACTTCTGCTTTGTCAGCATGTTTGTACGGGCCTTCTCTTCCGCCTTCCGTATTTTGGCCGCCTTTTCCGCACAGCCGATAATGCTTTTTAATGTCTCCAGATTCCGGTCGAAATACCGGACAATTTCATCTCCCGTCACCTTGCTGACGCTCTTGGCCGCATCCTGGTTGTCCAGCTTCGTCTTCGTCTGTCCTTCAAACCGGGGGTCCGGGTGCTTGATGGAAACGACCGCCGTCATACCGTTCCTGACGTCGGCACCCGTAAAGTTGATGTCCTTTTCTTTCAGGATATTGAGCCCTCTTGCATAGGTATTGATGACGTTGGTAAACATCGTCTTAAAACCGGTCAGATGGGTTCCGCCTTCCGCGTTATAGATATTGTTGCAGAAGCCGAGCACATTTTCATGAAACTCATTTACATACTGAAAAGCGACCTCCACCTGGATGCCTTCCGATTCCCCCTGAAAATAAATGACGTCGTGAATCGTTTCCCTCGATTTGTTCATATCTTTGATGAAGCCGATAATGCCCTCCGGCTCGTGAAATTCGATATGCTCTGTTTCTTCTTTTCTTCTGTCCTCAAAAATTATGGTCAGACTGGGATTGAGATAGGCCGTCTCATGCAGACGGCTCTTCACATCATCCTCTTTGAACCATGTCTTGTCAAAAATGGTGTCGTCCGGCAGAAAGCTGATTTTCGTTCCGGTCGCTTTCGTCTTGCCGATAACGGGAAGAAGACCGTCTTTTAATTCCAGAACCGGAATGCCGCGTTCGTATTTATCCTCATATATAAATCCATCCGTTTTAACCTGGACATGAAGCCAGGTGGACAGCGCGTTTACGACCGAGGAACCAACGCCGTGCAGACCGCCGCTCGTCTTATAGGCTTCGTTATCGAATTTACCGCCCGCATGAAGCGTCGTAAAAACGAGACGCTCCGCGCTCATTCCCTTTTCGTGCATGCCGACAGGAATCCCACGGCCATCGTCTTCCACGGTGGCGGAACCGTCCGCATTCAGCGTCACATAAATGGTATTGCAGTAGCCCGCAAGATGCTCGTCCACCGCATTGTCCACGATTTCATAAATTAAATGGTTCAGGCCTTTTGTCGAAACGCTTCCGATATACATGCCCGGCCTGACTCTGACCGCTTCCAGCCCTTCCAGCACGGCAATGCTGGAAGCATCATATTTATTTTCTTTCCCCATGGAAATAACCATGCCTTTCTCTCTGTCTGCAATGTGTGCTTTTTCCCTGGCTGCGATAGTTATCACAGACATCATCGCTTTGTTCCGCCTTTCCGCATAAGCAAAAGCCGAACAACATTCCCGAATATTTTATCATGAATTTCCAATCTCTGTAAAGTGGCAGACTTGGAAAAATACGTTTATGGCTATGATTCGGCTACCGCCCGGACAGGGCCTCCGTCAGAGGACGATGCTCTGTCCGGGCGGCAGCCAAACCGACACTTTACAGGCAAAATCATTCAGTTTCCACAACTTCATACAGATATTCACGGCCTCGCTTACCGGGACGTTGTACCAGATTCATATGATATAGTACGTACAGCGTTACCTGGGCGAGCTCGCGTCCGATATGAGCCGCTTTTGCAAATTCCTTTACGGTAAAGGGCTCCTCCAGTTCATAAGGAATAACCTGTATAAAATCTTCCGGCCTCTCTAACAGAATTTCATCATATAAAGACAAAGGCATCCTGTCGTAACGGCTCCCTCGTCTGCGCTTTCCCCGGCCCCGGCGACGCATCAGGCGGTACTCGTCCATGTCGATGAGCGGAAAAGCAAAGGACAGGTTGGGATGAAGCAGATACTCCCTGATTTTGCACAGTTCCGGGAAAGCGCTGTAAATGCTGCCTGTTACCGGAGATTTCCGACGTGGGGAAAGTTCCCCGCTCTCTTCATCCATGTAAATCAGCCATCTGAAATGCGGAATCGGAAGAACTACCATGACCGGATATAAGGGAAGAAAGGCTCCCAGCTTATCCCGGAGACGGCTGAAGTTTCCATTCTGAACCTCAATAATACGGCTGCCTGTATAGATATCCGCAATATATCCCTCGATTGGGACTTCGTGATAATCCAGATTCGGTTCATAGTATAATTTCATGACCGCATGTACGGTTTTTTCCTGTAATGTGCCAAATCCATGCGGCTCATGCTGTTTTAACAGTACTTTTACTTTGGCCTGTTCGAATGCTTCCTGGTTCACGCCTCATCCTCCGCCCTTTTCTTTCTGTCTTATTATAGTTGACATACCAACGAAAAACAAGCGGCATGTATTTGCTCCGGGTTCTGTCTTTTGGAGCGAAATACCCCACAGCAAGCTACGGGGTATTTCACCCTCGCGGCAGTCGCCAAATTCATGCAAGCAT
>CAJTRL010000036.1 GCA_910578715.1 uncultured Lachnospiraceae bacterium | reverse complement strand
CGGACGAAGCCGCAGGGCGGGCACAGAGGAGTCCTATGCCGGACGAAGCCGCAGGACGGGCACAGAGGAGTCCTATGCCGGACGAAGCCGCAGGGCGGGCGGAGTGGAGCCCTATGCCGGACAAAGCCGCAAGGCGGGCGAGGCAGAGGCCTATGCCAGAAACCGCAGGACGGTGGAACCTATCGAAATCGGTCAGAGAAGAATGGCGGAGCCGGTCAGACGCAGAAGGGCAGTGCGGCCGCCGGAAGAAGACTGGGATGTAGAAATCATAGGTCAGGACTGGATGGAAGAGCCCGGAAGAAAACCGAAGTCCAAAAAGCGAAAGAAGGCAGCGAAAAAGCGTTCATTTCTGCGTAAAACGATATCGCTCTGTGCAGTTATCCTGTGTCTTATGATTTCTTATATGGCGGTAGACCTGGTACATGAGTATACGAAAGAAGAAGCGAAACGCCGGGCAGTTCCGGCGACGAAAGAAATCATCGTGGAGAAAGAAGAAGAGGGCGGAATAACGCAGCCGGATATTGTGGAGGATTTTCTGGAAATCAATGATTTTTCAAGGCCGGGAACAAAGCTGCCCCAGGTGAACAGTATTTTTGTGCATTATACGGCGAATCCGAAAACGAGCGCAATGCAGAACAGAAGTTATTTTGCCAATCTTGCCGAAACACAGGAAAGGTCAGCCAGCGCACATTTTATCATTGGATATGAAGGGGAAATCGTTCAGTGTATGCCGTTAGATGAACAGGCATATGCGGTTATGACAAGAAACGAGGATTCCATTTCGATTGAATGCTGTTATCTGGATAAAGACGGGAAGTTTACACAGGAGACTTATGATTCTCTCGTACATTTGCTGGCGTGGCTGGAGCAGAAATATCATTTGGAGAGCGGGGATATTTTACGGCATTATGACTGCGGCGGCAAAAAGTGTCCCTTGTATTATGTAGACCATGAAGACGCCTGGGAGAAACTGCTTGCCGATGTGGAGGCTTATAAAGCCGAACATCAATAACCGATACCTTCAAAGAATACTTTTCTATTACATAAAAAGCGGCCCATGCACAATGAGGCCGCTTTTATAGAAGCACAGGCTGTCGGGCCTGTGCTTTCTGCTATCTGGAAAAGAATGTCCGGAAGTTTATTTTTCCATATAATCTTTGATGATATGCGGAATCTGTGAAAGCATATTGTCCACATCTTCGAACATACTGCTTTTGGTAGTGCCTAAAATTCGCGCATGATTAATGTGCTGTACGACTTCCTGATACTGTTTTCTGATTTTATCGAAATATCCGCATAATACCTGAAGAGAGCGCTTGGAATCATCGATTACGCCGTTAATTTCCGCCTGTACGGAAGTGGCTTCTTCCGCCATTTCGGTAATGTTGTGAAACATTCCGTACGTTTCATCTACTTTGCTGAGACTCTGCTCCAATGCCTGATGGGAAGTATCAATGCTGGCATTTAATTTTTCCGTTCCCTGTTCCACATCGTTAATGCCGGAATTTACTTCAGCGGCCAGCCCTTTGATTTCATCCGCTAAGGATTTCACTTCAGTGGCAACTACCGAGAACCCTTTTCCCCGTTCCCCGGCTTTGGCCGCCTCGATAGATGCGTTCAAAGCGAGAATATTGGTCTGCTCAGCAATAGATACGATTTTATTCATATAGGAACGGATTTTTTTGACAGAGGACTGAAACTCTGCAAAAGTGCTATCCATTTCCCCAAAAGAAGCCTCTACCTGTAAAGAGCTGTTTTTCAACTCTTCCACGCCGTTCTGCGCCTGAATAACCGACTGGGAAATATCCTCCTTGACCGTTGCGAACTGGCCCGATACCTGGTTAATATTGGAAAAAGTCTGGTCAAAATCCTGTAATGTCTGCTGGAAACTGTCCGCTTCGGAAAGCACATGACCGAAAGAACTGCTTACAAGGCTCAGCTCTTTTAAGGAAGTTACTTCATTCTGCACAAGGTCCTGCTGGTATGTTTTCAGACTGTCCGTTACATGCAGAACGGGACTCAGGCTTTTTTCTGTATGTTGAGATTTATTTTTAAATAACATATTCATCCCCCTATTCAAATGCAACGCATGTCATGGACTGATTTACAAATCGGTTGTTGTAGTGTTCGCCATATCCGACGAGACCGACATGGTTTCCGAGTGCGCTCATTTCCTGTAAGTAATCCTGCATATAGTTGTTTTCAGTGAACAACAGATAGCGGAACAGACAGTTTACGGAAAATACTGCGGAAGGATGAGGAAAATCATTATGTATTGCCTGGATAGTTTCCCGCACGGTTTCCTTATAATCTCCCAGTTCCAGCATAATGAGAACATCTGAGTCGTTTACCTGGCGGAAACAGGTCAGTGCATTTCCGGTCACTTCTTTGATGGAGATGATACAAGTATCGTGTCCGTTTATTTTCCCAAAGGGATTTTTAAAGGTCTGCGTCTGGATTTCCTGTTCCGTAACATGCAGGATATCCTGATATACCTGTTTGGCAGGGCGGCCGTTTAATTCGCCGATAAGATAATTCGCCTTGTCTGTCTTGGAGGCAATAAAATTATAATTGCCCATTTGATGATAGATATTTTCTTTATAAGTTTTAACCCGGCCATTGTTATTCTTGACAATTGCGTAAGCGACTGCATCCTGATACACTTTGCCGTTTGCAGATACTTTACCGGCATCTCCGGTTCCGCCGACGAGAGAGATGTTTGCCGGTCCCAATACGCTGTATATGGTGGTTAATACACAGGCGTCATTGCCGGAACAAAAGTCGATACATACGGTATCTTTGGGAGATGCGTTTACCTTTTTGACGTCCTGTTTCAGCCTTTCAATATATTTTACCGGCATCGTGGACACTTCTTCCAGCACATTGGCCGCCGCGCTGACGCCTTCTGTAAAAGCGATGATACCGACGCCCTTTTCTACAATCCGGGTATCATAACTCATGCCGATACAGCCGATACTTGGAATTTGGGGAAATAGCTTTTCCAATTCGGCGACGTGCTTTTCAAACTGGTCAGCATTGGATAACAGCATAATAAATTGGGGGTTGTTCAGGCCATGAACGGCATCCTGTAAATTACCGTTCTGGCTCATTCCAAAAAACTGTTTCAATATCTCATTCCTCATTTCTGTATATATTTGAAATAATATCAGAGAGTATTATACTTTAGGTAAATAGAAAAAATCAACTGTTAATGCAAAAACTGGCATTATACTTTTATTTATGATGAGATTGTCTAATTAGACGGTCTGATTAGATAATTTTAAGGACAATTATTTAAGGAAAGAATGAGTTGACATTTTATCCGGCAGAGGGTAAAATAAATTCCGCAAGCTGCCCAGATAGCTCAGTTGGTAGAGCAGAGGACTGAAAATCCTCGTGTCACTGGTTCGATTCCGGTTCTGGGCATTTTGTTTTCTAAATATTGCTATGGGCCACTAGCTCAGGTGGTAGAGCACTTGACTTTTAATCAAGTTGTCTGGGGTTCGAATCCCCAGTGGCTCATTAAAGTAGACAATGAAGTGGAAAGGGGATTCGACCCCAGTTTGAAATCCCCAGTGGCTCATTGAAACATAATATATTTTTTATGTAAGGCGGTTTTTTGTAGGCATTTATGCAAAAAGCGGTCTTTTTTGCATATCAAAAATCTCGCGTCGCGAAATGTTGAATATTGAGTAAATTCGGATAAAGAATGGGCTTTCATAGAAAAGTATGATAGAATGAAAACGCGAGAATACAGAATGTAACAATATGGAAGATAGTAAATTCATTCTATGGATTAGGAAAATATACAGATATGGAGTATATGGCGTGAAGGAGGAGAATTTTTATATGGAAAAATATGTTCAATATTTATCGCAGCTGATTCCTGAGAAAGACAGTCTGAAACTTGTGAAGACAGAGGCAAAAAAATACTATATGGAGCATACGCCGCAGGAATGCTATGAAATATTTCCGGTTCTCTATCAATCGGAAAATTTTCAAATTCAGGAAGTCGGTGTATTTTTGGCAGGATATGTAGCGGACAGATATCCGGACGCGCTCGGGTTTCTGCGAAATACAGTCAGCCTTCATGAAAGCTGGAAGGTACAGGAAATACTTGCTATGGCATTTGACGCATATTGTGCTACAATTGGATATGAAAGTGCGCTTCCTGTGATTTGGGATTGGTTTACGGATGAAAATGCGAATGTCCGCAGAGCGGCGTCTGAAGGCTTGCGCGTATGGACCAGCCGGCCATATTTTAAAGAGCACCCGGAAGCTGCGATTGAACTGCTGGCAAGCCATAAAGAAGATGAGAGCGAGTATGTGAGGAAGTCGGCAGGCAACAGCCTTCGGGATATTAGTAAAAAACATGCGGCTTTGGTAGCGGATGAACTTGGAAAATGGGATTTGTCCTCCAGAAAGGCCGCGCAGGTATATAAACTTGCGAGTAAGTTCCTATAAAAGCTAAGATAAGGAAGCGTATATTCAAAAAGAGAGTTAAATAACGAGGAAGCTGAAATAAATAGAAAAAGGAATGGCGATATTTATGACAAAGGAAAATTATTTATTATGGGAAGCATATATGCTCTCATGTATGGAAGACAGTGCACATGATAAAGAGCATATTTACAGGGTGCTGTATATGGCATTGGATATTGCGCGGACGGAGCAGAACGTGAACCGGGATGTATTGGTCTGTGCCTGCCTTTTGCATGACATAGGAAGAAAAGAGCAGTTTGAAAACCCGGCGGTATGCCACGCGCAGGCCGGTGCGGATAAGGCATATGTTTTTTTGAAGGAACATCATTATGAAGAGGAATTTGCGAAACAGGTCAGAGCGTGTATTCGCTCACATCGTTTTCGGAAGGATAATTTTCCGCAGAGCATAGAGGCCAAAATATTATTTGACGCGGATAAAATCGACGTATGCGGTACGCTTGGAATCGCCCGTACTTTATTGTATAAAGGACAGATGGCACAGCCGTTATATTCAGTGTCGGAAGACGGAGCGGTTCTGGACGGAGCGGAAGACGGGCGGGAATCTTTTTTTCGGGAATACAAATATAAACTGGAAGGAATTTATGATTCGTTTTATACTGAGAGGGGAAGAGAGATTGCCGGACAAAGAAGGGCGGCCGCGGTGAATTTTTACCAGAGCCTGTTCCGGGAAGTCTGTACAATACATGAGGAAGGGCCGGAATTTCTTAGAGAACTGATGGACGGGAAGGCGGAATGCCCGCATAACGGGCCGGGAGCTGGAAAGCCGGAAATGAAAAATTTTTGAATGGGGGATTTAGAGTGTCCGCTTCAGCGGACAGATGGGAATAAACATGAAAAAAATAATGCTTTTTGAGGGCGATATAGAAACACAGGGATATTTTTCGATACAACTGGCGGAAGCATTTCAGAAAATGGGGCATCAGACTTATATTTTTGATTTAAGCCGTCCGTGGAGCAGCACCAATCGTTTTTTCAAGTTTTTTGAAATAGGAAATACCATACTTATCAATTTTAATTTTCATGGGATGAGCGGAGAGGAAATTTTTCTGGATGAGAATGACAGGATGATGTGGGATGCACTGCAGATTCCGAGCTATAACATTGTAGTGGACCATCCGATGTACTATCATCATTTTCTGGAAAAGCATCCGAGAGACTACCACCATATCAGCATTGACAGGTATCATGAAAAATATATGAAGAGATTTTTCCCGGAAATCCAGAACGGACCGTTTCTCCCGCTTGCCGGAACACAGTTATATCCGGGGAAATCCTATACGCCGGCGGAGTATCGGCGCTATGAAGTGACGATGGTCGGCAACTATACGAGGCCGGAGCAGTTTGAGAAATATATTACGAGGATTGACGATGAATACACGGCGTTTTATTATGGAATCATAGACGACTTACTGGCACATCCGATGAAGCCGCTGGAGGAAGCGGCAGAGGAGCATATCCGCCGGGAGATACCGGAGGTAACAGAAGAAGAATTAAAACAAGTTATGAGCAAACTGACATTCCTCGATTTATATGTACGGTTCCGGACAAGGGGACAGGCGGTGCAGTCGCTTGTGGATGCGGGAATCAAAGTGCATGTTTTTGGAGGCGGATGGGATGCGCTTGACTGTAAAAAGCCGGAAAATCTGATAAACGGCAGTAGTCTGGATTCGGTGGGATGTCTGAAAAAATTGTGTCAGAGTAAGATTTCATTGAATGTTATGCCCTGGTTCCGGGACGGTGCGCATGACAGGATTTTCAATTCGATGCTGAACGGGGCTTTGTGCCTGACAGACAGCAGTCTTTATCTGGAAGAAATATTACAGGACGAGGGGAATTGTAAAATCTATTCGACTGCGCACCCGGAAGAGCTGCCCGATATGGTATATGGATTACTTGCCAATCCGGACAAAATGCAGGAGATTATCGATAATGGGTACGAGATGGCAAAAGCGGCGCATATGTGGGAACATCGCGCGGCAGTGCTGCATAATCTGATAGAAATGTGAACCGATTGCCTGCGCCGCCGGGCGGCGGTATACTGAAAAAGGGATATCAAGGAAATGGAATTATATCAGGAAAATATAATTATACCAGAGAAATAGGGATATGCCGGGAAAACAGAAAAGGAAAGAAAGGAAGACGATATTAGAATGAGTATCGTGGAAAAAATCAGAAACCGCAGAAGAGAACGACTGAAAAGGCATTTTGAGCGTTACCGCAGAATTCGCCGTCTGCTGCAGAAATACGGGGATGATATCATCCGTTCCGATAATTTCAGGAAAACCAAAGCGCATATCCAGCATGGAAATATGACCGTCAATGACCATTGTCTGAGCGTTGCGCGGTATAGTCTGATTTTAAATAAAAAACTGCATCTGCACTGTAATCAGAGAGATTTAATCAGAGGTTCCCTGCTGCATGACTATTTCCTGTATGACTGGCATGATAAGGGATATGTGGCAGAGCGGGGGCGGCTTCATGGTTTCTGGCACCCGGGCATCGCGCTGCGGAACGCGGATAAAGAGTATCAGTTGACGGATATTCAGCGGGATATCATAAGAAAGCATATGTGGCCGCTTACAATTGTGCCGCCCGCATGCAGAGAATCATGGGTTGTTACGAGTGCGGATAAATATTGTTCTTTGATGGAAACGTTAAAACTGCACAAGGGGCATGGAAAACGATACGATTTTGCCGAGGCAAAGCGGGAACAGGACAGGGAGAAACGGCTTGGGGCATGAGCAAATCGAGAATAAAATAAGAAGAAGCGGCTTGGGGCATGAGCAAAGCGGGAACAAAACAAGAAGAAGCGGTTTGGAACATGGGCAAAGCGGAAAAGACGGAGGGCTGTATAACAGTCTGGCCCGTTACGGAAGGACAGATTTCTATCCTTATCATATGCCAGGACATAAACGGAGCGGTAAGATAGAAGGATTTTCGGATTTTTTTAAAATAGATATTACGGAAATAGACGGATTTGACAATCTGCATCAGGCAGAGGGCATTCTGCTTGAGGCGCAGAAGAGAGCGGCAAAGCTGTATGGCGCGGAGGAGACTTTTTTTCTGGTAAACGGAAGTACCTGTGGGATTCTGGCGGCGGTTTCGGCGGTAGCGGAGAAACAGGATATGATACTGATTGCGCGCAATTGTCATAAATCTGTTTACCATGCGGCGCTATTACAGGAATTACGGGTAAAATATCTTTATCCCGGACGGATAGAGGAGTTTGATATTGCGGATGCGGTAAGCCCTGAGGCCGTGAAAGAAGAATTGGACATGTTCCCGGAGTGCCGGGCGGTGGTGATTACGTCGCCGACTTATGAGGGTATTATTGCGGATATCCGGGAAATCGCGCGCGTTGTTCATGAGAGGGGCAGAATTTTGATTGTGGACGAAGCTCACGGCGCGCATTTGGGGCTGGCAGAGGAAGTGCCGGAAAACGCGGTAAACCAGGGTGCGGATATTGTGATTCAAAGTCTGCACAAAACGCTGCCTTCTCCGACACAGACGGCATTGCTGCATGTGAACGGTGCGGTTGTCAATCGGGAACGGCTGCGAAAGTATCTGACAATTTATCAGTCGAGCAGTCCTTCTTATGTTTTCATGGCGGGCATGGATGCCTGTCTTTCTTATGTGCGGGAAAATGCGGCGGTCCGTTTTGCGGCGCTTAGGCGTTATTATGAAAATTTCATGAGCCGGATGAAAAAATGTAAACATATCCGCGTCGGAAGTCCTGAGGCGCTATGTGAAGAAGCTCATTGTTTTCGGGCGTGGGATATCTGCAAGCTGGTTATTTCCGTTAAAGGAACTTCCATGAGCGGACAGGCTCTTTACGATACGCTCCGGGATGAATTTCATTTACAGATGGAAATGGCGGCCGGCAGTTATGTGCTGGCGATTATGACAATTATGGACGAAGAGGAAGGCTGGCAGAGACTGGCGGAGGCGTTATTACAGGTCGATGGAAGACTGGAGCGGGCTGACAGTGAGGATTTACAGGAGATAAATCAGGAAACAGTTTTACAGGAGATAAGTCAGGAAGCGGTTTTACAGGAAATGAGTCCCGAAGCAGAGGATATCCGTCCGGTGGCAAAACTGACAATTGCGGAGGCTTTTGCGTCCGTTTATGGCAGCCGGAGCCGGGAAAATTCGGAAAATGAGGATTGTAAGGGAGAAGATTTGCACAGTCAGGCTCCGGAAAGAATAAGAAGGGTTCCGCTCGCTCAGGCGGCCGGTCATATCAGCGGGGATTTTGTATGTCTTTATCCGCCGGGGATTCCGCTTCTTGTTCCTGGAGAGATTATCGAAAATGCCTTGATTGTCCGGATAAGAAAAAGTCTGCGTCTCGGCCTTTCCGTCCAGGGGATATGCGCAGACGAAACGGTTACGATTATTTGCTGAATAAAATTGAAATTCCCGTAGAAATATGGCATTATTAAAGTAAAGAAGAATATTAAAGCAGAAAAGAAATTGGAGAGCAGAGGAAGGCATACGATTCATATGGGGAAAATAGTGTATCTGATGGGAAAAAGTTCCTCAGGAAAAGATACAATTTATAAAAAACTTCTGGAACAGAATGATATTCGTCTCCAAAAAATCGTACCGTATACGACACGTCCCATTCGCGCGGAAGAACAGGACGGCGTGGAATACCATTTTACGGATGAGGACGGATATCAGGAGCTTTTGAAAAAGGGAGAAGTTATTGAGGCCAGAATCTATCATACCTGTCATGGAATCTGGCGGTATTTTACGGTGGCGGATAAGGAAATTGACTTATCCATGCAGTCGTATCTTGTAATCGGTACGCTGGAAGCCTATGAAAAGATTCGCATTTTTTACGGAAAAGAAAATGTGATTCCGGTGATGATTGAACTGGACGACGGCGTGCGGCTGCAGAGGGCGCTGGACAGGGAAAAAGCACAGGACCATCCGAAGTATGAAGAAATGTGCAGACGTTTTCTGGCGGATGCGGAAGATTTTTCAGAGGAAAGAATGAAATCAGCCGGTATTACACAGACTTTTTATAATGGAGAATTAGAACAGTGTCTTGAAAAAATTATGGAGTATATCAAAAAATATGGCGCATAACGGGCGCACTGGAGGGTTTAAGTGGATATTAAAGTAAATCAGGTGCAGCAGCCTGTGCAGATAGAACAGCCTCAGCAGGCACAGGAGACGGACGGCACATTTAAATTCACATTGGTCAGCCGGATTGAAGAACAGGATTTGCAGAACGCGCTGATGCAGATGATGGAAGAAATCACCAGACAGGGGGATAAGCTCGCCAAACACCGGGATATCAAGGATATGCGGCGTTACAGGGCGTTAATCAAAGATTTTATGAATGAAATCGTAAACCGCTCCCACGCTTTTTCCAGAGAAAATTTTCTGGACAGAAAAGGCAGGCACCGCGTTTATGGCATTATTCGTCTGATTGACCAGAATCTGGATGAGCTGGCACAGGAGCTTGTGAAAGAGGAACAGGATAATCTGGCGATATTAAACAAGATAGGAGAGATAAGAGGATTGCTTTTGGACATTTTTACTTAAAGAAGAGGCAGGGGGGATATTGAATGGCAAAATTTACGGATATTATCGGACAGGAACAGTTAAAGGAACATTTACAGAATGCCATTGCCATGAACAAAGTATCGCATGCGTATATTATCAATGGCGAGAGAAGCTCCGGCAAGGAATTTGCGGCCAAAGTTTTTGCAACGGCATTGCAGTGTGAAAAGGGCGAGACGGAGCCCTGTGGGGAATGTCATTCCTGTATTCAGGCAAAGAGCGGCAATCAGCCGGATATTATTTTTGTATCTCATGATAAACCGAATACAATCGGCGTGGAGGATATCCGAACGCAGATAAACAATGATATCGGCATTAAACCTTACAGCAGTCCCCGCAAAATATACATTATGAATGAGGGGGAAAAAATGACTGTACAGGCGCAGAATGCCTTGCTGAAAACGCTGGAAGAACCGCCGGAATATGCAGTCATCCTGATTCTGACAACCAATGTGGAGGCGCTTCTGCCTACGATACTCAGCAGATGTGTTGTGCTGAATATGAAGCCGGTTCCCGACCATAAAGTAAAAAAATTTTTGATGGAGGAGCTGAAAATCCCGGATTATAAGGCAAATATCTGTGTAGCCTTTGCGAGAGGAAATATCGGTAAGGCCAAGATGCTCGCATCCAGCGAGGAATTTGAAAAAGTAAAAGAAGAGGCAGTTACGCTGGTAAAATATATTAATGATATGGATATCAGTGAAGTTGTCAAGGCAATTAAAAAGATTTCGGAATACCAGTTTGACGTGACCGATTATTTGGACATCCTTTCGGTCTGGTATCGGGATGCGCTGTTGTTTAAGGCAACGAAAGACGCCAACAGTCTTATTTTTAAGAATGAGATTCAGTATATCCGTAAAGTTGCGGACAGAAGCACTTATGAAGGAATCGAAACGATTGTTAAGGCTCTGCAGCAGGCCAAAAGGCGGCTGGAAGCGAATGTCAATTTCGATTTGACGATGGAGCTGCTCTTGCTGACAATTCAGGAAAACTAGAGGAAATATGGAGGTTTATAGAGAATGGTGAATGTCATAGGTGTGCGGTTTCGCACAGCCGGAAAAATATATTATTTTGACCCCGGCAAGTTACAAATTAAAAAGGGGGACCACGTAATCGTAGAGACTGCGAGAGGGATTGAATACGGCACGGTAGTAGGAGACCCCAGAGAAGTGACGGAAGATAAAGTTGTACAACCGTTAAAAGCGGTTCTCCGCGTGGCTACGCCGAAAGACGACGAACAGGAAGCGGCAAATAAAAAGAAGGAAAAGGATGCCTTTCAGATTTGCCTGGAGAAGATTCGGAAGCATGAACTGCCGATGAAACTCATTGATGCGGAATATACATTTGACAATAACAAGGTTTTGTTTTATTTTACGGCGGACGGCCGTATCGATTTCAGGGAGCTGGTGAAGGACCTCGCTTCCGTATTCAAGACGAGGATAGAGCTTCGTCAGATAGGTGTGCGGGATGAGACCAAAATTGTAGGCGGTATCGGTATCTGCGGAAGGGCATTGTGCTGCCATACGCATTTATCGGAGTTTGTTCCGGTATCTATCAAGATGGCGAAGGAACAGAATTTATCCCTGAATCCTACGAAAATTTCCGGCGTCTGTGGGAGGCTGATGTGCTGTTTAAACCATGAGGAAGAAACATATGAGGACCTGAACAGAAAGCTGCCTGGCGTGGGAGATTTTGTGACCACATCGGACGGCTTAAAGGGCGAGGTGCACAGCGTAAACGTGCTGCGCCAGCTTGTCAAGGTTATTGTGGACGTGGATGATGAAAAAGAAATTCAGGAATACAGAGCGGACCAGCTCCGGTTTAAGAGAAAGCATCACAAAAACCATAAGGAGAAGGTGAATGCGGAAGAGATGAAGGAACTGGAAAAGCTGGAAGATAATACGTCGAAGCTGGATGAAAACTAAGAACTATGATACTGAAAGAAAATGAGAGAATAGATGATTTGCAGCGTAACGGTTACCGGATTATACAGAATCCGGACAAGTTCTGTTTTGGAATGGACGCCGTTCTGCTTTCCGGGTTTGTCAGGGCAAAGGAAGGCAGCAGCGTTCTGGATATGGGAACAGGTACGGGCATTCTTCCGATTTTGCTGGAGGCCAGGACAGGTGCCGCTCATCTGACCGGACTGGAAATTCAGGAAGAAAGCGCCGATATGGCGAGGCGGAGCGTGGCGTTAAACGGACTGGAGGAGAAAATCAGGATTATTACAGGAGATATCAAGGAGGCAGGGAATTTATTTGACGCCGCTTCTTTTGACGTAATTACCTGTAATCCGCCCTATATGATTGGACAGCACGGACTGGTCAACCCGGCGGACGCCAAAGCGAT
Source organism: uncultured Lachnospiraceae bacterium (assembly GCA_910578715.1). GTDB lineage: Bacteria > Bacillota > Clostridia > Lachnospirales > Lachnospiraceae > UBA3282. The sequence goes on along the minus strand of CAJTRL010000036.1, from coordinate 24,416 downwards.
TGCGCGGCATGAGATTTTATGTACGCTGGAAGATGTCATCGGGCAGACGGCGGACCTGTTAAAGCCGGGCGGCAATTTTTTTATGGTGCACAGACCGTTTCGTCTGGTGGAAATTATGGTGCTCCTGCGTCAGTACGGACTGGAGCCGAAACGGATGCAGCTCGTCTATCCTTATGTGGACAAAGAGCCCAATATGGTGCTGGTTGAGGCGAACCGGGGCGGGAAACCCCGCATGAAAGTGGAAAAGCCTTTGATTATCTATAAAGAGCCGGGCGTTTATATGCCGGAGATATACGAGTTATACGGTTATTAAGAATAGAGACTGCAGAGTTGTCTGTTGTATTCTCATGGGCAATGAGTCAGGCGGCCGCACAGGAACGGACAGTTGGCGGATGCCGTTTGGAATATTGGAAGAAAACTTTGCATTGCTGATATTAAAATCGGAGCGGAAGGAGTCTTTTCATATATGGCGGGAATCTTATATTTATGCGCAACGCCAATCGGAAATCTGGGCGACATGACGCCCCGCGTGGTCGATACGCTCCGGGCCGTCGATTTGATTGCGGCGGAAGACACGCGCAACAGCATAAAGCTGTTGAATCATTTTGAAATAAAAACTTCTATGACAAGTTATCATGAATATAATAAAATAGAAAAAGCGGACTACCTGACGGAACAGCTTTTGCAGGGAAAAGACATCGCTCTTATTACCGACGCCGGAACGCCGGCTATTTCCGACCCGGGAGAGGTTCTTGTGCAAAAGTGCATACAGCTTGGCATCCCGGTAACATCTCTGCCGGGAGCGGCGGCCTGTATAACGGCGCTGACCTTGTCGGGACTTAGTACCAGAAGATTCTGTTTTGAAGGATTTCTGCCCGCCGACAAGAAAGAAAAGGCGGAAGTGTTACAGGAGCTGCGGGAAGAATCCAGAACGATAGTTTTGTATGAAGCGCCGCACCGTCTGAAAAGGACGTTGAAAGAACTATATGACAGCGTGGGGAACAGAAAAGTGACCTTATGCAGAGAGCTGACGAAAAAATTTGAAACGATTTTGCCGACCACCCTGGAGGACGCTCTCGCGTATTATGAAAGGGAGGAGCCCCGCGGCGAATATGTCATTGTCATGGACGGAAAAAATCGCCGGGAAAAGAAGGAAGAGGAAAAAATGTCCTGGCTGGAAATGTCCGTCGAAGAGCACATGGCATATTATGAGAAGGAGGGGATGGACAGAAAAAGCGCTATGAAACAGGTCGCAAAGGACCGGGGCGTAACAAAAAGAGAGATTTATCAATATTTCTTAAATAAGTGAATTGACAAAACAAATAAAAACCGTAAAATAAGATTGACAAATATGGAAGCAGGGAATATACTTTGAATATCAAACTATTCTTTGCTTAAAAATTATAAGACGGAAAAGGAGATAAAAAAATGTTAGAAAGAGTAAGAGAAATTATTCAGGAGCAGTTAAATCTGGAAGGTATCGAAATCACGGAAGAGTCTTCTTTCAAGGATGACCTCGGTGCGGACTCTCTGGATTTATTCGAGCTTGTTATGGCATTTGAAGAAGAATACGGCATTGAAATTCCTTCAGAGGATTTGGAGCAGATTACAACGGTCGGCGCTGTTATTGAATATATGAAGAGTAAGGGCGTTGAGGCATAAGACGGGACAGGACACTGGTTATGAAAACAAAAATTACGGAACTTCTGGGAATTGAGTATCCCATCATTCAGGGCGGCATGGCATGGGTTGCGGAATATCATCTTGCGGCGGCCGTTTCCGAAGCGGGAGGGCTTGGCATTATCGGTGCGGGCGGCGCGCCGGCATCTTTTGTACGGGAACAGATTCAGAAAGTAAAAGAAATTACGAAAAAGCCCTTTGGCGTGAATATCATGCTGATGAACCCGGAAGCGGACCAGATTGCGCAGGCAGTCGTGGAGGAAGGCGTTAAAGTCGTTACCACAGGAGCCGGAAATCCGGGCAAGTATATGGCGATGTGGAAAGAAGCCGGCATCAGGGTGATTCCCGTTGTAGCAAGCGTAGCGCTGGCGAAGATGATGGAGCGTGCCGGAGCGGACGCGGTCGTTGCGGAAGGCATGGAATCCGGCGGGCATATCGGAGAAGCTACAACGATGACGTTAGTTCCCCAGGTCGTGGACGCGGTCGGGATTCCCGTTATTGCGGCGGGCGGTATCGCGGACGGCAGAGGCTTTGCGGCGGCAATGATGCTGGGAGCTCAGGCGGTTCAGATGGGAACGCGGTTTGTCGTAGCCAGCGAATCCATTGTACATGGAAATTATAAACAGAAAGTCATTGCGGCGAAAGATATTGACACTGCCGTAACCGGAAGGTCGACGGGACATCCGATTCGCTGCATCCGCAATAAAACGACGAGAGAATATCTGAAACTGGAAAAAGAAGGAGCAACGCTGGAAGAGCTTGAGAAGCTGACGCTTGGCGGACTCAGAAGAGCGGTCATGGACGGCGACGTGGTGGAAGGCTCCGTGATGGCAGGACAGATTGCGGGTCTTGTAAAAAAGGAACAGCCCTGTACAGAGATAATTCAGGAAATTATGGAACAGGCTGAAAAGTTATTGAAACTCTGATTAGTGGAGCGCAGGCTGCCCGGCTTGCGCTTTTTTGAAAGACAATACTTTGAAATTCAAAATATTATAATGATTGAGGAAATCAAACAAAGACAGATAATGCTAAAAAAAGAAAGAGGGATGATTCAAATGGGTAAAACAGCGTTTCTATTTCCGGGACAGGGAGCACAGTATATCGGAATGGGAAAAGATTTTTATGAGCAGATACCTGTATGTAAGGAAATGTTCGGGCTGGCGGGAAAAGCGGGCGGCCTCGATGTGGCGGCGCTGTGTTTTGAAGAAAACGAGCGGATAAATATTACGGAGTATACGCAGATTGCCATGCTGGCGGCGGAGGTCGCCATGTTAAAGGCAGTGGAAGAAAAGGGAATACGGCCGGATGTGACGGCAGGCCTAAGCCTCGGCGAATATGGCGCGCTAGTGGCAGGCGGTGTCATGACGCCGGAGGACGTTTTTAAAATTGTAAGAAAAAGAGGTATCTACATGCAGGAAGCCGTGCCGGAAGGCGGCGGTATGACGGCAGTTCTCGGACTTGACACGGAAACGATAGAAAAAGTGTGTGAAGAAACGCCGGGAACGGTATCGATTGCAAACTATAACTGCCCCGGACAGATTGTGATTACAGGGGAAAGCGGCGCGCTTCAAACGGCGGCGGCCAGACTGAGCGAAGCGGGCGCAAAACGATGTGTGCCTTTAAAGGTCAGCGGCCCGTTCCACTCTCCGATGCTTACGGGAGCGGGAGAAAAACTGGCAAAGGAACTGGAGACGGTTACGGTTCATGAAATCACCGTTCCTTATATCGCTAACGTGACGGCCGATTATGTGACAAAAACAGAAGATGTAAAGCCTTTGCTGGAAAAACAGGTTTCTTCTTCCGTCAGATGGCAGCAGACCGTTGAACGGATGATTATGGACGGTGTGGACACTTTTATCGAAATCGGGCCGGGTAAGACACTGTCGGGCTTCATGCGGAAAATCAACCGCGATATGAAGGTGCTGAATGTGGAAAAGGTGGAAGATTTGGAAAAGCTGGCGTAATCGTCCAGCCTCCGCCCGGCCAGATACGGGTAGTCGGGAAGTATTGAAAACAGATAAGAAGGAGAAAAAGATATGCTGACAGGGAAAGTAGCGCTTGTGACGGGCGCGGGACGCGGAATCGGGCGCCAGATTGCGTTGACGCTGGCGGAATACGGTGCGGACGTCATTGTAAATTATAACGGTTCCAGAGAAAGGGCGGAGGAAGTTGTCCGGGAAATAGAGACTATGGGACGAAAGGCGGCAGCGGTTCAGTGTTCGGTAGCCGATTTTACGGCCTGCGGAAAAATGATAGAGGAGATGCTTGCGGAATTTGGGCATATCGATATTCTGGTAAATAATGCGGGCATTACGAAAGACAATCTGATGATTAAGATGTCGGAAGCGGATTTTGACGCGGTGATTGAGACGAACCTGAAAGGTACGTTTAACACGATGAAGCATATGTACCGCCCCTTTTTGAAGCAAAAAGCGGGAAGAATCATCAATTTATCTTCCGTAACGGGTCTTCTGGGGAATGCGGGACAGGCCAATTACGCGGCGTCCAAAGCGGGCGTTATCGGCCTTACCAAATCAGCGGCAAGGGAGCTTGCAGGCAGAAACATTACGGTCAATGCTGTGGCACCCGGTTATATTGATACGGATATGACACAGGCAATGACGGATGCGGCGAAAGAGGCGGTGTTATCGCAGATTCCGTTAAAAAGAGCGGGAACACCGGAGGATATTGCAGAAACGGTGGCGTTTCTGGCAAGCGATAAGGCCTCTTATATTACCGGACAGGTCATTTCCGTAGACGGCGGCATGGCGATTTAGAAGCAAAACAAAAGGCATATGAAACGGCATTCATATAAAATCCGAAAGCCGGGAGAAAGGGAAGGTTATCAGAATGAGCAGAAGAGTTGTTGTAACGGGAATGGGAGCAATTACGCCCGTCGGCCTGGGCGTGGAGGAATTTTGGAACAGCGTCAAAGCGGGGAAAACGGGATTCGGGGAGATTACCCGGTTTGACGCATCGGCATACAAATGCAGACTGGCGGCGGAGGTAAAGGGCTTTGAAGGCAAAAATTACATGGACTTCAAAGCGGCCAAAAGAATGGAACTGTTCTGCCAGTATGCGGTGGCGGCCACAAAAGAGGCGCTGGAAGATGCGGGCATCAATATGGAAAATGAAGACCCTTACCGGGTCGGCGTTTCCGTCGGTTCCGGAATCGGCTCCTTACAGGCGATGGAGCGGGCACACAGCAGACTGCTGGAAAAAGGTCCCTCGAGAGTGGAGCCGCTGCTCGTTCCGCTCATGATTTCTAACATGGCGGCGGGAAATGTATCGATTCAGTTTGGCCTGAAAGGAAAGAGTATCAATGTGGTAACGGCCTGTGCGACGGGGACAAATTCCATTGGCGAAGCGTTCCGCACCATTCAGTACGGCGACGCGGAAGTTATGGTTGCGGGCGGTACGGAGAGCAGCGTCACACCGATAGGAATTGCGGGATTTACCGCGTTGACAGCGCTCACTTCTTCGGATGACCCGGAAAGATGTTCGATTCCTTTTGATAAGGAGCGGAGCGGATTTGTTATGGGAGAAGGTGCGGGCATTGTCGTGCTGGAAGAATTGGAGCATGCTAAAGCGAGGGGTGCCAGGATTTATGCGGAAGTTGTCGGCTATGGCTGTACTTCCGATGCTTATCATATCACTTCTCCGGCGGAGGACGGCTCCGGCGCGGCGAAAGCGATGACTTATGCAGTGGCGGACGCGGGCGTTGCGATGGAGGATATTACTTATATCAATGCGCACGGAACGAGTACGCATCACAATGATTTGTTTGAAACGCGGGCGATAAAGCTGGCATTTGGCGAACATGCGAAAGCAATCAAAATTAATTCCACGAAGTCGATGATAGGACATTTGCTCGGTGCGGCGGGCGCGGTAGAATTTGTAACCTGTGTGAAGGAACTTCAGGAAGGGTTTCTTCACAAGACGGCGGGCTACCGGGTTCCGGACGAGGAATGCGATTTGGATTACTGTATTGAGCCGGCGGAAGGAGACTATCGGTATGCCCTGTCCAATTCGTTGGGATTCGGCGGACATAATGCGAGCATTCTGATTAAGAAATTTTGCGGTTAAACGGAGGAAAAACAATGTCAGTTCTGAGTGCAAAGGAAATCATGGAAATCATTCCACACAGGCAGCCGTTCATGCTGCTCGATACGGTCGAGGAGCTGGAGCCGGGCATAAAGGCGGTAGCCAGGAAATGCGTTACCTATAACGAGCCGTATTTTGCAGGCCATTTTCCGGCGGAACCCGTTATGCCGGGCGTGCTGATTATCGAAGCGCTGGCGCAGACGGGTGCGGTTGCAATTTTAAGCCAGCCGGAGTTCAAGGGAAAAACGGCATATTTTGCGGCTATTAATTCGGCCCGGTTTAAAGGTAAAGTGACGCCGGGAGATGTGCTGACGCTGGAGACCCAAATTGTGAAGGTCAAAGGACCCATCGGCGTCGGAGAGGCCAAAGCGTATGTGGACGGGAAGCTGGTAACGAGCGCCGAGCTCACTTTTGCAATCGGCCAGTAACAGGTAGTAGAAATGTTATGGGCTGAAACGGGCAGATAGGAGTCTGGTTGAGAGAAAGGCATGGTTATTAGATGAAAATACAACCCCTTATTATAGGAGACTTAACGGCGCGCATTCCGGTGATGCAGGGCGGAATGGGCGTAGGAATCAGCCTGTCCGGACTGGCCGGGGCAGTAGCAGCATCGGGAGGCATCGGAATTATTTCGACGGCGCAGATAGGATATCGCGATGCGGACTTCGATAAAGACCCGATTGGCTGTAATCTGAAGGCAGTCAAAACGGAAATGGATAAAGCGCGGCAGATTGCAAAAGGCGGCATTGTCGGCGTGAATATCATGGTGGCAACCAGACAGTATGAGGCGTATGTCCGCGCGGCTGTGGAGGCGGGGGTGGATTTAATCGTATCGGGAGCGGGCCTTCCGGTGGATTTGCCCAAATATACCGTGGGAAGCGGAGCAAAACTGGTGCCAATCGTATCGAGTTTGAAATCCGTCCAGGTCATTATCAAATACTGGATGAAAAAATATGAGCGTCTGCCCGACGCGGTCGTCATAGAAGGACCGCTTGCCGGGGGGCATCTGGGATTTTCGAAAGAACAGGCGGAACACCCGGAGGAACTGCATTACGATGAAGAAGTGAAAAAAATTCTCCAATACGTTGAAGAGACAGAAGAAGCGTATTGTGCGCGGATTCCGGTCATTATGGCAGGAGGCATCTATACGAGGAAGGATATGGAACATTATCTGGAGATGGGCATATCCGGCGTGCAGATGGCGACCCGGTTTGTGACGACGTATGAGTGCGATGCGGATGAGGCTTATAAGCAGTGCTACATCAATGCATGCAAAAAAGATATCGTCATTGTCCAGAGCCCGGTCGGTATGCCGGGAAGGGCAATTCGGAATTCTTTTATGGAAAAGGCAAAGGCGGGAAAAATTCCGCACGGGCAATGTCATAGCTGTATCAGTACCTGTAATCCGGCAGATACGCCCTATTGCATAACGGATGCGCTTGTCAACGCGGCGACAGGACGGATAGAGGATGCGCTGTTGTTCTGTGGAGCCAATGCGTGGCGCGCCGAAAAAATGGAGCATGTAAAGGATATTATGGAGGAATTCGGGCCGGAGGACTAAAATGCCGCCAGACGGTATGAGAGGAAGTATTGAGTGTCTGCTGAAACGGAAAGCCGGAAATAAAGAAGGAAAGGGTATGGGAAGCAAAAATGAAGACGAGAATCATAGGAACCGGAAGCTGCCTGCCGGATATGGTGGTGACAAACGATGCGTTATCTGCCATTATGGACACATCCGATGAATGGATTAGCAGCCGCACGGGAATCCGGGAACGCAGACTTGTAAAAGAAGAAACGACGACATCCATGTCAGTTGCGGCGGCGAAACGGGCGATGGAAAATGCCGGGATAACGGCTCAGGAAATCGACCTGATAATCGTCGGCACGATTACTGGTGATTATGTAACGCCTTCTACCGCGTGCCAGGTACAGGCGGCGCTCGGCGCTGGCAAAGCGGTAGCTTTTGATATCAACGCGGCCTGTTCCGGATTCCTGTTTGCGCTGCATATCGCAGACGCTTATTTAAAATCAGGGATTTATAAAACGGCATTGATTCTGGGGGCGGAGACGCTGTCCAAAATCATGAACTGGAATGACAGAAGTACCTGTGTTTTGTTCGGGGACGGTGCGGGAGCGGCAGTCGTGAGAAGCGAGAGGACAGGACTGCTTGCATACGACCAGGGCTCAGACGGAGCGAGGGGAGCTGTGCTGACCTGTCGGAACAGGGAAAATAATAATCCGTATGTGAAAAATCCGGTGGAGCCGGATTATACGAAGATGGACGGACAGGAAGTGTACAAATTTGCGGTGACGACCGTGCCGGCGTCCATCAAAAAAGTGGTTGAAGAGGCCGGGCTCACGATAGAAGACATCGATTATTTTGCATTGCATCAGGCGAATATCAGAATCATACAGTCCGTGGCAAAACGGCTGAAAGCGCCGGAAACGAAATTCCCGACGAGCCTTGACCATTGTGGAAATATTTCCGCGGCCAGCGTGCCGATTCTTTTGGATGAAATGAATCGGAAAGGCCTGTTAAAGCCCGGCATGAAAATTGTCCTGTCGGGATTTGGCGGCGGACTTACCTGGGGCAGTGCGGTGCTGGAATGGTAAAGACAATTCTGTGGCAGAAAGATTTTTGTGGTGGAAAAATTTTCCGACATGCAGTATACTCATAAAATAGGCGGTCAGATATTTGTGAATGTATGGACGGACAATGTGGAAAGATAATACCAAAGACAAATGCCATAGAAGAGGTGCGGAAGCGATGAAACAAAACGAAAAGAAAATAGAAAGGGCTTTTTTGAAAAAAATAAGCGGGACAGACCTGTTCCTTTTGGGGGTCTGTCTTTTGTTTTACCTTCTTTTTCCAATATTTGACGGGCCCGTATGGTGCAAGGATTCCCTGAGTTATTCGGGAATGGATATTTCACGGGAACCATTATATCCGATGTTTCTTGCGCTGATGAAAGTACAGATGGGAGCGGAAATTTCCGAATCCGGTATGATGGCGGCGGTCGTTGTCCAGAGTCTGATTGCGGGATTTGCCACATGGTATGCCGGGTATATGATTAAAAAAACAAAGAACGACAGCCGGATACTGCAGTTTGCGACCATCGCTCTTCAATTTGCGGTTTCCCTGCTCTGCCGGTTTGCGGCCATCAGGAGTTCCGTATACATTGACTGCATTATGACGGAAGGACTCTGCCTTTCCCTTTTTGTCCTGTTTACTGTGGAACTGTATCTTTGCGTGATAACGGAAAAGAAACGCCACATAGCGGCAGTGATGATTTTGTCTTTTCTGCTGTTTAGCATAAGAAAACAGATGCTGATTACGATTATCATTATGGGTGCGGTTTTCGGATGGTATTATATCATTCGTAGCCGCAGAATACGGAAGTTCTGCGCGCTCGTTCTGCTGATGATTGCGGCAATGCTTGCGGGAAAACTGCTGGACAGAACTTATAACTATGTGGTGCGGGGCGCATGGATAGAACACTGTCATAATTCGATGGGCTTTTTATGTGTTCTGTTGTACACTTCCGATGTGGAAAACGACCGGAATCTGTTCGAGGATGAAACGCTGAAAACGCTTTATCTCGATATTATGGAGCAGGCGGAGGAAGAAGAGATTCTATATGACGATGCGGAGGAAGGATGGCTGCCGCTTGCCGTACATTTTGCGGATAGTTACGATGCAATCGGTTATGGCATTATTAATCCGGTGGTAGAAGGATATATCGGAGAAAATTTCTCTTATTCCGAAGTAGAAGCGGCCCTAAAATATGATGAAATCTGCGATGGAATGGTCCGGACGCTTCTTAGGCAGAAGAAAGGGCCGCTGATGCAGGTCTGGGCTTATAATATCTGGCGCGGGTTTGTCAACTCGATTGCCAGGGCAACAAACCTTTTAAGCCTGTATTCGCTGGCGGTTTATCTGTGCGTAGGCGCGCTTGCGTTATATTTAACCGTGCAGAAAAAGAAACTGCGCGCTATGGAGCAGCAGATTGGGCGGAGCCTTACCTTTATGTTTATCGTCATCATTGCCATTGCGGTTAATTCCCTGACTGTCGGGCTGACGATTTTTACACAGCCCAGATACATGCTTTACAGCATGGGCCTTTTTTATGCGGCGTGCTGTATGATGCTTTATGATATTGTTCAAATAAGAAAATCCTTGTAGGCTTGTTTCCTTCATAGTACAATAAAAAATAAGAACTGTGAGAGCAGAATCGGAAGGGGCACATGAGCTGAAAACAGCTGATTAAGAATGGAGGATTAGTATGAACGCAGTATTGGAAAAAATTCAAAAACTTGGAATCGTTCCGGTAGTCGTACTGGACAGGGCGGAAGACGCGGAGCCGCTTGCAAAAGCGCTTTGCGAAGGAGGGCTTCCCGTTGCGGAGGTCACATTCCGCACGGAGGCGGCGGAGGAATCCATCCGCATCATGAAACAGAAATTCCCGCAGATGCTTGTCGGAGCCGGAACGGTTCTGACCACTGAGCAGGTAGACAGGGCGGTGAATGCCGGCGCGGAATTTATCGTAAGCCCGGGCCTGAATCCGACAGTCGTGGAATATTGTATCAAAAAGGAGATTCCGGTCGCTCCGGGATGCAGCAATCCTTCGGACATGGAGTGCGCGCTGGCGCTCGGACTGGAAGTAGTCAAATTTTTCCCGGCGGAGGCAGCGGGAGGTTTAAAGGCAATTAAGGCTATGGCGGCGCCTTATGTGAATCTGAAGTTTATGCCGACGGGCGGAATTAATGCGGGGAATATCAATGAATACCTTGCTTTTCCGAAAATCATTGCCTGCGGCGGAAGCTGGATGGTGAGCAGCGAGCTCGTGAAAAACGGAGAATTTGACAAAATCAGGGAACTGACCAAAGAAGCGGTCATGACGGTTCACGGATTTGAACTGAAGCATGTGGGCATTAACTGTGAGAGCGAGGAAGAAGCGGACAAAACGACGGATTTGTTCGATAACGTATTCGGCTTTACGAAAAAGCCGGGCAACAGCTCTATCTTCGCCGGAACATACATCGAAGCGATGAAAACGCCGTATCTCGGCGCAAAAGGGCATATTGCCATTGGAACCAATAATATATGGCGTTCCATCAGTTATCTGGAAGCGCTTGGCATCGAAGTGAATATGGAGACCGCAAGTTATAAAGAAGGAGTGCTGCGCGCCGTTTATCTGAAAGAAGAAGTTTCGGGGTTTGCGCTTCATTTGCTGCAGAAATAACAGAAATCACCCGACAGACTGAGGAAAGGTATCGCTATCGTAATGGTCACTTTAAAGGAAATTGCCAAAGAATGTAATGTTTCACCGACAACCGTATCCAATATTCTGAACGGAAAACCGAAAGTCGGGGAAGAGACGAAAGCAAGAGTGCTGGAAGTCATCAACAGGCGTGGGTACAGACCCAATTATATCGCACAGGGGCTGCGGAACCAGAAAACGAAGATGATTGGTATCATCGCGGAGGATATCGCGCAGTTTACAACGCCTGAAGTGGTAGAGGGCATTATGAGTTTCTGCGAGGAAAGAGGCTATCGTACGATTGTGAAAAATCTTCGTCTTTATGCCAGATGGAATGATTCCTGGTTCAGTAACGAGACCAGCTATCATTCGATTCTCGACCCGGTCATGAAGGAATTGGATTCAATTATGGTAGATGGTATTATTTACATTGCCGGTCATGCCAGGGTGATTCACTGCTTTTCAGAGGATTTCAGAATCCCGGCGGTGATGGCGTATGCCTTTGACAGCAATCCGAAAATACCTGCCGTCGCGATAGACGATAAGAAGTCCGCCTATGAGATGGTGCAGTATATTATTTCCAAAGGACACCGTAAAATCGGTGTTATCGGCGGCAAGGCAGATAATATCCATACACAGCAGAGACTTCTCGGCTATCAGAAAGCCCTGTTTGAAAATCAGATTTTGTATAATCCGGCATGGATACGTTATGCGCGGTGGGATAAAGACAGCGCTTACCGGGAGGCGAAAGAACTGTTGAAAACAGATGTAACAGCGGTATTCTGCATGGCGGACAGAATGGCGGGCGGCGTATACCAGTATCTTGCGGAAAAAGGGCTTCGCGCCGGAGAGGATATTGCGGTGGCAGGCTTTGATAATCAGGATATTGCGGAATATTTTGTGCCGGGCCTGACGACGACGGCGCTTCCATTAAAAGAGATTGGCCATACTTCGGCCAGACTCCTGTTACAGCAGATGGAAGGGGAAGAACCGGGAGGGAAAGAGGATGGACAGAGTACGCAAATCCTGATTCCCTGTACTTTTATAGAACGGGAATCCGTTCACCGGATATAATATTCTGCTGGTCCGGGGAACAGGTTATTTCATTTGAAATAGTTTTCATTCGAGGGAGTATTCAGAAAATATTTAAAAGAATGTCCGATATACGGGCATTCTTTTTTATATTGACAGAATTTTGATAACACCCTATAATTGCATTAACAGGTTAAACGTTAAACATAATATTGGAGAAGGGAAAAGAGGGTATGAAACTTTACATTAACGAGAAGCGGAAAAAGGGTTACATCGCGCCGGAAATTTACGGTCATTTCAGTGAACATCTTGGAAGATGTATTTATGAAGGACTGTATGTGGGTGAGGGTTCGGAAATTCCGAACGAGAACGGCATGAGAAAAGACGTGGTGGAAGCGTTAAAGGAGATTAACATTCCCGTGCTGCGCTGGCCGGGCGGATGCTTTGCGGACGAATATCACTGGCGGGATGGAATCGGGCCCAAAGATGAGCGGAAAAGAATGGTCAATACACATTGGGGCGGCGTTACGGAGGATAACAGCTTCGGCACGCATGAATTTTTTGAACTGTGCAGACAGCTTGGCTGCAAAACTTACGTATGCGGCAATGTGGGAAGCGGTACGGTACAGGAAATGAGCGAATGGGTGGAATATATGACCTTTGACGGCGTATCGCCCATGGCGGAACTGCGTAAAAGGAACGGCCGGGAAAAGGCCTGGAAACTGGACTATTTTGGCGTTGGAAACGAAAACTGGGGCTGCGGCGGCAATATGACGCCGGATTATTATGCTAATTTATACCGCAGATATCAGACTTATGTAAGGAATTATGACAAAAACGCACCGATATTCAAAGTCTGCGGCGGCGCGGATGCGGCGGATTATAACTGGACCGATACGGTACTGCATGAATGTTTCAGGAAACCGGCTCCGGCGGAAGCTCATGGATTTATGGACGGACTTTCCGTGCATTATTATGTGGGGGTGGAAAAAGGACAGCATAAGGGAAGCGCGACAGACTTTGACGAAAACGAGTGGTTTTACACAATGAAGCGCGCACTCGGCATGGAAGAAGTGATTAAACGGCACGGCGCAATCATGGACCAGTATGACCCGGAGAAAAAAATCGGGATGATAGTGGATGAATGGGGCTGCTGGCATGACGTGGAAACAGGCACGAATCCTGGCTTTTTGTACCAGCAGAATACGATGCGCGATGCTGTTGTGGCCGGCGTAACGCTGAACATCTTCAATAAACACTGCGACCGTGTAAAGATGGCCTGTATCGCACAGGTTGTCAATGTATTACAGGCGGTGGTTCTGACGGAAGGAAAGAAGATGCTGCGGACGCCCACCTGGCAGATATTCCATATGTATAAAAACCACCAGGGCGCGGAGCTGGTGGAAAGCTGTCTGGAAGGAAGCGGCATGACCGGAACGGAAGAAATACAGGTGGCGGACGTGAACGAATCGGTCTCCGTGGACAAAGAGGGAATCATAACGGTAACGCTGAATAATCTGACGCTGACCGAGGAAAAAACACTGGAAATCGTGCTGGCAGAAAAGAAACCTTCTTCTGTGAAAGGTAAGATTTTGCATGGCGCAATGAACGCGCATAATACATTTGAAGAGCCTGAAAATGTTGTGGAAAAGGAATTTCAGGAATTTACGCTGACGGAAAGGGGAATCAGTCTGACTCTTCCGCCATGCAGCGTTTTGATGCTGAGAATTTACTAAGCAGAGCTTTCCGGGTGCGGCATACAGAGCGGAGACCGTAAATTTGGCCAGGCTGCGGAAAGCCGGGTTAGGAAACGCTTCGGCGCTATGGAAGATGGAGGCGGGGAAATAGATGATACGAATAGCGGAAACGGAAAATGGCAAGGTGCGGGGAATCGAGGCGGCAGACCCCAGAATTACGGTATTTAAGGGAATTCCTTTTGCGGCGCCTCCGGTCGGGCAAAACAGGTGGCGGGCGCCGCAGCCCTGTGAAAACTGGGAAGGAATCAGGGATGCCTCCCGGTTTGCGCCCATTGCGGTACAAGATACGCCGGGGCTTGGTGATGATATATACTGTCGTGAATGGCATGTTGACCCTGACACGCCGATGAGCGAGGACTGTCTGTATCTGAATATCTGGACCGGAGCCCGAAATGTGGAAGAAAAACAGCCGGTGCTCGTCTGGTTCTACGGCGGAGCCCTTCAATGGGGCTATCCGTCGGAGATGGAGTTTGACGGGGAACGGCTGGCGCGGAGAGGTGTGGTGGTGGTAACGGTGAACTACCGCATCAATGTATTTGGTTTTTTTGCCCATCCGCAGCTGACAAAAGAACAGTCGGAAGCTCCGGCAAATTTCGGGAATCTGGACCAACAGGCCGGGTTGAAGTGGGTGGCGGAAAATATCCGCGCTTTTGGCGGCGACCCGGAGAAAGTTACGATTGCGGGGCAGTCGGCCGGCGGCGGGAGTGTTTTAAGCCAGATGGCGTGCCCGGCTAATAAGGGACTGTTCAGAGGTGCGGTTATTATGAGCGCAATGATTCGGAATCCATATGAAAAGGGCGGATTTGGCGTGCCGAAGACGTTGAAAGAGGCAGAAAAAAACGGCATGAATTTTCTGGGATTTCTCGGTGTTTCAACGATTGAGGAAGCAAGAGAGCTGGACGCTTTCTATATCCGCGATAAGTATGCCGAATACCGGGAGACATTTCCTTTTATGGGACCGGCAGTGGATGACCGTTTCTGCTTCGGCGACCCGCTCGTTCTTTTTTTACAGGGAAAAAGCGCTGATGTGCCAGTCATGGCGGGGAATACAGAAGATGAATTTCCGGCGTTTTTGAAAGCCGGTTCCGGGGAGGAACTGCGCGAAAAAGCGAGAGCGGCATTTGGAGAATACGCCGAAGAGTTTCTTCGGCTGTCTGAATCGGCGGCGTGTGACGAAAACGGCTGCTATGGAAAAGTCAACGGACTTGAATGCACCATTAAGGGCATTTTCGATAAGCGTACAGGGGCCGGAATCGGAAAGAATCATTATTATTATAAGTTTGCGGCGGATATTCCGGGATGGGATAATCCGGGGACTTTTCATTCAGTAGATTTGTGGTTTTTCTTTGAAACATTGGCCAAATGCTGGCGGCCATTTACCGGAAAGCATTATGACCTGGCCCGTCGGATGTGTAATTATTGGGCGAATTTTATCAAAAGCGGAGACCCGAACGGCTTTGATGCGGATAATTCTCCCATGCCGGAATGGGAGCCTTATACGCATGAGCGGCCTTTTGAAATGATATTTGCGGAGGACGGCGCTTCATCGATACAAAACAGCCCGGAACCGGACGGAGAAGAAGACAAGTTCATGCGTTTTCTGATGGAGGCGTCGGTCAGGCGTCTGGAAGGAGACTGACGGCAGCTGAAAAAGCGGCATGAAACGAAACGGATAGAGGAAATCCGAAGAATGCCGGAACAGAACGGATGATGGAAATCAGAAGAAACGATTCACAACAGAGTACCCGGATAAAGGGAACGTCGAAACAGACGTTCCTTTTATTATGTTTGAAATGTAACGATACACAAGGAAAATAAATCGGGAAAATGCCGGGAAAGAGAATGAAATAATATTATTATAAGTCAAAATATACTATAATTTTGATAATTTATTGGCAAAAAGTACAAAGAGAAGCAAAAAAAGGTTGACAAAGTAATGAAATTGCTATATTCTTTTTATAAAATAAGTAAAACGTTAAACTAAAAAGAAGGAGGAATACAAATGCTGCATAAAATCGATAAAAAGAAATGGTATTCTTTTAAGCTGTTTCTTTTTGTTCTGCCCTTTATTGTGCTGGTGCTCTTGTTTTCCTATTATCCGCTCTACGGCTGGCTGTATGCGTTTTATGATTATCGGCCGCCGAGACCGTTCTCGGAGGCGGAGTTCGTAGGTTTGAAGTGGTTTAAGTCGCTGGTAGAGAATCCTGTTAAAGTAGCGCAGCTCTGGCAGGTATTAAAAAATACTTTTGTCATGAGCGGCATCACGCTTGGCACTTCGTGGATTCCGATGCTTTTTGCAGTATTTTTGAATGAAATCAACTGCGTTCCGTTTCGGAAGTTTGTACAGACGGTTACGACACTTCCGAATTTTATCAGCTGGGTACTGGTTTATTCCGTTGCGTTCAGCTTTTTTAACAGCACGGGTATGGTGAACTCTTTCCTGATGAGCACAGGGCTGACCAAAGAGCCGATTCTGTTTCTCCAGTCTTCCAATCATGTCTGGCTGACACAGTGGCTGTGGCTTACCTGGAAGAATCTCGGATGGGCGGCGATTATGTACATAGCGGCAATTTCCAGTATCGACGGAGAACTGTTCCAGGCAGCGAAGGTGGACGGCGCCACGAGAATGCAGATGATTCGTTATATTACGATACCGAGTCTGCTTCCTACCTTCTTTGTACTTTTGATGATGAATATTGGTAATTTCCTTTCAAACGGCATGGAGCAGTATTATGTGTTCCAGAATGCTTTCAACAAGGAATATATACAGGTGCTGGATTTGTATGTTTATAATCTGGCAATGGGAAGCGGCAGCTATTCCGTATCGGTTGCACTTAGTATGCTGAAGAGTATTGTCAGCGTTATTCTGTTAATTGTTGCAAATACGGTGTCCAAAGTGACAAGAGGCGAAAGTTTCCTGTAAGTACAAAGAAAGGTATGGTTGTTTATGACGGGAGAAAGGTTGAAAAAAAAGAAAATGCACCAGAGCATGGGAGACAGAACGGTCAGCATCGTCTGTTACATATTCTTTTCCATATGTGCGCTCCTGTGTCTGTATCCGTTTTATTATATATTCATTAATACCATAAGCGCGAATGATTTGAGCGCAAGAGGCGTCGTTATGTTCTGGCCCCAGGGGCTTCATCTGAAGAACTATAAAAGCGCGCTCGGCATAGACGGACTTTTTCAGGCAGCGAAAATATCCGTTCTGCGTACGGTAATCGGTACCGTCGGTACAGTAAGCGCCTCCGCATTCCTGGGATTTATGTTCACCCAGGAAAAGATGTGGCATAGAAAATTCTGGTACAGACTGCTGATTGCGACAATGTATTTCAATGCGGGAATTATTCCCTGGTTTCTGGTCATGAAAAATATGCACCTGACCAATAATTTCTGGGGATATATTCTGCCGGTAATCGTATCTCCTTTTCATATTGTTCTGACAAAAACATTTGTGGAGTCGATTCCAAAAGAATTGCAGGAGGCGGCTGAGATTGACGGTGCCGGGATTCTGACCGTATTTTTTAAGATTATGATACCGGTTATCAAACCGATTATGGCGACAGTCGCTATCTTCGCGGCGGTAAACCAGTGGAATGCGTTTCAGGATACGCTGCTTCTGGTGACAGATACAAAACTCTATCCGTTACAATTCGTCCTGTACCAGTATCTGAATCAGGCCAGTTCGCTTTCCGCGCTTGCCAATTCGAGCAGTTCCAGTTCGCTTGCGGCGGCTGCGGCAACGACGCAGACAGCCACCAGCATTCGTATGACGATTACGGTCATCGTCGTACTGCCGATTATGATGGTATATCCGTTCTTCCAGAAGTATTTTGTTAAAGGTATTATGATTGGAGCGGTAAAAGGATAGGAGAAACCCGGCGGGCGGATGAAAGTCCGGATGAGAAGAACACGTTGGTGATGAACAGGGATGGTGTTCCGGAGAAGAACGGTCTCTGCTTGTTATAAATAATTCTTAGGAGGTAAATCATGAAAAAGCGTATTTTATCAGTGATACTGGCAACAATGCTGACGACGTCCCTTGTGCTTAGCGGCTGTGGCGGCGGAGAACAGCAGTCTTCAAATGAGGGAGGAGGGGGCCAGCCGGCGGCAGATTCCTCTAATACGGAAAGCAGTAATTCCGCTGCAACAGATACGGGAAGCGCGGGCAGTGAAGCATCTGGCGATACGGGGACGGCTCCGGCAGCTTCTCATGATACGGAATTAACATTGGAAGTATATGATGTTGCCGCAAACTATCAGGGGCTTCAGACCGGATGGTACGGCAAGATTCTGAAAGACAAATTTAATATTGTATTGAATATCATTGCGCCGCAGGTGTCGGGTGACGGCGAAGCGCTGTATCAGACGAGAACGGCAGCGGGTAATCTGGGCGACATCGTTCTGCTGGACAATGCAGATATGCTGGAATGTATTGATGTCGGACTGGTAGCGGATATCAGCGCGGATATCCAGAATTATCCAAACCTGATGAGATACTGGGAGCAGATTCAGAAGTTTAATGCGGCAATTGGCGACGGAAGCGGTATTTATGCGATTCCTACCGAAATGAACACAAACGGACCAACCGCTTATATGAAGGAAACGGCGGGCTCCATGCCGAGAATCCCGTGGGATTTCTACAGTGAACTGGGAGCTCCCGACTTAAATAATCTGGATGACCTGCTGAATGTCCTGGCGGATATGCAGGCGGCGCATCCGACCAATGAAGCGGGCGACAGCGCATATGCGATGACACTGTGGTCAGACTGGGATAACAACTCTATTGAAAATGTAAACCAGCTTACGAAATGGTACGGACAGGAAACGCTGGATTCCGTTCTGATTGGATGGGATAACACGATTATGCCTTTGACGGACAAAGAAGGCGCATACTATAAGATGCTTCATTTCTTCTTTAAAGCAAACCAGATGGGTCTGGTAGACCCTGACTCCGCGACACAGGACTGGAATGCGGCATGCGATAAGATGAAATTTAAGAGAACTTATCTTGTATGGAATGACTGGATGCAGGGATTCACCAACTCTCCTGAAATCGGAGCGAAGGGTGCAAACTATATGGGTATTCCGCTGGCGGATATGCAGGTATTCCAGCAGTCAGATTATTATTACGGAAGCGGCCGTGTATTCGGCGTCGGCTCACAGGTGAGCGAAGAAAACAAGGCTCGTATTCTGGAATTCCTTGACTGGCTGGCATCTCCGGAAGGTCTGGACGCACAGCACGCAAGTCTGGAAGGGCTTATTTATACGGTAAACGATGACGGAACATACACTTTGACGGATGACGGTTATAACAGGTTTAACGTTGAAATTATGATACCCGAAGACCTGGGCGGCGGCAACTGGACGGACGGAAACAACCAGGTAAATCAGTGGATTGGCGCGAGCGTTGACACGAACCCTGTAACCGGAGAAGCATACGACCCGGTACTGTGGGCGGCTTCTATTGAAAAGAACAATACGAAGACAACGATTGAATGGAAAGAAAAATTCGGTGCGGAAAATGAAGTAGAGTACTTGCAGAACAACGGTATGATGAGTCCTGTTCCGAGTATCAATATTACGCTTGCAATTGACACGACGGATATCGGCCTGATTCGCAGCCAGTGTAAGACAATCGTATGCGATTCTTCCTGGAAAGCTATTTTTGCAGCGGATGAAGCGGCATTTGAAGCGACCTGGGATGACATGTGCAAACAGCTCGATGGTTTCGGATGGCAGGATTTGGTTAAATTTGATACCGAAAAATATCAGCCGGTTATCGATGCCAGAAAAGCGGCGCAATAAAAACGGACCCATTTAAAAATGTAAATAATGATAGAGAGCAGGGGGCGGCGCAAGCTGCCCCCTGTTCTATGAAAAATGAGGAAATTAGCGCTGAAAGAGTTTCACTTGGGAAAGGAGGAGATTTTTTGAAAGAAAACTTGCATTTAGAGGAAAAAAAGGGTAGGGAAGTCCGGCTCCTGGATACGGAATTAAAGCGGCGGGAAGACGAAAACCGCGACTATATGATGCATTTGGAGAACCGCTTTCTGCTTTTGAATTTCAATCTGGAGGCGGGAAGGGATTTTTCGACAGATGTAATCGAAAATATGCACGGCGGATGGGAATTTCCGACCTGTCAGCTGCGGGGGCATTTTCTGGGACACTGGCTTTCGGCTGCGGCAGTTCGTTATCATGCTTCCGGGGATATGGAAATCAAGGCAAAAGCGGACGCGATTGTGGCGGAGCTGGAAGCGTGCCAGAAAGAAAACGGCGGACAGTGGGCGGCCCCCATTCCCGAAAAATATTTATACCGGATTGCGGCGGGCCGCCAGGTCTGGGCACCGCATTATACGATTCATAAAGTTTTCATGGGACTGCTCGATATGTACGAATATGCCGGAAATCAGACCGCGCTCCGGATAGCCGATAACTTTGCGGACTGGTTCTATGACTGGAGTGCAAAATACAGCCGGGAAGAATTTGACGATATTCTGGATTTTGAGACCGGAGGCATGCTGGAAGTCTGGGCGCAGCTGTATGAGTTTACCGGAAAAGAAAAATATTCGGAGCTGATGGAGCGCTATTACCGCGGCCGGCTTTTTGAGCCGCTGCTGCGCGGCGAGGATGTTCTCACCAATATGCATGCCAATACGACGATTCCGGAGATTATCGGATGCGCCAGAGCCTATGACGTGACCGGAGAGAATAAATGGCGGCAGATTGTGGAAAATTACTGGAAACTGGCGGTGACGGAGCGGGGGACTTATGCGACGGGCGGACAGACCTGTGGGGAAATCTGGACGCCGGTAAAGAAACTGTCCGCCCGGCTTGGGCCAAAGGGACAGGAGCATTGTACCGTTTATAATATGATGCGCCTTTCAGGTTTTCTTTTCCGGTGGACGGGGGAGCCGTTCTATCTGGATTATTGGGAGAAATGCCTGTATAATGGCATTATGGCACAGGCGTACTGGAAGAGCGGGTTAAGCCACGGCTTTGCGGACAATTATCCGAAAGAAGGTCTGCTTACCTATTTCTTGCCGATGCAGGCGGGAGCAAGAAAGGGATGGAGCAGTAAAACAGGAGATTTTTTCTGCTGCCACGGAACGATGGTCCAGGCGAACGCCGCTTTTAACCGCGGATTGTATTTCCAGTCTGAAAGAACAGTCTATGTGTGCCAGTATTTTGACAGCGAAGCGGAGTTTTGCATTGACGAAACGCGGGTAACGCTCGTGCAGAAAAATGACCCATTGACGGGGAGTTCCCATCTTTCCAGCGATTCCTCCGCAAGACAGTCGGTATTGGAAGACACAAGAAAATGGCCTTCCAACCCCGATAAACTGGTTCCCTGTATTCAAATCAGAACGGCGGAAGCGGTGCTGATGACGCTGATGATACGGATTCCCGCGTGGACAGCGGGAAAAGTCAGAATCTATGTCAATGACAGAGAAGTTGCATGTTCCGAGAAGAGAGGGGTATTTGTTCCGCTGGAAAGGAACTGGGAAGATAAAGATGTTATCCGCATCGTGCTTCCGAGGACGGTCAAAAGCGAGCCGCTTCCCGACCGGAAAGATATGGCTGCATTTTTGTACGGTCCGGTCGTTCTGGCCGGCCTGTGTGGGGAAGAGCGGCTTCTGCATATACCGGAAGACGGAAGGCCGGAAGATATACTGACCCATGATAACGAGCGGGAATGGGGAAGCTGGAAGTCCACGTTCCGCACGACCGGACAGGAGCGGGGAATGCGTTTTGTGCCGTTGTATGAAGTCGGGTATGAATCGTATGGAATATATTTTCCGGTTAAAATGGAAAGCGGAGCAGAATAAAAAGTGAAGGAGAGCAATCACAGGAAATGAAAGAAAACAGAATCTACGAAATAGATAGCCGGAAAAAAGTCTTTTTCCGCAACAATGTTGATTTCTGCATCGGAACGGGCAGAATGGGGCTGGCGTTACAGAAAGAGTATATGGAACAGCTGCAGTTTGTACAGGAAGAAATCGGATTCCGGCATATCAGAGGGCACGGTCTTTTTTCCGATGATATGGCAATCTATCAGGAATACGAGGATGAATCCGGCGTAAAAAGAGCGGAATACAATTTCACTTATCTGGACCTGGTCATGGACAGTTACCGGAAATGCGGTCTGCGTCCGTTTCTGGAGCTGGGCTTTATGCCGGAGAAAATGGCATCCGGAAAACAGACGGTATTCTATTGGAAGGGAAATGTGACACCGCCTAAAGATTATCAGGACTGGTGCGGGCTGGTAACTGCGACACTGCGGCATCTGATGGAGCGTTATGGAGCGGATGAAGTGGTAACCTGGCCCATTGAAGTGTGGAACGAACCGAATCTGCCCGGATTCTGGAAGGACGCCGACATGAAGGAATATTTCAGGCTTTTCCGCCGGACATTCGAGGCGGTCAAGGCGCTGGATAAACGTTTCCGGGTAGGCGGCCCGGCAATCTGCGGCGTACAGGATGAACTATGGATAAGGGAATTTTTAGAGGACTGCCGGAAAGAAAAGATTGTACCGGATTTCATTACACGGCATCATTACACGACGGAATTTCCGGAGAACAAAGGACATTACGGCTATGCGGCCCTGTCCGACGCGGAACAGGGATTTGCCAATTTACAGTCCACGCGGGATATTATCGACAGCTTTGAGGAATATAAGGGACTGGAAATTCATCTGACGGAATTTAACACTTCCTATATTCCCAACTGCCCGTTGCACGATACGAACCAGAACGCCGCGTATCTGGCGCAGCAGCTGTCAAGGCTCGGCGATGTGAATGAATCCTATTCTTACTGGACATTCGGAGATATTTTTGAGGAACAGGGTGTTCCCTTTACGCCGTTTCACGGAGGATTCGGTCTGGTGGCGAACGGCTGTATTCCCAAACCCACTTTCTGGACATTTCAGTTTTATAAGGAACTGCGCGGCGAATGCGTGCATAAGTCGGAGGATATGATAGTCCTGCATACGGCTGACGGCGGATATCAGGGAATCGCGTGGAATGCGGCAAGAGAACGATGCGGGCGGGAACTGCAGTTTGAGATTGTGTTTCCGGCTGAGGATGTATTGCTGGCAGAGAATGATTTTCCGGTCGAGAACAATTTTGCAGATGAAAGCGGTTTGCCGGCAAAAACCGGACGGGAATATTTGCTGCTCTTTAAGACGGTGGATGAAGATACCTGTAATCCGCTGCGCTTATGGCATGATATGGGTGAGCCGTCCGGTCTGAACGAAAGGCAGAAGAAATTGTTACAGGAATGCGCGAGACCCTTTCTTTCCAGCGAACGGGTAAGAGCGGAAGAGGGAAAACTGCGGGTTGCGTTTCCGGTAAAAGAGTTTGGCGTCGTATATTTTGAAATACAGCCTGCCGGGACAAAAAGCGACAGGGGATATGATTATGACCGGGTGATGCGGGGCGGCGCATAAATTGCGGCGGTATTGTATTTAAACTATGGCCAGGGGTCATTTTGTCTGTTGTAAGGAACAGAAATGGGAGAAATAAAAAAGAAAGGGTATTCATAAAATGTAACTAAGAAAATCTGGAAACGGTTTTAGTTATGTTAAATTATATCTGGGCATTTATGATTCTCATCGGTGTTGTGTATGGCGCGCTCGCCGGAAATATGGAAGAAGTGTCAAAAGCGGCGCTGGACTCTGCCGGAGAGGCAGTTTCTTTGTGCATTACCATGATTGGTGTGATGGCGCTCTGGGTAGGATTGATGGAAATCGCGCAGAAATCCGGCCTGATTGCGAGAATGACGAAAGGCATTTCGCCGTTTATTTCGTTTCTTTTTCCGAGGATTCCGAAAGGCCATCCGGCGCGGGAATATATCTCGACGAATCTGATTGCGAATATTCTCGGACTCGGATGGGCCTGTACGCCGGCGGGATTGAAGGCCATGGAAGAACTGGCAAAGCTGGAGGCGGAGCGGGGGAATCCGGAATATCTGTCCGAAAGCGGGATACAAGGCATCGCGCCGGGAGCCGGAAGGAAGGCGGGGGGCGGTACGGGCTCGCTTTTTCAGCATAAAGGGGAGCGGACGGCGTCGAAGGAAATGTGCGATTTTCTGATTCTGAATATTTCTTCCTTACAGCTGATTCCGGTGAATATGATTGTGTACAGGCAGCAGTACGGGAGCGTGAATCCAACGGCGGTGATTGCCCCGGCGATTGTGGCGACGTTTTTCAGCACGGCGGCGGCGGTGGTGTTTTGTAAGGTGATGAGAGGGAGACGGAGAGCTTGAATGTTCTCCGTCTTTTTTTGTTAAGACAGAATATTTTATCGGATATTAACAATAGAGAAAGGCAGTATTTTGCGCTTTGGTTACCAGGACGACAAAATGGGATAAGAAAAAACAAATATGACAATTTTGCTTCCGGCCCGTATCAGATATACTTATTACAATAAATCCCCGTGTATAAAACCGGTCTGGCAGACCTGGCTGTTTTGTCATACAGGAGAGTCCGGGGATTTGCTGTTAAAATGTACACAAATAGCATTCCTATAGAGAATGAAATTTGAACTTTGAAAAAATAAAATCTCCTTTGTTTTCTGATGTA
>CAJTRL010000035.1 GCA_910578715.1 uncultured Lachnospiraceae bacterium | reverse complement strand
TATGAATGCCGTTCCTTTCCGTAAAGATATAGGGAGCCATCTTAGGGTTCCATCTTCTCGTCTGATGTCCGAAATGAACACCTGCTTCCAGTAACTGTTTCATTGAAATAACGCTCATGTTCTTTCCCTCCGTTTGGTTGTTTTCTTCCATATGCCTTCGCGTAACCGGCTCATCTGCTTACCCCGGAGCACCGGAGCACCAACAGATAATGGGCATATGTGTTTTCTGCGCCTTATGTGCGAAGCGCCTGGCTAACGCACACTTAGATACTATAACATAAAAAACCCCTTGAATGCAAGGGGTTTTACAAAATTTTCCGTTTCCGCGCAGACTACGTTTTTCATTCGGCTCCCTGTCCGGTAATCATCCTGGCTATCTGGTCATCGCTGGCGCCCGGCGGAATCGTATAATTTCCGGCTCTTATCCTTTTATCATATCCATTCTCGCAAAGAAAGGTATCGAATGCCGATGCAGAACTGACGGCACCCGCATCCTCCAGTTTGCGGCTGACCGTAAAAGAACCGTCCCCGCTTCCTACAGTAATAACAGCAGGCGTCCCGGCGTTTTCCTGTCCGGTCTGCTCATCCTGTTCCGTCTCCGTCCTCACATCCCGTCCGGTTTCCCCGTCATCCGGTACAACAGCCGCATCATTTGTCGAAACCGGCTCCGCCCTCTGGCCGGAATCCGAAACTGTTTCCGTCCGGCTTTCCGTATTTTGTGCCTCATTTTCCGGCTGATTCTCCGTATTTTGCGTTTCGCCTTCCGGATGTGTCCCATCTCCTTGCGGCATTTCGCCCGGCTGCGCTGAAGCAGCGTCTCCCTCTGCGGCATTCCCTTCGGAGTTCTCCGCATCGCCCTCTGAACCGCCGTCTCCATCATCGGCATCTTCCAGCGCCGTTTCCGACAGCACTCTGTTCTCCGTCATTCCCAGCTGTTTCGCCCTGGCGATAATTTCATCATCCGTCATCGCCTTGCTTCTGGATGATGTAATTCCCATAATGATTGCCGTCACGACAATTCCGAGTCCCAGACCGCGTAAATAGTATTTTAATCCCATAGTCCACCTGTCACTTGTTGTCTTTACAATCCCTCAAATAAATCAATGACTAATTTTACTTCTCCGATGCCGAGTCCCAGTTCTTTGGCAATCGCCATATTGGATTTTCCAGCTTTATGCAGTTCCAGAATTCTCTCATTGCTGTTCCTGTTCCTCTCACCGGAAATATTGGAAACCGGAGCGCCTGCCTGTCTGTTCCCCGCCGCTCTTTCCTGCCGCATGAAAACCGGTTCTTCCGGCTGTATCGGCTTTTCTATCTGTATCGGTTCTTCCGGCTGTGCGGGTTCTGCAATATAGTCATATTCGCTGTCAGGGTCATGAATAATCTCCACCCGGGGCGGCGCAATCGGAACAAATTTATCTTCTTCCTGAGCCGGACTCTCCGCATCATCCGTTATTTCCGTATAAGCGGCTGCCCGTGCTGCTCCCATCGCTTCCACATAGGCCGGTTCTTTTTCCGGCTCTATTTCTGCGGTATCGGTATCGTCCGCAAAAAATTCCGGGCTGCCGATGTCCGGAACCTCTCTTTCAAAATCAGGAATCCCGATATTCGGAACCTCCGTTCTGTATCCGGGTGTATTATCCTCTGCAGTCATCGTCCGATATTCGCGATATTCGTTTCCCGCCGTCGGAACCGAATCTCTGACGGCAATCTCTGCATACCCCGGTTCCACGTTTCTTTCATGCGCTTCCATCGCCGCCGTCATGATGGCCCGGACCGCATCCTCCGCTTCTCTCACGGTACTTTCCACTTCTTTTACGGATTCCTGTGTTTCTCTTGCCGTAATTTCCGCATCCCTGACTGTCTGTTTTATTTCTTCCGCCGTTCTGGATGCCTCCGAAACGGATTCTTTCAGACTGTCATGTTTATCGTTCAGCATATCATAAAGAAACAGCACTTCTTTGTGATTTTTGTTAATTTCTTCCAGAACGGTATCGGAGTACTCATTAACCGCCATGATTTTTTCATTAGTCACTCTTTCCATAGAGCGCTCCGTCTTTTCCATCGCGTAGTTTACCGTCTCGTCTATGATATCCGCAATATGCGTCTTGGCTTCCCCAACCTCTTTATCCACAACTTTTCTGACTTCGTCCTCGCTAATCAGCTGGAGTGTATCGTCCACATCTTCTTTTCTGGCAGGTATAAGATATCCCAGGATACAAATAACAGCACCCACTATAATCAGAATGATTTCTACAACGCCCATCTTAACCTCCCGTAATTGTACTTCTCACATGGATATATCAAAATTTCCTACTCCTTTTAACAGTACTTTTCCATCCGCTTCCGGTTTTTCTTTCTTTTTGCCTCTGCGTCCGCCGTCTCCGGCATACTCATTGCTCCCCTTTTCTTTTGCATCAAACTTTTTATTCTGATATTCCGACTTTTCTCCGCGGTATACCTTCGTCATCTGGTTCTCTACGATTTTGGAAAACTGTTCACTTACATTGGCCTGTTCCACCATGCCTTTTGTATCTTCATGGTGTTTAATCGTCGTAAAATCCTGTGCCCTGGTAATCTGGCCCTGTATTTCAATCTGTCCAATCGCCATCTTTACTCCTATTCCGCCGCGCAAGCGGCATTTCAACCTATGAAGTTTCCAGCCGCTTCCATCCTGCACTGAACTTCCCGGATTTATTTTACAGTCCGGCCATCTTCACTTCGCCGCCGGATTTAATAAATTTGCAAAACTGCATCTCTTTTCGTACGGTCATGGATACATCCCCGATACAAATCTTCGTGCCTGGATGTACGGTATCTCTGACGGTAACATTAGCCCCGGCATTTCCTTTCAGCTGGCTCTGCAGCCTTTCCATCTCTTCCACATTCTCCGCAACAATCTTAGTCTTCATCTGATTCGCTTCCACCAGCGTCTGTACATATTTCAGCTGTTCCGGCGATAGTTTTACGCCCTGGGTCATCTTCTTTTTGGTTGAAATCAGTATCTGCTGAATGGACTGTATCTCACCGTGCTCCACTTCAATCTGCTCCTGAAGCTCCTTGATGCGGGCCGTCAGATTTGGGTCAACGCCGACCTCCACAACCGTATCGGCGCCCATCGGTGAACCGAGCGTTTTCACATTGACGCTTTTTACCGCGCTCACGCTGCCCCCGGTAATAAATCCTTTTTTTCCGTCAATATTGATTTCGGTTCCGGCCATCAGGCGGCTGTGCAAAACCGATTCCGAAGCGATATAGCCTTCCGCCTGAGCGGTGACGCTCTGTAAGAACTTGGAAATAATATTGCCGCCCGCCTTTAAACTGCCTTTGCCCATGCCGTTCACACCGCGGGCAATAATAATATTTTCTCCCGCTTCCAGAAAAGCGCCTTCTACAACGCCTTTTACTTCGATATCTCCTTTGGCCTTCACCTGAAAATTCGTATTTACATTTCCGTTAATCTGGACGCTTCCTTCATAATCGATATTCCCGGTCGCATTATCGACATTTTCCACAATCAGGACATCGGAAACAAAAACACTGCCTTCCACCAGTTCCACATGGCCGTCAACCTGGGATATCAGTGTCGTATTATCCTCAGAAATATCTATATTATTACCATATTTTAAAGTCAGTCTTTTGACATCCCGGGGTTTGATACGCTGTCCGAGCAGACTCATACCATATTCTCCGGGGTCTTCCGGTATCAGTCTTGCCAGAACATCTCCCTTATTGCAATGCTGAACGACGTTGAGCTGGAAAAAATCCACGCTTCCATCCTCTTTCAAAGACGGTTTGGCCTTTTTGTCCGTATTAAAATAATATTCGATATAAGCGTCCGTACCATGCACGGGTTCCGTTCCCTGAGCAACCAGAATGTCCTTGCCGTAGTCTCTTCTCCCGGCAAAAACCGTCCGGATTTCATCTTTCAGAATGCCATGTCTGATTCCCCTGATTTCCAGGTCGTTTATCAGTTCATCGGCACTCATCAGCTCACCCCCGACGGAAGGCGCATAAAACCTGACATATGCGCGCATATTATCAGGTGTTATCGTAAATTTATAGCATTCCCGCTCCGGCAGCGTCGTGCGTTTTTCCAGCAAAATGACAGTCTTTTTTTCGGCTGACGCCGCGATTGCCTTATATAGAACATCTTTATTATATGTGATATTTTTCTGGGAAAGGTATTCTGATACATCGTTTACGGAAACAGGCTCACCGCCCTCCGTGGGAGGAATCAACTGAATACCTGTCTTGCCGTCTTCATGAATTAATCTGAAATATCCGTTCATTCACACCTCTCATTTTGGGCCACATTATGCCGTAAACATTACCTCTCTGTAAGAATACCCATATAGTTCCCCAATTTTGTTTTCATTTTCTGTAAAGCTCTTGTATGAAGCTGCGAAGTCCGGGACTCCGAAACTTCCAGAATACTGCTGATTTCTTTTAACGTCAAATCTTCATAATAATATAATACGATAACTTTCCGTTCTTTCTCCGTCAGAAGCTCCAGCGCTTCCGCCAGAATACGTTTCAGCTCCCCGCGCTCCAGTACCTCTTCCGGTTCGTCGAACTGCGCCTTACGGTTAAAGCTGTTATCGTTTGGAATCTCACTTCCCTGTTCCAGAAATTCGTTCAGGGAAACGACGTTCGTTATTTTCATCTGGGACTGCCATTCAATATATTCATCGTTCGTAATCCCCAGACTCTGTGCCACTTCGTCATCCGTTGCGCTTCTTCCGCACCGCGCTTCAATCTCCCGGACTGCAGTATCGATTTTTTTCTGTTTCTGCCTGATTGTTCTGGGAATCCAGTCCATTTTTCGTATCTGGTCGAGAATTGCGCCTCTGATACGCAGACTTGCATAGGTTTCAAATTTTACGTCTTTGAGCGCATCAAATTTATCGATTGCGTCTATCAGACCGAAAATACCATAACTCACCAGGTCTTCATATTCCACATTATAACCCAGGTACATGCTCAGCCGGCCTGCAACCATCTTTACAAGCGGGGCATACTCCAATATGATTTTTTCCCTCACCGCGGAAGATTTGGTCTTATCATATTCTTCCCAAAGTTTTTTTCTGCCTGCTTCGTCCATTAAATTTCCCCACTACACCGGGCGTCCGTCAGAAAATCAACTCTTCATCTTCATGACTAGGCTTCTTTTCCTGTGCCGCCTTACCGGCCCCTTTCGGTTCTTTTAATTTTTCCGTGCCGTCCGCTTCGTCAAGTTCCTTCTCGAATACTTCCCCCGCTTCCCTGCGTTCCTGCTCTATCTGTGCTTCAAAACGGTCTAACATCCATTTTAATATTTCACCCGCTATAAAAAAGCCCACAAGTACCCACAGCAATATAACGAGCATATCTTTCGACTTATAATGCAGCATAAACATCGTAATGCTGGTTATCGCACCAGCGAGTAGCATGACAAAAGGCGGTATCAGTTTTCTCTTTTTCGCCCGTATCTCCGCACGCTTTTCTTCCAGTTCACGCTCTCTTGCTCTTTCTCTTTCAAGCTCCGCAATATCCGTTATCAGTTCCAGCGCATCTTTTTCCTGTTCCTGCTCCAGTTCTTCCTGTTCTTCTTTTTTCAATTTCTGCACCTCTTATTTTCACCGGATATAAGTAACGGTTTTATATCGTTTTTTCCGGTTTCCCGACCGCACGAATCACGAAATCGCCCGTCTCCGGATAAAAAATAACGGTTCTTCCATAATTTGCTCCCGTATCCTGTGCCAGAATCGGTATTTTTAACTCCGAGAGCTTTTTTTTGGTAGCTTCTACATTTCTTTCACCCACGCGGGTCGCCTCAGAATTTCCTCCCTGAAATGAGAACATCTGGGCGCCGCCCGCGATTTTGGCAACAAGTCTAGTTCTGTTCGCCCCTTTCGCCACAACCCGCTTTACCAGCTCTTCTATCCCTGTATCGGCAAATTTGGGAATATTGCTGTTGTTTCTGATTGCGGTACTGTCGGGAAGCATAATATGTGCCAGCCCCCCTATTTTGGTCACCGGGTCCCTGATTGCAATTCCTACACACGAACCAAGCCCTAACGTTGTGATTCCGTTGGGACTAACACATATGTTTAAATCGGCCATACCGACCTTTATCACCTCAGCCATTTCCTGAATCTCCCACCTTCAATTTTTGGCATTGTCAAACGGGCATGCCCAATGCCGATAATATTTTACTATATGACTCCATATCCGGAATTAAAATAAAATACCCATCTATCGCCACTTCATCAAAAAACTGGGTCTGTATCAGCAGCATTCTGTCGCCCACGGCGCCAAACTGTATTGCCGGAACGCTCATGATTGCGCCCGCCATATCCACCGCCACATCAGGCACGGTCGGGAATATCTTCAGATTCGTCAGAGAAGATAACGAATTCAGGTAAGCTCCTGTAATGATGTTTCCCACTTCCTTCAAGGCGGAAAACTCCATTTCGGAGAACTCATCCCCCTCCATTTCCATCCCCATCAGCTTGGAAACCAGAAATCTGGCAGAATTTTTTTCCAGAAGAAACATGATGCTTCCGGTAATGTCCCCTTCCACGCCGAGATAAATACCGGCCATAATCTGCTCTTCGCCGCCCATCGCCGCGCCTACTTCTTTAAATTCCAGCAGACCTACTTTCGGCACTGACATATCCACCTTGCACTGTAACATCTGCGCCAGTGCCGTCGTCGCATTCCCCGCACCGATATTCCCCAGTTCTCTCAGAATATCAAAATATTCCTGAGACATTTCGTCAAAATTCAATTCACTCACGAATAAACCTCCTAAGAATTTTCCGGCACGACCAGATTCAAATCCAGAAGAGATATCAGGCCGCCCTCATATTTTCCAATTCCGTATATAAAATTATCTTTTTCGTCTTTGGAAGCGTAAGCCACTTTTTCAATCTGCGCCGTTTCCAGTGTGACGACCTCTTTTACCTCATCTACAATAATACCTATCATTCCCTGTTGTTCCATTTTAATGACGATAATTCTGCTGGACTTGGTGACGATATCTTCTTCCAGTCCCATTTTAATGCGGATGCTCATAACGGGAAGGACTTCACCGCGCAGATTGATTACGCCTCTTAAATAGGAAGCGACTTTGGGTACTCTTGTAATTTTCTGCATTCTCAGAATATTATCAATATATTTGATATCAATGCCATACTGTTCATCTCCCAGCCTTATCACGATGAACTGGGTTGTATCGTTAGCCACTTTTAATTCTTCCATTCTACCCTGTCTCCTTCCCTTATATCAGTGCGTTCGCATCCAGAATCAATGCCACTTCGCCATCGCCGAGAATCGTTGCGCCGCTGATAATCTTACATTTGTTGATATATTTGCCCATCGACTTGATAACGATTTCCTGTTGTCCAATCAGCTCATCAACTACCAGTCCTGCATATTTATCGCCTTTTTTGACAATAACAACTACAAGATTCTCATTCGGGTCTTTCGTGCTTTCGATGTCCAGAATTTCGGTCATACGAATAAGCGGAATGACTATGTCTCTCAAATGGATAACTTCTTTATTTTGTACCAGCTTCACATCCGATGCGGGAATATCTTCCAGTGTCTGAATGGAACCGAGGGAAATCGCATACTTCTCGTCTCCGATAACGACCATAAGCGCCTGAATAATCGCAAGGGTCAGGGGCAGTCTGATAATCCAGGTACTGCCTTCTCCGAGTTTTGTTTTAACTTCCACTTCACCGCTCAGCGCTTCAATCTTGGATTTTACGACATCCAGGCCGACACCCCTTCCGGAAACATCGGATACCGTCTTGGCCGTCGAAAATCCGGCGTTAAAGAGTAGGTCGATGATTTCCTTTTCGGTCATAATCTCGGCCTGTTCCGGTGTGATAATGCCGCGCTCAATTCCTTTATTCTTAACGGATTCCGTATCGATACCGTTACCGTCATCCCTTACTTCGATGACAACGTTATTGCCGTCCTGATAAGCATCCAGGAAGATGGAGCCCACTTCCGGCTTTCCTCTTTCCTTACGCACTTCCGCGGATTCCAGACCGTGGTCAGCAGAATTTCTAAGCAGGTGCATCAGCGGGTCGCCGATTTCATCCACCACCGTACGGTCAAGTTCCGTTTCCTCACCGGACATGTACAGTTCCATCTTCTTATCCAGCTTCTTGGAAAGGTCCCTAATCATACGCGGGAATTTGGTCACAACGCTCTCGATTGGAACCATTCGCACCTTCATAACGGACTCATGAAGGGATGTGGTAACGCTTTCCAGATATTCAATCTGGTCATTGACTTCCGAATTTGCATTGCCTTCCACCGTCGCCGACGCCGATACAAGAGAGTTCTTTGCAATAATCAGCTCGCTGACGAGATTCATCAGCGTATCCAGTTTTTCAATATCGACTCTGACGGTACGATTTACAATCGGTTTACCCGTTCCCGGTTTCTTGTCGTTCTTGCCCGCCGCAGGCGCCGCTTTTGCCGCAGACGGTTCCGCAGCTTTCGCCGCATCCGCTTTCTGGATTTCCGCTTTTGCCGGAGTCTCCTTAACAGGCTCTGCTTTCGCAAGCGCCTCTTTGGCCGCCGGTACTTCTTTCACGTCCTTTTCTTCCGAAGCTCCGGCCTCTTCTTCCGCCGCGGCCGCAACATGTTTACCGGCTTCGTAAACACCCGCCGTAACATCTTCAATTTCGGAAACGCCTCTGACTGCCTGAAGCACTTTATCCAATGGCTCATCCGTTACAACAATCAGACTGAAATCCAAATCAAATTTTTCATCTTCAATATCCTGTGCCGAGGGATTGGAATAGATAATCTCGCCAAATTCTTCTACCGCCTTGAATACGAGAAAAGCTCTGGCCGCCTTTAATATACAGGCTTCCTGTACTTTTACCGTCATGCCGTAGGCCTTTTTTCCCTGATGCAGCGCTTCCGCGATAACTGTCTGCTCGGAATCGCCGAGTTTCATTTCCTGCCATTTCTGGTTTCCGTCTCCGGCAACGGCTTCCGTCTCCACAGACGAATCCGCAGTCGGTTGTGCAGCTTTCTCCGGCGCCGCCTCCGGTTCCGCTCCGCCCTTTAAAATCGCATTCAGCTGTTTAATCAAGGGTTCGTTGTCATTCGTTCCTTCGTCGGCGCTCTCCCGGATATTTGTATTGTATTCTTCAAGCGCGTCCAGACACTGGAAAAGAATGTCAATCATATTTGCCTTGACCGTAATATTCCCGTTGCGGACTTCCGAAAACACGTTTTCCATATCATGGGTGAGGTTCTGCATCCTCTTATATCCCATGGTACCCGCCATTCCTTTCAGGGAATGCGCCGCACGGAAAATTTCGTTAATCGTATCCATGTTATCGGGTTCCTGCTCCAGTATCAGAATCTGTGTGTTCAGATTCTGAAGGTGCTCATTTGTTTCATCAAGGAAAATTTCCAGGTATTGGCTAACATCCATATCATTTTACCCCCACGTTCATTATAATCTCCTGCGCAATCTGTTCAAGCGGCACAATCTGGTCCGCCAGTCCCGCATTTACAATACTTCTCGGCATTCCATACACCGCACATGTGCTTGCTTCCTGCGCAATGACATGCAGTTTCTTCTTTGCCTTCAGATTCTGGATTCCTTTTGTACCGTCGGCCCCCATTCCGGTCAGAACAACACATACGACCTGGTCGAACCTGCTTTCTGCCAGAGATTCGTACATGTAGTTGGCACAGGGTTTGACTCCTTCCCGGCTCGGCTCATCCGAATAGTGAATGCTGTACCTGCCGCCCGTCGTCACGATGTTCAGATGCTTGCCGCCCATCGCGATATAAACAACGCCCGCTTCCAGCACATCGCCCTCCGCCGCTTCTTTGACCCGAATCTCGCTTAGCGCATCCAGCCTTTCCGCTAAGGACGCCGTAAATCCCGCCGGCATATGCTGTACAATAACGACCGGTGCTTTCAACGCTTTGGGCAGTTTCGGCACAACAGACTGCAGTGCTTTGGGTCCGCCCGTAGAGCTTGCCAGCGCCACAATCTTGTTTCCGGAAGCCGCCGCCGTCCGCCGTCCTGCCAGACTTCCCGGTCTGACTGGCGCTACCGGTTCGATTTTCACCGGCGCCGGCGCGGGTTTTTCATAGGCTAACAACCTGGATTCCACAACGCCTCCCAGGGTATACAGCAGTTTTTCTTTGAAATCCGCCGTCCGGCAGTCCATTGCAGTCCCCGGCTTATGTACGAAATCCAGCGCACCGAGTTCCAGCGCATCCAGTGTCGTTTTCGCGCCTTCGCATGTGTCCGTGCTGACCATCATAACACGCACCTGAATCTTGCGGGTCTGTAATTCCTTTAACAGCTCAAGACCGTTCATGCGGGGCATATTCACATCCAGAATTACCGCATCATAACTTTTTCTGGTAAGCAAATCCAGTGCTTCAAGACCGTTGGTTGCCCGGTCCTGTACATGGAATCTTTCATCACTGTCAATTATATCACAGAGTACCCTTCTCATGAGTGCAGAGTCATCAACAACTAATATATTTTTCATTTTGAGAACCTTCCCCCCTCTGTTAAATATGCCGGCTGCTATTGAATATCACTTTGTTTTTTGATGATTTTACGTTCCTCATTAAAAATATACTTTATAATTTCTTCCCGGTTATCCTTATCCATATTAACATATTGCACACGGTGTTCAAAAAAGCCCGGTCTGTTATCCACTTCTTTGACAGCCAGCACTCTGCCGCACAGGTTGTATTCCTTGTTCTCCCCGTCAATCCACAGGAAATATTTGCATAAAATCATGCTTCCCACTTCATAGGCATATTCCGCAACAAAACGAAGGCCTCCGCCGCTGATATCCACGATAACACTCCGCTGCAATGGCAGTTCCGGCGTCAGCACGACATTCTTTTTTTCAAATGCCTGTACCTCTTCTTCCTGTAACGGCCTGGAATTCATCTCCAGCGCGCAGCTGAAACGATAATACTCCCTTCTCTGGTACTTTCTTAAATTACTCGTCAGGTCGAGAAGCAGGCTGAACCGGTTGTTGTTTTTATACCTGTCCACCACCCTTGCGTAACACTGATAGAGCCCGTTCGGCGTGAAAAAATACAGGTCATATTCTACATCCACCGGAAGCAGTATCAGCTTCGTTTTCTCCATCGGCATTGAAATTTCGATGCGGTCGTCGGAGATAATATCGACCACCTGGCTCGCATACACCTTATTTTTTTCGTCATCATCCGAGCGGTATCTTTTGGTTTTCTGTAATTCAATCCGACTGCCCGGCGCTATATATTTTGAAAGTATAATTCCCATATCCGCTGCCCTTTTCCTGTTTTTTCAACCCGCTTTTATCTTTTTGATATAATATGCGAAAAAAATGCCGCCATGCCACGTTTTGTCAAAGTTTTGTTCAGTTCTTTATTCATCAGCTTTGCCGCCAGCATTTCATACGCCTGTGCGGATTTGCTGTCCGGATTCTGTATCGATACCGGCATCTGCTGCATCACCGCTTTTTCCAGCTGCGCATCCTGCGGTATCATGCCAAGATAAGTTATCGGGATTTTCAAATACCTCGCGACCACCGTATTCAGCTTTTCAAACAGGATTCTGCCTTCCTGTCCGTTCTCAACTTTATTGGCAATGACTTTAATCTGAGAATCCTCTTTGGAAAATCTGGGATGCCGGTTCAGCGCCTTGACAAGAGAGTAGGAATCCGTAATGGAAGTCGGCTCCGGCGTCGTCACTAAAAGTATCTCTCCGCTTGCCACAAGAAATTCCAGCACCGCATCGGAAATGCCCGCTCCGGTATCTACAATAATAATGTCCGCCATCTCGTCCAGTTCCGTCAGATTTTTGATGATATAATTCAGATAATCTATGCTCAGATTTGACATGCCGGCAATCCCGGAGCCGCCTGAAATAAAACCGATATCCATCGGTCCCCAGGTGATAATCTCCTTGATGTTTTTTCCCTGGTAAATCAAATCACATAAGTTGTGTTTGGGAACCGCGCCAAACATCACTTCTATATTTGCAAGTCCAAAATCCGCGTCGAGTATGATAACGCGCTGTCCCATTTTTTTAAACTGAACAGCCAGATTGATTGCAACATTCGATTTCCCGACGCCCCCTTTTCCACTCGTGACGGTAATTACCCTTGCCAATGGTCGTTGCGGCCGGCTGCCTGCCTTTATAATATTTCTCAGTTGTTCAGCCTGGTCCATTTTCAGCCATGCTCCTTTCCCGGTCCGTAGAGATATCCGGCGCTAATTCTTTCCGCCGAGCAGCCTTTTGACCGTCTTTTGTGGATTAAAGTTCTCAATATCATCCGGTACATTCTGTCCATGCGTCACATAGGAAAGCGACGCTCCGGTATACAGTTTCAAATTTAGCAGATTTCCGAGCGTTGTCGTTTCATCCAGCTTGGTAAATATCAGCTTATAATCCGCCATTTCTTTATAAGCGTCGGCAATGCTGATTAAATCCCTGTATTTCGTTGTGGCGCTTAAAACAAGAAATACTTCTTTTTCCACTTTGTCATCCACCGAATGGATAAATCTTGTCATATTTTCTTTCTGCGCCTCGTTCTGGTAAGAATGCCCCGCCGTATCCACCAGAATATAGTCGTATTCTTTAAAATCGACAAGCGCCTGTTCGATTTCCTCTACCGTATAGACAACCCGGAAAGGCACTTCCAGGATATTCGCATACGTACGAAGCTGCTCCGCCGCCGCAATCCGGTAAGTATCCGCCGTCAGCAGCGCAACTTTCTTCTTCTCGTCCACCTGAAAACGGGAAGCGATTTTGGCAATCGTCGTCGTTTTCCCAACGCCTGTCGGTCCTACAAAAAAGACCACCTTTACCCCTTTTTCGGAAGGCGTAATGCCGACGGGCTTTCCGAACTTCAAAATCATTTTCTGGTAGGTATTGGCCAGCGCAAAGTCAAAGGGGCAGTTCGGTTTATTGACCTTTTCTATTTCTTCAATAATCTGTCCCGCATACACTTCATCCACTTCATTATCCAGCATCGTCGTATGAAGCAGCTTCATGAACATGTCTGTCTCGCTGACCTGTTCCGTTTCCTTTTCTTCCTCTTTTTTCTCCTCTTCCGGCTTCTGGAGCTGCTGCTCTATCAAAGACTGGAGACTGTCCAGTTTTTCCTCAATAGCTTTGTGCTCTTTTGGAGCGGGAACAGAAGCCTCCTCCTGACTTACCGCGGGAATGCTGCGCTGCACTTCCGCCGGCTGTGCCGGCGTATTTCCCATATTGGAAACAACCTCGCTGATGGCTGAAACTGCCGCCTTCACATCTGCGGAAACATCCTTTTCATGACTGACAGGCTCTTCCTCAAGGGCAACCGTTACTTCTACCATATGCGGCTTTAAGAAATCAAACAGTCCTTTTCGTTTCACGTTCTTGACATTCATGACAACGACATTGGCGCCCAGTTCCTTTTTGGCGTTTTCCACCGCTTCCGATTCTGTTTTTCCTACAAATTTCTTGATTATCATTATGCTGTCACCATCCCAACAGACTGTAACTCAATATTAGATTCCACCTCATTGTACGATACAACAACCAAATCTTTGAAATAATCCTCGGTCAGCTTCTTAAAATATGCACGCACGATTGGCGAAGTAATCACAATCGGAATCTTTCCCAAATCTTCCAGTTTCTTTGTCTCCGTGCCGACCGAATCCATAATCGCCCTGGTCTTCGCAGGGTCTAATGTCAGATATGCGCCCTGCTCCGTCTGTTTCACGCTTCCCATAATCTCCTGTTCCAGCTTGGGGTCAAGCGTTACAACGCTCGTCGTCTCATTGGCCGGGAAAAATTTATTGGAAATCGCCCTTTTCAGGCTTTGTCTGACATATTCCGTCAAAATATCCGTATCCCTCGATGTTGACGCATAATCCGCAAGCGTCTCAAAAATTGTCAGCAAATCCCTGATGGAAATTCCCTCAGAAAGGAGATTCTGCAGCACTTTCTGTATCTCGCCAAGCCCAAGCAGTTTCGGCACGAGTTCTTCCACAAGCGAAGGGTTTGTCTCTTTCAGGTTGTTGACAAGGTTCTGCACATCCTGTCTTGTGAGGAGTTCCGCTATGTACTGTCTGATAATCTCTGTCAGGTGGGTCGCTATGATGGAAGGCGGGTCAACAACCGTGTAACCCATGCTTTCCGCCCGCTCCCGCTGCCCTTCCGTAATCCAGATAGCTGGCAGATGGAAGGATGGCTCAAAAGTCGGTATACCCGTAATTTCCTCTTCCACATATCCGGGATTCATCGCCATGTAATGGTCGAAGAGAATCTCTCCTTCGCTGACCTGAACGCCTTTTATCTTAATAATATACTGATTCGGATTCAGCTGGATGTTATCGCGCAGACGGATAATCGGAACAACCGTACCCAGTTCCAGCGCAATCTGTCTTCTAATCATAACAACACGGTCCAGCAAGTCGCCGCCCTGGTTGACATCCGCAAGGGGAATGATACCATATCCGAATTCCAGCTCGATTGGGTCAACCTGTAACAGGGACGTAACGTTTTCCGGCTGCCTGATTTCTTCCGCGGCGGCTTCTTCCGTATCGACCTCCCGCTCTATCTCCGCAGTTTCAAGGGTTCCGGAAATAATTCTTGCCACAATGATGAAACACAGGCCGAGCGCTACGAAAATAACCGTATTAAGCGGTGTAATAATGCCCAGCGCCGCAACAACGGCTCCCACCAGATAAAGCACTTTGGGCACGCCGAACAGCTGGCTCACGAGCACCGTACCGAAATCCGCATCTTTCGACCCCTTCGTCACGAGAATACCGGTGGAAAGAGAAATCAGCAGAGACGGAATCTGGCTCACCAGGCCGTCACCGATTGTCAGTATCGAATAACGGTTCAGCGCGTCCGCAAATTCCATATTCTGACGGAACATTCCCATTGCGATTCCGCCGATAATATTAATCGCCGTGATAAAAAGCCCGGCCGTCGCATCTCCCTTTACATACTTTACGGCACCATCCATCGAACCAAAGAAATTCGATTCTTCCTGAATCTTCTCACGCCGCTCTTTTGCTTCCGCATCCGTAATCGCTCCGGTATTTAAATCCGCGTCGATTGCCATCTGTTTACCCGGCATCGCATCCAGCGTAAATCTCGCCGTTACTTCAGCAACACGCTCAGTACCTTTGTTGATTATCATGAACTGTACGATTATCAGAATGATAAATACGATAACGCCAATAATCAAATCGCCGCCGCCCACGTACTGCCCGAATGTCTCGACAACATTTCCCGGGTCGCCGGTCGTCAGAATCAGTCTGGTAGAGGATACGTTCAATGCGATTCTGAAGACGGTCGTAAAAAGCAGTATCGTAGGAAAATATGACATCTTCAATACTTCATTGGCAAACATACAGCCGAACATGACCGTAAACGCAACCGATATGTTACAGGCAAGCAGTATGTCTAACAGCCACGACGGTATCGGAACAATCAGCATAATGAACGCCGAAAGCAAATAAAGCGCAACGCCCACATCCGCTTTCTTTAAATTCCCCATATCCTCTTCTCCTTTCCCTTATATTCCTATAATACAAATAGCCTGACAGAATGGCCTCCAGGACATTCTGTCGTCTGAGAAAGGATTACTCTGTAATCCTTTTTCAGACCCTCCCTTGTAAATGATATACAAAAGCAAGCACTTCCGCCACCGCCTGATACAGCTCCGGCGGTACGATGCCGCCTACCTCCACGTTTGAGTAAAGCATCCGGGCAAGCGGTTTGTTTTCCACAATTTCTATATGATGCTCTTTAGCCGTATCTTTAATCTTCTGCGCCAGATAGTCCGCCCCTTTCGCAACTACATAAGGCGCATCATAAAGCTCCGGGTCGTATTTGATTGCCACCGCATAATGAGTCGGGTTGGTGATAACGACGTCCGCCTGGGGAAGCGCCTGCATCATACGCCTCCTGGAAGCCTCCATCATACGCTGACGCTGTTTGCTCTTAACCGCCGGGTCACCTTCCTGATTCTTATACTCATCCTTTACTTCCTGCTTGGTCATCTTCATGTCTTTTTTGAACTTGAACTTCTGATAAATAAAATCAGCCGCTGCAATCAGACCATAGAAAATGCAGATGCGGAACCCCAGATTAATAACCAAATCGCCGATTTGCGCAAGCGCCTGATTCAGTGAAATATCATACAGCAGATAGATGCTGGGTGCATTTTTCACCAGATAAGAATAAACAGCATATACGATAATCACTATCTTCGCAACTGCCTTTAACAGCTCCACAAGAGAATTGGGAGAAAAAATTCTCTTGATGCCGCTTATCGGGTTCATCTTGCTGAATTTCATCTTCATCGGCTTCGTCGTCCATTTCCACTTTACCTGAAGCAGATTTGTCACAAAAGCAAGAAGAAATCCGACGACAAATACCGGCCCTATCATCGCCAGGATTCTTGTCAGGGTACGGATAAAAATCGCCCGCCAGGTTATCTCCTGCATATACCCATCATACATTTTAACATATTCCGGTATCTGTGAGTAGATATTATAAAAAAAAGAAATAAAACTTCCGCCAAGACTGCCAATCCAGAATTTCAGAAGCAGAAAAAGCCCGAGGAGCATAACCGCATTGACCACTTCACGGCTCTTCGCAACCTGTCCTTCATTCCTGGCATCATTCAGTTTCTTGCCCGTAGGTTCTTCGGTCTTTTCTCCGCCTGGCCCGTCCTTCGCAAAGAACTGGAGATTATACTGAAGGAGCATCAAATCTTTCAACCTGTCATCCCTCCGACAAAAACATTTATCAGCTCTTTCATTTCCCGGAAAATGAAATCCGCGGCGCCTGGCAGCATCCGGACGGTCAGAAACATGATGCTTAAGCCCGTCAGCACCTTCATCTGTATGCCGACCGCAAACATATTCATCTGCGGCGCAACCTTGGCGAGGATGCCGAGCACGCAGTTCAAAAGCAGAATCACACAAAAAATCGGAAGACATATCCGGAACCCGATAACAATGTAATCGCTCATAAAACGTATCAGGGAATCGATAAGCGATTCCGTATGAAAAACCGCACCGTTCACCGGAATCAGGGTAAACGAATCCATTAACGCCTTAATCAGATATTCATACATCCCCGTAATCAGCATGAACAAAGAAAACATATACTGATAGAACACGCCGCTGAAGGTCGCGCTCTGCTGCGTCAGCGGGTCCATCAGGTTTACCATGGACAAACCGATTTCCATATCGGAAATACGCCCCGCAAAAGAAGTAACCGTCATGCAAAGCTGCGCTCCCCAGCCAATCAGGAATCCCGTTATCGCTTCTTTCATAACAATCACCGCGTATTCAAACAGCGTCTGATAAACCACCTCGTTATGGTCCAGATAAAAGAAAAGAAAATACGCGATAAAAATGCTCAGTCCGACTTTTACCCGGCGCGGTACGGTATTGTTCATCCCAAATAGCGGCGCAACATGAATAAAGCATGTCACGCGCACCAGAATCAGCAGAAAAAATTCCAAATCAGCATAGGTAAAAGAAATATCTATCATAAGATGCTCCCGTTTCCTTCTGCTATCTGATGTATAAGCTGAAATTTGACCACAACATCTGCATGTATTCGATAATTTGCGTCAGTATCCAATGCCCCAGTATCATCAGCGTAATAAAAATCGCCAGTACCTTCGGCACAAAAGTCAGCGTCTGTTCCTGAATGGACGTCGCTGTCTGAAAGATGCTGACAGCAAGACCTACGCATAGAGAAACAAGCAGCAGCGGCGCCGAACATTTAATAATCAGAAACAACGCCTGGCTCGCAATCGCGGTTACGTCATCTATTGTCATATGTTTCGCTCCCTTCTGACGGTTAGTAGAATGTCCTGACAAGACTTCCGATTACCCAATACCATCCGTCTGCCAGAACAAAAAGCAGAATTTTGAACGGCATGGAAATCGTCGTTGGCGGCAGCATCATCATACCCATACTCATCAGCGTGGACGCCACCACCATATCGATTACAATAAAAGGAATATACAGTAAAAAGCCTATCATAAAGGCCGTTCTCAGCTCACTGATGATAAAGCTCGGTACAAGCACACTGAATGGAATGTCATCCAGACTCGTTCCATCCCATTCCGTACGGCTGATATCCAGAAAAAGCCTGACGTCCCTCTCCTGTGTATGCGGATACATAAACTCTCTGATGGGAACCGCCGCCGCACGAAGCGCTTCTTCCTGGTCCAGCTCCCCGGCCTCAAAAGGAACAACCGCATCCGTATAGATGCTGGAAATCGTCGGCTGCATAATAAAGAACGTCAAAAACAGCGCCAGTCCAATCATAACATTATTGGGCGGAGCCGTCTGTGTATTCAGCGCTGCTCTCGTAAAATGCAGAACAATGATAATTCTGGTGAACGAGGTCAGCATAACAATCAATGACGGCGCAATAGCAATCAGAGTAAGCGTAAGCAGAATTCGCAATGCACCATTCAGCGTACCATTACCATCGTTATATGTAACCGTCACCGTGTTCGCAATATTCAGTTCCTGCAAATCCTCTTCCGACTCCGAAACTCCCGGCTCGTCGATATTGGTTCTTTCGGTCGTTTCCCCGGTCAGATTGGAATCCACATGGGAAAGGCCTGTCGCATAAACAATATCTTTCTCCTGGATAAATACTGTGATAAACAATATGCCTGCCAGAAACAGCAGGCATAATATCCTTTTCACTTTGTATCCGGAAAAATATTTTTTCATCCTTAATCGCCTACTCACTCTTATTTCGGTCATCTTCTTTTTCCAGAATCGTCTTCTTTTGTATTTTTTCAAACAATTCCTTAAAACCCAATTGTTCATTCTTCGCACTACTTGAAAACGTCAACTGGTCTTCTGGAACCTCTGTCAACATTGTAACAGAATCTTTCCCGATTGCAACTGCCAAATATTTCTGCCCAACACGAATAATCTGAACATACTTATTATTGGCAATCTGCGAAGTTTCGATAACTTCCAGATTTGCATCCGCCTTCTTTCCCTTCTGATACCCTGCAATCCACTTTGTCGTCCAGTAAGTGGCAGCCAGAACGAAAACAAATAAAATAAGTACGGTCAAAAACTGCAGATAGGAGTCTGTACTGTTTGAAACAGTAAGTATCATTTATCCCACTACTTTCTTAACTGCTTCCAGCACACGGTCAGCCTGAAACGGCTTAACGATGAAATCTTTTGCTCCCGACTGAATGGATTCGATAACCATAGCCTGCTGGCCCATTGCGGAACACATAATAACCATAGCACCCGGGTCGGATTCTTTGATTTTCTTCAGTGCCTGGATACCATCCATCTCAGGCATCGTAATATCCATGAGCACAAGGTCGGGTTTCAGCTCATTATACTTTTCGACAGCTCTCGCACCATTTTCAGCTTCACCTGCCACATTATACCCGTTTTTTGTCAGGATATCCTTAATCATCATACGCATGAACGCTGCATCATCACATACTAAAATATTCTTTGCCATTCTTTTTTCTCCTATTACATATTATTATTAATTTTAATAGTATCACTATTTAATGATTTCCGTTACTCTGACGCCAAAACTTTCTTCAATGACAACAACTTCACCTTTTGCTACAAACTTACCGTTGACCAGTACATCTATCGGTTCACCGGCTATCTTATCGAGTTCGATAATTGTC
The DNA here is from genome assembly GCA_910578715.1 of uncultured Lachnospiraceae bacterium. GTDB lineage: Bacteria > Bacillota > Clostridia > Lachnospirales > Lachnospiraceae > UBA3282. Next base: position 17,342 of record CAJTRL010000035.1, on the reverse strand, counting down.
CCCGGTGCAAAATCCAGAATATCTGAAATGGATTTGGATGTTCTTCCCAGTTCCACCGTAACTTCAAGCGGTACATCCTTAATCAGGTCGATATTCTCCTGCGGCTGATTTGGGTTGAAGTCTCCGGCAAAGCTCTGGAATTGTGCCGGCTGGATGCTCATATTAGGCTGCATCTGCATCTGCGGCATCATCTGAGGCATTCCCATCTGCATCTGGGGCATCATCTGAGGCTGCATCTGCATCTGTGGCATTCCCATCTGCATCTGCGGCATCCCCATCTGCATCTGGCTCATGTCCATCTGCGGCATTCCCATCTGCATCTGGCTCATATCCATCTGCGGTGCTGCCTGAGCAGGGGCTGGAGCCGGCTCCGGTGCCGGTGCTTCCTGTGCGGGCATCTCATCTCCGAACTGGGCTCCCAGGAAGGTACTGCATAATTCCTTAGCAAATTCTATCGGATATAACTGCATGATTGTGGAGTCCACCAGTTCTGAAATCTGCATGCGGAAAGCAATTTTCACAAAGGTTCCAGCAAGAAATTCAGCGATATCTCCGCCTTCCTTAAACTCCGTCAAGTCTACCAGGCTCGCTTCCGGGGGACTGATATCAATCATCTTCCCGAGCATTGTAGAAAGCGATGTTGCCGCGGAACCCATCATCTGGTTCATTGCTTCAGAAATTGCACTCAGATGCAGTTCTCCAAGCTCCCCCTCCGTATTGCTTCCGTCACCGCCCATCATCAGGTCGGTAATCACTTTTACATCATGCTCCTTCAAAATCAGGATATTGGAGCCGTCCAGACCAACCGTATATTTAATCTGGATAAATACGCATGGCCTTTCATATTCTGTCAGTACATTTTCCCATCTTGCCAGACTTACAACCGGCGTCGTGATATTTACTTTTTGATTAACAAGAGAAAATAATGTGGTAGCGGAAGAACCCATGCTGATGTTGGCAACTTCGCCAATAGCGTCTCTTTCAATCTCCGATATCAGATTATCATCTATCTCAACCGTAGACGAAGCGCCAGCCGATGAATCATCACCGATATCAGAATCACCACCGCCATTGAGCAGCGCATTTATTTCATCCTGTGATAACATTCCGTCCATGCTTCTATTCCTCCCCCTCTCTAAATACCGACGTTACCCTGACAGCATATTTATCTTTATTAGACCCTGGTAAAGCGGTAAATTTCTTTATATTCCCTACATATACATTTAAGTCATTATCCACATTTGTATCCAGCCGTATGATATCGCCAAGCTGCAGATTCACAAAATCCGTCACACTGATTCTGCTCCTCCCCAGAACAGCCTTGATTGGAACATCTACTCTCCGTAATAATGCTTCAATGTATTCGTCATATTCTTCCTCATCCTGTTCCTGCATGTTTGCATACCAGAACTTGGTATTCAGTTTATCCATAACCGTTTCCAATGTAAAAAACGGAAGACAGACATTCATCAGACCTTCTACGTCACCGATTTTGATACTAAGCGTAACAATTGCAATCATATCATTTGGTGCGATAATCTGTGCGAACTGGGAATTCGTCTCAATCCGCTCCAGAACAGGATTGATATCCACTACGTTTTTCCAGGGTTCCCGCATAAGCTGCATACAGATTACCATCATTTTTTCAATAATCGTCATTTCTATCTCGGAAAATTCCCTGTTCTTCTCTAACGGGTCACCATGCCCGCCGAGCATTCTGTCTATCATTGCGAATCCAAGATTCGATGCAAGCTCCACCAGAATCGTTCCACCCAACGGCTGAAAATCTACAATTCCCAAAATCAGCGGATTCGAAAGCGCATTGCTAAATTCCGAAAAGATAACCGTCTCTGAACTCGTAACAACTACCTGTACGTTCTTTCTCAGATAGACCGGAAGACTCGTCGATAACAATCTTCCATAATGTTCAAAAATAATTTCCAGAGTGCGGAGATGCTCTTTAGAGAATTTCGTAGGTCGCTTGAAATCGTAGTTTTTGACCTGCTTATCGCCTGAATCCTGCATTTGCTCCGCGTCCACTTCGCCGCTGCTCAACGCTGCGAGCAAATTATCTATTTCACTTTGAGACAGTACCTCGCCCACGAAAACTCACCTCCCCGTGATAGTATTTGTTCCATATATAAGCATAGGGCTATGAGTATATTATACTGCTGAATGAAACGTCAAATATAAATTCGGAATCGAACATCTTCTGCACTTCTTCCAGAATTTCTTTCTTAATCTGGTCTTCGTTTCCTCTTGCTTCTTCCATCGTATACTGTCCGAATACGGCATTAATCTTATCCATCAGCAGCTTTTCCTGTGGGGAAAGGTCGGAAGTATAGGTCTTGTAACCATCCGCTTTATTATCGATTGAAAAGCTGACGGAAACCAGACAGTAATGGTCTTCTCCATCTTCTCCCGTTTTAAGCGGAATCGTCATGGATTCGGAAATGCTGTATACCTCGATATTTTCCATCGGCACAATCGTTTCCGTTTCCCCTGTCTGCGCGGTCAGTTCCAAATCGAGAGCGGTCGCAATATTATCCACCAGCGCCGCCGTTTTCCTGGATGCCCCCGTCACACTGAACATCATGATGGCCGTCAGAACAACATTTACAATCAACAATGCCAGTATAATCACAGAAATCAAATTCTTCTTCATTGCAAATATTTCCTCCCCTTTATTTTTCCTTCCAATTTACCGACTGTCGTCAGTATGAACTAAGAGAATTATATATTCTAATCTCAACCCTTCTGTTCATCGTTCTGCCTTCCGCAGTTGAATTGTCTGCGACCGGCATATATTCACCGCGCCCGGAATGTTTCACAAGCGCAGGGTCAAGATTCGTTGTTCCTATCAGATAATTAAATACCGACAATGCACGTCCTGAGCTCAATTCATCATTATTAGAATATTTTGCACCGGACATCGGCACATTATCCGTATGCCCTTCGATTTCAATCGTGCTTCCGGCATAACTCTCCAGTATCACTCCAACCTGGTCCAGAACCGTTTTCGCCCCTTCCTTCAATTCCGTGCTTCCGGAATCAAACAGCAGAGAACCTTTCAGAGTAAGCTGTACATACTGTGCCGTAAATTCAACGTCGATATCGCCGTCCAGATTTCTTTCTTCCACGGCCTCTTCTATCATCTCGGCCATCTGCTCGGATTCCTCCAGCTGGGCCTGTTCGATTTCTTCCATCGCTTCCGCTACCGCTTCGGCCACATCTTCCGAAACGACTTCGCCGTTATCCATCTTACCCGTACTGTTAATATACTGGTCCAGCTCATTCAGCTGGCTTACACCGTTACTGATTAAGATACCGTCGCCAATGGCCGTGGCTCCGGCCGTAAAAATACTGAAAGTCTGGTTAAAAGACGCCGCAATCATTTCAAACTTCTGCGCATCGACTGTTGACATGGAAAACAGCAAAACAAAGAAGCAGAGCAGAAGATTCATCAAATCAGCAAATGTAGACTGCCACGCAGGTGCACCTGGTTTTACTTCATCAGGTTTCCTTTTAGCCATTCGCTTCACCTCCGCCTTCTTCTTCGTTAGAGCCCCTGTCCTTCGGCGCAAGGAAGGACTTCAGTTTTTCTTCTATAACACGGGGGTTTTCTCCGGCCTGTATCGACAGAAGGCCCTCGATTTCAATCTCTTTCACCATCATTTCATCGGCATTCTTGCTCTTTAATTTGCTCGCCACCGGTGCACAAATCCAGTTTGCAAGAAGGGAACCATATAAAGTCGTAATCAGAGCGACCGCCATAGCCGGTCCGATTGCCGACGGGTCATCCATCGCCTGAAGCATGTTAATCAGACCAATCAGCGTACCAATCATACCCCACGCCGGGCCCATCGCCCCCAGGTCTTCCCAGAATCCGATTTTATCTTTATGACGTCCTTCAACGCTGACTAACTCCGTCTCCATAATCGCACGTACCAGTTCCGGGTCCGTACCATCGACAACCAGCAGAATGCCCTTCTGTAAGAAAGGGTCATCGATATCGCCGGCCGCTTCTTCCAGAGAAAGCAGTCCCTCTTTACGGGCCACGTTGGACAATTCGATAATCTTCCGGATAATCTCCGGAACATCTATCGTGGACGATTTAAATATCAGCGCAAAACTCTTAAGTCCCTGTACATAGCTGCTCAGTGTATTACTCATCAGAATACAGGAAAAAGAACCTCCGAATGTAATCAGTGCAGACGACACATCAAGGAAGTTCAGAGTCGCTCCAAAGTTAATTCCTGCGGTTTTATCAAATACAATACCAAATACAACCAATACAAAACAAATAACCAAACCCAAAATTGACGCTAAATCCATATCGGTATCACCTGTTTACACAAATTTACATTAATCTGCAAAAATATCCTTTCTATACGATTTTACTAAATTTTTAACTTCTTGTCTACTTTCTTTTACAATTATTTTCCGTCCCGTCGTAAAAGAAAGGACCGTGTCGGGAGTCTCCTCCACAAGCTCCAGTAAGTCAGGATTAATCAGGACCTTTACTCCATTGATTTTCGTCACTTCAACCATTTACACTCCACCCTTCTACCTATTCTAACACATAACAGGCGAAAGAGGAACCCAAAAGTTCCTCTTTCCTTTAGAATTATTTTCAGGTAATTATCGTTTCAGGTTTACGAGTTCTTCCAATAAACTGTCTGAAGTTGTGATAATACGGCTGTTTGCCTGGAATCCACGCTGTGTTGTAATCATCTCCGTAAACTCCTGGGACAGGTCAACGTTACTCATCTCCAGGACGCCGCTGGTCATGTAGCCGTCATTTTCCGTGATATCATTTCCGATACCGTCAAACTCGCCGGAGTTCGCCGTTGCCGAATACAGGTTATCGCCCTGTTTGGAAAGACCGGAAGCGTTCGCAAAATTCGCAACCGCAATCTGGCCGAGCAGCTTGGAACAGCTGTTATCATAATAAGCCGTAATCTTGCCGTCCTGTGCGATTTCGATACCTGTCATTTCACCCGGAGCCCGGCCGGTTCCGATGTTGTCTCCGCCCTTGTCGCCGCTTAACATACCCGCGGTGGACGTGCCGCCGTTGGTATAGTTCTTGGATAAGGAGAAGTCGATGTCAATGTTCGTAAAGCGCGTCAGGTCGATGACTTCACCCTGTCTGGACGTCGCGGTGGTATTGAAATTCAGGAATGCGGAATCGTTCCCCGGGGAACCGATGTAGTTAAAAAGGCCCTTCTCCGTATCATACACCAGCTTGTTTCCCGTATAGGTGAATTTCTTGGTAATCTGTGCCTGGCCGTCGGGCGCAACTGACTGAATGGTATATTCCGTATCATCCGTATTCGCAAGGCCGTATGCTTCCAGCCGGTCATTGATTTTTTCACCTACGAAATAATTATCGTTCTCATTATATGTTCCATCTTTTGTAGCCTTGAATGTCTGCTGGAAGTCCATTTCTACAGAACCATCGGATTTCACCTCAATTTTCGTCACATCAACGCCGGGGAAAGATTTCTCCAGAGCCGCTGTCCAGGCATCCAAATCCGCCGGGTCCAATTTTACAGTCTTTCCGGCATCATCCCTTCCCCAATAACAGTATTCTCCCGTTGCTGAATCCGGGTCAACTGCATAAATCAGGTTAAAGTTTTCTGCCTGCAGCTCCTTCTTGGATAATGTAACGGTTCCTTCAGCAGTAACATCACCACCCACAGTTACCTTATCTCCGTCCTTCAAATTCAGCTTGACATTGGATGCCGCATTAATCAGCTGATTCGTCGCATATCCATCCAGAATATTCGCCGGCACATATTTCATATTATAGGTATCAGTCGCCTTATCATATTCTGCCGTCTCCAGCAGCTGATACAGACTGGTCACTTCAACTGTCTGCTGTTCGCCGAAAGTCGCAATTTCATTGATATTGCTTAACCCAAATTCCTCCACAAGAGACTGGGAGTTGGAATTTAAAATATCATCAAGCTGTACATAATACTGTCCGGCGCTGCCGAGACTGTGAATGCTGAATTTCGCCGTATAAGAATAGCCCTGCTGGTCGAAGAAGGACAGTGTTACCACCCTTCCCTTCGTGCTGCTTAACGCGGAATCATATTTATCCACAATACCCGACATATAAGCCCGTGTGGTGGATTCCGGCGGATAAGTCAGATTGTCTTCGTGCATGACTTTCAGAGCCGATACGGTATCGGGATAGATATCTCCTGTCTGAGGGTCAACCTGCCATCCCATAACGGTATAACCGGTGGAAGACATAACCAGATTTCCAGCGCCGTCTACCGTGAAAGAACCGTCTCTTGTGAAAAAGTTCTGAGCGCCGTTGCTGACAACGAAAAACGCATCTCCCGTAATCATGATATCCCACGGATTGTTGGTGGACTGTGCCGAACCCTGTGTTGCAATGGCTGTGGAAATCGCTCCGGTCTTTGCGCCGAGACCAATCTGTCTGGCGTTGATACCGCCTCTGCCCGTCGCGGCATTGGCGCCGGAAGCTGCCTGTGTTGTCTGGTAAAGCAAATCACTGAATACCATGGACTGTGATTTATAAGACGTTGTGTTTACGTTTGCGATGTTATTACCGATAACATCCATTCTTGTCTGGTGTACTTTTAAGCCCGCTACACCAGAGAAAAGTGACCTCATCATAATGAATGACCTCCTTGAAATACTGTCATGTGCCGTTCGTTCCTTCTGTCAGTCAGGAACGTAAGCCTCCTTAAAGGTCCGGCTAAATAATAACGGCTCCATCAATGTTTGTAAATACGTTTTCATCTGCCTCTGTCCGTTCCATTGCCGTGATGACCGTCTGATTCGGTACATTCACGATAAACGCAAAAGAATCGACAATGACCAGTGATTCATTAATTCCTTTCGCACCGGCTTTCGCTGCACCCAGATTCAGGCGTTCTACCTGTTCCTCTGTCAGTTCAATATGTCTGTCCGCCAGTCTGCCCGCCGCATGCTTGGAAAACCTTACTTCCGTCGTCTGCGGTCTCTCCGTTTTCCGGGATAAAATATCCTGAAAACTGAGTCCGTCACCCGATGGCGTTTCCTTTACCTGCCTGCTGCTCCGGCCCAGATACTGATTCTGCAACTGCTCCAGGGAAAGGAATCCGTTATTCTGAATCTTCATAACCGTTCTCCTCCTTGAGATTGCCGCGTTTCCTTACTTCTTATCTGCGTCTGCGCTCTGGCCGTTTCCTTCTGTTTTATCAGTTCCCTCTGTCTTATCGGTTCCTTCCGTCTTGTCGTCCGTATCGGTTCCTTCTGTTTTGTCGCCCTCTTCTTCTTTCAGGCCGGCTCTCAGTTCCTCAATCTTTTCCACATATTTCTTGAGGCCCTTAACATAATCGTCGCTGATGAACTTCTTCTCATAATCCGACATGTTCTGGTATGTTTCATCCAGCTTCTTAATCGTATCTTCATTTTCCAGCGTAACAAGCTGTAAAATAGGAAGTTTGTTATAAGTATTCAGGAAATCAGCCGCTGCCGAATATGCCGACAGATATTTCGGGTCTGCTACCGTGTCCAAATCATCCATCGAATAAAGTTCTCCGTTGATGGAAAGGAACGCCTTGTTGTTCTCATAATAAACATAATCGACATTTCCCTGTGCGGTTGTCGTCTTTCCGGCGGAATCCGTTACTTTCATCAGTACGGTCTGACCTACCAGACTGGATGCCCTCGCCAGTTCAAGCGATGCGCTCATGTTCTGCATCTGCTCTAATTCCGAGAAAGTCGCATACTGGGAAATATACTCCGTATTGGAAGTTGGCTCCAACGGGTCCTGATATTTCATCTGCGCTACCAGAAGCTGTAAAAACTGGTCTTTGTCTACTGTGGAATTACTTTTCTTCTTCTCGCTCTCTTTGATGGAAGCCTGAGAAGCCGTTTCCACGAGTTTACCGTTTTCAATCGGTGCTATTGCCATTTTTTTCTCCTTTCTGACTCTTTATGCCGTGTAATCTACCGTATTGCCGTTTCTTGCCATCATTTCTGCCGCGATTCTTTCGGAATCTTCCATCTCTTCGGGAAGCTCTTCCAGACTCATATCGTTCAGATTGATTCTTCTTGGACCTTTTTTGCCGTTTTTGCTTCCATCTCCCGGATTTTCTTCTTTTCCGGAAAAGTTCTGCTCAAACCGATAATTCGCTACGGTAACTTCCACCGCATCCACTTTAATGCCCTGTTCTTCGAACTGTGTCCGCAGCTGTACCAGCTGGCTTTCAATCGCCGCCTTGACCGTTTCATTCTGCGCCGTGAACTGTGCCGTAATCACGCCGTCTCTCGACGCAATCTGTACGTTGACGCTTCCCAGGCTCGCCGGATGGAGCTGCAGTTCCATTTCCTGTACATCGCTTTTCAGATTGATTTTGATATACTCCGTAATCTGATTCATGATGTCTTCCGTGCTGGTAAAACGCTCCATAGCAGTCTGCTCAACTGCCGTTTCATTCAAAACGGGCTGTTCGACGGGTGTCTGCATCACAAAATGATTCTGCGTATTCCCCTCTCCTCTGTTTTCTTCAAAGGAATCTCTGCTGCCCGTTCCGGCTTCGTTCCGGTTCTGTACTTCGGAAGTCTGTGTTACTTCTTCGCGGACGCTCTTATTCGCCCCGCCGTCTTCCACCTGTACTTTCACCTTCACTTCTTCACCATCTCTGTGCACCGTCACCGCATAATCTTTCATGCCTTCCGGCGTCTGCGTTTCTTCCGGTTCCGCCACAGCTGTCAGATTTTCTGTTTCCACTGTTCCAGGCATTTTTTCCGCCTCAGTCATCCGGGCAATCAGGGCTTTCAGCTCTTCTTCGGGAAGCTCAAGTTCTGTCTGTAATCCGTCAAGGCTTTCCGATACCGTATTCAGAAGATTCTGAAGATGGGAATAAAGTTCCCCGTCGGTTATGATGGAAAGCGGGTCCTCATTGCCGGAAATCGCCACCAGAAGCTGCTTCATATTATCGGGGTCAAACAGCTGTGCCACATTAAGTCCCAGCATTGCCATGACTTCCAGCACTTCCTCCGGTGTCACGCCCATTTCTTCCGCAATGTCTTCCACAAGTTTCTCACCCGCTTCTGTTATGGCTTCTTTCTGCTCCCCGGAAACAGCGTTTTCCGTCGTTTCTTCCACAGAGTCTTCTTCCACGCCATTGTTTTCTGCCGCTTTGCCGCCCTGTTCAGCATCCGCTGCTTTGGTTTCAACGTTCTTGTCGTCCGCTCCGGTTTCTACGGATTTGCCATCTTCCGCATCCACCGCTTTTTCACTCCTGACCGTATCTTGCTTTACACTTTCGGCTGTCGCATTGGATGCCATTGTACGGCTTCCGACAGAGGTCTTTGCTGACGGCGCTGTCCTGGCATCGGTCTGTGCCGATGCGTTCTTCCGGCTTTCATTCTGTACTGCCGAAGGGCTCTTCGTCTGGGAATTGACACGGCTCATGACCGAATCGAAGCTGTCCTTTAACGCATCTTCCTGTTTTGCCGCATTGGATGCACTGCCATATGGCGCGGACTGGCTTCCCTGGACGCCTGCATTCCTGTTCACCGCATGGCCAAACGCATTCAGGTTGTTGTTCACAGGTATACCTGCCATTTTTCTTCCTCCTTCCTTTAATTTTCAAGGTTCTAATATATATATCGTAAAGCGCTTCTTTTTTATGAAGGGCTTTCGACCGTAATTATGATTCCGGGTCCATAATTCTCGTAACTCTTGCGGCGATTTCGGCATCCATATTCGCCAGAATATTTCCTCTGCTCGCCGCGTTCATCTGACTTAGGATTTTGGCTACCAAATCCAAATCATTCGTCATGGACTCAAAAATCTTAGCCGCGGCTTCCGGTTCCATCGCCGCATAAGCCTGTGCGTAATCGGTCAGCTGCGCATCCTGCTGCAGCTGCGCCACTACCTGTTTATACAAATATTCGGCATTCGTCGGGTCAATCATCTCATAATATTTCTGGTATTCTTCCGGTCCCGGTCCGTTCTCCGCATAGACAACTTCGGTATAAAATTCCGTCTGTATTCTGTCAAATTCCGTCTGTTTATCTTCGAAGGTCTGCAGACGCTCCACTTCCGCGCGGAGTTCTTCCATTTCCGCCGAATCCATATTGCTTGCGGACTGGGCCTGGGCCAGTTCCAGTTCCAGTTCTCTGATATAGTCAACAGCCTCTTTCAGACTGGTATAGCCGCCATAAGCCTCTTCGTCATCCGTCGATACGACTGACTCCGCCGGAAGAATTTTGCTGATTACCGGCACGTCTTTCAATACAGGAGCAAGAACGTTGGAACCAAAACCGCCCACATCCAGCTTCACCAGGAGACACAGAATAGCTATCCAGATGATTACAAGGACAACCGTTATGAAAAAGGCTGACAGACCTCCGCCCTCGTCATCCAGCTCCGCCTCCTGTTCGGAAATTTCTTTTGCACGCTGCTTTGCTTCTTTCTTCTGCGCCTTCTGCTCGTTTTTTATTTTTTTACGCTCGTCTTTGAGCCTTTTTTTCTCCGCTTTGGTATCTACCGCATCATTAAATGCTTCTGCCATCTGCTAACCACGCCTTTCTTTCGACTTACCCCTTTTTTGTCCATAGGTATAGCTTGTCAGTTCATCTACTTCCTTGCCTTCTTTCGCGTTTTCTTCCTGCATAAACTGCTCAAACGCCTTTTCCCGCAGTCTTTCCTGAGTCTTCCGCTCCGTCATGATTTCCTGGAGTTTCTGCCTGGCTTCCTCCACCAGGAGTTCTGCCTTCCGCACGGCTTCTTTCTGTGCTTCGATATACTCTTCCATACGCGCAACCGCATATTCATTATCCCGCAGGCTCTGCACTTTCAGGGAATCCATCCGCAGCCTTCTGCCTTCTTCCAGATAAGACTCTTTTCTGTTATAAAGTTCCTCCAGGCGCTCCTCTTCTTCCAGGAGTTTCCGCTGTGCCAGGCCCAGTTCTATCTTCGCCTGACTTTCCATCTGTATTTTGATATTCAGGATGCTCTGCATTCTGTATACAAACTTCGCCATGCCGTCTCACCTTCCGCGCGTCTTTTTACTCTGCAAACAGCGCTTTCAGCATTTCCAGCTCCTGTTCATAATCAAATTTGCTTTCCACGTCCTGCATCAGATAATCGTTCACGGCGTCAATCTTTTCAATGGCATAATCAATATTTTTATTGCTGCCGCTTTTATAGGCCCCGATATTAATCAAATCTTCCGCCTCATTATAAGTCGCCAGTACATTTTTCAGTTTTCCGGCGGCAACTTTATGTTCTTTCGGCACAATCTGGCTCATACAACGGGAAATGCTCTGCAGCACATCAATTGCCGGATAATGGTTCTTATGGGCCAGCTTACGGTTCAGCATAATATGGCCGTCCAGAATACTTCTCGCCGTATCGGTAATCGGCTCGTTCATATCATCGCCATCTACCAGCACCGTATAAAGCCCTGTGATAGAGCCTCTGGAAGAACGTCCCGCGCGCTCTAACAGTCTGGGCATTTCCGAATAAACGCTCGGCGGATATCCTCTGGACACAGGCGGTTCTCCGCTGGCAAGGCCTATTTCCCTCTGCGCCATGGAAAAACGGGTCAGTGAATCCATCATCAGCAGTACATCTCTGCCCTGGTCCCTGAAATATTCCGCAATCGCGGTCGCGGTCTGCGCCGCTTTTTTTCTCTCCAGCGCCGGTTTATCGGAAGTCGCCACCACAACGACGGAGCGTTTCATTCCTTCCGGACCCAGGTCCCGTTCGATAAACTCCCGCACTTCCCTTCCGCGCTCTCCTATCAGTGCAATCACATTGATGTCGGCTTTGGTATTCCGTGCGAACATTCCCATCAGTGTGGACTTACCAACCCCGGAACCGGCAAATATCCCGATTCTCTGACCTTTTCCAATGGTCATCAGGCCGTCTACCGCTTTGACGCCGAGCGAAAGCACCTCGTCGATAATCTCTCTTTCCATTGCGTCCGGCGGCGCTGCCTCCATCGGATAACTTATCATCGGCCCTGAGGAATCCATTCCCTCATATCTGCCGAGTCCGTCCAGCACCTGTCCTAACAAGGTATCGTTCACCTGTACGGAAAGGGGGAACCCCATATTCTCTACCATGCACCCCGTTCCGATGCCTTCTGTCTTTTCATACGGCATCAGCAGGGTTTTTTTTCCTTTGAATCCGACCACCTCCGCCATAATCGGCGGCAGCTCTTTATTTGCCGGAAATACTTTGCACAGGTCGCCGAGTTTCGCTTCCGGCCCCGCGGATTCTATCGTAAGCCCTACGACATTTTCTACTTTTCCTTTGCTCTTAAAAAAAGTATAATCTGCAATTCTGCTGTATTTCGTAAAATCTACCATAGTCCCTCTTACACCCGGATATTATTTTTCGAAAGATAACAGTTTCAGTTTCGTCGTCAGTTCTTCTAACTGCGTTCCAACACCGCAGTCAAAAATGCCGCCATCCGTCTCAATCATACACTCATTTTTATGAAGCGTGATATCTTCTATAACTTCAACAATTCCCCGTTCCCCTATGGTTTCTTCCGCCAATGCCTTTTTCCGGGTATTGACATAAGCATAATCATCTTTGGAAACATGCACAATAAAAGTCCTGCTACTCTCTACTTTTCGCAAAGTAGTTTCAATTAAATGCACCAGGATATCTTTTTCATTTTCCAGGCCGACCTGAAAAACATGATTATAAACTGCCGTAATCGTATCAATGAACTGCGGCTCCAGTTCTTCTATGAGCTGCTCGTACTCCGCTTCCATCCTGGAACGCTCTTCTTCCAGTTCTCTTCGCATCCTGTCGGCTTCGGACTGCGCCATCTGATAGCCTTCGTCATATCCGATTCTTCTGCCTTCTTCCGCCGCCGCCTGTTTCTCTCTGGCCGCATCCGCGCTGGCCATCCGCCGAATCTGCTCCGCTTCTTCTCTGGCAGCTTCCAGCTCGGCCTCGGCCTGTTCCCGGAGTTCTTCCGGTGTGGGACCTTCCGGCACCTCTTCCGGCGCTTTCAGAATGCCGCCTTCCGTATCTTCATAGCCCTGCGCATCAATCCGTTCTCCCAGCAGACCGCCCGTGAAGCCTTCCTCGTCAAAAGGCTCCCCGGCCGCCAGAGCGGCGCGTCTTCTTTTATCCGCCTCCCGCTCCTCGATACGGCTGACAAGACGGGAATTGCTGTCGATAACACATTTATCATCGTTTTCAACAACAACCCAGCTCGACTTATATATATTCCTAGACAACAATCTCGTCACCTCCACCTCTGGAGATAACAATTTCTGCAGAATCTTCCAGCTTCCTGATGATATTTACAATCTTCTGCTGTGCTTCCTCTACGTCTTTCATACGGACAGGGCCCATAAATTCCATGTCCTCTTTAATCATAACGGCAAGACGCTTGGACAGGTTGTTGAAGATAGCATTCTGCACTTCCTCGTTGGAACCTTTCAGCGCAATCGCAAGGTCGCTGTTATCCACATCACGAAGCACACGCTGAATTGCCCTGTCGTCCAGAAGAAGAATATCTTCGAATACGAACATCTTCTTCCTGATTTCATCAGCAAGCTCAGGCTCTTCAATTTCCAGCGTCTCCATAATATGCTTCTCTGTACCGCGGTCTACTGTATTCAAAATTTCCACGACTGCATCGACGCCGCCGACAATCGTGTAATCCTGATTTACTAAAGATGCCAGCTTGGATTCCAAAACTTTCTCCACCTCTTTGATAATATCCGGACTCGTTCTGTCCATTACCGCAATACGCTTGGCAACATCAGCCTGCCTGTCAGGCGGTAATGCGGAAATAATGAGCGCCGACTGCGCCGCCGACAAATAGGACAGGATGAGTGCAATTGTCTGCGGGTGCTCATCCTGAATAAAGTTCAATAACTGTGAAGGGTCTGTCTTTCTGACAAACTCGAAAGGTTTAACCTGTAAGGACGCGGTCAGCTTGCCGATAACATCGCGCGCTTTATCAACGCCAAAGGATTTTTCCAATACTTCCTTCGCGTAATTGATACCGCCTTCGGCGATATACTGCTGTGCCAGACATACCTGGTAAAATTCATCCAGCACTTCGTCCCTTACCTGAGGCGTTATCGTCCTGGTATTGGCAATCTCCAGCGTCAGCTCTTCGATTTCGTCTTCTTTCAGATGTTTAAAGATATTTGATGATTTTTCCGGTCCGAGAGCAATCAACAGGATAGCTGCTTTCTGCAGACCGGTTATTCTCTCTTCAGTTTTTGCCATTGCTCCTACCCCCAGTCCTCGTTCAGCCAGTTACGCAGCAGATTCGCCGCCGCTTCCGGATTCTCATCTACAAATTTGCCAATCAGCTTCCTTGTCTCAGATTCATCTTCAAACGAAATATCCTCAAGCTGTGTCTCCGGTGTGGACTGTAACAGGGACTCAACAGAAAGTTCTTCCTCTTCTTCCTCGTGCTTCTCGCCGCGCATACTCCGAAGAACAACGAACGCCAGCAGAGCAAGAATGATGATAATGAGCACAATCTGCATAATATCCGTTGCGCTGATACCTGAGCCCTCATCGTCGAAGAAAACATTCTCACTGTAAGCGACAATCGCTATATTATCCACATTGATGCCCGTCGCTTTCGCAACGACATTATATAAATCTTCATCCACTTCCAGCTTTGTGCGCTCCTGGTTGGCCAGCTTGTATTCTTCCCAGGTGACCGTATCAAGAAGCCCCTGCCGCTCAATATCTTCCTCCCGGATGATGACATGCCGTATCATCGCAACGGAAAGAGAAGATTGTCCGTAATTAATCAGGCCCGCCGGCGTATCCGTCGTAACAATGGACTCGTTTGGCAGATATTTTCGGGACGACTCCGTCGTTTCAGACCTGGAATTGCTATTGTCTTCCAGAACGTATGTAGTGCCGTCATCGCCGTTTGAATCCGTTCCCGGCACACCGCTGACGCCGCTTTCATTTATCTGGCTGAAGGTGTCTTCCTGGCTCAGCTGTCCTTCTTCCCGGCCGTCCGGCGCCGCATAAGTATGGTCAGTTCTGGAACTTGTAGAGAAATCCAGAACAAGATTTGTAGCCACTTCTATTTTGTCAAATTCATTCGTACCGAGCAGAACCTGTTTGACCTCAGATGTAACAATCCGCTCTGCCTCCGCCTTGACGGAAAGCTGTGCATTTGCCTTGCCTGACGCCGAATAATCATCATCGCCGGAGAAAAGCATATTTCCATCCGTGTCCATGATAACGATATTTCTGGTCGTCGAATTTCCGAGTCCCGTCGCAATCGCACGCGCCAGAGCTGCCGCAGTTTCCGGAGATATCTCTTCATTCAAATCCAGTGAAACATTTGCGGAAGATTCTTTATCGGAATCAATCAGCGTTCCCGTGTTTTCCGGGATATTCAGCATAACCGTTGCGCTCTTAATCGCTTTCTGAGGTTCCAGCATATTGTCCTCTATGTATCTTTCGAGGTAATAAGTATATTCTCTCTGCTTATCGGACTCTGTCGTGGAAAAACCGCCGTTTGTCACGTTCTCGATGCCAAAACCCGCGGTTTTAATGCTGTTGGAGCCGAGCAGCAGAATCGCGTCCGACTGCTGAGATTTTAAAATACGAAATTCCAACCCGTCGTCAGAAACGGTATAAGTCAGTTTTTCTTCCTCCAGCAAATCCCGCACACTTGCCGCTTCTGTCGTGTCTTCACAGTTTTTCAGAAGGACATACTGCGGACGGTTCAGTGCTGTGACCAGAATCACAATCGCCAGAATGACCGCTGAAATGACCATGACAATCAGCGTCTTCTGTTTCGTTGTAAAGCGGTTCCACCATTCTAATATTCGATTTCCTAACGCTTTTAACTTCTCTAACAATTTATCCACAGCAACCATTTCTCCTTAAGTAATCTGCCATATGCCATTAAATCTGCATCTGCATAATTTCTTTATAGGCTTCTAACAGCTTATCTCTTATGGCAACGGTATACTGCAGGGCAGTCGATGCCTTCTGAAGCGCGATGGACAGGTCATGCGTATTTTCTGTCTCGCCAAGCGCCCATTTGATTTCTTCATTCTCAGCATCGGAAAGATAACTGTTCGTCGTGTTAATATTATCAATTGCTGTATCCAGAAAATTATTAAAACTGGTATCCGTATATGTATCCGCCTTCGTCGTCGGTGCAGCTTTCGCCGCCTCCTTAATTGCTCCGGAAGATACATTATACAGCGCCGTAATATCCATAGCCATTTTTCTTCCCCTCCAATTAATTCCCTACACAGACCGTTAATTCTGCATAATTTCAAGCCCTTTGAGCGCAATGCTCTTGCTCGCCGAAAAAGCCGTAGAATTTGCTTCGTACGCACGGCTTGCATCAATCAGGTTCGTCATTTCGGTTATCGTGCTGACATTCGGATATGTAACATATCCGTTCTCATCGGCATCCGGATGAGACGGGTCATAAACCATCTTCATTTCTGTCCATTTATCTTCATATACTCCGGTTACTTTCACGCCGGTTCCCGAATAACGGTCTCTCGCCGCATTCAATACATGGCGGAAAGGCGTCTGAGAATTTTTTTCTTCAAAAACCACTACTTTTCTACGATAAGGCGTGCCGTCCTCCGTACGGGTCGTATTGGCATTGGCAACGTTCTCCGCGATAATATCCATACGGTAACGCTCCGCAGTCATACCCGACGCATTAATATCAAAAGCCGTAAACATTCCCATATTTCAATTCCCCCTTACTTCATCACCATCTGTAAGTTCTTAAATTCCTGTGAAATACACATATTTAACCCCTGATAGGTAACCTGGTTTTTCGCCAGATAAACACCCTCTGTATCAACATCCACATTATTGCCGTCGAGACGATAGGAAAAACTTGCATAGTCCGTATAACAGAGCGGAGCCAGATGACTCGTCTTCAGATTTGCCACTTTGGAATCCATAGAAGTATACCTGGAATTACCGAGCGCTTTCGCAAGCTGTGACTGAAAATCCACATCCTGTCTTTTATAGCCTGGCGTATCCACATTGGAAAGGTTGTTACTGATTGCATCATTCCGCAGCCATGCAGCATCTGCGGCTTTGTCAAGCACATTGACATAGTCAAACGCATTCGTATTCAATAAAGAACTCATAATCACACCCCATTCGTATTATTAAGACCCTTATAAAATCGCATTTTTAACGTACAAAATTCTGGCCAGTCTCATGACAGACTGATACACGCTAAAAATCCTTAAACCATTATAAATTCATTCAACCAAAATTACAAGTAAAAAGCCAAAAAAAATATGTTCTTTCTTTAGTACTTTTGGCCCCTTCCCGGGTAAAATTTGACAAAAATCAGGCAAAA
>CAJTRL010000034.1 GCA_910578715.1 uncultured Lachnospiraceae bacterium | reverse complement strand
CCAGTGCTTTTGGAATAGCCTCTCTTGCTGTAAATAATTTTGTTAAGTCATTAAAAACACTGCGGTCAAATGATACAATTCTTACTGAAATATCAAAAACAAGTGAGATGAGTAAAAAGCAGCTTAAAGAACTTGGCGATGAAGCATTTAAAACAGCGAGTAAATATGGGCAATTATCATCAAATTATTTGCTTGGTGTACAGGAGATGGCAAGAAGCGGATATGAAGATATGTCGAAAGAGCTTGGAAAGTTATCCTTACTTGCACAGTCTGCCGGAGATATGACAGCCGATAGTGCGAACAATTATTTATTGGCGACGGATGCGGCATATAAATATGGTGGAAGCATAGAAAAACTGATTGCGGCTCTTGACGGGGCAAGTTATATTTCAAACAAAAACAGCGCTGCATTAACAGATATTGCTGATGCGGTCCATGTTTCAGCATCATTTGCGGCAAATGCCGGAGTGGCTGTTGAAGAACTGACAGCAGCAGAAGCGACCATGATTGCGGTGACAAAACGCTCTGGCCCAGAAATAGGACGCGCTTTTCGCTCCATAGTTTTGAATTTGCAACAGGTGTCAGGTGAGTTTGATGGAGAAATTATTGATGAAGAACAGTTAAAGAAAGTGGAAGAAAGATGCCATTCCCTCGGCGTTGAATTAGAATACATGAAAGACGGTATTGCCACATTAAGAAATCCGATAGATATTCTTAAAGATTTGGCAGAAGTATACAATTCATTACCTGATAATAGTGATGAAAAACAGGGCTTAATCGCGGACTTAGGCGGAAAATATCATGCGAACTCGCTTTCTGCGCTGCTTAGCCGGTGGGATTTGTACGAAAAAATGCTAAGTGAATTTTCACAGGGCGTAGGGTCGGCACTTGAAGAAGCAGAAAAAACGGCGAACTCGTGGGAAGGACGTTTAAACTCCTTACAGAATAGTTGGGATTCCTTTATTAATACACTTACCAATAAAGAAGCAATAATGGGTGGAGTTTCACTTTTCGATAGACTGATTCAGGGGGCGGAGACATTAACTAATGCTATTGGTGAGATTCCAGTTGTGCTTGCCACTTTGAATACTGCTATGGTTGCAATGAAGAAGGATTATGGTATTACTCAGCTTGTAAATAAAGAGACAAAGAAACTGGATTTACAAGGTAATTTGATGGGTGTAGATTTTTCAGCGATTAAGGAGCAGAAAAAGCATTTTGAAGATGCAAGTATAGCAATTTCAGATTGGAATTGTGAATTGACAAAAGGGAAAACTGATTTAGATAGCTTTAATAACGAAGTAATAAAAAAAAGTGTATCTCTCAAAACATATCTTTCCACCTGTACTAAAGATGCACCAGCGTCCTTAGCGGGATATAAAGCTCATCTCAATGCTGCTGGCGTTAGCACTGACGCATTGCGTCTCAAAACCATATTGCTTAATTCAGTTATCAGTATGGGAATTGGTGCCGCAATTCAGGTGGCAGTAGAAGGTATTGCTTATCTTATTCAGCGGCAAGAAAATCTCCGTCAGGCAACCGAAGAAGCCGCAGACGCATACAAAGAATCAGCATCTTCCATCGAGGATTACGTTTCCAGATATGAAGAACTGCATAAGGCCCTTATCGCGGCAAAAGGAAATGAAGAGGAAACATACAGCGTTAAGAAACAATTACTGGAATTACAGACAGAACTTAACGATAAATTTGGAGAAGAGTGCGGAACCGTCGATTTGGTAACCAATGCGTATGAATCCCAGACAAAAGCCATTAAAGCCCTGAACAAAGAAAAGGCCCAGTCATTCCTGAATGAAAATAAAGAAGGAATTGACAAAGCAGAAGAGGAAATGACGAAAGAAGACCGCCATTACAACCTAAGCTACACAGGACTCGTTGGCAATACAGAAAAAGGCGAAGCCTTGAAAGAAATTGTGGAAAAGTACAAAGAACAGGGAATGACGTTGCTTGATGAATATGGTGACGGTACATACTTACAGTTTTCGATTCATTTGAACGCCGATGCACAGTCTGCTTATGAAACAATCAATGCTTTTGAAAATGACCTGAGAGATAAGGCAAAAGAACTTGGCAATGAGCATATGTTTGATGATGTGCTTGATGTTTCGTCGGACTCACTGAACGAAGCAAAAGAAACGATTGAAAAATATGGAGACATATATAAACAGGCCTTAACTGCTGAAATCGTTTCGGATGATGATAAATCTAAAACATATGGTGAAGCATTAAAAGCAGTAGAGGCATATAATGAGGCCGTATTAAAGTCAGAAAATCCATATGATGACCAGAATGTTACACAGGCAAAAGAAAATCTGGATGCAGTCAAAACCTCCATACAAGACAATGAAGAAGAATGGGGAAAATATTCGGTACTGTTTGACGATGTATTTAATCAGGCTGACACAAGACTGCTTGAATTTAACGAGGCATTAAAAACAGACAGCGGACTAAAAGTACTTGCTGACGAACTGGAAGGACTCAGTGATATTGACTTACAGGCGTTAGACGAAAATGTGGGCGGAAATGCTTCATTTGATAAGTTGAAAGAAGCCGCTGCCGAATATAAGATTAATGTTGACGAGCTGATTGATGCGCTGGTCAGGTTAGGGTATGTACAGGGTGAGATAGAAAACAGGAAGGATATGTCGGATAGAGCGGGAGCAGTTTCTACTATCTCCGATACCATCGACCAACTCAACACCCGCCTTAAACCAGCGTTTGATTCATTACAATCCGCTTATCGGACTATTTTTACAGATGATGGATTTGATTTAAACAGCATTGACATTTTATCCACTTGTGATTCTATCAAATCCAAATTAGATGAGATGTCAGGGTTAGGATTAGATGTAGACTACTCTGCATTTGAAAACCTTGTCAGAGTTCTAAGAAACACAGAATCGACAGAACAGGATGTGGAAAAAGCATTTGATTCTCTCGCTGCTTCCATTACACAGGCCGGATTATCAGGAACGGAAGATTTTGAGACAATGAAAGCGGCCCTCGATGATTTGGGTGTAGTAAACGAAAACATTATTGCATTCCAGGCACTGGCAGAAAATACAGAAGCACTTAAAGAATCGGGCTTAGATTTAGCAGACGCTTCCTATGCCCAATTGCAGGCATTTGCAAAAGAAAAACTGGGTGCTGAAAACGCTGCACAGGGCGTTGCAATCTTAGTTTACCAGCAGATGCTGGTAGCGGACAACCCGCTGGATACAATGACATCTATCCAGGCATTGGCCAGTCTGGGAGGTAAGGCCGCTGAAACTGCCGGCATACTTGCCGAACTTGCACAGATAACGGCTCAGATAAATAATTTGCAGTCATGGATGGCAAATAATCCGGGAGCAGATACAAGTCTGGTTGAAGCTACGCTGGGCGGACTGGAAAGAAAAGCCGAAAAACTAAAATCTCAGATATATGATGGCGTTGATTTTGGAAATGCCGGAGGTGGCAAATCAGCCGCATCCAAAGCCGGAAGTAAAGCCGCTGATGCCTATCTTGAAGCATTCCAGAAGGAATATGACCACTTAAAAGATTTACTGGACCGTGGAGAAATCAGCGAAGCACAGTATTTAAACAGACTCCGCTCGCTCTACACCAGATATTTCAAAGACCGCAAAGAATACCTGGACGAGTACAAAAAGTATGAATCCGAGTACCTTACTGGTATGTTAGACCTTCACAACAAGGCATTAAGCGGCATCAGCACCCTTTTAGGAAACAAAATCAGCGCGGCAAACGATGCAAAAGATTCCGCCATCTCAGCTCTTGAGGAAGAAAAAGAAGCTGCCGCAGAAGCATACCAGGCACAGATTGATGCGATTGAAGAAGAAAAAGACGCAATCGACGATTTAATCAAAGAAAAAGATAAGAAAATTGATGCCCTGAATGAAGAAGCCGATGCCATCCAGAAAGCGGCCGAAACCAGAAAGAAAAACATCGACCTCCAGAAAGAAGAATACAACCTGGAGCGGATGCTGAACCAGCGCACAACAGCCGTCTACAAAGAAGGCAGAGGGTTTGTTTATGAAACAGATACAGCCGGAATCCGCGATGCACGGGAAAAAGTAAAGGAAGCAAAAGAAGAACTTGAAATTGACCGCTTACAGAGAGAAGCCGACCTTATCCAGAAAGAAATCGACCTTCTGGAAGAAAAGAAAGACGCCCTGACAGAACAACAGGAATCCATCCAGAAAATGCTCGATGAGTCCAACAAATACTACGATAATCTCATCAAACAACAGGAAAAAATGTGGGATTCCATGATTAAAGACATGGAACAGCAGAAATCCAGATGGGAAGAGCTTGCAGACATACAGGAAGTTGCCGAAGCATACTCCGCGGTACAACAGGTATTCGGGGAACTCGGCTATTCCGTTGAAGATGTTTTAAACGGTTCCGAATCGGCATTTGAAGATTTTAAATCAAAATATATCTCATTAATACATGATGTAAACAATAATTCCGACTTTACGGACGGACTGGTATATGCAACAGGCGTAGCAAAGGAAAATCTTGGCTCTTTTCTTGAAAAGACAAAAGAAACAGGAACAGGCATTGACGAACTGGCATCCAAAGGAGAAGAATTAAACACAGTTGCGGAAGGAATGAGCAGTTTATCTTCCACCGCTTCCGATGCAAACACAAATCTTGCCGAAACAGCTACTAAAACAGATGAGGTTGCAACAAATGTTGGCAGTATTTCCGAAGGATTAAACCAGATATCAGAAAGTGGAAAAGTTTCCGGATTAGCTGGAGAATTTGACACACTGGCTGAATCTGTCGGCAAAGTTGCACAGGCACTTGGAATAAGCGAAAGTGACACTGTCGGCACACTGTTTCAGGCAATGTCAAATCTGAATACTCTTACGCTGGGCAATGAAGGCGAAGGCATTATCGGCCAGTTTACATTACTGAAAACCGCAATTACCGATATCATGGAAACGATAGGTTCCGCAGAAGAACAGACAGTTGGAAGCCTTATGTCAGCCATTGCACAGCTTAACTCGATTACATTAGATGAAAGCATCATTGCACAATTTACTAACCTGAAAACAGCTATTGATTCCGTATCGTCCGCTATCAGTGGCGGAGGCGGAGAATCCTCTGGCGGAGAAGGACAGGGAAGTGTTTCCGGTTCCAAATCAAAAGGCGGTGAATCCGGCGGAAAAGGTGAAGGCGGCAATAATAATTCTCTCACTGGCGCAATTACATCAATAGGTAAAACTGCTGCAGAAGTTATTGGTGAACCGAACGCCGAAGGTGACGGAACGGTAATCGGTGAATTTGGTTCGCTTGAAACAGCTGTAACCGATGTAACTACCGCTATTGGCGGAGGCGAATCAGAAGGCGGCAATGAACAGAGAAATGGCGAAGAAGATTCCAATAATCTGACTGCTTCTATTACAACGCTTGGTGAAATAACTGAGGAAACGCTGGGCGAGCCTGGAGGAGACGGCGTTATTGGAAGATTCGGAGAATTTAAAGATGTCATTGCCGAAGCAAATGAACAGGTAACAGGCATAGCAGATGGACTTAATGCCATTAACGGAACGACCGCTGAATGTACGATTAAGATAAATATTGAAAGCGACGGGTTCCCGTCATATGCCGCTGGAATAGCATTAGGCGCAATGAATCTGGAAAGTTCCGAGTACAATGCAAAGTATGAGGGGAATGCCCATGTATCGGGAACAGCTCTTGTTACTGGAAACTGGGCTGTACAGACTAATGAAAATCGAGCGCTTGTAGGGGAGGCCGGGTATGAAATCATAGTCAGAAATGGCAGATTCTTTACGGTCGGCGATAATGGCCCCGAAATGTTTCCTATTAAGCGCGGTGATATTGTATTTAATCATGAGCAGTCAGTTGAATTGCTAAAAAACGGGCATACTTCCGGACAGGGAAAAGCATATGCCGATGGAACTGTTGGCGGCAGAAAGATTCTTACAAAAGACGGAGCAATATTAAGTCCGTTACAGCCCGGTGACAAAGTGTATGACATGATACAGAAATTCGACGCCTACCTGAAACGGATTGATGGCAATCTTGACATGCTTACGCCTGGTTCATTCTATGAACATAACAGGCAGATAAATGAAGTTGCGAATTTTATAGCGAACAGCAGTATCGTGAATAACAATCGGAATGTGCAGCCAATAGTAAATCAAACATTTAACATTACAATGCCAAATGTGACAGATTCAACTTCCGCTGCGGCATTAATGAACGATTTGCAGACAATTTCGATAAAGAAATTTCAAATAAACTGGTAAAGATATAAAAATAAAGGAGAAGAATAATGAAGCAATTAGAAAAAGACCAATTAATTGACTTAGTATTTGATAAATGTACAGAGCTTGTACAATTAAATTCAGAAAAAATAAAAGAAGGTATAATGAATGATATCAAAAGCGCAGAAAATAATTGGGTAGAAATGATAGTGAAATTTGTCGCAGCATATGGGAATGAAATAAGAAGGGAATGTTGTCAGATGTTTGCAGAAGTTTTGTATGAAGTGCTTTATTCTGAATAATTTAAGGTTAAAGGAGAAGAGACAATAAAATGAACAATATAGCAGATGAAATTTTAAAGACAATTAAATATGCAGTTGACAGGAAAGCAGTCAATTGTGACATTACTTATGAGTCTATTATAAAGGACATTACACCAAAAGGCTTTGTTGTGCTGGACAGAACCGGACAGGAAAGAACAGTGCAATGCTGTATACCAGGTTTAGAGCCTGGGAAAATGCAGCGGGTATGGATTAAGGAACCCATGGGGAATTTGAAGGGATTACATATTTGTGGTGTGATTGAAAATAAAAATAATTTGGCCAGAAGGAACAGAAGCAGATAATTTATATTTCAATGCGAATAGTGTAACTGAAAACAAAATCGATGTGAACCTGATGGAATAATTGATTCTGTCAGGTTCCATATTTGAGCGGATGATAACATATGAAAAAGCTGTTTATGACGGATTCCATAATGCAACATGTTACCTGCCTGATTATACATGGGAGAATATAGTTGGATTCTCCGATGCCGAAATGGCTTATTATAAAGAGTTTGTTGAAAATAATATAATGCTCATTAAATTATAGAATTTGCAAAAGTGGTATGAATTTTTTGGAGAAATTAGTTATTATTGCTGATTCTTATAAGGCATATCGGATAGGGTGGACTTATCTGGTGTGCCTTATTTTTGTAGATTGATGTTGAAATATAGAAATGGGATTACCACTGTGGTATGATTAAAATATAATTTATCATATATTAATTTTATAAAAGCAACAGAAAAGGATATCTTAAATTATATAGAACGATAAATAAAGGTGAAATTATAAAATGCGAAAAGAGAATTTTTTGTTGACATTAACATTATATCCGTCAGAATCAATGCAACATTTTCTTTTTAATAACTTATTCCGTTTATTAAAAAGATTTATATCCATTTTATATACATGGATTGTCAGATTTGGTATTACAGGTATTTTTTTGAATAATTTATCATTCCCAAACGGCCAATAGAACAACACGAGAAATGGTTGACAATGTAAATTAATTGGTATACGATATGGGTGAAAGAGGGTGAAAGAATGGCAACAGTACAAACACAAATAAGAATAGAAGAAGATGTGAAAAAACAGGCAGTAGAATTATTTAATCAACTTGGAATTGATATGTCCAGTGCTGTAAATATGTTTTTGAGGCAGGCGATTATGCGCGGCGGACTTCCTTTCAGCGTGGAACTTCCTAAATATAAACAGGAAGTGTTAGATGCGATGGAAGAGGCAAAACAAATCAGTAGAGACCCAGGCACAAAGAAATATGATAGTTTTGCGGAAGCACTGGAGGACATTGATTTATGAAATATCAGTTAGTCCTTACCGGAAAATTTAAAAGAGGATTGAGGATTGCTAAAAAGCGGGGATTAAATATTTTTTTGTTGGAGGATATTGTAGAACGATTACTACACAAAATTCCTTTGGAAGCAAAAAATAGAGACCATGCTCTTAGTGGAAACTATAAAGGGTATCGAGAATGTCATATTCAGCCAGATTGGTTATTAATATATCTGATAGAAGATGATATTTTAACATTGACATTGATTGACACAGGCACACATGCGGATTTATTTGATGAATAGTCGATTATAGATGTAAAACAAAAAAAGAAAACCCCATCATTATAAGGTTTCCTTTTTCACTGCGGAAGATGGGACTTGAACCCACACGAGCGCATTGCTCACAAGATCCTTAGTCTTGCTCGTCTGCCAGTTCCGACACTTCCGCTTACGTTCACAACGCAAATAGTATTCTACTATTGTATGAAACAAAAGTCAATACCTTTTTTTATTTTCTATCCGATTTCTACTCGATTTGTATCAGTTCAGCCCAATTCTTATTTTTAATTTCTGATATCCACATACGCATCACGTTCTTTCAAACTTTTCCCAAAACAGATAAGACAACATATACCCATTTTTACTATTTTATGGTACAATAAACACAGATTCCCGGAAAGAGAATTTGGCCGGAAAGGATTTGTGCCGGAGCGTCACAAATTCTTTTGCCAGCAATACAAAACGCAGTCTTCCGCATGCGATAACGGAAGCAGAACGCTTCGGAATGGAGGAAAAAATGTATTATTTTACGGACGATTGTTTACTCGGCGTGGAAATGATTGATAACGAACACAGAGAGCTTTTCCGCATTATCAACGAAACACAGGAACTCCTCAACAATGAACTGATTGAGGATAAGTACCATCAGATTCAGGAAATGGTAGAACGACTGAAAGAATATGCAGAACAGCATTTCCAGCATGAAGAAGAATATATGGAAAGCATTCACCATCCGGAACTGGAACTGCAAAAGCAGCAGCATCTTATTTTTTGTGAAAAGATAGACGAGGCGGATGCGAGGGCTTCCGGAAATGAACAGCAGGAGTTTCTGGAAGATTTGCTGAAATATCTTGTTACCTGGCTGTACCGGCACATCATCGGATGTGACCTGATGATTGGTAAATTAAAACCCGTACAGGAAAAGAGCGCAATTCCGGTTTTTACGCAGCAGTATGTGACGGGAATTGGCCTGATAGACGAGGAGCACAAAGAACTGTTCCGAATTATCGGGGAAGTATACCGTGTCATGGAAGAAGAATATCTTCATGATAAATATGATGAAATTGTACATTTGCTGGAAGAACTGAAGGATTATACGAAGTTCCATTTTGCGGACGAAGAGAAGTACATGCAGAGTATAGCATATGAGGGGCTTGCGGC
Organism: uncultured Lachnospiraceae bacterium; assembly: GCA_910578715.1. Taxonomy (GTDB): domain Bacteria; phylum Bacillota; class Clostridia; order Lachnospirales; family Lachnospiraceae; genus UBA3282. Next base: position 27,762 of record CAJTRL010000034.1, on the reverse strand, counting down.
ACAGAAACGTGCCCATGACGCGTTTGTTGCAAGACTGGAAGGAATGAACTTTGAGCATATTGATGAGCATCAGCAGGAAACGCTGGAAGAAATGATGGAGTTTCTGACGGAATGGCTTATTAATCATATACTGCACACGGATAAGAAGATTGGAAAATAGCCGGCGCAGCGGCGGACCGGCACTATCTTATCTAAAACATACAGGAACGCAAAGAGGGTACTGCAAAAAATAGCATGGATTTCGGGAGGGGAAAAATGAGTGGGGAAAACAGAGAGGGTAAAATGAACAAAAAGAACAATAGCGATTCCGTGCCGCGGTCAAAGAGTATTGCCACTGTCATGGTGGCGGTCATTTTTCTTATGCTGGCGGCGACAATCGTTGTTCTGGGAGCGCTTGGCATTTCGTTTTTAAGAAAGTCGATGAACAAGAACATCGCTACCTATGAAGAAACGATGAATGACGGCTACAATCTGGAAATTAAATCGGAAATCCAGTCGGCGATAGCGATTATTCAGACTTATTATGACCGCAGCCAGGCGGGAGAACTGACGGAAGAAGAGGCAAAAGAGCTTGCCAAAGAGGTCATCCGGGGAATGCGTTACCGCGATGATGATTCCGGGTATATGTGGATTGATGATACGGATTATAATCTGGTCATGCACCCGATTCTGCCGGAACAGGAAGGGAATAACCGATATGACCTGACAGACCAGAACGGCGTTAAGATTATTCAGAATATTATGAAGTCTGCGGATGCGGGCGGCGGTTACAATGAGTTTTACTTTACAAAGGCGGACGGCGTGACGGTAGCGCCCAAACGGGCTTATTCGGAAAAATTCGAGCCCTGGAACTGGGTGATTACGACGGGTAACTACATAGATGATATGGCGGCGGAAATTCAGGAGGAAGAACGGGCAATCAAGTTTGAGTTTCTGAGCATGCTGCTTTCTTATGCGGCGAGCATTGTCACGATTCTGGTCATTGTGCTTGTGATTTCCATTATTTTTGGACGGCGTCTCGCGGGCGGTATTAAGAAAGTGGAAGGTAATCTGCGCAAGATTGCGGAAGGCGACCTTTCCTTTGAGATTGACAGCAGACTGACCAGCCGTTCTGATGAAATCGGCAAAATTGCCCAGTCGTTAAACAGCGTCAAACTTTCTTTAGCGGGCATGATTGGAGATGTAAGCCAGTCCAGCACACAGTTAAAAAGGAGCAGCGAGGATTTCAGCGAGAAATTTGGAGACATCACGAACAGCATCAACGATACGAACTGTGCGATTGACGAGATGGCAAAGGGTACGGCCAGTCTGGCGGAAGAAACGGAGACCGTCAATGAGAAGGTGCAGAAGCTCGGCGATGTCATTGATATTGAAAAGAGCGAGATGGACAAACTGGAGACTTCGGTCGATACAATGATGAAATTTTCCGACGGCGCTTCCGAAAGCATTAAGAAACTGTATGAGATATCGGAAATTACGAATAATGCAATTCAGGTTGTTTCCGAGCAGACGGAGCAGACGAGCGAATCCGCTGTAAATATTAACAAAATGGTTGAAGTCATTAAAAATATGACTTCCCAGACAAATCTTCTGTCCCTGAATGCGAGCATCGAATCTGCAAGGGCGGGGGAGGCCGGAAGAGGATTTGCGGTTGTTGCGGAAGAAATCAGGAATCTTGCGGAAAAATCTGCGGAAAGCGCGGCCGGTATCGAGTCGGTTGTCAGAGAGCTTACGACCAATGTTGAGACTTCCACCAACAGAATGAAGGAAGCCATGATGAATCTGGAGGAGCAGCAGAAACAGCTGAAAGAAACACAGGATGCTTTTGCAAATCTTTATAAAGAAATTAATCTGGTGGATGAAGTTGCGATGACCATCGGCAAGCAGACGGAAGTTCTGAATGAGTTGAAGATAGTTGTGGCCGATTCCGTATCGAATCTCGGAAGCGTCGTGGAGGAAAATTCTGCATCCGCACAGGAAACGAGCGCCGGAATGCAGATGGTGGCGGAAGCGATTCAGGAATGCTACAAAGATACGCAGATGCTGGTAGAACTGAGCGAGGAGCAGAATCAGAAGACGCAGAAATTTACCATCTAAAAATTTTAGCTAAAATTTTAAAAGAAAGAATTTTGAAAATAGTATTGACAGAAATATCAAAACCGTTTAAAATAGCATTTGTTCGCAGGAATGGCGGAATTGGCAGACGCGCACGGTTCAGGTCCGTGTGATAGCAATATCATGAGGGTTCAAGTCCCTTTTCCTGCACTGATGTTATAGAAAAACACCGTTGTCATGCGGTGTTTTTTATTTTGTACAATGATATTCACAAAGTTTTTTGCTTTTTTACGGTGAGTATGGTAAAATAAAGCCGGTTTCTGTGAGGTTTGTAATTTAAGCAGAAAATTTGAGGGTCAAATGAACATGTAGGCATGTTCGTCTGACCTATGGAGGAGCAATTATGAAAAACAGAAAGCTGATGGCAGTTATCCTGGTTCTGACTGTGCTGGCACTGGCCGCCTGTGGCAATAGGGTGGAGGAGACGGCAGCAATGGATAATATACCGGATTCTGAAACATCAACGAGTGACATCCTGGTGGATTCGCTGGAATTTCTGCTGAGCGAGGACGCAACAAAGACCGACGGAGAGGAACAGGCGCCGGAGGAAGATGCGGAACAGGCACCGGAAGGAGAAGAGGAACTGACGGACGAGACATCGGAGCAGAAGGAAGTCACGATATATTATGGAAACGGCGCTTCCGAAATGCTGAGCAGCGAAAAGGCGGCGATGGAACAGGTAACTGCCGAAAAGCTGATTGAAGCATTGCTAAGGCATAACATCGTATCTTTGGGGACAAAGGTCAATTCTTTTGAAGAAGAGGATGCTGACGGCGTGAAGAGGCTGAAACTGGATTTATCCAAGACTTTCCGGGAGTATTTGAAGACAATGACGCAGGAGGGTGAAAAAATCATTATCTCTTCTGTGGCGGCAACTTTTCTGGAGGCCTACGGTGCGGAAGAAATCACCATTACGGTAGAGGGAAAAGCGCTGGAAACGGAACACGCTTCTTATGAAGAGCCAATCCGGCTTTCATCGGAAATTTTTGTCGCGCCAATTGCCGAATAGGATATGATAACGGATTATTTCAGAAGGAGGAAAAACAGATGGCGGAGATATCGGCGAGAGAGCAGCTTATTTTTGATATTGCACAGAAAGAATGGGATATGTTCCAGCATGTTTATAATACCGGAGGGCGCGCGTCCTGTCAGGATGACCCGGAGACTTTTTTTCGTATGCGGATGAGCCAGTGGATGGTCTATTCGGACGAGCTTCTGCACAGCTATCAGAAAGACTGTGAGCGGGCATATGAAGAAGGGAGAAATCTGATTTTTGAAAAATATGGCAGAATGATGGAAAGCACTTTCCCGGAAGAATACGAGAAGATTAAGGAATATCTGCCGGATGTGGAAGAGAAGAAGGAAATCGTGGAACAAATCGTTCCGGTGCATTTGAAATGGGATGAGCAGATGCTTGCCGAATACCCGAATATCAGAAAACGGGGCAGAACGATGACGACGGCCCAGGATAATGCGGCGGACGGCTCTTCGATGGAGAGCTATCTGCGGGCGGAATTGTGTACGTATTCCGTTGAAACCCTGAACCTTCTTTTGAAAGAAACGAAGGAGGCCTGTGAAAATGGGGAAAATCTGCTAAAACAGATTATCGCCAATGAAACATTATTCTATGGATATCAGTCCTTAGAGGATGCCGAGAAAAAATACGCCGAATGACGGACTGACAAGAAATTGGCTATTTTGCAAAACGTCCATTCAGGACAATTAGAAATGCAGACGTCTGCGTACTTCGTTGCGCAGGCGTTTTTTAGCGATAATGGTTATCAGGGCGATATCAATAATAACGCATACCGTTAAAACGACGGCGGACCAGGTAATGCGGTAGGGAACGCGGCAGAAACGTTTAATCAGCAGCTCCAGCGTAACGCACAGAATGGGAATCTCTATGAAAAAATAGAGGGCCCCGGACAAAATGGAAAAGGGCAGTTTGTGTGCCAGAAAGGTGAAAATTTCTATCAGGGCCGTTACGGTAACGACGATGGGCAGTCCAAGCTGCCAGAACCATCTTCCGGTGGCATTGGTCGTCAGAAAGGTAATCAGATACAGATAGAGCCCGACAGCGACGCCGTCGGCAAAAAGCGCGGCATAAACGGGCGTTTTCGTATATATGACCGCCGGAAAGGCGAAGAAAAAGAGGCAGATACAGATACCGATGACGAGAAAGGACCAGAGACTGCCTTTGAATACCAGGAGATTCAGCAAAAGACAGGTGATGCTTGTGGCGGAAAGGACGACGGACAGCAGAATGCCAAGGTCTTTTCTTTTTACCACTTCCACCTGACCTTTCGAGGATGGATAGGGGCCGGGGCCCGTTACGGGCTGAGGCTGTCTGGGATTTATGACAGGCGTATTGCAGAGCGGGCATTCTTTCAACGATGCTTCCAGCTCTACGCCGCAGTTTACGCAGTATGACATGATTTCACGCTCCTTTGCTTGGATAGAAATGTTCAGGTGGCTTGGAACCGGCGGGATTCCCTGTTGCTTTCAATTTTTACATGAATGCCGTCCTGAACCAGTTTACGGAAAAAGAGGCATTCCACATCGGCTTCCACAATGCTGCTCGCAAAATTAATGGTGAGCGTATCTTCGAAGCTGATGATGGCGCAGTTGGTACGGGAGGAAAAAGGCTGCCCCATATAGATGTCAAAACGTTCGATATAAGGCTTCATATCGTCCGGAACCTTCAGCGCGCCCATGTTCGTCAGTCCCGCGGAAGAGTTTTTGTCCTGTACTTTGGTGTAAAAGGTGCGGACGACAAAATCTTTGATAAAAAGCGGTACAACGCGGATAAGGGGATTGCGCTGTGTGGCGGCGTTCGTCGTGATGTCGCCCCGGAGAAATTTTTCGTTGATGTAGTATTTCATGTAATGATGTACCTGTTCGACGATTTCCTCAAAGGTATAATCGCCGAGCCGGGGGTCGATGGACGGATAGACCATCGTAATAAAATTCCGCAGTGTCCGGGAAGGAAAAAAACGACGCAGATTGACAGGCATCGCAATTTTGACAGGACGGAACCGGAAAGGCATATCATGTTCCTGCTTCTGAAGCAGCGCATAGAGCAGAACCGCATTCAGGTATTCGGTCAGGGTGGCGTCGTATTTTCTTGCCACGGCCATGACTTCTTTAACCGACAGGATGCCGTCTATAATGTTAAGCGTGTAAAAAGGTTCTTTTGTGCCCCGGACGCGGTACGTTTTTTCTCCGGGTCTGGGCGGCCTGACCCTTGCGTTGGCATAGCGCATGTAGGCGTCTTCCAGTTCTTCCGCGTCGGGAGAGCTTCCGATATCCACGACGAAGCCAGAAGGGGCGATGGGATGACCGAGAAGTCCGAGATATACGGCTGTCAGGGTCTGCAGTACGCACATGCCTCCCGTGCCGTCGCCCAGACAGTGATGGGCTTCCAGAGAAATCCGCCTTCCGTAATAATAAACCCGGAGCAGATAACGGTTGTTGGCCTTGAAAGGCATCGGCATACAGGGGTTCTTGATGTCCGGCGTGACAAAAGGGCCGGGCCTGTTATTGGGTTCCAGATACCGCCAGAAGAGTCCTTTCCTGATAGCGACTTTATAGGTCGGAAAACGGGACAGTGTCATATCCAGCGCTTTTTGCAAAATCGCCGGGTCAACTTCCTCTTTCAGAAGAACCGACAGGCGGTATACGGATGAAAAATCTTTTCGCTGTAAAGTCGGATAGACAATCGCCGACAAATCCAGTTTGTACCAGACTTCTTTTTTACTTTTCGACGCTGCTGTTTTTTTCTGACCGGAAATGGACATGATGCCTCCTCTTTACGCTTCAATGGGCGCGCCGTATTCATGATGGAATTGCGTACCCTGATAACAGTATAACACAAAAGCTGATATTTATGGTATATTATTCTATGTAAAAGGAAACCAAACGCTTGCGGAAAACTATAAAATACAGAAAGGTCAGGGCAATATGGCAATTTCGGACAGGAAAAACCAGAATTTAATGAATTTTATCAGAAAAGTACACGGTGTGGTGGAAAATGCGGACTTAGAAAAACACAGACAGTCCCAGGACCATTTCGGCGTACTGCTTGGCAATAGCAAGGACGTGGAAATTCGGGAATTTGAAATCGAAGGAATCCACGGGGAATGGACTGCTGTCAACAGGGCGCATATGAAAAAATATATTATTTTGTATTGTCATGGAGGCGGTTATTCTACCGGAAGCAGCGTGTATGCGCGGACATTGACCACAAAGTTTGCGACATCAACATCGATGGACGTGCTGTGCTTCGATTATCGGCTGGCTCCGGAAAATCCTTATCCGGCGGCGACGGAGGATGCCATGAAAATATGGAATTATCTGATGCTTCTCGGTTACGGAGCGCGGGATATTATTATTGCCGGCGACTCGGCCGGAGGGAATCTGGCGTTATCTCTCGTCCTGAAACTGAAAGAAGAGAAAAGGCTTCTGCCGCGGGGACTCGTGCTGATGTCGCCTTGGACGGATTTGACGGCTTCCGGGAAGTCCCATGCTGCCAGGGCCGCTGTGGACCCGGTTTTAAATGCAGGCTATCTGAAAAAAATGACGGATAACTATGCGGCGGGCGAGGATTTGAAAAATCCGCTGATTTCGCCGCTTTTCGGAAATTTTGAAGGGTTTCCGCCCACTTATATCCAGGTAGGCGATAATGAGATTTTGTTAAACGATGCGACGATGCTGCACAAAAAGATGGTCAAGGAGAATATTTCGGTCAAAATAGATATTTTTAAGGGCATGTGGCATGTATTCCAGATGTCGCCTTTTAAGACGGCCTATGAAGCGATGGATAAAAATGCGGAATTTATCTATGATATCTGCCGGTAAAAAAAAGGATTTTTCCGATAAGGGCAGAATATTATAAATAGGACAATATTCGGCTTTTGAACAGATGTATGCCAAAGCGGATGAGGGATTATCATGAATATACGGGAAGGTCTGGAACAGTGGGAAAAAGAATATTTAAGTCCTTATGCGATGCTCAGCATGGAATCCAGAGGGAGGAGCAAGCCGGAAGAACAGTGTGATATCCGGCCTGTATTCCAGCGGGACAGGGACCGGGTGATACATAGCAAGTCTTTCAGAAGGCTGAAAGATAAAACACAGGTATTTCTGACACCGGAAGGCGACCATTACAGAACGCGCCTGACGCATACGCTGGAGGTCAGCCAGAATGCCCGGACGATTGCCAAAGCATTGCAGCTGAATGAAGACCTGGTGGAGGCAATCGCACTCGGACACGATTTGGGGCATACGCCTTTTGGACATGCCGGGGAGAGGGCATTAAACAGAGTCTGTCCGTACGGGTTCAGCCACAATGAGCAGAGCGTCCGGACGGTCGATTTGATAGAAAAAAACGGTCAGGGAATTAATCTGACTTATGAGGTAAAAGACGGCATTTTGAATCATCAGACCTCGGGGATGCCCTGTACGCTGGAAGGAAGGGTTGTCAGGTTTTCCGATAAAATTGCCTACATACATCATGATATGGACGATGCCATCCGGGGCGGTATTCTGAAGGAAGAGGATGTGCCGAAGGAAATCGGAGAAGTCATCGGTTTTAACTGCGGGCAGCGTCTTGATTTCTTTATCCATGATATTGTGACGACGAGCCGGGGGCAGAATGATATCAGGATGTCTCCCGATGTGGCGGACGCCATGCAGAAGCTGCGGAAATTTATGTTTGAGAATGTATACCAGAATCCGGTAGCCAAAAGCGAAGAAGGAAAAGCGGAAGCGTTAATCGAGACGCTGTATGAATATTACAGGACACACATCGATAAACTGCCGGCATTTTTATTGCGGCTGCGGGAGGCGGGAGAGCCGGACGAAAAGCTGGTATGCGACCATATTGCTTCCATGACGGACCGGTATGCCATTGCCAAGTACCAGGAGATTTATATTCCGAAGACGTGGCACGGGTGAGAAGAAGTTCTAAAGCTCACGCCAGAGGGCGTTTCGCTAAGAACTTCTACGATTTGCTGAAAGCAAATCTTTCTCACCTGAAAGAATGCCCTGAAAAGCGGGCATTCTTCCGGGAGTGTGGAGTGTAAATGAATAGAATAGAAAGGCAGATATATGTATTATCCTGATGAGGTGATAGAGGAGGTACGGGCACGGAACGATATCGTGGATGTTATTTCGGGGTATGTCCGTATCCAGAAAAAGGGGAGCAGTTATTTCGGGCTCTGCCCTTTTCATAACGAAAAATCGCCGTCTTTTTCGGTTTCGCCAGGAAAGCAGATGTATTATTGTTTTGGCTGCGGGGCGGGCGGTAATGTTTTTACATTTCTGATGGCGTATGAAAACTGTTCTTTTGGAGAGGCTGTCAAAGAACTGGCGGAAAGGGCGGGCGTTGCGCTGCCGGAAGCGGAATATTCGGAGGAAGTAAAGAAGCGGGAGAGCAGACGCGCGAAACTGCTGGAAGTGAATAAGGAGGCGGCAAAATATTTTTATTATATGCTGCGTTCTCCGAAAGGAGCGGTCGGTTACCGGTATTTATCGGGACGGGCATTAAGCGATGAGACGATGAAAAAGTTCGGGCTCGGTTTCGCCGGAGTCACGAACAACGAGATGTCGGCGTATCTGCGTTCCAAAGGGTATGACGACGGACTGATTAAAGAGGCGGGGCTCGCCAATTTTGACGAGAAACGCGGCATGTATGATAAATTCTGGAACCGGGTCATGTTTCCGATTCAGGACATTAACCACCGGGTCATCGGTTTCGGCGGCCGGGTGATGGGAGACGGGCAGCCGAAGTATTTAAACTCACCGGAAACGATGATTTTTGACAAGAGCAGAAATCTGTACGGGCTGAATTTTGCGAGGACTTCCCGGCAAAATCATATTATTTTATGTGAAGGATATATGGATGTTATCGCCATGCACCAGGCCGGGTTCACCCAGGCCGCGGCATCGCTTGGAACTTCTTTTACGGTGGGACAGGCCAGTCTGCTGCGGCGTTATACCCAGGAAGTGCTGCTTGCTTATGACAGCGACGGCGCGGGAGTAAACGCGGCGCTCCGGGCAATCGGTATTCTGCGGGAAAGCGGCCTGCGGGGAAAGGTCATCAACATGTTTCCGGCCAAAGACCCGGACGAGTTCATCAAGGCAAACGGCGCGGAGGCTTTCAGGGAGCGAATCGAGCAGGCCGAGAACAGCTTTTTCTTTGAACTGCGGATTCTGGAGCGGGATTATGATTTGGGCGACCCGGATTCCAAAACGAGATTTTACAGGGAAATTGCCAAAAAACTCTGTAATTTTGAAGATGAGGTAGAACGTGAAAATTATGTGGAATCCGTAGCGGAGAAATATCATATCGGTTATGAAAACTTGCGGAAGATGGTAGCTTCCCATGCTGCGCAGACCGGATTTGTCAAACCGGTAACGAGGCCGAAGCCGACCGTTTCGGCTGCGGGGAAAAATACGCCGCAGGAGAGCGTTAAGCGCGACCAGAAGCTGCTTCTGACATGGATAACCGAAGAACCGGCGCTATATCAGAAGATTAAAAAGTATATCCAGGTGGAAGACTTTACGGAGAGCCTCTATCAACAGGTGGCCCGTAAGCTCTTCGGGGATTTGGAACAGGGAAATTTCATGCCGGCTTCTATTATCAGCATGTTTCAGGATGAAGAGGAGCAGAGAGAGGTTGCGTCCCTGTTCAATACGAAATTACAGGAAGAAATGACTGACGCGGAGCGGGAAAAGGCGTTCAACGATATCGTCGGTAAGGTGAAGCGGAATAGTTTTGAATATTATTCCAGCAGAACCGGCGTGGACATGAATGCGCTGAATCAGGTGATTTCGGGGAAAAAAGCGCTGGAAGAACTTAGCAAAACGCATATTTCCCTCTGTTAAAGGCAAAAATAGAACTGTTTAACCCGGAAAAGGAAGGATGGGCCAAATAATGGACGAAAATGTACAGGCAAAATTTGAAGAGCGCTTAAAAGAACTCTTAAATGTTGCTAAAAAGAAAAAGAATGTTCTGGAATACCAGGAAATCAGCGAATTTTTCCATGACATGACGCTGGAAGAAGAGCAGTTTGACCGGATTCTGGAAACATTGGAACAGAATAATGTGGATGTCCTGCGGATTACGGAAGAGGACGATGTGGATGACGAAGAAATCATTCTGACGGAAGAAGACGATGTGGATGTGGAGAATATCGACCTGTCCGTGCCGGACGGCGTCAGCATCGAAGACCCGGTCAGAATGTATCTGAAAGAAATCGGCAAAGTGCCCCTTTTGAGTGCGGAGGAAGAAATTGAGCTGGCCCAGAAGATGGAAATGGGAGACGAGGAGGCGAAGAAACGCCTGGCGGAGGCGAATCTGCGTCTTGTTGTCAGCATTGCCAAACGGTATGTGGGCCGCGGCATGCTTTTTCTGGATTTGATTCAGGAAGGAAACCTGGGTCTTATCAAGGCTGTTGAAAAATTTGATTACAGAAAAGGATATAAATTTTCCACTTATGCGACATGGTGGATTCGCCAGGCCATTACGAGGGCGATTGCTGACCAGGCGAGAACCATCCGGATTCCGGTTCATATGGTAGAAACAATCAATAAGCTGATTCGTGTGAGCAGACAGCTGTTACAGGAGCTTGGACGGGAACCAACGCCCGAAGAGATTGCGGAAGAAATGGACATGCCTGTGGAACGGGTGCGGGAAATTTTAAAAATTTCTCAGGAACCTGTTTCGCTGGAAACGCCGATTGGCGAAGAAGAAGACAGTCATCTCGGCGATTTCATTCAGGACGATAACGTGCCGGTTCCGGCGGATGCAGCGGCTTTTACCCTGTTAAAAGAACAGCTCGTGGAAGTGCTCGGAACGCTGACGGAAAGAGAGCAGAAAGTGCTCCGGCTGCGTTTCGGTCTTGATGACGGCCGCGCGAGGACGCTGGAAGAAGTCGGTAAAGAGTTCAGCGTAACCCGTGAGCGGATTCGTCAGATTGAGGCAAAAGCTCTGCGAAAACTGCGTCATCCGAGCAGAAGCCGGAAATTAAAGGATTATCTGGACTGATGCGGGAAAAAACAGCTCTTTCGGACAGATTATCGGCCATCGTATCTATGGTGACGCCGGGAAACCGGGTCTGCGACATCGGATGCGACCACGGGTTTGTGCCGATTTATCTTGTAAAACAGGGAATCAGTCCCAGTGCGCTTGCGATGGATGTCAGAGAGGGACCTCTTTCCCAGGCAAAGATACATATCAGGGATTATAATCTTGAAAATTTGATTCAGACGAGACTTTCGGACGGTCTTTCGGCTTTCCGGGCGGGGGAAGCGGAAACGCTTATCTGTGCGGGAATGGGGGGACGGCTTTTGATGCGGATTCTTTCGGAGGAAGCGGACAAAGCAGCGTCTTTCCGGGAACTGATTTTGCAGCCGCAGTCCGAAGTCGGGCTGTTTCGCGCTTTTCTGCGGAGACAGGGATATCTGTGTGCCGATGAGAATATGATAGAGGAAGACGGCAAATTTTATCCGATGATGAAGGCTGTGTACGCCGGAGAAAAGGCTGAACGGACGACGGAAGGCAGCGCATCGGCAGGACAGGAGGAAGATGCTGCAGTCAGACAGGGTGAAGCTGTTCCGGTCAGCCGGAACGAAATGGGTTCGGACAGCCGGAACGAAAAGAAATCGTCCGGACAGAATGGAGCGGCACTGAATTACAGAAACAAAACTGTGACACAAGGGTATAGTTTTGAAGGCTGTAACGACTGTGATGGCTTCTGGCAGCAGATGGAAGACAGGTACGGTCCGTTGCTGCTTGCGCGGAAACATCCGGTACTGTATCGCTACCTGAAACGGGAGCTGCGTCTCTGCGATGAAATACTGGAACAGCTGTTTTCGCATGGGACGGAAGAAGCGGGGAAAAACGCACGAATAGAAGAAGTAAAGAAACAAAGGCAGGACTGTTTAACGGTCATAAAAGAAAGGTATGGTGATGGGTATGGTGAGAATTACGATTGACGGAAAAGAAAAGTTATACGAAGAAGGCATTAAGTACGAAATCATAGCCAGAGAGTATCAGCATTTGTACAAAGAACCGATTGCGCTCGTGATTATTAACGGCAAGATACGGGAGCTGATGAAAAGAGTAGACCGGGATTGTGAACTCACCTTTGCCACCTATGGGGACGCCATTGGGCATAAGACTTATGTGCGTTCTGCCGTTATGCTGCTGATGAAGGCGATTAAGGATGTGGCCGGCTATGAGGCGGCTTCCGCTACGAAAGTGGAATTTGCGATAGGCGCTGGATATTACTGCCGGTTCCGGGAAGGCGTTTCTCTGGATGAAAAACAGGTTGCCAGGGTAAAAGAGCGGATGAAGGAGCTGGTGGAAGCGGATATTCCGGTTACCAAAAAGGCATACCCCGCGGAAGAAGCGGTCGCTCTTTTCAAAGAATATGGCATGACGGATAAGGTGAAACTGTTCCGATACCGGAGAAGTTCCACAATCAATGTATATTGTCTCGGAGATTATTATGATTATTATTATGGATATATGCTGCCAAGCACGGGATATATCAGCTGCTTCGACCTGCTTCCGTACGAGAACGGTCTGATGCTGCTGCTTCCGGAAAAGGAAGCGCCGGAGGAACTGCCTGTTTTCGAGCCAAGAAAAAAATTGTTCCAGACGCTGATGCAGGCCGGCCAGTGGGGCGAGGAAATGGGAATCGATACGGTGGGCGACTTAAACGACCAGATTTGCGGCGGCAATATTTCCGATATGATTCTGGTTCAGGAGGCCCTTCAGGAAAGGCGAATCGGTGAAATCGCCAGAGACATTGCCAGAAAGGAAGGCGTAAAGTTCGTAATGATAGCGGGCCCTTCTTCCTCCGGCAAGACGACATTTTCCCACAGGCTTTCGATTCAGCTCCGCACATACGGCATGCGGCCGCACACAATCGGACTCGATAATTATTATGTGAATCACGACAGCACGCCGCTCGACGAAGACGGCAATCCCGATTATGAATGCCTGGAAGCGCTGGATGTGGAGCAGTTTAATAAAGATATGACGGAGCTGCTGGATGGTAAAAGCGTAGAACTTCCGACTTTCAATTTTAAAACAGGAAGAAGAGAGTATAATGGAAAGCGGATAACGCTCGGCCCGGATGATATCCTGGTGATAGAAGGGATTCACGGATTGAACGAAAAGATGTCTCATTCCCTCCCGGCGGAAAGCAAATTTAAGATTTATATCAGTGCGCTGACCTGTCTGAATGTGGATGAACATAACCGGATTCCGACCACGGACGGTAGGCTGCTGCGCCGCATGGTGCGGGATGCAAGAACGAGAGGCGCGACGGCGCAGAAGACGATTGAAATGTGGTCCTCTGTCAGACGCGGAGAGGAAAAATATATTTTCCCGTTCCAGGAGCAGGCGGACGCCATGTTTAATTCCGCTCTGATTTATGAGCTGGCCGTTTTGAAGCAGTATGCGGAACCGCTTCTTTTCAGCATCCAAAAGGGAGAACCGGAATATCACGAAGCAAAACGGCTGTTAAAGTTCCTTGAGTATTTTCTGGGAGTCAGCAGCGAAGAACTTCCGAAAAATTCCCTTTGCCGGGAATTTGTGGGGGGAAGCTGTTTCGAATAAAGTGGAATGAAGGTGGAATGAAGATTTTCTAAGGCAGCAAAATACGCTGCCTAAGAAAATCTAAGTCATTCCTGAAAGAATTGCTGGCGCAATTCTTCCGGGAGAATAGGAATAAGATTACCGGGGCAAATTTTCTGGGGAATGGTAATAAGGTTACCGGGGCAAATTTTCTGGGATAGTGAAGAACAGAATCAGAATAAGTAGAACAAATGGTCGCGCCCGTATGACGGGTGAGGAAAGTCCGGGCTTCACAGGGCAGGATGCCGGATAACGTCCGGTGGAGGCGACTCCAAGGAAAGTGCAACAGAAATAATACCGCCGCATCTGATGCGGTAAGGGTGGAATGGCAGTGTAAGAGACTACCGCTTTTCCGGCAACGGAAAAGGCCGTGTAAACCCCATCCGAAGCAAGACCAGAAAGAAAGCGACAGGCTTGCCCGGCCTGCTTTCAGGTAGGTTGCTTGAGACTGCCGGCGACGACAGTTCCAGATAGATGACCATTCACGACATAACCCGGCTTATCGTTCTGCTTATTTTAGATAAAAAAAATATGAATTACAAATCTCTCTCCTATGGGGAGAGATTTGTGTATATTGTGCCGGTTCTTCCGGCGGTCTGACGGGAGCTAGTGAAAAAATATGAATTTGACCGGGAAAAAGTTCAGACGGATTCCATGTATTCTGGGTTTGATTTTTAGTCTGTCAGCCATGTTTTTTCCGATTCGGGTACGGGCGGAGGAAACAGGAGAGATAAGAGAAAGCCAGGCACCGCATCTGATTCAGACGGTGACGGAGCGGGATATCTTTGAAGGGCTGCTCGCGCTCGGACTTCTGGAAGCGCCTGTTCTTGAAGAAAGCGACTGTGCATTATCTTACGAAAACGTGAAAAACTGCATCGTACGGATTCATATGGGGAATGCTTATGGAAGCGGCGTTGTTTTTCGGATTACGCCGGAACATATCATCATCGTAACGAATAAGCATGTACTTTCCTATTGGGAGGAAACGATAAGTTTCGTACAGTTCCCACAGGGATGTTTTACGGAGGCGGAAGTGCTTGGCGTTGTACAGGAGCATGACATAGGTTTTCTGGCCGTCGATAATCGGGAATTTGATTATCAGGAACTGGAATCGCTGCAGTATGTTCACTGGGATATGGAGCGGTATCGGGAAATGCGGGCCGGAGACGAAATTTTCTGTACGGGTGCGGGCGACGAAGCGGAAGCGGGCAGCTTATATCAGGGCAGTGTCGGCGACATGAATTATTATATCGATGATTTTGAGGAATATATGATTCTCGGTTACGGTTACGCAAAAGAAGGGATGTCCGGCGGCGGAACTTTTGATTCCTACGGCAATTTTATTGGGATGATTTCCGGAGCGACCATGAGCGGTGAAACCGCAAGCGTGCCGCTTCCTGAGATTGTGAAGGCATACGAAGAGATTGTAAATGACAATTCCGCTTATGCGGGCGGATGAACGTAGATTTGGATGTCTGCTTATGCGGCAGATAAACGTAGATTTGAATGTCTGTTAAAACTAGATTTGAATGTCCTGCCAAGACAGACGGATAGGTGTGGAATGAAGATAGAAGTGAGTGAAGGAAAACTTCCCTGTGTTGTAGGAGGCGGCGCGGTTGCGGCGGGGCTCCTGTTTATGATATTGCTTGTGAGGCATGCGGACGGTTCCGCCATCGCCGGGCTGACGGGCGGCCTGGTCATTGCGCTGATTATTGTTACCGGATTTGTTATGTATATCGGTGGAAGAAACAGGGGAATGCTGGCGGAGGATGGCACGTTGTGCTACACGGACATGCTGGGCAGAAAGAAAGTCTTTTCATTGGATGATATCGGCTATTGCAGGGCGGCGCTGGAAGAAAAAGGCGGCAGAGATTATCTGAAAATCTATGATTTGCTTGGAAATAAGTTATGTAAACTTGAGTTCCGCATGAAGAACAGCGCGCTTTTTCTGCAGTATCTGCTCGATAATCAGGTCAGAATCGAATGCTCGGAAAACTCCGACGATTATCTGAAAGGGATGCTGTGCACAAAGACAATCTGTGAAGAGGATATACCGGAGAAGGCGGACGCATGCCTGGAAGAAGCCCGAAAACTTGTGCAGGAATGGGTGAAACGGCATAAAGAGTTCGGTGTGGACTGGAAGATGGGAATTGCCGTCTATCTGGAAACGGAAATGGCGGAGAAAAAGCAGCTGTGGGAACAGCCTGGGTGTGCCGGAAGGACTTTCCCGGACGGACTTCCCGAAGGATATGTTCTTGCCATAGAAGGGTATCTGCAGAAGGATGGGCTTTTTGTACTGGATAAAAAGAACCGGGCAGTGATGTTCTATACGTCCGTCATCAGCGTAACCCGGTCCATGCGGGCGGGGGAGACGTTAAAAATCCGCTTTTTTGACAATGTGACAGAAGAATTGTCCTGGCAGCTTACATGGCTTGCCAATGTGCTGCCCCAGAACCGCTATCATACCGAAGAAATTTCCCTGAATCATGAATTGCTGGAAAGGATATCCATACACCGATAAGTATGATATAATAGCCGTAAAGAAAAACAAGCGGCGGCGAAGCCGACAAAACCAGGCAAAGAAAACCCGAAAAACGGTCAGGAAGGAGCACCTATGGCATTATTTCAAATTGGCAACGATAAAATTACCATACAGGTAGACAGTATGGGCGCGGAACTGAAATCTTTAAAAAGCGTGGAGTCCGGAACGGAATATATGTGGGAAGGCGACCCGGCATTCTGGGGAAGGACTTCTCCCATTCTTTTTCCGCTGGTGGGCGGACTGAAAAACCGCGAATATCTCCACGAGGGCCGGCGTTATCAGATGGGACAGCACGGATTTGCAAGAGATATGCAGTTTACGTTAAAAAGTCAGACAAATAAGGAAATCTGGTTTACGCTGGAATCGAATGAGGAGACGCTTCAAAATTACCCTTATGCGTTTCTCCTGGAGCTGGGTTATGAATTACAGGAGAACGCCGTGGCTGTTAAGTGGAAAGTAACGAATCCTTCTTCCGGCAAACTGTATTTTTCCATCGGCGGCCATCCGGCATTCCGGTGCCCGATTCTGGAAGATACGAAACAGACAGATTACCGTATTCGTTTTGGCGCCAAAGACAAAGTCATATCGAGCGTTGTCCGGAACGGGCTGATGAGCGATGAAAAAAGAGAATATCCGCTGGAAGACGGGTGCCTTAAAATTACCGAACATTTATTTGATGACGATGCGCTCGTGATAGAAGGCCGTCAGACACAGGAAGTTTCATTCGTTAAGCCGGACGGCAGTACATATGTGAAAGTGCATTTTGATGCGCCGCTTTTTGGAATCTGGTCGCCGGCAGGCAAAAATGCGCCTTTTATCTGTATCGAACCCTGGTACGGGAGATGCGACGCGCTCGATTTTAACGGAACGTGGGAAGAGCGGGAATGGGGACAGCATCTGGGCGCCGGAGAGAGCTTTGAAGCATCCTATCAGATTATCGTATAATTCGCAGAGGAAGAAAGGGGAAAATAAAATGGAAATGGGGCCAATCGTGCAATGTGTGGGACTCACCAAATCATATGGAGGAAAGCTGGCGCTGAATCAGGTTTATCTGAATCTGGAGCGGGGAAAAATTATCGGACTTCTCGGGCCGAACGGAAGCGGCAAAACGACGCTGATTAAAATCATGAACGGGCTTTTGCGGCAGTCGGCGGGAGAAATTTTTATCGGCGGCGAAAGGCCTGGCATTGAGACAAAATACAAAATTTCCTATCTCCCGGAGCGCACTTATCTCCATGCCGGCATGAAGGTGATGGAAATGGTACAGTATTTTCAGGATTTTTACCCGGATTTCAGGATGGAAAGGGCCTTCGACATGCTGCACAGGCTTCAGATTCCGCCGAACGAAAGGCTGAAAAATCTTTCCAAAGGGACGAAGGAAAAGGTACAGCTCATTCTGGTGATGAGCAGGGATGCGGACTTGTATGTGCTGGACGAGCCGATTGCGGGCGTGGACCCGGCGGCGCGGGATTATATTCTGCACACGATAGTCAATAATTATAACAGAAATGCCTCGGTTCTGCTTTCGACGCATTTGATTTCCGATGTGGAAAGCATTCTGGACGAAGTCGTTTTCATCAAGTATGGCAATATTATTTTACAGGCTCCGGCACAGCAGATAAGACAGCGGGAAGGCAAGTCGATAGACCGCTTTTTCAGGGAGGTATTCGCATGTTAGGAAAATTGATGAAGTATGAGTGGAAGGCGACTTGGAAGCTGCTGATTCCGCTGAACCTGTTTATCGTGGTCATGTCGATTCTGGCCTATGTTACCGTGCAGCTTGATTTTTTTTCATCCGATAGCGATTTGGTTCAGATGACGGGAATGCTCCTGATTATGACCTATGTGCTCAGTATGTTCGTGATTTCGGTGGTCACCGTAATCTATCTGATTTATCGGTTTTATACGTCGGTTTACGGGGAAGAGGGATATCTGCTGCATACGCTTCCGGTCGATAAACCCCATTTTATTGTGTCCAAAGCTGTGGTCAGCGTTTTGTGGATTATTTTAAATCTTTTCTTAATTTATCTGTCTGTCCTGTTTCTGATTTCGACACAGGAGCGGTTTGTCGAAACGCTTACGGAAGGATTCGAGTTTTATATGGATGCGGTGAATAATTATAATAAGGTAAGCGCCTTTGAAGTGGTTATGACGCTTATTGCGTCGTTTTTTGCACTGCTGGCGCGAGTGCTCAAGATTACGGCCTGTGTTTCACTTGGGCAGCTTTCTTCTAACCATAAAGTGCTTAGCGCAATCGGTTTTTATTATGCGATTTATGTTGTACAGAGAATGTTTACCCTGCTTTATTATATGATACAGACGCTGATTCTCAAGGCCTCGGATTATGCGTATTACGGCTATGCCGGTTCCTCCTGGGAGTTTACGCTGTTGTCCAGCCTGATTTACAGCGTTATTTTCTACTTCCTGACCTGGTATATGATGGACCGGAAACTGAATCTGGATTAGGGTGTGCTGCCAGGCAACAGTTCAGCCTTCGCGAGGACAGAACATCGTTCTCTGACGGAGGCCCTGGAAAGGCGCCGGTAGTTAGCGAAAAGGCGGTGCAACCGCATTTGAGCTTAGTACCGCTGCTGCCTTTCGTGGAGCGAAAGCGTGCCTCCAAAGAGAACGATGTTCTGTCCCCGCGGAGGCCAAACTGTTACTGCGGAATCAGAATCAGGGCAGATGTTGACAGATTCTAAAAACAGGAGCAGAATAAAGAATAGCGGTAAAAATGGAAGCAATATGTGAAAAGATAAAGCGGAAAGGTCGGGGAATAATGATGACAAAAATTGATATTGTTTCCGGTTTTCTCGGAGCCGGAAAAACGACATTGATAAAAAAGCTGCTAAAAGAGGCTTTGCAGAATACACAGGTTGTTCTGATTGAGAACGAATTTGGAGAAATTGGAATAGATGGCGGCTTCTTAAAAGAAGCGGGCATCGAAATCAAAGAAATGAATTCAGGCTGTATCTGCTGTTCGCTTGTGGGAGATTTTGCATCTTCCCTGAAAGAGGTGCTTTCCACCTACTCGCCGGAGCGGGTACTGATTGAGCCTTCGGGAGTGGGGAAACTGTCCGATGTTATGAAGGCCGTACAAGGGGCTATGCAGAATGAGGACGTCGTTTTAAACAGTGCGGTGGTTGTCGTTGATGCCGGAAAATGTAAAATGTATATGAAGAATTTCGGGGAGTTTTTCCTCAATCAGATAGCGTATGCCGGAACGATTATTTTAAGCCGGACCGGAAAGATGAGTGAAGAAAAAATTTCGGCGTGTGTCTCTATGCTGCGTGAGCACAATGCAAAGGCAACGATTATTACGACGCCCTGGGAAGAGCTGGAAGGAACGGATATTCTGGAAACGATAGAAGGCGCCAAAGATTTGGAAGCGGAACTGATGAAGGAGGTCATGGCACGGAAAGAGGAGCATGAGCACCATCATCATGAGCACCATCATGAGCATGAAGAAGACCACGGCCACGAACATCATCACGAACATGAAGAGGAGCATGGCCACGAACATCATCATGAGCACGAAGAGGAACATGGCCACGGGCATCATCATGAACATGAAGAGGAACATGAGCACCATCATCACGACCATGACGGACATCACCATCATCACCATGCGGATGAAATTTTTACGAGCTGGGGCATTGAGACGCCGTTATCCTATACGCGGAGCGATATCGAAGAGCGGCTGAAAAAACTGGAACAGGAAGAAGAATACGGTATCGTGCTCCGGGCCAAAGGAATGGTGTCCGCGGGAGACGGAACCTGGGTTTATTTCGATTATGTGCCGGAAGAATGTGATATCAGGAACGGCAGGCCGGATGTAACGGGCAAAATCTGTGTCATCGGTTCGAAGCTGAATGAGGAAAAACTGGCGGCGCTGTTCCAAAAGTAAGCTGTCATTTCAAAAGCGTTAGAAAGGGGCGGAACTGGCATTATGAAACCAGTCTATATTATCAACGGTTTTCTGGAAAGCGGAAAGACGGAATTCATCACCTACACACTGGCACAGCCTTATTTTCAGGTGCGGGGCAAAACGCTTCTTCTGCTATGCGAGGAGGGCGAAATAGAGTATGATGAAACGCTGCTTGCGCAGAGCAGAACGGAAATAGAACTGATTGAAGAGGAAAAGGATTTTAATTCCGCACATCTGATTGAACTGGAAAAAAAGCATAAGCCGGAGCGTATCATCATCGAATATAACGGGATGTGGAACTGTAAAAATATGAAACTTCCCTGGCACTGGAGCGTCGAACAACAGGTTACGACAATTGACGCTTCTACTTTTCCGATGTATTTTACGAATATGAAGTCACTTCTGGCGGAAATGATACGCAAATCGGAGCTGATTATCTTCAACCGTTGTGACGGCGTGGAAGATTTGAGCAGCTATAAAAGAAATGTCAAGGCAATCAACCAGAAGGCGGAACTCGTTTTCGAGGACGCTAACGGAGAAGTCAACGAGATTATGGAAGATGATTTGCCTTATGACCTGTCTGCTCCGATGCTTGAACTGGACAATGAAAGTTACGGCGTCTGGTATCTGGATTCCCTTGACCATATCGGGCGGTATGAGGGCAAAACCGTGCAGTTTACGGCAATGGTGCTTGTACCGAAAAACTTTCCGAAAGGGTATTTTGTGCCGGGCAGAATGGCAATGACCTGTTGTGCAGAAGATATGGCCTTTCTCGGATTTGCCTGTGAATATGACAAGACCGATAAGCTGACCGATAAACAGTGGGTAAAAGTGACTGCCAGAGTCGCTAACGAATATTTCGCCGATTACGGCGGTGAAGGTCCGGTGCTTCATGCAGTCAGCGTGGAGCAGACGAAGAAGCCCAAAGAGGAAATAATCAGCTTCGTTTAAGCACGCATCGATGAAAAGTCTGCTAAAGCGGACAGATGGGAATAAGTATGAAAAAGATGAAAAATATTATCCTGGCCCTTGCAGTGATTATGTGTGCAAGGGTCTTTCTATGTGCGGGCGGGGAAAAGGTCATTCCCATGCCCGATTTCATAAAAGGCGGAAGCGAGGTCAAAGCGGCGGAAGCGGGACCGGAATCGTTTCACCCCGTGATTACCTGGGATGACTATCAGAATACACAGAAACTGGAACCGATGGTGATTCACTTTCTGCTTGGAGGAGGGAGCGAAGTCGATGTAGAGCTGTCCTTTTATCCCAGTGTGGTTAAACAGCTGGAATACCGGGACATCAACGGGGACGGACTGGAGGAAGTGCTGATATACCGGTATTTTGCGAACAGTGCAACGGAATATACGCTTATCGATATTTTTGAGATAAAAGATAAAAGCGTGCGGAATCTGTCGCCGGAAACGGAACTGAAGGAGCTGGAGGGGAATGTATGGAACATGTCCCTGATGGAAACGGCGGCCGAAGAAACACAGAACGGCGGGAGCGGGCTCGTTTTCCGGCTGGATTCCTATGATAAGAAGCGCGCTATAACGTTCCGGGATGAAACGGTGCTGGCAGAATACAGGGACGGCGGCTGGAAAATAACCGGGCATGCCTCGTGGAAACTGGAACAGGCGGCGGGGCTGGTTATGGAATATATGAAGTAATATATAAATGCAAAAATGTAAAATATAAAAAATAAAAAGTAATATATACTTGACATTATGACTTGCATATGCTACTTTTATAAAAAGAATTGTTATTTCAGTAAAACGGCGGACAAAAAGGCAGCCGCCCCGGAAGAGAGGAGAATGGCATGGCAAGGAATATCGCAATCAAAGTGGCGCGCGCAGAGAAAGATATGACGCAGAAGGCGCTGGCGGAAGCGGTCGGTGTGTCAAGGCAGACGATTAACGCCATAGAACAGGGGGAATATAACCCGACGATTAAGCTGTGCCGTGCAATCTGCCGCATTCTGGATAAAGGGCTGGACGATTTGTTCTGGGAAGATGACTGAAAATGGCGATTGACTTGTATGTCTGCCGAGACGTACAACGGGTATAAAACCGAAAGGGGAATAAGGTGATGAAGAACAGGCTGGATGAAATGCAGGAACAGAAACTATTGAAAATTGAGCATAACGGGTGCTGGCTCGCTTTTTTCGGACTGCTTATCGCGATTTTTGTACAGATGTTTCTGTACGGAAAAGATTTTAAAAGCATAGCGGGAGAATGGTGTGTGTTTATGTGCCTTGCCTGGTATATCGTGGTCAGTTGTCTGAAAAACGGTATCTGGGACAGAAAATTTTCGCCTGAGCCGAAAACAAATCTGAAGGCAAGCCTGATTGGAGGACTTATCGCAGGGTTTGCTTTTTTCTGTATTAATTACCATGAATATCGCATGTTATGGGGAGCGGTCGGGACCGGAATTTTTTATTTCTTTGTTGTATCTGTAACATGTCTGGCGGGACTGGCATTTTTGTCACATGTATATCGGAAACGGACGGAAAAACTGGAAAACGGGGAAGAGGAGACGGAAAAAAATGGGAAAGAATAAAATTACGGCGGACTGTCTTGTAAAAACGTTTACAAAGAATGAGAAGAAAAATAAAAAAGTGGATATCAATGCGGTGGACGGTATCTCTCTGACGGTGCGGGAGGGAGAAATCGTCGGCATTCTTGGGCCGAACGGGGCGGGAAAGACGACGCTTCTGCGGATGATGTCCCGGCTGATGCGGCCCACCAGCGGCATGGTCAGCATCCGGGTTGGCGATATGGAGATAACGGATGATATTGAAATTAAAAGGCATATCGGTTATCTGTCCAACAATACGAAACTGTACGGAAGGCTTTCTTCCAGAGAACTGCTGCAGATGCTCGGCGTTCTTTACGGAATGAGCAAGGCGGATACGGAGCACAAAATCGGGGAAATCAGCGAAATTTTGTCGATGGACGCATTTCTGGATAACCGGATTGAAAAACTGTCCACAGGGCAGACACAGCGGGCCTCCATCGCCAGGTGCCTCGTGCATGACCCACAGGTTTATATTTTTGACGAGCCGACGCTGGGGCTGGATATTTTAAGCAGCGCCGCCATTATTGAATTTATGAAAAAAGAGCGGGACAGGGGGAAAACAATTCTGTATTCCACCCACTATATGGAAGAAGCGGAATATTTGTGCGACCGCATCGTGATGATACACCGGGGAAAAATTGTGAGCGAAGGCACGCCTGAAAGCCTGAGAGAGCAGACCGGAAAGGAAAATCTGCGGGAAGTCTTTGCGGAGCTGATTGCAAGGGAGGGAATTATCGATGAACACTAAAATCATACGGACACTGGTAAGAAAAGAAATGCTGGATGTTTTTCGGGATAAAAAAACAGTTGTTATCATGCTTTTTGTGCCGGTAATTCTGTACCCGCTTATTTTTCTCGGCGCTATGCAGGCGGTGGCGCTGATTTCCGCAAGCATGGAAGAGCAGAATTACCACATTGTCGTTGACGCGGCTGATGACGGCGCTTTTGAGAGGGCGCTCTTAGAGAAGGCGTCCGGCGGAGCAAATAACGACGCCGAAGAAGCGAATTACACAATTACCCTTGTGGACGCTGACAGTATCGGGGATTACGAGGCGGCGCTCAATGAGGAGATAATTGACGTTTATGTGTCCGGTGCGGTACAGGATGGCAAAATGAAATACGATATCTATTATCTTTCTTCTGAGACGAACTCTTCTTATGCCCAGAACATCGTGACGGAAACTTTTGAAGAGTTCCGGGAGACGCTGACGGAAGAAAAAATCCGGGAAGCGGGGCTTGATGTGCATGAAATTCTGGAGCCGGTTCTCAGCGAAAAGAAAGATACGGCGAGCAGCGAGCAGTCGCTCGGCAGCATCATGGGCTCGATTCTTCCTTTTATGCTGATTGTCAGTCTGATGATGGGAACCATGTACCCGGCCATTGACACGACGGCCGGAGAACGGGAGCGGGGAACGCTTGAGACAATTCTGACGCTGCCGGTGACAAACAGGCAGCTCATCCTTTCCAAATTCCTGACGGTGGCGGCAATCGGTATCGTGTCGGCTCTGTTGAATATTTGTTCTATGGGCGGCATTGCTTTTTATATGTATAAAGTCATGGATATGCAGACGGATACAGCGGCGTTTGAGATTACGCGGTTTCTGCCGGCAATTCTCGTCTGTATCCTGGCAATATTCGCATTTTCTTTATTTGTCAGCGCGATAACGATGTGCGTTACGGCTTTTGCCAAAAGCTATAAAGAGGCCAATAACTATATCACACCGCTGATGCTGGTCATCATGTTTACGGGCTATATCGGATTTATCCCGAATGTAGAGCTTAACCAGACGATGGCGATGATTCCGGTAGCCAATATATGCCTGTTGATTAAAAATATGTTATTGTTTAAAATCGACTATATGGCAATCGCCGTCGTTCTGCTTTCCAACGTGGCGTATGCGATGTTTGCGGTACTGTTTTTAAGCCGCATATATGATAGCGAGGCGATTCTGTTCGGTGACGGAAAGAACGGAATGCAGTTATTTGAGAAGAGAAGCAATCTGCAAAAAGGCGGCGTGCCGTCGGTTTCCGATGTGTGGTTTGTGGTCGCGCTTACGATTGTACTGGTGCTGTACGCGGGCAGTATGTTACAACTGAAATTCGGTCTTGCGGGAGTGTTTGGAACACAGCTGCTTCTTCTGGGCGTGCCTCTCTTTATCGTTTTGTATACGAAGAGAGATATCCGCTCGACTTACTGCCTGAAAAAGACGCGGGTTTCAAATTTTCTGGCGGGAGTTCTTATCATAACAGGTGCTTTTGCAATCAATATCGTGATTTCAACAGGACTTGCCAGTTTGTTCCCGGATAGCGCGAAGAATGTAACTACCGTTTTTGACGAGATGATGAGCGGGAATATCGCGGGTATCTTGTTTGTCATTGCTTTTGCTCCGGCGGTTTGTGAGGAGTTGCTTTTCCGGGGCATAATTTTGCAGAGTATGAGGGCAAGATACCGCATTACGGCAGCAATCGGCATTACGGCGGCGCTTTTCGGGATTTATCATATGAGCCTGGTGAAACTGATTCCCACGGGTTTTCTCGGCCTGGTCCTGTGTTATGTGGTGTATCAGGCGGACAGTATTTATCCGGCGATGGTGATGCACTTCCTGAACAATGCGTTCAGCGTGCTGATATCCTGTTATCCGGAAAAGGTGGAGGCGGTTTTCCCGGTATTTTATCAGGAGACGCTGCAGCTTAGCGATATACTGCTGCTTCTCGGCATCGGTCTGATACTTGCGGGAGCCGGGCTGTATCTTTTGAAAAAAGGGAGCGGACGCGGAAGGCGGATTGATAAGAGAAAGGCATATTAAAACATGACGGAAACAAGCGATAAAGAATTATTACAGTTAAAGAACCGCCTGTGTGAGCTTGCGGAAAAATCTTATAACAGGGGCATTTATACTTACACGCCTTTTTTAAGCCTGTCGCAGCAGCAAGTGTTTTATGCGGCAAGAAGCGAACTGTCCTATGCAGGTTACGGGATGGAGGGCGGTGCGCCGGTCTGTGAGCGGAAGATGATACGGTTCGGATGCCCGGAGAATCTTGGATATGAAGAAGCATATCCGATAGCCGCAATACGGGTGCAGCCGGTTATGCCGAAATTTGCGGATTTGCTGACGCATCGGGATTTCCTCGGAGCGGTCATGAATCTTGGAATCGAGAGAAGTATGATAGGGGATATTTTTGTACAGACACCGGACGGCGGACCGGGCGGTGTCTGTACATCGGGAAAGGAATCGGGGCAGTACGGCATTTTGTTCTGTCAGGAGAGCATTGTGCCGTATCTCCTGGAAAATTTACGCCAGGTAAAGCATACAAGTATGGAATGCCGGCGTCTGGAAGGAGAAATTGTCCTGCAGAGCGCAGAGCCGGAAAAAATAACGGTGACAGTTTCTTCCGCGAGGATTGACAGTATCATTGCAAAGATTTATCATATTTCAAGGAGCCAGAGCCTTGCGCTGTTTGAGGGCGGAAAAATCTTTGTAAACGGAATTGCGACGGAGAATAACAGCTATTCGCTGAAAAAGGAAGATACAGTAACGGTGCGGGGCCATGGGAAATTTATATATTATGGTCTTACAGGAGAGACGAAAAAAGGGAAAGAGAGGATATCCGTAGGCGTTTTCGGATAAAGGACTTAAGATGTTTCATTATAGCATGACTCAGTGGCTGTTCTTTTTTTACACATATTGTTTTCTTGGATGGTGTTTTGAATCCGCATTTGTTTCCATCCGTACCCATAAGTTTGTGAACCGGGGATTTATGAGAGGGCCGTTTCTGCCTATCTACGGGAGCGGAGCGATTATGATGTATGTCGTATCCATGCCTTTTCAGGATAATATCGTGCTGACTTATTTTGCCGGCTGTGTCGGCGCCACCGCGTTAGAATATATAACAGGTGTTCTTATGGAAAAATTATTCCATATCAGATATTGGGATTATTCCAATCAGAAATTTAATTTTCAGGGGCATATCTGCCTGAGTTCTACGGTTACATGGGGCTTTTTTACCATCATGATGACCAGAGTGATTCACAGGCCGATTGAGCAGTTTGTCATGGGGATTCCGAAGAATGTTCTGAATTATGCCACGTTTTTTCTGACTATTTATATTGTGGCGGATTTTGCGCTTTCTTTCAAAACGGCGCTGGACCTGCGGAATATTCTGGCCAAGATGCAGCGTGTCAAAGAAGAAATGGAGCGTATGAGCAAACGGCTGGATGTTATTATTGCGTTTAGCAATGCGGAGCGGGCGCAGAAACAGCAGGAGCGTGAGCATGAACTTCGGATAAGCGATTTGGCGGAGGGACTCGGACAACGATTCAGCAGTCTGAAAGAAATGATTCAGCGGACGCCAGGCGCGTATATGGACAATGTGCGGGAAGAAATTGCGGAGCTGCGCGCCCGTTATAACCTGTATATGGAAAACAGAAGAAATTATAAAGAAATGTTAGACTTTTATAAATGGGATATGATTCGAAACAATCCCAATATGCGCTCGGAAAAATACGAGGATTCTTTTGAAGAATTAAAAGGAGCCGTTGAAGAAAAAAGAGGGAAATAACAATTGTTATTTCCCTCTTTCTTAATTCTTATTTCTCAATGCCAGAGCGAGTTCCAGCTTTCTGGCCTTATAACGGAAAGCGGCCAGAAATTTGTTATAGAACCAGAATGAGTAGACGAGAATTTTATTGGCCCACCCCAGTTTTTCTTTGGTTGTATAAAGATAGTGGGAACCGCCGGCAATTGTCGGACAGCCTTTTTTAATATAATGTATCAATTCCGATTCGTTCGAGATATGTTCCTGAATAATCGTGTAGCCGAGTCCGATGCAGTCGTCTTTATGGGAGTCGCTTCCTCCGAATCCCGGCATATGGTATTTTAAAGCGAGGGAGGTCGCGCATTCGTTGGAAATATCGTCTTCACAGGCATTGAAGGCTTCGATAAAATCAAATTTCTT
>CAJTRL010000033.1 GCA_910578715.1 uncultured Lachnospiraceae bacterium | reverse complement strand
GCATTGTAATGTTAAATGTTTGGTATATAGGCTGCTGCACATTCCTATTATTATTCACAATACTGCTTACATAACTGATCTGGTCAGCCTGCTTGCTCATTTCCCTATTCTGTTCATAGAGTGAATTAGGTACAAGTTTCTCTAAGTTACTGTCAATACTCTTGAAATAAGCTTCAAATTTCTGTTGTAAATCGTACATTCTGTCACCGGGCTGTAAAGGGCGTAATACTGGCTCAGATAACGTTTAATCTCTTTTCTTCCCAGATGAAATACAGATTGTTTGATTAATTGATTTCTTGTAGAAAAGAAAGTATCGCTGTCCTGTTTTAACCGGTTTATGATTTCACCGTCAATAAATCCGTTCTCAAGCCTCTCCAAAACCTCTTTTATTTTAATTTCCGCCAAATTTCTATCACCGTGTTCCACCATCCCGCCCGGCGCGAAACGGATATTGGACTGAATATCTATGGTGTCCTCTGCGGCACCATGACCGGACCGGGAAATCTCCAGCGCTCCCGTCCCGGAGACAACAGAATCATAGACACAGCAAAACAGACTGTTGACCCAGCCTTCTTCCTGTGTTCCATACCAGTCGTCATTTACGCCCTTTTTACGAAAGAAAATCCTTTTATATCCGGAATCCAGTTTTTTCTTAAAAATAAAACAGATTCTCGCTATCTCTTCCAGAAAAATAATGTAGTCCCGCTGCCTGTCACTATTTTCATAAATACCTTTTTCAGTCACTATCCACCTCTGATATTGAATCGTGGGTACCGGCAAATATCCGTGTCCGGCTCTTAATCGTTCTGTCTTATGATTGCACAACTCATAAGATATATTCCAGATACGGCCGTTTTTTAAAGCCGTAGAATCATTATATTTTATTTTACACCATTTGCCCGTCCTTTGAAACAGGAAATTTGGGTATTTCCTCATTTTTTTCTGATTTTTGTGTCCTAAGCCTCCTGCCCCCCTTTCTTCTTCCGCAATAATATTATCACTACAATCATGATAAGAATAACAACCGCCAGCCACACAAAGCAGCATACCCCTAAGAATGTCGGGCAGATATGGCAGAGTCCGCATCTTTGTCCGCTGTCTGCTCCTGCCCCTTCCGTCTGCACATAGGCAATCGCATAGCTTGAAAACATCCCCGTGCTGATTGTAATGGTGCCCGGCTCATCATCCATATCATTCATGAAGGTATGTACGCCGCCGTGCGCCCGGATAATATAATACTCTCTGTCTTTTTCCAGCAGTTTATCGGGAATCCCGATGACGATTTCTATCGGTTCTCCCGTCTCGGTAATGGCGTTCCAGTCTCCTTCCCCAATTCTGATAAACATGGAGATGTCAACATACATTCCGAGGGTAAGCCCCGGCACTTCTTTCCGGTATTCCCCGATGCCGTTTTCTATCACTTTCTTATCCAGCTCCGGCACCTGGGCGGAAATATCTTTCACATCAATTCTGATTTCTATGGCTTCACCATTATTGACAAGCTCTGTCTGTTCCGGCGTCAGAACCGCATTTGCTACGGCAAGGGTATCTGTCACGCCCGCAGTATATTCCTGTTCCGCACATACTACCGTCACAGTCACTGCACCGTCGCCTAATTTCAGGACTGTCCTTGTATCAGCCATTCCTTCCACATTACCCGTTGTAACAGGCACAGACTCGCGCTCTGTTTCGGACGGTTTTCCGGTCGTCTGCGGTGTTCCGGCGCTTCCCGGCCCTTTTCTCTCCTCCTGTCGGCTGTCCGATAAGTCTGTCGGCTGCGTCTGTTTCAGTGGATTCGTCTGCGCCGGCGGCTGAGTCTGTTTCAGCGGATTCGTCTGCGCCGATGGCTGTGGTGTGGTTACGGGCGGAACCGTTGCCGGCGTCGGTAAAACTGCCGGCTTACCGGGTGCATTATTGTTTCCCGGCGCACTACCGTCATCACCGCCATTGTTATCATCCGGGCCGCTTCCGCCGTCGTCATTGCCTTTGTTTTCTCCTCCGGACGGAGGCGTGCCGTCTGCGTTATTGATAGTCGCATACAGGGTAAGCGTTGTATTGTTAAGCTCGTAATATCCGCTCTCTGTGCCTTCCAGCCGGAAGCCCGATACGGTTACCGGAATATCCTTTTTCGGTCCCGCCTCGGTAAAGTGTGCCGTCAGCGTTCCGCCGAGCGTCACATCGTCTCCCCCGGCCACGCCGGAAAGCCCGGCTTTCCCATTTTCCTGAAAGGCCGCCGTCAGTGTTCCGTCATAGTTTTTATCTTTTACCGCAAGGGTTCCCTGTCGTATCTCAAGCTGTTTTCTTGTTACGGCAAAGGAAGCGGTTTTCTTTCCGATATAATGGTCTCCCGTATAAGTCATCCTTACTTTGTATTCGCCGGGAACGATACAGCCGCTGGCTGACTTCGGAAGGCTCTCCGCCGTTACCCATGTCGCACCGCCGTCGGCGCTATAAAGATAGGTATATGTCGGATTCGTGTCCGTCACGGTAATGTTTCCCTGTGGCCTGGGCGCCGTCTGCGCCCCATATGCCCAGCCGGATACAGAAAGTGTCAGCTGGTTGTCTGTCAGCGGAATCTTATCGACAAATTCAATCTCCATGCTGACGGTGTTCTGCCCTGTCGCCCACGAAGGCAGTTCCACGGTTCCGCTTACTGTTTTTTCACCCAGCGTCCCGCCGAAGTCCGCTCCTATGGAAGCCGTGTCCCATGTGACCGACCTGTTTTCCTTTCTCGTTGTATAGTCTGCTCCCGTGTAGCTCACTGTGACCTGTGCGGGAAGCCATGCGCTCACTTCCTGGGCCGTATACCCGCCGTCCTTCTGTTTTATCATGAGCATGTCCGGAGGCTGTACCGATGCGGTCACAGGCCTTACCGTCAGGGTAACCGCACAGGCTTTTCCTCCCGCGGAAACGGTATAATGGTATACTGTGCCTTTCTGTGCAAAATTGTCTGTGGTGGTAAAAGATGCCCCCTGTATGTTTTCCTTAGTCCGGTTGTCATAGACCGCCTGTACGCTGCATTGTTCTTTCAGGTATGCGGTGAGCGTTTCCATGCCCCTGTTTACAGCGCCATCCG
Source organism: uncultured Lachnospiraceae bacterium (assembly GCA_910578715.1). GTDB lineage: Bacteria > Bacillota > Clostridia > Lachnospirales > Lachnospiraceae > UBA3282. The sequence goes on along the minus strand of CAJTRL010000033.1, from coordinate 36,694 downwards.
CATAAATCGTCAGACTGCCCGGCTCCGCCGTAATTCCGGTAACAGCACGCTTCCGGAACTCCACGGTAATCTGTACATTGGATGCGCCGTCCGGTATCTCATAACGATACTCCCACTCTCCCTTTCCACTCTTTTCATCCCATTTTGTTCCGAAACCGGATGTGCCGTCTCCGGGTATTATCTCCTGAGCTCCCACTTTGATGACAGGGGTATATTCTTTCCCGTAGGTTCCCATAAAAGTCACTGTGCTGTCGTCTGCATCGGGCGCCGCCGGTCTGGATGCGGTATTGTCATCCTTCCCGGCTCCTTCACCCGCGACAATTGGTTCTTCTATCGTCACATAAGTCCGTACTTCCGTTTTTGCCGGCTCCGATGCAAATTCATCTCCCGTCGCCTTCTTCCTTACATAGAGGTCATACTCCTGATTTGGGTCAAGCCCCGTAAACAGTCCTGTCTCATTGCTGTTATCCGCATTGTTCCAGTCGGGCTCCTGTCCCGCCGGAATGCTCCCCCTGGGCACAAGAAGATACTCTTCTCCGCCGGGCGGACTGACAACCGTTACCGTAGTATCGGTTACGGTCACCTGTTTGGGCGAAGGCGCCGCCGGCCGGCCCGGAATGCTGACTGCTGTGCTGTCGCTGGCGGGCGTTGTCTCACCGTCCTGTGTCTTTTCGGGATATCGGACATAGATTGTGGTTCCCGGCTCCACGGACAGATAACCATCCCCGTCAGGCTCTATCCGGCTTCCCGACGGGTTGGAGGGATTCGTATAAACCTCCACTTCTCCGATTCGGTCGGGTATTTTGACGGTTTCTTTCTCATGGTCGATTATCATATCCCCCAGTGTCATTTCAGGCGCCTTCTGCAAGGTGTTGAAGCTGACCGCCTTTACTTCGGACAGATTGCCGGCGGCATCCTCCAGCGCCATATAGACCGTATAGGTTTCTCCGGGCATAAGCCCTGTCATGGTAAAAGTATTCGGCAAACCGCCCGTAACGTCTTTGGCATTGCCGGCCTGTGTGCCTTTCTCTACAACTGTCTGTGCATCCGGCACAGCGCCATCCCCGGCAATCCAGTATGCCTTTCCGCCTTCCGACGGGGTAAAAGTAATATCCGCTCCTTCCTGTGTGCGGCCGGCCGCCGTGGGACTGCCGGTAAAAACAGGCGCTTCCGTATCGCGCTTTACCGTAATCGTCTGCCATCCGCTCTCATTGCCCGCGTTATCTGCCGCTTTCACATAATAAGTATGCGTCCCGTCTGTATCTACGGGTATGGTAAATGCTTTCTCATATACAGGAGATGTGCCGGGCAGTCCCCCTACGTTCTGCTCCGTGCCGTTTTCTCCGTCTTTCCATTTAATTTCAGCAATGCCTCCGGAAATCCTGTCGGCATTACTGTCGCCCTTATCATCCGTCACGGTCACATTGACGGAAACTGTCGTGTTATACCATCCGTTTTCGCCAGGCTCCGGCGTATCGGGCAGGGTAATTTCGACCACAGGCGCATAATCCTCCGCGATGACCATGCCGTCCTCCGCCGTAATCGAAACCTCCGTAAGATTGCCCGCTTTGTCTTTTGCTGTCAGTCTGATGATTCCGCTAAATTCCGCATTCAGCGCAATCTCATAAAAACCGCCCTGCGGATGAATCGTCTGCGTCTGCTGTGCGCCGCTGTCAGAAACCGCCGTATAAGCCACTTCCCCTACCCCGGAACCGATATCTGTTATATCACGCTCCGGTATCTGTATTATCATGCTTTTTCTGCCAATAATCCAGTTCCAGACATTGATTGCACCGTTTGTCACGGACATATTGGTAAGGTCTGTGACGGGCGGCGTTTTATCCAGCTTGTAGGAAAACGTTGTCTGATAAACGTCCCCGTTTTCGTCTTTAACGTAGATGGTCTTCGTACCTCCATCCGTCCCCGTTTCCTCTGAAATCGTGACCGCGCCGCTTCCTATCGCTGACGGCGTCTCCCCCGCTTCGCAGCCGCTCCTGGGCGTGAGGGTAATCTCTGAACCGTACCAGCCGTCTGTGGGCGCGGGGCTGATTGTCACATAATCCGTAAGGCTTTTGCCTGAAGGGAGCGGGCTGTACTGAATGGTAAAGGTCTGACTGGCATTCCCCGTATAATTGCCTTTTCCCTCTATTGTGACGGTGGCTGTTCCCGGACTTGTATTGTCTGTGTAATTTACCGTATAATCTGTATCTTTTACCAGTGCGGCGCCGCCGTCTTTCACCGCCACGCCGGGCGTAACGGCCGTTCCCGTATAATAGTGAGGCCCGGCGGCTATCGTGAACATATCCGCAGTCAGCAATTTAGGCTCGATTGTAAAAGTAACCGTTTTTGTACCGGTATAGTTACCCTTTCCCGTCAGGGTCATCGTATAAGTTTTGGCGTCCGTCCCCTGATTGCCGCTTATGGTGTAATCTCCCATTATCAGCGTCAGTGTCTTTGCGCCCGCCGTGACGGTGACGCTGCTTACTCCCTTCGTCTGTTCCAGACCGTTATAGGTCAGCGCCGTGCTGTCCAGGACGACCTCTGCATCGCTTATGCTGCGGGCGCTGATGATTACCTTTGCGGACCCTGTCACGGGCTTGTAATTCGGCTTTGTAACCTGGTAATACACGGTCCGGGTACCGACAGTTTCATACGGCAGACTCGCAAACCCATAAGTTCCTGCATTGATTCCGTATCTTATCGCCGCACCTGTGGGAGCATTCACCGTAATTTCATGAGAATTGCCGTCATATACGCCTGTATAGCCGCTTGCCGTCACGCCCGTCATGACCGCCTCTGTAATCTGGAACGTGACAGCCGCCCCTTCACCTTCAATGAACAGCTTTGCCGCGGCAGTTCCGGCATTGATGTTATCGGTATAGCTGATTCTCGTATCGTCCGGCCTGTCCGCACCGGTTCCTCCCCAGCCGTCGCTGTAAATAACGGTAACCGGTTTCACCGCGCTCCCAGTATAGGTCAAGTCCGCACCGCTCTTTATGGAAAGGGTGGCTGTGGCGGAATGGCCGCACCCGTTTGCACAGGATTCCGTAATGACTGCGCCGTCTGCGGTGTAAGTATAGCTGTGATTGCCGGCATCGATGGGCAATGTCACAGCTTCCAGCGTTGTAAGCACTGACTGCCCGCTATCCGCAAACAAATCGCCGCACGCATTGCACTTCCAGTATGCCAGATTTCCTGTTTCCATACATGTGGGCGCTTTCGCGTTTACCAATTCTACATTGCTCCCGTGATTTTTCACGATATTTCCTTTATATGCTGACCAGCCGGGCTTACTGCAATAAGCATCATAATATTCACAGCCCGGAATCGTTATCCTACAGTCACTTTTAAAGCAGCCCGCGCCCAGTTCCGGGATTGTTTCTGTCCCCTGCATTGCAATACTTTTAAAATTCGGACAGGCATTATCTCCTATGCTGCTCACAGTTTCCGGAATTGCTACTCCTGAAGGGGTAAAGGTGGTAATCTCTGTCGTCCAATACCCCTTTGCAAACGCATTATTGCCTATATGAGTAATTCCGCTGTCTATTGTAAGGAAATGTACTTGAGCAGCATTATAGCCAGACCACGGCGCATCCGCCGGCGTGGGGTAATCAGCCATAGGTCCGGTTCCCTCTATCGTCAATTTTGCCGCAACCTGATTATATTTCCATGTCACCGCATCAACATATCCCTCGCCGCCGCAACTGCCGGAGTTTCCTCCGAGAGCATACGCCTCCTGTCCGCCCGTAATCGTCTTCGCAAGCTCCGCCCACGCCATCATCTTCGCAACCGCCTCTCCGGGTATCTGCGCCTGCTGCTCTTTTGTCAGCTCTTCATAGGCCTCCAGAATGGCAAAGGCTTCCTCCCCATACATGGAAAGCTCCGCCATCCATTCTTCATAAGCCTCCTCGTCCTCCGCCTCCGGCTCTTTTGCAAGAATTTCCTCCGTCCCTGGCAGCGCCGCAAGCCGGGCGAGCAGCTCCTGTACTGCCAGGTCGTCACTGCCATTGCGCACCGTCACCCTGATTTCGGGCATGCCGACGCCCTCCGCCAGCGCGTAATCCTCCGGCAGAACCGCCGTAAAAGTATAGGTTCCCGGCGTCTCCCCATCATACTCCGGCACAGACTGCCATACCACGCCGTTAATTGTAACCGTCTCTTCCTCCTGTGTATTCGCTAAGGTCTGTACGGGTATCACATTCTCCGCATAATATTCCTGAGCGGTGACGGTAAGCGTTTCAACACTTTCCGTATCGGCTGCGTCCCCGTCATCTGTCGCAGCTGTTTCAGGCGCTTCCTCTGATGCGTCATTCTCCTCTGGCTGCGTCTCCTGTTGGTACTCCGTCTCTATATCAGTCTTTTCCCCTGCGCCGTCGGCTTCCCCGGAACCTTCCGTTCCTGTTTCCTGCGTCCCTGTTGTCTCCGGTGATACGGTTACTTCTCCTGTATTCCCCGATGACTCTTCGGGTTTTTCTCCCACATTCTCCGACAGGCTTTCCTTTTCTTCTACATTCTCCGATGGCTCTTCGGGTTCTTCTCCCACATTCCCCGACAGACTTCCGGGTTCTTCTTCTGCATCCCCCGACGGTTTTTCGGGTTCTTCTCCCAGATTCTCCGCCGATTCCTCTCTTTCCAGTACGGCAATGACTGCTTCCAGTGTATCAGGCAGTTCCAGTTCCGTGCGCTCCGTCCCCACAGGAACAGTCTGCTCTTTCAATCCTTCTGGCAGCTCTGCAAAAGAAAGGATAACCTTTATTGTATCGTTTTTCTTTGCAGCAGACACCGAAAGCCTGCTCCAAATTTCCGGCCGTGCGGTAAACAGCACACACATACAAAGAGATACCGCCAAAATACGGCGAAGTTTTCCTGTTTTCTCTTTTTTCATACCAAAACCATTCCTTTCTCTCTCAACCCGCAGACGAAACTACTTCTAACCCACGGACTATCTTCTCTTTTATCCCATTCCAGCTTCCTGCTGCATCTTCCACAATAGTAGCAAAAAAGCCGCTTAAAAAGCGGCTTTGGCAGAATTGGTCGAATTTCAGGCAGATTTGGTTTGAAAAATTTTAGGAAATATTGAAAATGTTGACATACTGACAAATCTCATAAATTCAGAACGGCACAGGCGGAACAGGTTTCATTTTCTATCTGATAGTCCAGATTTCCGTCATACTTCCGGCAGACAGAGAGGATGCTGGATATGCCGATGCTTTTCTTTGCGGGCAGACCGTCTGCAAGCTCCAAACTATCCGGACAGGTATTATTACACAGGATAATCAGTCTTTTGCTCTGTAACCGGATATGGATTTCAATACTTTTGTTTTCTTTCCCGGATTCCTGGCATCCGTGCAGGGCATTCTCGAGCAGGTTCCCCAGAAGAGCAGTCAGGTCGATTTCCCGCACCTTAAGTTCTTTTGTCACATTACACCTGACCGAGAAGCCAATACCGTTTTCCTCCGCCCTGTCCGCATACACGGAAAGTATGCTGTTTACCGTCCTGTTTACGGAATACTGCTTTACCGCCATTCCTGAAATCTCATTTCCGTATTCCCCGATATAGGCAAGGATTGCGGAATTGTCGCCTGTTTTCGCATATGCCGCAATCGTATCGATGTGATGCCGCATATCGTGCCGGAGCCTGCGGTTTGCATCCTCTGCATTTTGCAAAACGGACAGACGGCCGGAAAAATATTCAGCATTCTGACGTATCAGCTCCGCCTCCGCATCCTTCTTCATATAACTGATGTTACTGAATACAGCGCCGTACACCGCAAGCATCACGAAACTGATTGCAACGAAAGCTATAAGGATATATACTTTCGACATTCTGCTTTCTGCATTCAAAAAAGTCACCGCGGCCTGCAGCAGATAGAACAGCAAAGCAATCAGCGCCAGATTCCACCATCTCCCTTTTTTATTATCCGCAAGGGAATGTATCATCGGCGCCGCATATCTTTTATACAATGCCAGCATCAATAGCACAACCGCCGTACGTAGCACAATCACCAGATATTGTCTTACCGGAGCGGACAACTGCGGCAAAAGCAGTTCCGCCATAAGTTTCAGACTGTTATCTATGATGGTAAACAGTCCAAAATAAGTAAGGAACAAAAAACATTTCTTGGGAAAACATTCCTTTGATATAACACAGAAAAAGAGGAACAGGCATACCGCAATTCCTAAATATATGAGCACCGCAATTACACCTTCTGACGCATAAAAATACTCACCCATGCAGACAAAGCTGACCGTATACAGGCAGCTGCAAAGCGCAAATTTCCTTTTGGTAAACTTATGCTCCAGCATATGGTAAATGACAGTCACATGGCACAATGCCATAATAAGCAGCCCCGGAATATGATGCAATCCGCTCATTTCCCCGCCTCCTTCCGGCAGAACTCCATATACGCCTTCTGTACTTCCTCAACACTTCTCCTCGGAATGGGTATTTTTACCCCCTCCCGCATTTCCATGCTGCTTTGGGAAATATTCCGCACAAAATCAAGATTTACCACATAGGAAGCGCCCACTCTGATAAATTCCGGGTATTTCTGTATTTTCTCAAACATCTGTGACAGCTTCATTCGGATTTTAAGTTTTTCGCCGGAAGCAAGGGAAAACAGCAGATAGTGGTTCTGCGATTCGATGGAGACGATTTCACTGATTCGCACACGATACACTCCGTCCACGCATTCGAGGGATAGCATTTCCTGATTTCCTGTTTTCTTTACGGCACGGTCAACCGCCGCATTGAACTGTTCCTGTGAAAACGGTTTGAGCAGGTAATGGGTAGCGTTCATTGCAAACGCCTCTACCGCATATTCGGCGCTGGTTGTCAGAAAAATAACACTTATTTCCGGGTTTTGGGCAAGCATTTCTTCCGCGGCGTCCGTCCCGGAAACACCCGGCATACAAATGTCCATAAGGGCGATGTCATATGTTTCGCCCTTTTCCATCCTGTTCAGGACATCAATCGCCGCATTGTATTCGTCAACTTCAACATAATATTCAGGATGTGTCTTTGAATAAGTATCTAAAGCCGTCCGAATTGTCTCCCTATCTTTTTGTATATCATCACAGATTACTATCCGCATGGTCTTTCCTCTTTCCGTGTGTTTTTGACGTTTTATCGTATATATCAAATAATTCCGGCTGTCCTATGTTTCAAAAAGGGGATTATGGAAAACTGCTTTCGACACACAGCCCCCCATACCCTACCCTCTCATTCGGATATTCCCTTTCCCCTCTTATCGTTTTTGCCCCTTTCCGCAGATACGCTTTGACCTTCTCCCCATATAAATACGGGTCGTTCCCATCTACAATTCCCCACTGCATCAGAAGCGCCGCCGCTCCGGTGACAAACGGCGCGGCAAAAGAAGTTCCCGTGACAGGCGCATAGGTTCCTTCCCGCGCAGGCGCCAGAATGCCGACACCCGGCGCCACCAGGTCCGGTTTGATAAAAGAGCCTTCTATGCGGCCTCCGAGCCGGTCCTGATACAGATAGCCCCGCCCGGAGAAATCCGCGTAGGCCTCCAGCCCGGTCTGGTAAGCGCCCACCGTAATGACTTTGGAGGCCGTGGAAGGAATCGTCAAAGTCACGTCCGGCGTGGGTCTGACGAAGCGGGTCTGCCCTGAGCGGACAGTTTCTGAAGGAAGATAAAAGGTATAATTCCCGGTTACCGTATCTATCGGTTCCAGCACAAAAGTCCACACGCCGTTGTTTACATAACTTGCATTCTCAACCGGCAGAAAATCGAAATAGATTTCCTGACTGGTCAGGTACGGCGCCGGTTCCCCGTTATAAAGAAGGATTCTGGTCTGCTCCAGAAGATAGCTCTGTTTCCCCGGTCTTCCGGTGTCCACAGAAAACTCTTCCCCCGTCGGAGAGATTAGGCGGACCAGATAGCGGTCCACATAATCTTTCCAGAGCTGCACATTCAGTCCCCGCTCATAACTGCCCACTACCAGTTCGACGATTGTCTCTCCGCCGTTCCCTGGCGGACGTACCTCTCCCCGGGCAACGCCGCCCGTCACAATTCCGACGCTTCCGCCCGTATGTCCGCCGGAGGCGCCTTCGTTACCGCTCCCCACACAAATAACGTTTCTTCCGATTTCCGAAACATTGTCGATAAAGCGTTCTAACAGGGACGTACCGTTATGGGCGCCGTAAGTATTGCCGAAGCTCAGATTAACTGCCAGCGGCATTTGCAGCTCCAGCGCTTTTTTCACTGCATAGGTGAGGGCGCGCATCAGCTCCGTCGTCCGGGGAAAGGAATCCGGCCCCGGCGTTCCCAGCTTCACAATCAGAAGCTCACTTTCCGGCGCGACGCCCGCATAGACGCCATCGGAACCCGCTCCGTTTCCGGCGGCGATTCCGGCTACCGCTGTCCCGTGCCCGGAAGTGTCCACGCTCGGCACAAGCAGATTTCCGTCGCTTTCGGAAGGCGCGGCCAGCGCTTCATTTATCTGTCTGCTGTCAAATTCCACTCCCGTTACAAATCCTTCCGGCGGCGCATATTCCTCCCGCCTCTCTTCGGGCAGAAGTCCTCTTTCCGCAATGCGCTCCCATACCTGTCCGGCCCGCAGCGTCTGGTCCCACAGATAACGGATTCTCGTGGTTCCGTCGTCTTTCCTGAAATCCCGGTTCCGCCAGGCAATGCCGGAATCGATAACCGCAACAAGCGTTCCCTGGCCGCGCAGAGAACCGGTAAGCCGTCTTCCGGGTACGATACAGGAAGCGGTTTTCCCCTGTAAGAGTTGAAAAAAAAGCCTTTTCGGCTTCTCGATGTATTCAATTTCTTCTACCGCCGGAAGCTCCTCCATGAAAGACTCCGGCACGGTCAGTATCGCATAGCCCGCTATCAGTTCTTCGATTTGCAAAAGATTTCCTCCGGGCCGCGTCAAAAAAGAGGACAATCCTTCCCGCAGACTGCCGTGGTACTTGACAATCAGCTCCCAGGTATTGTTTGCTTCTTCATATCCGATATTTAATTCCAATGTTCTTGCCCGCTCCGGCTCCGGTGTGTCCAGCGCCAGGTTGAGTATATTTTCATATTTCTGGGAATCCATTCCGCACTCCCCGTCAATGACTTTATCTCATTTTATGCAAAGTGCTTTCGGGGGATTCCACCACACTTTTGCCGCCCTGCTTTACTCCTCCGTTATGAGCTGCCCATACAGACCGCCCTTTGCCAGCAGCTCTTCGTGGGTTCCCCGTTCAACCGCTCTGCCGCGGTCTAAAACGATGATTTCATCGCAGTCCCGAATCACAGGAATGCGGCAGGCAGCAACAATACAGGTAATTCCCCTGTCTTTGATGGATTTTGCGACTTCGTATTCTGTTCTTGCGTCCAATTCGGACGTGGCTTCATCCAAAACGATAATCGCCGGGTCCTGTGCGAGCACACGGGCAATTTCCATGCGCTGTCTCTGGCCGTCCGAAAAATCCCGGCCGCCTTTCGTAATGCGGTACTGGTAACCGCCTTCGCGCCGCATGATATCCTCATGAAGCTGCGCGTCCCGCGCCGCCATCATCATTTCGATATCTCCTATTGAACTGTCCCACATTCTGATGTTATTGGCGATGGTATCTTCAAATAAAACGATGTCCTGGTCAACCACCGCAAGAGAGCCCGAAAAAATGCCGCTGTCGATTTGGGAAATCTTTTGGCCGTCAAACAGAATTTCGCCGCTCCAGGGCTGGTATAATCCCGCAATCAGCTTGGAAAGCGTAGATTTTCCACATCCAGGAGCGCCCACGAATGCCGCCCGGCTTCCCGCTTTCAACGAAAGGCTAAAGTCCTTAATAAAAGGCTCTTCCTTCCGGGAATACCCGAACGTCACATGTTTCATTTCGAGATTTCCAGACAGTCTGCCGCCGTCCGTCTCTTCTTTCGCTTCTTCGCCGGAGCTTCCCGGCTCTTCCTTCGCTTTGTCCGGCTGTTCTGGCAAAAAAGAACTCTTCACTCTGGATTTATGCAATACCTGTCCGTTCATTCTGATAACCATGCTCTTTCCTCACGAATAAGCATTTCCTTTCCTCTTGATAGCCACGCTCTTTCCTCACGAATAAGCATTTCCTTTCCTCTTGACAGCCACACTCTTTCCTCAAGAACAAACATATCCATTCCACCCTCTGCCCGTCAGTCGGGGCCGGCATCAAATCTTTTTCCGGATTTTCAGAATATTCTGTCCGTCTCTATATTCATAAAAAATATCATCCATGCTTTTTTTCACCATATAAATGCCGAGTCCGCCAATCTCCCGCTCCTCAGCGGAAAGCGTAATATCCGGGTCCGCGTTTTTCAACGGGTCATAGGGCACGCCGTTATCGATAAACGTAATCACAACGGCCAGCGGTTCTTCCAGCACTTCCACCCGGACGGTCGCGGTGCCCTCTTTCGGATAATAGGCATAATGCGCAATATTCCCAAACAGTTCGTCGATTGCGATATCAATCTGCATCTGGGCTTTCATCGGGCAGTTCAGCTCCTCCAGCTGGCTGTCCACAAAAGCCGTGACTTTTTCGATATTTTCAACGGCCGCAGCAATTGTCAGTTCTTTCATCCGGCTTCCTCCTCCATCCGCTTCTTATATTCCAGACAAAGCATCGTAATATCATCAAACTGCGGCGCCTCGCCCACAAACCCGTCAATCTCAGCTTTTACCTTCGGAAGCAGTTCCTGCGGCGGCAGCCCGGCATTCCGCTGCAGCACTCCGCCAAGCCGCTCCATGCCGAACAGCTCTTCTTTGTCATTCGTCGCCTCCGTCACCCCGTCGGTATACTGGAATACTTTGTCGCCGGGGGTAAGCTGCATACTGCCGCATTTATACTTCATGCCTTCCATACCCGCCAGCACAAACGCGGCCCGAATCTTATAGGGCTCAAAAGTGCCGCCCTTTTTACAGATAAAAGGAATCTCATGACCCGCATTAACGTACCGGAACTCTCCCGTCACCAAATCCAGAACACCTTCAAAGGCCGTGATAAACAGCCCCTCGCTGTTGGACTCGCACAACAGGTCATTGACCTCCGAAAAGACCTCTCCCAAATCCTTTCCCGGCTGCGTATGGTCTTTTATCAGCGTTTTGCCGATGACCATGAACAGCGCCGCCGGGACGCCTTTTCCCGACACATCCGCCATCACGATGGCAAGATGTCTTTTATCCACCATAAAGAAATCGTAGAAATCGCCGCCAACCTCCTTCGCCGGATTCATCGTGGCATAGATATCTACCTCTTCTCTGTCCGGAAAAGCCGGAAAAATACTGGGCAGCATGGACTTCTGGATATTCGTCGCAACATCCAGCTCCGCGCCGATGCGCTCCTTCTCCGCCGTCACCTTCGTGAGGTTTTCGATATAATTTCCGATATCCGCTTCCATCTTGATAACGCTCTCGGCAAGCTCCTGAATTTCGTCATTGGTCTTAATCGCCGCCAGCATATCCGACATATGGTTATTGTTTTCCACAAAAGCGCCCGTTCCCTGGGCAATCCGGTTGATGGGACGCACCACATGGCGGTACAGATACATCACATAGGCCAGAATAAACAACACAATCAGCGTTACCGTTATGAGCACCGCATAAATCAGATACTGCCGTAACGATGCCTTCAAAGTCACCATCGGAATTTCCACCGCCGCAAAAGCGAACACTTCTCCGTTCTCATCGAGCACGGGCGCTATCGCCGCCGTATTATAACCGTAATCGCCGTCAGAAAAGAAATAATTGTCCGAGCGTTCTCCCGTAACGGCAATCTGGTACAGCTCCTGAATATATTCAGGGTTAAAACTGCCGCAGTCCCCCAGCGTATAGGAATACTCCGGCACGGTATAACTGTCGAAAATATACCTGAGCGGCGTCCATCCTTCCCTCGTCCCCGCATAAGACAGAAGCGTTTCCGTATCCAGCGCAAAAAGGAATACATCGTTTGCCCCCATAGCCTGGCGCAGAGTTTCGATGCGCTGCCAGGTCTGCCGGTAGCTTTCCTCTTCCCTGTAACGCGCTATTTCCTCTTTCGATATCGTCCCGTCGGCCCAGGCATTAACCAAATCCGCATACTCCCGCAGTTTCCCCGGTTCCACATAGGAGAGCGCCACTTCGGCGCACTGGTACGCTTTGGTATTGTACTGCTTCTCAATCGCATTTTTATACTGATGATAACCAATCAGCGAACTCACCGCACAAATCAGCGTTCCGAGCAGTACGATGCCGACCGCCATTTTAAACGCAAGTTTCGACTTCTTTCTCATTCTATTAACCCTTTCTCAAGCCATGCCTTTTCTCCCATCCTTACAGATAAATAATCAGCGTATTCACGCCGAGCGCGCTCAGATATTCCGTCTTCTGCGCCAGCGCGCAAATCATTTTGACGCCCATATAATCGAGGCTCTCATCCTGTGCTTCCACCGGATTATACCGCTTTCCCCCACTCCTTATCCGAAGAATGCGCCGCTCCTTCGACGCAAGCACCCGCACATCCATAAAACCCTCCGGCGGACAGGATTTGTGCGTTATAATCGTCAACAGCTCCTCTATCGCAAGGCTGATTGCCATCGTCTCTTTCGGGGTAAACCGGTTCTGCCCGCAAAACGCCTGAATCTTCTCGCTCGCCTCGCAGATTTCCCCGTCCTCACAGAGCACCGCAAAAGAAGTGGAATTTCCGTTCCGTTCCAGCGCGTCGTCAATCAGGTAAAAAGGAATGAGCTGCTTCTTCCGGGCAGTCCATGCACTTCCGATACAAATCAGCACCAATGTAAAAATCTCCGCGCACGGATAAAAAAGCCAGATTTTCTCCGAAAGCCCCCGGAAAATCAGCGCAAATGCCGCCACAGCCGCAAATCCCCGGCAGACTGTAACGGCGTTCGCCGCCGCCAGCTGCCCGATGGCATTATAGCTGTACGACATCACATTATTGGCAGTAGCGAATACAAGGCTCGCCGCCAGGCAGCGAATGGCAAAAGCACAGTCCGTACTGCTTCCGAACAACTGCCCAATCTGTGCCGGAAACAATGTCAGAAATGCAGCCATCACGAGCGAAAGCGCCGTTCCGGCAAACAGCTCCACATTTATTGTACTTCTGACGCTCTTCGCATCTTTTTCTCCGTGAAAAATACCGACCATCGCCGCAGCCGTCTGAGGCACGCCGTTCTGAATGCAGATGGAAAACTCATTCAGGTTGTTGACGATTGCAAAAACGGACACAAGCCCCGGTATGCCCATGGAGCCCAGAATCAGATTCAGGACCAGAATCCGGGCCGCTGATAAAACATTGTTCACCGCCATCGGGCTGCCGTACCGGAAAACCGCCGCGCGTTCGGACATGCGAAGCGCCCGGAAACCCGGACGGAAACTGCCTTTTCCCGCAAAAAGAAACGCAAAGCTCATGCCTGCCGCCATAACCGTCGCAATCACGCTTGCCCATGCCGCGCCCCGGATGCCGAAGTCCCAGACGAACAAAAAACAATAGTCCAGCACAATATTCAAAAAGGTCATCGTCAGCATCGCCGTCATCGCATGCCTGTTTTTTCCTTCAAGCCGCAGATAAAAATACGGAAGGTACAGCAGAATCTTGGCGACGCCGCCGGCCAGCGTTATCCGCAGATATAGACGCACATATTCATACGACGACGCCGTACCCAGAAGCGCCGCCAGCTGCCCGGACAAACAGAATCCCGCCAGGCAAAAGACAAATCCCACAAGCAGCGCGTCCAGAAGCGCTCCCTGAAAAAAACGCGTTCCCTTTTCCGCATCGTTTTCCCCGACTGCATGGGCGGACAAAAACGACGCTCCCGACGCATACAGCGAGCCAATCGTACATAAAAGCAAATACACCGGAAGGCACTGGTTGACGCTCTCAAGCCCGATATCTCCGAGCTTCCTCCCGATAAAAATACCGTCAAAAAACACGTTGACCGTGCCGCCCAGAACCGCAATGACATTTGGAAAAAGCGCCCGAAAATAAAGCCTTCTGATAAATTCAGAGTTTTCTTTCATCCCATTCGCACAGCAGACGAAAAGTCTGCGTCTCCTTTAAAAATAAATGCTGCTTCCGGTGGCCTTCTCCCGCAGCCGCCTCCGCAATGCTTCCCGGACGGCATGGAATCAGCCGCGGCCCGCGCAGCATACCCAGTTCCCGGATATCCCGGTAATCCGCCAACAGCTTCTTTAGTACCGCGTCGAAGATTTCCGCCGCCGTTTCCATTCCTCCGGAAATCTTCTCTCCGGCCGCTTCGGAAAAATCTCCTGTCCGCCCGGCAGACTCTGCCTTCCTGTCGGGAAACGCCTCCCCCACTATTTCCACAAAAATCAGATATCGGCCGGGCACGGCCCGCTCTGTTCCCACCGCATAATCCGAAAGCGTAACGCCCAATGCCCCGGCCCACTCCGCAAACGCCATATGTAATACCCGCTCGCTCAGCTTTTCCCCGGCAATATTAATGGTCCGTTTCCTTCCGGCCACCTCAAAAACCGGCGTCTGTCCCTCATAGCGGCAGATACGGATGATATCTCCCGTCCGGTATCGGTACAGGCCGCCAAAAGTTGTAATCACAGGCTCATAGCAGACGCCCGGCTCCAATTCCGAGAGTTCCACACAGACGCCCGGCTCTGAATCCGAAAGCTCCACACAGACATCCGGCTCTGATTCCGAATGCTCCGCGCAGACGTCCGGCTCTGATTCCGAGTGCTCCACGCAGACACCGTCTTCCCGCAGAAATTCATAGTAAGCGCTGTATGGCAGAAGCGCGTATTCCGCCCGGCCCGGATAAAGCGCAATTCCCATCATACACTCCGAAGAAGCATAGGCAAAATAACATACCGGAATATCCCCCGCATACCGCGCCAGCGCTTTTGTCTGAAACGCCATGCTTCCTCCGCCAATGCCGTTTATAAAACGCAAGCCCGGAAAAAGCCCCGGCAGAACCGGCGTTTCAAACCCTTCCGACAGAACGGCTTCCATCCGGTTCAGCACGGAAGGCTCCGGCAGACAGGCCAGCAGCTGCTCCTGTACTTCCTGTGGCAATGCCGCACCAATTTTCCGCTTTCGCATATCCGAAAGCAGCGTAACCCAGTTTTCTTCCAGATAACGCAGAACCAGAAGCACGTCGTAGAGAAAAATGGACTGGATGGAAACGAGCTGCGGCGTGCATAGCATGAGCCATGCCTTCACATACGGAACATCCCCGATATTTTCCGCAAACAGAAGCCGTCCGCCGCCCACATACGCCGCAGTGTCGAACAGTCCCTGTTCTTTCAGCCATTCATGATATGCTGCGGACAGCAGAATGTTCTCCTGTTGTCCACAGCGGAATACGCTCGTATGAAGATGCGGCCCTTCCTGTCCGCCGTAATGATAATAGGGCATATCGCAGATATAAGAACCATAACGGCAAAGCGCCTCCGACGTCAGCGGAAACCTTTTCTGTTCCCCGGCGCTTCCCGAAGTCGCAAGACGGTAAAGAATGGGATATGCCGTATAACGCATCGGTTCGCAGAGCCCGTCATAGTCTTCATAATCCGTAAACGGTATATGTTTCCGGTACAATTCCACATTTCCGATTTGGTCAAAAGCCATTTTCCGCCCATATGCCGTATTGCGGTTATCCTTCAGAATCCGGCGCAGATTTTCCCGGTTGATGTTATCAGCCCTTGCAAAATCCCGAAACAGGGCGGTCAGTCTGTTTTTCCTCATGTCTGTGACTGCGGTTCCTTTCCTGTATTTTTATCTCATAACATTCATGTGGCAAAAACCCGTTTTGCCACCACCACAAGCCGCCCGTCCGGCACATGGTAGGCACAGGTGGATAAAGTCAGGAATGTGTCCCCGAAGGCTGCCTCTACGCCTGTATCATAAAGGGAAAGCGCTTTAATATTGCTGTAAAAACTATCAAATTCTTCCTGTGTCTCCGCCTCATAAAACTGATAGTACTTAAACACATCCTCCTTTTCGTCGTATACCTGTGAACGGAATACCGCTATGATATCATAAGTCCGTTCCTCATAAAGCGTATCAAAGGAAACCGTGGGATGCTCTTTGTAAAAACTTTCTTCCAGATACAAATCCAAATCCCCGAACATGGAGCCGTCCTTCATGTTATGGCCGTAGATGACGAAATTCGTCCCGCCGTCCAGGTCGGCCTGCCCTCTGACATAAAGGCTCCCGTATTTGCTTTCTTCTCCGTAAAAGTCATGATGCAGATAATATTCGTCGTCCCCGCTCTGCATGACCGGATAATCTATCCCCGTGCCCTCTATGGAAAGCCAGCCCGCAAGCTCCCTGTTTTCTTCATGCAATGCGGCGTACCGTTCCAGCATTTCCGGCTTTTCTCCGCTCTGTGCGCCGCCGTGCTCCGCCTCCGGCACGCTCCGGTCCGCCAGAACGGATAAACCGATTTCATGGAATGCGCTGACTTTTGGTATGCAGTATTCTACATTGGTTTTGGCTGTCATTGCTTTCAGGCTGTTCTGCTGCGCCCTGTGCTGCGCGGACTGGCAGCATGCCCGGCCGATTGGTATCAGGCATGCTATAAAGCCCGCAAGAAGAAGCGCCCTCACAGCCTTTCTTATCTTATTCTCCATAAACTTCTTCCCATCTCATGCACATTTTCCTGCCGATGCTGTGGTAATATACCAGCAGAACAAAGATTGCCGCGAGCGCAGGGTACCTTCTGAATTTTCCGCCCCGTTTTGCCCAGGCCACAATCCTTCCGACGAGCTCTTTCTTCGTTTCCTCCGTCATGCCCCTCTTCCGGTCCGTAAAATACAGAAGCAGATAAGCAAAGCCCATAATCATCGCAAGGGTGGCATACAGCTCTATCGGCTCCGCGTCCCCGGTTTTCGGCTCGCTGCCTTTAGAAGGACCCGGCCCCGCCGCATTCTGGCCGGAACTGCCGGGATTAACACTGCTGTTATTGCTGCTGTTATAAAAACCGGTTTTGCCACTGTTACTACTGCCGTTGCCATTGACGTTACTGCTTCCGCCTGCATTACTGCTGTTGTCTCCGTTATTACCGCTGTTGTCACCGGCGCTGCTGTCGCCGCTTCCACTATTGCCACTGTTGTCTCCGTCGCTTCCACTATTGCTTCCGCCTGTATTGCCGCCGCCCGTGCTTCCACTATTGCTTCCGCCTGTATTGCCGCCGCCCGTGCTTCCACTATTGCTGCCGTTGTTTCCGTCGCCCGTATTTCCACCGTTATTGCCGCCATTGCCGCCTGTGTTTCCGCCGTTGCCGCCGTCCTCCGCATCTTGATAAACGATTGCATAGGTGGAGAAACGGTCTGTTTCTATGGTGATGGTATCGGCGTTGTTATCCAGGTCATTCAAAACTTCCACTCCGCCGCCGTGCACCCGGATAACCGCAAAGGTTCTTTTTTTCTGGCTGTCCGTGTTTTTCAGGCTGTTCGGCACGGTCAGGACAATTGTTAGCTTCTCCTTCGTCTCGGATATGTCCGTGCGGGTTCCCCCCGCCATCTTATACAGGTCAATATCAAGATATTGTCCAATCGTAAAACCGTTCAATTTCTGCTGTACCGCCGCTTTATCCGAATCGCTCACGGTGTTTCCGGCGTCCTGTACTTCAAGAACTATTTTGATATCGGTTCCGTTCTGCACCTGCTGCTTTTCATCCTCCGTCAGGAGTATCTCTTCCAGTTCCGCGGCCGATGTGGAAATATTGACTGCCGGAGCATTGTTCCCCGGCTTAACTTCCGGTGTAACGATTCCCGGATTCGATGTGACCGTAATATATGCCGCCCAGTCCGGCCATTCGCGCTGATAGTCCGCGGCCGTACCTTCCGGGACGCGGATGCCCTGTTCGTTATCATCGACAAACTTGCACATATTAAAAACATTCTTTCCAATCGTCGGCGGCGTTTCCCCCAGCATCGTTATTTCTTTCAGCCCGCAGTTATAAAACGCACTATCTCCGATACTTGTAACGCTCCCCGGTATCGCTATGCTCCTCAAACTCACGCAGCTACTAAACGCACCGTTCCCAATACTTGTCACATTTCCCGGTATTGTTATGCTCTTCAGACTCATGCAGCTACTAAACGCACCATCTCCGATACTTGTAACGCTGTCGGGCAGTATTACGCTCTTCATGTTACGACAGTAACTAAACACGTTGCTCTCTATACTTGTCACTTCACCCTGTATCTCTGCGTTTCTTACATTCCCACTATACTTCCCGCCATTTGCTATCCAGTCCGTCATCCCCTCAGCCGAGCTGATTGTCAGCTTTCCATCAGCATCAAACCACCAGTCTTTGCCGGACGGTGCCCTGTCATAGCCGCAGATATCACAGGTCATATCTCCGTAATCATAATAATCATGCTCTCCGTAACCGTCTTTCGCAGTGTCGTCTGCCTCCGGACAGTCATCCGCAGAACACTCGTGCCAGTGGTGCGTTTCGCTATATGTCCAGTCGGACGACCAGGCATGAGCGTGGCCGGTTTTTACCACATCCCCGGAGAGCAGGATAATCTCGCTTTTATCGTCATTTAACCCAGCCACCGTCCATACTTCTCCCGTCGGGTCAGAAATCGATACATTTTCATCAAAAGCACCATCTGTCTCTATCGTGATTGCAATTTTATATACATAGGTGCCCTTCTCCCATGTTTCCTTCGTATATCTCACATATCCGCCTGATTCCTCCTCTTTCATCCAGCCAAAGTCAGCGTTGTTAAGCGTCACTCCCCATTTTTCATATTCCGGTGTACATATACACCCCACTATTGTAATACCCCGGACTTCATCTTCCTTTTCACCTCCCTCTCGAAACGAATCTACTCCTCCCAAACACCAAGACGCATATTCTAATTGAATCCCGGTAATTATAGTTTTTGTTGTTTCTTCCGCAACTGTCACCGCGCCCTGCTGTATTGCCATCGTCCCCGGCGCCACACCGTTCCCGCTAATAGCTTCCGGCGCCTGTTCTTTCTCCGTGGACGTCTCCGGCGTTTCCGGTCCTGTCTCACCGACCGGTTCCGTTCCCGTCACGCCGTCCGTTCCTTCCGTTCCCCCGATTCCGGGTTTCTCTGTGCCTTCCGTTCCCCCGGTTCCTTCTCCTTCCGTACCCTCTGTTCCGATTTCCCCTGTTCCCTCCGTTCCGGTTCCCTCTATTCCAGTTTCTCCGGTTCCTTCTGGCCCAGTTCCTCCGCTTCCCTCCGTTCCGGTTTCTCCCGTTCCTTCGGTTCCCGTTTTCTTCCCGCCTTCAGGATTTGCTCCCTCTACGGTCTCCGCTCCCGGTTTTTCCTCCGGCTTCGTACCGCCTCCGGCAGTTTCCGCCGCCTTCTCCAAAGAATCCGTATTCACAGAAGAATCGACATTTTCTTTCGCCAGTACGCTGACCGGAGCCGCATTTGACACCATACATACGACCAGAACTGCCGAAAGCAGTACCGCCCTCGTCCTCATGAACAGGCTGCCCTTTCTTTTTTTCATCACAAATACCTCCCTTTTTCTCTTTTGCCTCTTTCAACGCCTGTCTACTCTTGTCTTTCTGCATCGCAGGCAGTACCCGCAGTCCCGCAGATAAAACCATCCGCGCACCGCCATAAACGACATTTACCATTCACGATACCAACATTTTATAACATTTTCCTCACAAAAAGAGCGTCGGGCCGCGATTGTTACCTGACGTTTATCTTCGGAATGAAAAAAAATTTTCCAGTTATTTTTTTATGCTATACTTGAGATAAAAGAGGATGAAAATAAGATGCAGACAAAATGATGTGTCAGATAAAGAAAAAATTGCCAGCAAATGAAAGGAGAAGGCATGTACAAGGTTCTGATGGTGGATGACGACCCGCTGATTCTGGAAGACAACCGGACTTATTTTACCGCAAAAGGATATGAAATCATTTGTGCAGACACCGCGGAAGCGGCGGAAGAAATCATTCTGTCGAACGCTCTGGACTGTGTGGTTCTGGATGTGGACCTGCCGGGCATGAGCGGGTTTTCCCTGTGCGAAAAAATCCGCTCGAAAACAGGCCTTCCCATCGTATTTCTTTCCGGCTTTACCGAAGAAGAAAACCGCGTCCGCGGGCTTTTGCTCGGCGGCGACGACTACGTGTGCAAACCATACAGCCTGAAAGAACTGGAACTCCGGGTACAGGCGCGCATCCGCTCCGGACGGGCTGCCGAGCCGCCCAAAACGCTCGTTTACGGCTCCCTTTCCATCTGTCCCGCTTCCTGCAGCGTGGACTATGAAAACCGCACCGCCGCTTTTTCCTCCTACGAGTTCGATGTGCTGTATTTCCTCGCCAGACATCCGGGGGAAATTTTCACCCCGGAGCAAATTTATGATTCGGTATGGAAAGCGCCCATCAATAAAGGCCAGAAATCTTTACAGGTCATTATGGGGCGCATCCGTAAAAAACTTTATGAGCTCTGCCCGGAATGCGACTATATTCAGACCAAACGGTATAAAGGCTACCTGTTCGTTCCCGACGGGAAACCCGCTCTATGAATATGAACGGTTTTTCGTCTATCCGAACAGATTCACTTGTCCGGACAGTTTTGTCTATCCGGGCAGTTTTCCGCCTACCGGAACAATCTTCCGGCGGCTTGCAGTAGACGTCTGAAAAGCCCGGCATGGACACAGAACCCTGTGGCGCCGACGGCTGCGGACAATCCGGCGAATCCCGCGGCTATGGCAAACGTCCTTCCAAACGCTGAGCCCGGAACCGCTTCTATGGCGGATGCTCCCGTGACAGGCGACGGACTGTTGCCGGTAGTTCCAGCGGCTTCGACGGTTCCAGCAGTTTCGACGGTAGCAGTTTCTTCCGTTTCCGGGCCGGACGGTGAGGCGTCCTCTGCATTCCCGGCAGTTTCGTTCTCTCCGGCTCCCGGACCGGATGACGATGTAGTTCCGATATTCCCGGTGGCTTCAACGGTTTCTTCCGTTTTCGGACCGGACGCCGGGCTGTTTTCGGTAGTTCCGGTGGTTCCGGGATTTTCTCCGGTTTCCGAGCCAGACGATATGTTGTTTCCGGTAGTTTCGGCGGTTCCGGCGTTTTCTCCGGTTTCCGGGCCGGACGATATGTTGTTTCCGGTAGTTTCGGCGGTTCCGGCGTTTTCTCCGGTTTCCGGGCCGGACGACGTGTTGTTTCCGGCGGTTCCGGGATTTTCGTTTTCTCCGGGCTTAAGCTCTGGCTCTTTCGGCGGATTGGTAACGGAAGTTCCGCCGCCCCGGGTGCCGCCCTGGTCCACTGCCTCTTTCAGATTATCCGCCGCAAACCCCAGCACGTTGGAGAAATACCGGACTCCTTCCTGTTCGCATTGCAGCCGCAGATACAGATACGGATATTCTGCGGTATACCACTGGTCGTCCACAATACAGACGCTGAAAAAGTCCTCATATATCGTACACTTTTTTTCCTCATACAGGAACCAGTTTTCACCGTCAAAGGAATATTCCACTATAATTGCTGCCGGATGAAGTTCTTCCAGTTTAGCGTATCCGCACCGGAAGATATACCCCCGATGGCTCTTAACCGCCATTGCTTCGGTAAATGTCAGCGGATAGTCATGATAAATGACCGTACATAACGGCGGTGCAGCTGACGCAGCGCCAGGATAAGAACCGGACACCTGAAAACGCACTCTGTCCGTTTGCTGTTGTTCTTTTCCTGTAAGGTCCCAGAAAACCGGAACAGACTGTCGGTAACTGACCTGCCCCTGGAAATTGACATCGCACTCGATTTCCGCCGGAAAAACTGCCTGTTGTCCTTTTTCCACAATAACAGAGGCCGTGTTTTCATAAAGAACAAAAGGTGTTTCCGCAAAATGGATTTCCCCCTCTATGTGGCAGTCAGCGACAATCAGCGCGGCTCCTTCTTCCTGCCATAACACATAAGGCATCCCGCTTTCGGACGACGCTTCCCCGGACGCACACTCTATGGAAATATGGCTCAGGGTCAGCATTCCGCCTTCCGCAACGCGAAAGACCACGGCAGTTTCCGTTCCGCCCTGAAAGGTAAGGTGACAGTCGTTCCAAAATTCCACTTCTCCGGCTATCGTAATGGTGTAACCGCCGGTATCGATAAAGACATGCGGAGAGCCCGGCCCGTCGGGTATAAAAACCTGATAACCGGAAAGCGTGATATTATCGGTCAGCTTCATGGAACCGCCCGAATTTCTATGCGTTTCCATCCACGCCTGAAATTCTTCCGCACAGGAAACGGAATCCGGTTCCAGCGTTGTGAGCTGTTCCGGCCCGTTTTCGGGCTCCGGCGGCTGTTCTGTCCCTTCCTCGAGCTCTTGCGGCTGGTCTGTCGGCTCTCCGTCGGACTCGACGGGCTGGGCCGCTGACTCTCTATCGGGCTCTTCGGGCGGCTCCGGCAGTTCTCCTCCGGGTTCTTCGGGTGATTCCGGCAGTTCTCCTCCGGGCTCGGCGGACGGCTCCGGCAGTTCTCCTCCGGGCTCGGCGGGTAATTCCGGCAGCTCTCCTCCGGGCTCGGCGGGCGGCTCCGGCAGTTCTCCTCCGGGCTCTTCGGACGATTCCGGCAGTTCTCCGTCAGGTTCTGCGGGCGGCTCTCCGCCGGGCTCCCCGGACGGTTTCTCAACGGACTCTGGCGGCTGACCCGGCTCCACAGCCGGCCCGGTCTTCGATTCTGAGGAAGTCTCCGCTCCCTCTGACGGCTCCACAAACGCCTCCGGCGACGCGGTCTCCCCGGACACTCCCGGCACGGCCGCATACGCTTCCGTCTGTCCGTCCGCCATTGCGGTTATACCGTCGGACAGATATAATATGATAGACATGATAAAAATGGACAATATCGTTACGATATATTTTCTTTGGTTTTTCACGCGGCTGTTCCTCTATTATGATAGCAGAATGGAGAATGATAATGAAACGAATAACACTTTCCAAATCCGTTTTTCAGGCAGTTCTGGTAATCGCCGGCACAATCGTTCTGACATTATCCGTATTGTGGGCGGTAACCTGTTATGATAACAAATATATCTCAAAAGCGGCGCTCGCACAAGACCATCTTGCCATGATACCAGAAAAAGGATATTGTGCGCTCGTGGACGGATGGGAATTTTATCCTGACGCGCTGCTTGTCCCGGATGACTTTTTACATGGAACCCGTGCCCATTATGATACCTGGGCGGGAGAATATCCGAACCTTTCTCTTTTTCATGAAAACCGGAACCCTTTCGGCGTCTCCACCTGGCGCCTGCATTTACAGGGCAGCGGCATGGTCACGCTTTATTTACAGGAGCCGCTCTGCGCCGCCCGCGTTTATGTGAACGGACAGTGCCTGGGCGGACCGGGGAACGTGTCCGATGAAGATTACACTCCGTTAGTCAGGGATTCTTTTTTTTCTTTTTCTCTGGAAGGAGAAACGGAACTGATAATTCAGACCGCCAATTACTCCCATTATTACGGCGGAATCTGGTATGCACCTGTCATCGGGGATGCGGACAGCATCGGCCGTCTTATCGCTGCCCGCATGATTTTATACGGAATGCTGTTCTTTTCGACACTCACGCTTTCCTTATTCTGTATCGGGCTGTGGCTGCGTCGAAAAAACATGGCTGACTCTGTCATCTTTTATTTCGGACTGCTGAACCTGTCTTTTGTTTTGCGCATCGGCTATCCTTTCCTCCGGCTGGCCGGACTGCCGTCCGTGCGGATGCTCTACGCAGTAGAAGATGCCGCAGCGCTGGCGGGCGTCTTTTTCACCGTTCAGATTATTTTCCGGCTGTTTGTTCCGGAAGGATGGAGACTTCTGAAAAAAGCAGTCCGCATGTTCTCGCTTGGCATGTGCGCACTGGTTGTCATCTTCCCTTTCCTTCTGCTGCCCGCTTTTCCGGGACTTATCCGGCTGTACGGGCCGCTTCTGTCCTGGTACAGACTCTGCATGTCTGGACTCTGCATCGGCCTTACGGTCTATGGCTGTTTCATGGCCCTCCCGCATACCGGAACCGCTCTCGCGGCCGCAACCGCAAACGGAATCTGTCTGCTTTACAGCGTTCTGACGATTGGATATTATGAGCCGTTCATCGGCGCCTATCCGGAAGAATACGGCACGTTCTGCATGGCCGCCGCATTCGCCGTTCTTTTGGTGCGGCGCGGTCTTGCCATGATGGAGGAAAACAGAAAGCTCCGTCTGCATTTACAGGAAGAGGTACAGGAAAAAACGGCGCATCTGCAGAAGCTCCTGGAAGAAAGGGGACAGTTAATCGCGGAGCTCGGCCACGATATGAAATCGCCGCTGACTTCGCTTTCGAATATGGCGCAGATTATCCGCTTAAACGACCTTCTTCTGGATGAAGATACCCGTAAAAGAATGCTTCATATAGAAAAACAGTGCGATATCCTGTCCGAACGACTGAAATCCATTCAGGAAATCGCCGCACAGACGAATGCGCCGCTTCGTCTGGAACCGGTACTGTTAAACACATTCCTTGCCGATTTTTACCACAACTGCCGCCCTATCATAGAGCTCTACGGCCCTAATTTTCTCGACAATATCACACCGCGCCCCTGCCGCGTGATGGCTAATCAGGAGCAGCTTTTCCGCGCGCTGGAAAATCTGCTCTACAATGCAGCAGATTTCACGCCGCCGGACGGAAAAATCACGCTTTCCCTGACTGCGGAGGAATCCTCTGCCGTTATCGTTCTTTCCGATACCGGCTGCGGCATCCCGGAAGCTGAACTTCCCGATATTTTCCGGCGCTCCTACACCACCCGCGGAGACAAGGGAGGACAGGGACTCGGTCTTCCCATTACCCGCACCATTATTCTGGCCCATGCCGGACAGATAGAGGTGTCCTCCAAAGAAGGGGAAGGCACGACTTTTACAATCCGCCTTCCCCTGATTTCCTGATACTGCTGTTTCCTGTTAATGCTGTCTCCTACGGAGGCTATTTCCTGTTAATGCTGCCTCCTGTTGAGATTGTTTCCTATTGGTTCTGCTTCCGTCCGGCCCGGTTCTTACCGGACTTTACCGGATGGATACAACCTCATAATCCTTTTCTTCCACCGCTTTTTTCAGAACATCGTCCGCAACTTCTTCCTGAAGCGCAACGACTGCCGTTCCTTTTTCATGGCTTACATCGGCCTGTGCCACGCCGGGCAGCGCTTCCAGCGCTTTCTTTACCGCCGCTTCGCAGTGCCCGCACATCATTCCTTTGATTTCGATTGTCTTTTCCATTGTTTTGTTCTCCTTTTCTCTGCTATCTTTTTCTTTGTTATCATTTTCCCTGTTATCATTTTCTTTTTCGTTGTTTTCTTTCCGGTCTTCCATGCCTTCTTTCCGGTCTGCACGCTGCTTCCGCTTTCTGTCCTTCGATGCGTCATACATCTTAAAGAGGTTCAGCCGCAGCGCATTGCTGACGACGCAGAAACTCGATAAGCTCATGGCGGCGGCCCCGAACATCGGATTCAGTTTCCATCCGAATACAGGAATCCACAGTCCGGCCGCCAGCGGAATACCGATGACGTTGTAAAAAAACGCCCAGAACAGGTTTTCATGGATATTTTTAAGCGTTGCCCGGCTTAGGCGGATGGCCGCCGGGACATCCCGCAGTCCGCTTTTCATCAGCACAATATCCGCAGCGTCGATGGCGATATCCGTTCCGGCTCCGACTGCAATGCCGATATCCGCTCTCGTCAGCGCAGGCGCGTCGTTGATGCCGTCTCCGACCATCGCCGTAACGCCCCGTTCCTGAAGCCCGCGGATTACCGTTTCTTTGCCGTCCGGCAAAACGCCCGCAATCACCTCATCCACACCCGCCTGGGCGCCGATAGCGCGGGCGGTACGCTCATTGTCCCCGGTCAGCATGACCACATGGATTCCCATGTTGCGCAGTTCTCTGACCGCCTGGGCACTGTCTTCCTTTATCACATCGGCCACCGCGATAATGCCCCGGAAAACGCCCGCCTTACTGAAAAACAACGGCGTTTTGCCTTCTCCGGCCAGATTTTGGGCCAGCGCCGCCGCTTCTTCCGGTATAACGGCCTTCTGTCTGATAAAAGCAAGGTTCCCTCCGGCCGCTTCTTCCTTCTGCCAGGTTCCGGTCAGTCCGTTTCCCGGCACGGCCTGAAATTCCGAAACGGCCTCTTCCCGGATGCCTTTCTGCCGTGCCCATTCCAGAATGGCGCGGGCAAGCGGATGCTCGCTCTTTTGTTCCAGCGCATAGGCAAGGCGCAGAAGCTCCTCTTCCGTGCTTCCCGGAACAGGAACGATATCCGTCACCCTCGGCTCGCCGCTCGTAATCGTTCCCGTTTTATCCAACGCCGCAATCTGCACTTTCCCGGCAAGTTCCAGAGACTGGGCTGTTTTGAACATAATGCCGTTTTTCGCTCCCATGCCGTTTCCTACCATAATCGCAACGGGCGTCGCCAGTCCGAGCGCACAGGGACAGCTGATAACGAGCACCGAAATTGCCCTCGCCAGCGCAAAGCCGGAACTTTCTCCGGCGAGAAGCCAGACCGCCCCGGTAAGCAGCGCGATGCCGATGACTGCCGGAACGAATATGCCGGACACTTTATCGGCGATTTTGGCAATCGGCGCTTTCGTGGCCGCCGCGTCGCTGACCATTCTGATAATCTGCGACAGCGTCGTGTCCTCGCCGACCCGCACGGCCTCACAGCGCAGATACCCGGACTGATTCAGGGTTGCCGCAGAAACACTGTCTCCTTTCTGTTTATCCACCGGAATGCTTTCGCCCGTCAGCGCCGCCTCGTTGACCGCACTCATTCCTTCAATAACAATACCGTCCACGGGTATATTTTCACCGGGCTTCACGATAAAGACATCGCCGATTCTGACCTGGGCGATATCCACTTCCGTTTCTGCACCGTTCCGTACCACTACCGCCTTTTTGGGCGCAAGTTTCATCAGCCCTTTGATGGCGTCCGTAGTTCTGCCCTTGGAACGGGCTTCCAGCATTTTTCCCACGGTTATCAGTGTCAGTATCATGGCTGCGGACTCGAAATAAAATTCGTCCATATATAACATGACCGCCTGGGCATCTCCCCTTTGCTGCGCGCCTGTCATCGCAAACAGCGCGTAAACGCTGTAAACAAAAGATGCCCCGGCGCCCATCGCAACGAGCGTATCCATATTAGGCGCGCCATGAAACAGACTTTTGGCGCCGCTTATGAAAAACTTCTGATTGATTACCATAACCGCTATGGTAAACAGAAGCTGTACCAGCCCCGCCGCCACATGATTTCCTTCCAAAAAAGCGGGCAGCTTCCAGCCCCACATCATATGCCCCATGGAAACATACATAAGCGGTAACAGAAGGCCGATGGAACATATCATTCTTTTCTTTAGAAGCGGCGTCTCCCTGTCTTTGAGCATCTCGTCATAAGAAGAAGCTCCTCCTGTATTCTCTCTGTTTCCCGCCGCCGTCTCCTTTTTCCCCGCACCGTACCCGGCCGCTTCCACCGCGGCAATGACCGCTTCCGGCGGCGCAGAGCCCTCTACGCCCATGGAATTGGTCAGCAGACTGACCGAACAGGACGTTACGCCGGGCACTTTCGATACGGCCTTCTCCACCCGCGCGCTGCAGGCCGCGCAGCTCATTCCGGTAACACTATATTGCTCCATTATGGGTTCCCCCTTTTCTTTTATTAAATTTCTCTGTCAGCGCATCAGTTTCTGCAGCAATATTACCAGTTCGTCGATAACCTCATCGTTTCCCGCCCGGATATTATCGGCAACACAGGTCCGCACATGCTCGGCTAATAATGCCTTGTTAAAACTGTTCAACGCTGCGTTTACCGCCGCCACCTGTATCAGCACATCCGCACAGTAAGCGTCTTTTTCCAGCATTCCCTGGATTCCCCTCACCTGACCCTCAATTCGCTTCAGGCGGTTCATCAGGTCTTTATACTCTTTCTCGGAACGTTCTTTTTTCTTTTCCATAAATTACCTCGATTTGTCTGTATTATCAGGCATTCAGTTTTGTATACCCCGTAAGGGTATTTAAAGCATATACCCAGTAAGGGTATTTTGTCAAGGTGTTTTTATTATTTCGTATTTTGCTGGATAATATTGTTATATTTTTGGATAATATTTTACCATAAATTGATATAAAAATATTTTGACTTCATATTCCCAAAGTGCTACAATAGTTTTACGGGTTATGATTGATAAATCATTATGATTTTATTATTTTTTTAAATCACCTCTTCTTATCATATACGAAATTACCATCAACCATTCACTTTTAGCGAATCATGGGCATTTAATGGCATACCGGCTCACGATAACCTGTCACGATAAACGTATCATGCTATCTGTTACTGTTAATGTATCACGATTTGTCACTGCTAACTTCATTTTATTATCTGTAACTGTTAATGGATTTATTTTTGTTCCTGTTAATTTTTTTCAGTACCTGTCACTGTTAATGGATTATCAGTTACTATCAACGCGGCAATTTCCACCTGTGTTTTAACTTATAACAAGGCGAACGACGGGAGGCATAAAGTGGTAAAAGACAACGAAAAAACAGCAGATATTTCTTTCAACTTTAATTCAACAACAGCTTACAATAATCTTTATGATACCAGCGAACACGGAAATCTGGAGTACCCTGTCAGCGTCTATCAGATAGACTTAGACCAGCATACTTCCCGCTCTATCCGCTGGCACTGGCACGAAGAAATGGAAATTCTTCTCATCGGAAGCGGTTACGCCAAAGTAACAACCGACGATGAGGAATATATATTGACGCCGGGACAGGGATTTATCCTGAACCAGAATGTCATGCACTCGATTCACAGCGTGGAAGACAAGAAATGTTCCTATTATTCCCTGGTATTCCATCCTGATTTTCTGTTTGGCTATACAAGTTCTTACCTTCGGACAAATTTCCTGCATCCGATGCAGAGTTTTTCCGTATTAAAAACGATGCTGATGGAAGAGCAGAATGCATGGCATAAAAGCATGCTCAATATACTGAATAATGTTCTATCGGTGAATCTGACGAAGAATTTCGGCTATGAGATGGTCACCAAAGGATATTTATGCCAGTTCTGGGCAGCTCTTTTAAACAAGCTGCTCCAGGTGAACATTCCGGCAACGCCCAACATTTCCATGAACGAACAGCGGGTAAAACAGGCGATGCTTTATATCCGTCTGCACCATGCCGAGGCCGTTTCCCTTGAGGATATTGCGGAAAGCATTTCCGTCAGCAAGAGCGAATGCTGCCGCTGCTTCAAATCGACAATCCAGATGACGCCCTTTGAATATCTGATGAAATACCGTATTTTTGAAGCGAGCAAGCAGATTCTCGACGACCGCGAAAGCAAGCACTCCATCGCTGATTTGGCGCTTTCGGTCGGATTCAACAGCATCAGTTACTTCAACAAGCTGTTTAAGCGGTATTTAAACTGTACACCGACGGAATACCGGGAGCGCGTTTCCAAATCTTCCTCCGTCGTCGAGATGGACCCCTTTGCGATTCCACTCTTTTAAGCATGATAAAAAGCACAAAGCGCCTGTATCAGATACCCGACGTCCGCCGCGCCCGCCGTTTCAAAGGCCGAGTGCATCGCCAGCTGCGCAAGGCCTATATCAACTGTGCTGACCGATACCTGGGCGGTGGAAATATTGCCCAGCGTGCTGCCGCCCGCGATATCCGAGCGGTTGGCATATGCCTGATACAATACGCCGGCCTGCATGCAGATATCTTTCATCACCGCCGCGGAAAGAGCGTCCGTCGCATACCGCTGGCTTCCGTGGTACTTAATGACAATGCCGTTATTCATAAGCGGACGGTTTGCCGCATCCGCCTTTTCCGGGTGATTCGGGTGCAGCGCATGGGCATTGTCCGCGGAAATGAGAAAACTCTCCGCCAGCATACAACGGTATTCTTCCGCATCGATGCCGAGTCCGCCACAAATTCTCTCCAATACGTCTTTTAAAAAAGTGGAATCCGCGCCCTGTTTTGTTCCGCTTCCCACTTCCTCATTATCGAAAACCGCACAGACATTGACATATTCTTCCGGCATTTCCTTTATCAGCGCCGTCATTCCGGCAAAAGCGCACTCCAAATCATCCAGCCTCGGCCCCGCGATGAAAGCGTCGTCTATGCCGATAATGCGGCATTTGTCCCGGTTATACAGAAATAAATCCGCCCCCAGAATTTCACAATCCGCCACGCCTGCCTGTTTCGCCAGCTCCCGGAGCCAGGCGCCCGAAGCGTCCGCTCCCCCGATTACCGCTTCCATATCCGTCTGCGGGTTGTATTCGACACCCTTATTCATATCCCGGTTCATATGGATTGCCACATTCGGTATAATGGCCGCATCTTTCTCCAGATTCACCAATCGGCTTTCCAGCCCCTGTTTTCCGCGAAAAACCAGCCTCCCGGCAATGGAAAGCGGCCTGTCCAGCCAGGTGGAAAGAATCATGCCGCCGTATTTTTCCACGTTCAGCTTCACATAACAGTCATTCGCAACAACTTCCGCCGCTTCCTTAAGTTTAAAGCACGGGGAATCGCTGTGCGCCGCCGTCATATGAAATCCGCGCGGCTTTTTTTCCGGAATGGCAAAGGCAATGACAGCAGAGCCGTTTCGGTTGACATAATACTTTCCACCCGGCCAAATACCCCATTTTTCCTTTTCTTCCAGCCTGACATATCCCGCATCGTCCAGCATCTTCTCCAGATTCGCCGTCGCGTGATAGGCGGTCGGGCTGTTGTCGATAAATTGAAATAGCGCTTGTAATTCATTCTGTAATTTTCTTTTTTTCATAATTACTCCCATCTGTCTGCTTCAGCAGACACTCAAATCAAAAATTGAAAATTAATCGCCGAAGTTCCCCTGTTTTTTCCGGTATATGATATAATATGCCGCTCCCGTCAGGTCGGCCAGTCCCCATCCAATCGGGACCGCCGCCCAGATACCTTTGACGCCGATGGACGGAACTGCTGACAACACATAGGCCAGCACAACGCGGGTTCCGAGCGAAATGACTGTCAGAACTACGGAAATGCCCGGCTTATGGATTGCCCGGTAATAACCGTAAAACAAAAACAACAGACCGATACCAAAATAAAACGCCCCTTCGATGCGCAGATAACCGATGCCCACTGCAATCGTTTCCGTGCTCTGACTGTCAATGAACAGTCCCATCAGCGGTCTGGCAAACCCGACGACGATAACGGTAATCAACAGGCAGAATACAAAAGCGCCCAGCACGGCGTCCTTCATGCCCTGACGAATCCGCTCTTCCTTTCCCGCGCCATAATTCTGCGCCACATAAGTAGAAAAGGCATTGCCAAAATCCTGTACCGGTGCGTAGGCAAAGGAGTCAATTTTGACCGCCGCCGCAAAAGCCGCCATCACCACAGGGCCGAAACTGTTCACGAGTCCCTGTACCATCAGGATGCCGAAGTTCATAATCGACTGCTGTAAACAGGTCAGCGAAGATAATCCCGCCAGCTCTTTCAGAATCCCGACGTCAAAACGGCGGTTCTCTTTGTGCACCCGAAGCTGCGGATAGTTTACATAATAATACAGTAAAATGCCGATGCCCGCCAGATACTGGGAAAGCACCGTCGCCGCCGCCGCGCCGCCGACGCCCCATCCGAATGCCCTGATAAAAAGAATATCCAGCACGATATTGAGTATGGCGGACGCTCCCAGAAAGCAGAGCGGAACCATGGAATTACCGACTGCCCGAAGCAGATTTGCTACAAAATTATATAAAAAAACCGCCATAATTCCCGCAAAAATCCACACCAGATATTCTTCCATCAGCGGC
This sequence comes from uncultured Lachnospiraceae bacterium, assembly GCA_910578715.1. Taxonomy (GTDB): domain Bacteria; phylum Bacillota; class Clostridia; order Lachnospirales; family Lachnospiraceae; genus UBA3282. The sequence goes on along the minus strand of CAJTRL010000033.1, from coordinate 4,945 downwards.
GCCACTTCATGCGGCACTTTCAAAAAAACAAGAAGGAAGTCCATGCCCGCATAGACCAGAATATTCAACACAGCCGATACAGCTCCGATTGACAAAAAGGCGATGAACAGCCCTTTTTCCAGCCTGTCATAATTGCGGGCTCCGAACTGCATGGAGAAAAACGCGCTGCTCCCCATACATAGTCCCAGAATCACAGACGTCACAAACACCATCAGCGTATAGGAAGACCCTACCGCCGCCAGCGCATGTTCCCCAAGATACCGCCCGACAATGAGCGTATCGACCACGTTATAGAGCTGCTGCAGCATATTTCCCACCATAATCGGGAATGCAAACTTCAGCAGATTTTTCATAATGCTTCCCTGGGTCAGGTCGTAATTCACGATTGGTTTCCTCCTGGTTGTGTAGTTTCGGAAAGTTTCCGGGTGAGGCCGGGTATGGCATTCGTTTCCTGGCGGGGGCCCTGGAAAAACGCCGACTACGGAAAGTAGTCGTGTTCTTTAGTGAAAAAGACGCTATGCGGCTTTTGAGCTTAGTACCGCTACGATTTTTCGCGGAGCGAGAGCGTGCCCCCAAAGGAACGAATGCCATACCCGGCCTCACCCGGAGCCTCCCCGCATTTTCTTACGAACTGGCGCTGTTATAGCGCCGGATTCCCCCCGTCCATACCACATAAGTCAGCAGACTGAAGGCGGCCGCCACCGCGATTCCAAAAGCAACGCCCTTCCAGGTCATCTCTCCAATCAGACTCTGCACGGGCAGCGTAGCCATAATGCCATAAGGGAGGAAAATGTAAAAAATCACCTTGTATATGCCATAAAACGCGATGCCCGGCAGCTTCATGCATAAATCCAGGCACGCCTCTTCCAGCTGGTCCAGTCTTGCATTGGATAAAATATAAAAAGACATGGAACGAATCAGGACTTCCATATTATAATACAATATCGTCATTACCGCCAGCCAAAAAAGATACGCACAAAGATTTTCTCCCCTTATAGAAATCCCGCTTTTCCGGGCGCCATAAGCGATAATACACAAACTCATCGCCACCAGCGGGACGGAACCCGGATTCATCTTTTCAAAAGTCAGCCGGAATAACGGACTGACCGGTTTGGTCAAATACAAATCCATCTCTCCGCTCAAAATTTTTCCCGGAATCCCAATCAGCCCGAAAAAACAGACAGTCATGCTGACCGCATTCAACAGGGAAAACGTGCCAATATAAAGAATCATTTCGCCGCTTCCCCAGCTTCCGACCGCTTCCACGTTCCCATAGACTGCCCGGAATGCAAGGAGCTGTACGAGAAACAGGCTTCCGTCCACCAGAAACGGTCCAAAAAAATCCAGCCGGAATACCATCAGGTTCTGAAAACGCAGTTTCACAAGTTCCCGCAATACTCTGTAATATTTTTTTATAGTTTTCATATTCCCACCCCATCATACTTTCTGCTGTATTTCGCCCAGGTGCGCCGGATAAGAATCTGCATGACCAGACACCAGACTGTCATAATACCGATTCCCACGACCGCTTCTTCCCGGCATTTTCCAGTCAATAGCATGGACGGCAGATAAGTCACATAATAAAAAGGCAGCGCCCTCATCGCGCGGACAACCGCCTCCGGGAACAGAGCAAGAGGTACAATCGTTCCCGTAGCCAATGCCATCAGATTATTTTTTATCATCAGAAAAGTTTCGATTCCCTGATATTTTAACGTCAGAATGCCGAGATAATAAGCAAACTGCACCATGAAAAAAAGTCCGAGCAAGATAAGGCAGAATGCACACAGCAAAACTGCTCCGTCCGTAACAAATGCAAATTCTATCCGAAAAATAAAAATCCACAAAAAAGCCGCAATCAGGTCAAATGCCAGGTAAAACAGCACGGTTCCTGCTTCCATCGCCACAAAATATCCTTCCATGCTGACTGGAAGAATCATATATTTGGAAAAAGCACCGTTTCGGATGCGCTGACAGATTTCGCCGCTGATTCCTCCCGACATCTCCAGCTGGGATAAAAAGGAACTGACAATATAGTACGAGAGCATACCGTGAAAGGTAAATCCCGAAACCACTTCCTTTCCCGAAAAAACCATGCGCCAGAGCAGATAGGCAAACAAAATTCTGGATATCGTAAAAATCATGTTAAACAAGACGTCCGCCCGCCATGCGAACTGCGTTTTGAAATAAACTTTCGCCACTTCGATATATTTACGCATCTTCATTCTCACACGCTCCTTTCTCATCTTTTCCGGACTTTGAACCGGCCGGCCGCATGGGATTATTTGTGCCGGCTTCTGTATCTTCCTTCCGGTTCCCTGTCTCTTCCCGTTCCGTTTTCCCGTACAGCCGTTCCATGACCGCTGCCGGCTCTTCTTCCCCGAAAAGTTCCTCCGTTTTCCCGTCATAGATTTTGATGCCGTGATTGAGAACGACACAGCGCCCGCATAAGGTCCGAATATCTTCCATATAATGAGAAGTCAGGAGAATCGTCGTCCGCTTCTCCTCATTAATTTCTTTCAAAAACTTCCGAATCTGCGCGGAAGCAACCACATCAAGCCCAATCGTCGGTTCGTCCAGAAACAGAACGCCGGGGTCGTGCAATAACGCAACAATGAGCTCCATTTTCATCCGTTCGCCGAGCGAAAGCGTCCTTACCTGTACATCCATCAGCTCCCGGACGCCGAACAGCTCCGTAAAATAGGCTTTGTTCCGCTGAAAATCCGCTTCCGGAATCTCATAGATTTCCTTGAACAGCCGCAGAATATCGTTGACTGTCAGTTCAAAAAACAACTGGCTCTTCTGTCCCATCACAACAGCATACTGTTTCTTGAACGCATTTTTCATCTCGTTCGGATAATATCCAAGCACGCTGATTTCCCCTGAAGTGGGTGCGATAATGCCTGTCAGCATCTTAATCAGTGTCGTCTTCCCCGCCCCGTTTGGCCCAATCAGTCCGACGAACTCTCCCCGCCCGATACAAAGGTCCAGACCGCTGACCGCTTTCTTTTCCGTATACTTCCGCCTGAACAGGCTGGCAATGCTTCCGCCGACGCCTTCCTTTTTTACATACCTTTTATAAACTTTCGTCAAATTTTTTATTTCAATAATATTGGTTGTATTCATTCCTGCTCCCATCTGTCTGCTTTGGCAGACATATTCCTTTCTTATTCCGCCGCATAAGCGGCATTGTAATATTATTACGACAGTAATTCCGACAAAAGAGTGCAAAAAAAGCATGGCCATACAGCCATGCTCCTGAAATACAATTCTTTTTCTCTCATTTTCGGACCGCACTTTTTCCTGTCCATTTTCAATTAAATGACGCAGAATAAATTTTTAGACTGCAAGGCGACTGAATGAAGCGATACAACGGTATCGTCGATTGAAGCCAGCGCAGCAGATAAAAATTCAGGCAAAATCATTTGGTGAAACATGAACAGGTCAGTACACTAACATATCGGGCATTTCGTAAGGCAGAATAAGGGCAGACTGATAGCACGACAATCTGACCTCTTGCAATTATTTACTTTGCATTCTCCATTACGACCACAATCGACATGTAAATTCCTTTCCCGATATTTCCGGCATTTAGCCCGGATTCGGTGCTTTTATTTTTTTTTATCTTAACCGATTAACAGCCATGTGTCAAGCCAGGTGATTCAAATCTTTGATATACTTACGGCTGACTCAGGGCTTTAACGCCTATTTATTTTTTCTTCTTATCCTTTTTCTCTTTCTTCTTTGCGCTCTCAATCAAATCTTTCAGTTTCAGAGCTTTGTCAATATTTCCTTCCACTTTCAGTTTCTGCAGCGTGACCGCCAGAATCGGGTCCTGTTCCCCTGCGGCAATCTTTTTCAGCGTTTCCGCCTTTGCCGTAAATATGGCATCTCTGTCATAATACTCGTAAGGCTCCACATAGAGTTTTCCGTCTTTCACCTCTACATAAAAAATCCCTTCCGCTTCCCCTGTGATGTTAAACTGATATGCGAGATGTTCCGTCACATGACTGATATCCGCCTTCTGAAACTGCTCTTTTACTTCTGCAAAAAATTCTTCGTATGTCATTTTCCCCTGTCCTTTCTATGATGCTGCCTGTTTTTGGTATTCCCGGCTGTTTCTGATTGTTTCTGACCGCTTCCGGATGCTTTTAACTGTTTTCAGTTGTTTCTGACTATTACCGGTTGTTTCTTAACTGTTCCTGATACACCCGGGCAGTTCTGGAAACAGATGTCCCTGAAACCCTGTGGATATCATACCATGAATTGAAAAGGGATGCAAGGAAAGGGATTTCGTCGGATGCGCCTTTCATCGGGCGCACCGCCGAATACCTTTTCTGTCCTGACATAAAAAATGCACAATACATTATCTTGTATTCCGATAACCCAAACAGTACTTTTCTTTCTATATGATGATATTTTTGGTGAAAAAACGTTATTTCGTCAATTCTTTTTCTACACTTCCTTCCAATTTAATCATTGCATATTTCACCCTGTCTGTGCTATTGTTTATGCTATATAAGATTTATTCCCTTTCGGGCGCACATTCTAACGCGCCCTCTTTATGACAATTCTACTTTACAAAGGAGACATTTCTATGATTCAGACGACATTTCCGGCACAGAATGCTCATGGCCCGGTCCGGTTTAACATGACAAACGATTACATGTTCCGCGCCGTTTTACAGACAAACAATAAAGTCCTCCGCGGCCTTATCTGTTCGCTCCTTCATCTTGACGAAAAAGACGTTCTTTCTGTTGAAATCACAAACCCCATTATTCTGGGCGAATCCATCAAATCCAAAGAAATCAGGCTGGATATTAACGTTCGCCTTGTTGACCGCGGACGCGGACACATACTGGTTAATCTGGAAATGCAGGTTGCCGACAGACTAGACTGGCAGAACCGCTCCCTTATCTACCTGTGCCGCTCCTTCGACCAGCTTGAC
>CAJTRL010000032.1 GCA_910578715.1 uncultured Lachnospiraceae bacterium | reverse complement strand
GAGAAAATTCGTAAAAAGGGAGATAAATATAAAACATTGTCTGACATCACGGATATCGGAGGGGTCCGTATTATCACTTATTATGCCGACGATGTAGACCGGGTTGCGGCGCTTATTGAACGGGAATTCAAGGTGGACAAAGAAAACAGCATCGATAAGAGAAAGACACTTGAGCCGAAGGTGTTTGGTTATCTTTCCCTGCACTATGTCATTAGTCTCGATGACAGGAGAGCGGCGCTGCCTGAATATGAAAATCTGGGAGAACTGAAAATAGAAGTACAGATTCGTTCTATTTTGCAGCATTCCTGGGCGGAGATGGAGCATGACATGGGGTATAAGAGCAATGTTGAAGTACCGTCGGAAATTGTCCGCGATTTTTCAAGACTGGCCGGATTGCTGGAAATAGCGGATAAAGAATTTCAGGAGATTCGGCAGAAGATTTCAAAATATAAATCGGAAGTATCTGAGAAACTGCAAAGTGATGTACGGGACGAAGATATTAAGCTGGATGCGGTATCGTTAGAGATTCTGCTCGACACGGATAAAGACTTTCTTTCCCTGAATCAGGAAATTTCGGATATGACGGGAATCGAAATAGATTATGATATAGCGGATAGTAAGGATAGTCTGAACCGCTGCCAGTGGCTTGAGATTATGACCGCAAAAGATGCAAAAGGGTTGTTGGAACAAAAAAGAGATTTGGCGGTCGGACTTGCGAAAGGAATTCTGAAAAAAGAGAACAATACGATTATAAGCAAAACGATAGGGCTGTTTTATCTGTGCTATGCAAAGTTAGTGGAGGAGTATCCCAAATGTAAATGGATAAAATATTTTGAAGACAACAATCTGGGAACCGGAGAAGACCCGGAAGAGTTTATAGAGAAATTGTCTGCCTTATACCAGAAGTTGTCTGAGAAGGAATCCGGGGGCCGGTCGGAGGAATGACGGGGACGAAGAATCAGACAAATCAGATGACAGACCGCGGCATGCTCATAACAATTCTTACCCTTGCGTGGCCGACGATGCTGGAGCAGCTTATGCAGACGGCTGTCCAGTATATCGATACGGCGATGGTGGGCTCACTGGGAACACAGGCAACTGCGGCGGTAGGTTCCACGGGAACCGTGAACTGGCTCATCGGCAGTACGATTTCAGCCGTAGGCGTAGGCTTTCTTTCTTATATCGCCAAAGCCTTCGGAGCAGACGACCAGGCCGCGGCAAAGCGTGCAGCTGCACAGGCGGTTTTGCTTACAGGGGTTCTGGGCGTTTTTTTTACGGTGTTGACAGTCTCTTTAAGCGGCATGATACCCGTCTGGATGCAGGTGGATGCGGGAATACAGGAAATGGCTTCCCTGTATTTTCTGATTTTGTATCTGCCCATGCTTCCCAGGACGGCAAGCATTATTTTTGGCACGGTGCTTCGTTCGGCGGGCGATACGAAAACGCCGATGAAAATCGGACTGCTGGTGAACCTTATCAATGTGGCGTTGAATTTTCTGATGATTTATCCTTCCCGTCAGGTCGTGGTGTTTTCAGGACATTTTACGATATGGGGAGCGGGGCTTGGGGTAATCGGCGCCGCGATTGCAAGCGCCATTGCTTTTGCAATAGGCGGAATCTGCATTACCTGTGTACTCTGGAAGCACAGGGTAATTTCGCCCAAAGGACAGAGGTTTTCTCCCAATATGCAGATATTGAAACCCTGTATGAAAGTGGCGTTTCCCAATATGCTGCAGCGTTTTGGAACATCCCTCGGATATGTGGCGTTTGCGGCAATGATTAATTCTCTTGGGGAAGTATCTACGGCGGCACACACCATTGCCAACACGGTAGAGTCGGCTTTTTATATACCGGGGTATGGGATGCAGACAGCGGCGGCGACGCTGGCGGGAAACGCCTACGGTGCTCATGACGGAAAACGCATGAAGAAGCTGGCTTCCATATTTATTCCGCTGGAACTGGTTCTGATGACGGGTTCTGGCGCATGTCTTTTCTTTGCGGCTCCGGCCCTGATGCGGCTTTTCTCCGTTCATGAAGCGGTTATTGCGTTGGGAACGACGGTTCTGCGCATGGTGGCGGTATCGGAACCTTTTTATGGATTTTCCATTATTATCGAAGGGTTTATGATGGGCGTGGGTAAGACGAAAGCGCCGTTTGTCTATAATATGGTTGGCATGTGGCTTGTCCGCATCGCCGGGACTTTGATTTGTACACAGTTTCTTGGCCTCGGTCTTGTGTCCGCGTGGGCCTGTATGATTGTTCACAATCTGCTGTTGTTTGTGTTGTTTTTGATTTGTTACTTGCAGGGCGTCTGGAATCCGCTGAATGTCTGTCAAAGCAGACAGTAGCCGGGGATGCGCTTTGAGCAATGTCAGCGCTGCGCTTTTAGCGCGGGCCCAAATATCGCGGACAGAGAGAAAGGCATGGTTATTAGCATGGAAAAAAGAGTATCGGAATCCAGAATAGAACAGGTATATCAGGTACGCCCGGAGCATCTGAACGGCGCGGGCAGATTATTCGGCGGAAAGCTGATGGAATGGATAGATGAGCTGGCGGGGCTTGTGGGCATCCGGCATGCGCAGAGAGATGTGATAACCGCGTCTGTCGATAATCTGAAATTTATCAGAGGGGCTTATTTAAAAGACTTACTTGTCCTGATTGGAAGGGTAACTTTTGTGGGAAAAACCTCAATGGAAGTGCGGGTGGACACCTATATAGAGAGCCTTGACGGAATCCGCAAGCCCATAAACAGGGCCTATCTGACGCTGGTTGCGGTGGATGAAAACGGAAATCCCGTGGAAGTGCCGAAGCTGATTATCGAGACGGAGGCGGAAAGGGCGGAATGGGAAGCGGGCATCAAAAGGCGGGAAATGCGGAAGCAGCGAAAAGAGGAAGGGTTTTAACAAAATAAGATTCCAGATGATAAAAATGCCGCGTGCGCGGCGGAAGGGGAGTAAGGTTTAAAATTAAAATTTTCAACGATTGATTTGAGTGTCTGCTAAAGCAGACAGATGGGAGTAAAAATGGCAATTGACAAAGTAAAGGCATATTTTGGGCAGTACGGAATGGAAGACAAAATTCTGGAATTTGATGTTTCCAGCGCAACGGTGGAACTTGCGGCAGAAGCGCTGCACTGTGCGCCGCAGAGAATCGCAAAGACATTATCATTTCTGGTGGACGGCCATGCGATGCTTATTGTCACGGCGGGAGATGCGAAAATCGATAACGCTAAATATAAGGCGCAGTTTAAGACGAAGGCGAAAATGCTGTCGCCGGAAGATGTGGAAAGGCTGGTAGGCCATGCCGTCGGCGGGGTATGTCCTTTTGCGGTAAAAGAGGGTACGGAAGTGTACCTCGACGTTTCGCTGAAACGCTTCGAGACGGTTTTTCCGGCATGCGGCAGTTCCAATAGCGCAATAGAGCTGACGATTGCGCAGCTGGAGGAATACTCCGGGTATGCTGGATGGGTGGATGTCTGTAAAGGGTATGAAATGGAAACAGCGGAAGGCTGCTAAGCGATGCGGCGGGCATTGACACGGTAAGTCTATAATGCTTTTTTCGGACATGCCTTCGTGCATTCAAAACACAGAATACATTCCGTCCCGTTTTCACGTTTCCTGGAATTATCGGTCATGTCAACGTTCATGGGACAGACGGTTTTGCACTTGCCGCAGGAAACGCATTTGCTTTTGTCGCATTGGATGCGCATCAGCGAGAAATAGGACATTGGTTTCAAAAATACGGTGACCGGGCATATGTATTTGCAGAAAGCGCGGTTATCCTTCAGTGTGAAGGCAAGAAGAATGCCGATGAAATAGTACAGGCAGTTGCCGATGAGGAACAGCCAGAACATGATTTTTTCCAGATTGTTTACCTGGGTGAGAAATAAGGCGCTGACCAGAGCAAAAGACAGCGCAAAGGTAATATATCGGATAAATCCCCATTTTTTCCGGGGCTTCTGCGGGACTTTATAAGGCAGAAGGTCGAGAACCATCGCCGTCCAGCATGCGTAACCGCACCAGCCCCGTCCGAAAACGAGCGGACCGAATATTTTGGCTACCGCGTAATGGATGGTTGCCGCTTCAAAAACGCCCGTAAACAAGTAGTACCAGAAGCCTTCGATTTGCATATTTTCGTTGCAAATCAGGCCCAGATAAACGAGCATATAGGTTCCGACCAGGAACTGCGCGACCCGGCGGGCATGCCGGTACCCGAGCCGGAACAGAAGAAAACCGACCGCCAGAGATGTGCCGATATAGCTGAAATTGAACAGATAAAAAAGATTCTGCTTCGTAAGCCAGAGTGTTATGGCGATGGCTTCAAAAAGCAGCCACATCATAACCGGTAAAATGAATTTCCTGATTTTTTCTGATTTGTGCATAAGATTGAAAGCCTCCTGTCTGTTTTTGCTTTTTCCAGCGTTGTTACCGCAAAGAATCCAGTTTTTCGATGCACCTTCCGGCCCACTCGATACAGGTTTTGATGAAGCAATACCCAAAATCGGCCGTGAACTGCCAGTACAGCGTCTGGTAAGTTTCCTTGTTTGAACCGTAATATTCCACGCTTCCGGGGATGGATTCCATTCTTTGCAGATAAGTTTCACAATCCGTCCGGAACTGTCGTAAAATATCGGCACTCTGGGCGGGAGGCAGGTTTCCGCCAAAAAAAATTTTCATCAGAAACGCGCTTTTAAACTGCAGGGTATTCTCGTCAGCGCCTTCCGCCAGCCAGTGCATAAAGGCTTCCCTGCCGGCACCGGTAATCGAAAAAATTCTTTTGTTCGGCCGCTCTGACTGGATGACGGTCTCGCCGTCAATATATCCGTTCTTTTCCAATTTTTTCAGCTCCAGATAGATATGGCTGTTCTGGGCATGCCAGAAAAAAGCCAGAGAAGATTCGAAGGCCTTCACCAAATCATATCCGCTCATCGGATTATAATTCAGAAATCCCAAAATACCATACGATAAAGACATAGCGTTTTCCATTTCCTTTCCCAAATAAGATTACCCGAATAATGATTACAATAAAATAATCCTGATAATGATAATGTTATAATACAAATATAGTATAATATTATACTAATCATAAATTGCAATAATGTCAAGAAGAAATCGGACGGAAACACATGTAGCACATTTATACATGGAAGATATCCCGTTTTTGACAGGGAGCTGCCAGCGTGTTAAAATAAAATCAACCGGCAGTCGGTCGGTTATATAACAGAATCTATGGAAGAAGGGAAGAAGATTTATGCGAATCGTGAAAGAAGCGGAAGAGCGGAAAAATGAAATACTGGATGCGGCGGAGCGCCTGTTTGGAACAAAAGGATTCGATAGCGCCAGTACGAATGATATTCTGGCGGAAACAGGTATCGCGAGAGGAACCCTGTATTACCATTTTAAATCCAAAGAAGACATTCTGGACGCGATGATTGAACGGATGATGCAGAGACTTCTTGCAAAGGCAAAGGAAGCTGCGGAGCGGAAAGAAATTCCCGTTCTGCAGCGTCTGACAATGATGATAAAAGCGCTGCAGCCGCGTGAGGACCGGAGCGGCAGATTTATGGAACAGATACATAAGCCGCAGAATGCGCTCATGCACCAGAAAATACAGGAAAGGCTGCTTGCGGAAATGAATCCGTTGCTTACAGGACTGATTGAAGAGGGCATTGAAGCGGGTATCTGCCAGACAGATTATCCGGCTGAAGCGGCGGAAATGACTTTTCTCTATGCCAATACGGCTTTTGATAAGATGGCCGAATACGGTCCGGAAGTGAGACGAAGAAAGGAAGAGGCATTTATCTATCATCTGGAACGGCTTTTAAAGATGGAACAGGGAAGTATGCGGGAGGTGGTGCTTCCCCTTTTTCAGGAGGAGGGTGCATGAGGGAATGAATGGCAGAATGGGAATAGAATTGATTGATATACTGGAAATTGCGGCGATTGCAGTCAGCGGTTTTATGATAAAAAAATATGTGTTTCTGGAACCGGATATGGAAGAAAGAAAGCAGCGGCGCTTTTATTTGTGCAGTTTTCTCGTTATTGGAGCGGCGTATTTTCTGCTGCAAAAGGATGTCGCGACAATGGCCGCGATTTTCCTGATTGCGTTGAATATCTGGCTTGCCAGGAAAAAACATCGTTTGTGGGTTCTGCTTCTGATGATTCCGTTAATCGGCATTATCAACGGGCTTCTGGCGCCGCTCCTGCTCGTACCGCCCTATCTGCTTTCGTTTTCGGAAAAGAAAACGATGCTATACCAGTATGCAGTTTACGGGGGCTTATTTTTGGGACTGATTCTATTTGCTGTCAAGGGAAAAACATGGCGGAACTGGTTTCAGGAAAATATGCGGCACAGGAGTCTGCGAAAATCCGAAAGCATACTGCTTTGCGTTATCGGGACGGTGATGATGTTTTTTTCCAATGAGCTTTCGGCTCAGAAAGAGGCGGGCAGCCTGAGATTTGCGGCGGGAGACGCGTATGGGACGGGACTCGTGTCCTTTATGGGCATCAGCAGCATTACGGTATTTATGATGGCAGTTACGATTATCGTGTTGATTATGCAGGGAAATAAACGCTCTTTTTACCATGAACAGGTTTCCGGCATGCAGTCCGGCATGATAACGCTGATGGCTGAGATTGTGGAGAACAGGGACGATAACACGGGAGGACATATCAGACGCACGGCGGACTATGTGGAAAATATTCTGAAAGCCCTGAAAAAACAGGGCGTATACAAAGATATTCTGACTGACCAGTATATGCGGGATATGGTGGTGGCGGCGCCGCTTCACGATATCGGAAAGATACATATTCCGGATGCGGTTTTGAATAAACCGGGAAGGCTGACGGAAGAAGAGTTTGGGATAATGAAAACTCATACCACTGCCGGAGAGGAGCTGCTCCTTCGTGCAAAGGCGGAACTGGGGGAATCGGGGTATTTAAACAGAGCGGTGGAGATGGCGGCTTTTCATCATGAATGGTGGAATGGACAGGGATATCCGTATGGAAAAAGAGGCGGGGAGATTCCGCTTTGCGCAAGGGTGATGGCGGTCGCGGACGTATTCGACGCATTGACCTCCAGCCGTTGTTACAAAAGCGCTATACCGTTTGAAAAAGCGTGTACGATTATCAGGGAGGAATCCGGCACCCATTTTGACCCGGCGGTGGCAGACGCATTCTTTCTGGCGATGGAAAACACGGGAGAGAATGATAAGAGAATGATATAAGAAAAGAAGGGGGACCGTTACATTGACAGGGCATTCCGTCAGTGCTATTATCGAAAGCAAAAGAAACGGTTCCATGTGTAAAACGCTTCGGAAATGAAAGGGAGCCGCGCGTGCGGCGGAATGAGAGGAAAGCATGAAAATAACCATCGTACACGGACAGAGTCATCAAGGTTCTACTTATCATATTTCAGAAATGCTGGCCCGGAAACTGGGCGGCGAAGTGACGGAATTTTTTCTGCCGAGGGATTTCGGGGAGTTCTGCGTCGGCTGCACCCGTTGTTTTGGTGAAAGCGAAACAAAGTGTCCCCATTATGAAAAATTATCGCCTATTACGAAAGCGCTCGATGATGCGGATGTCATCATCCTTGCGAGCCCGGTCTATGTATACCATGCAACCGGCGCAATGAAAGCGTTTCTTGACCATTACGGCTGGCGCTGGATGGTGCACCGTCCCGAAGAAAAGATGTTTTCCAAACAGGTAGTCTGCATTTCGACAGCCGCCGGGAGCGGCATGAAAAGCACGAATAAGGATATGGCGCACAGCGCTTTTTTCTGGGGCGCTGCCAGAATATACCGGTACGGCGTCGCGGTCATGGAAACTTCCTGGGAGAGGGTCGGCGGAAAAAAGAAGCAGAAAATAGAAAAAAAGCTCGATTCGCTGGCACGAAATATCAGAAAGAGACAGAAATCTGTCAGACCTTCCGTGAAAACGAGAGCTTTTTTTACGGTCATGAGCATTATGCAGAGGCATGGCTTTAATAAAGCGGATGCGGATTACTGGGCGGCGAAGGGCTGGACGGGGAAAAAGCGGCCGTGGAAATCATAGGCTCATCCAAAAGACAAGCAACACAATGACGGGCAGCACATAAGTCATGTATACCCGCATCCATCGGGCAATTTTTAACCCTTTTCCCTGATTGGCTTCGGCAACGAGTCTGTTCCATCCCCAGCCGTAACGGCTGGTTGCAAAGACGATATAAATCAGACTGCCGAGGGGCAGAAACAGGTTGCTCACAAGGAAATCTTCCAAATCCAGCACGGTTGAGCCGGCGCCTCTCGGCTGGAAACCGGATAACAGGTTGTACCCGGCTGCACAGGGCAGCGACAAAAGGATGACCGCCGGAATATTGAGATAACAGGCCTTTTTTCTGGACCATCCGAACAAATCCATACAACAGGAAATGATATTTTCAAAAACGGCAAGAACCGTTGAAAAAGCGGCAAAAAACATGAAGACGAAAAACAGGCTTCCCCACAGCCGTCCCGCGGGCATATGATTGAATATGTTCGGCAAGGTCACGAAGATAAGTCCCGGCCCGCTGTCGGGGCTGACGCCGTAGGCGAAACATGCCGGGAAGATAATCAGGCCGGAGACAAATGCAACAAAAGTGTCGAGAACGGCCACGTTCACGGCTTCTCCGAGAAGGGTTCTTTCATTTCCGATATAACTTCCCCAGATTGCCATAGCTCCGATGCCCAGACTGAGCGTAAAGAAAGCCTGGGTCATTGCGCCAAGCATCACATTGCCAATGCCGAGTTCCAGCATCCGGCCAAAGTCCGGCAGAAGATAAAAGCGTAAGCCTTCCCTGCCGTTTTCCAGCAAAAGGCTGTTGAAGGCAAGAACTATCATGATAGCCAACAGAGCCAGCATCATAATTTTACTGACTTTTTCCAGACCGTTTCGCAGTCCTCTGGAACAGATTCCAAATCCGAGCAGTACGACAACGGCCATAAACCCAATCATTCCGTAAGGGTCTGCCAGCATATTTTCAAAGACATTTCCAACCGTTTCCGCATCTGTTCCGACAAAAGTTCCGTCAGCCATATAAAAGAAATAGTGAAGCATCCAGCCCGCCACCGTCGTATAAAACATCATCAGAAGATAATTTCCCGCCATGGCGGCGTATCCGTGCCAATGCCATTTCTGTCCCGGTTTTTCCAGGGCGTGGTACAGCCTTACCGGACTCTTGCGGGAGGCGCGTCCCAGGGAGAATTCAATGGTCATCACAGGGATTCCCAGAATAACCAGAAAAAACAGATAGAAGAGCACAAAAGCCCCGCCGCCGTACTGGCCGGCCATATAAGGAAATTTCCAGACATTGCCGATGCCGATGGCACAGCCGGCGCTGAGCAGAAGAAAGCCGAGGCGGCTTCCAAGACGTTCCCGTTCCATATAAATACCATGTTCCTTTCCCGGCCTGTAAATAAATAATTCACCGGCCTGACATTTTTCTAATGTTTATTCTTTTATTATTTTTTCATCCAATATTCAATAGTCTATCATTCCGTTTATCTTTCGTCAAATGCTTTACCGGAGTATGCAACTTTGATGCAATTCTGTGATAAAATAGAACTGTCATTGAAGTAAGGGCAGACGGATGGGGATGGAAATGGGAGATATTCGTAGTTTTCTGGCAGCTTTGCTGGTCTGTGCTGTTTTGGCACCGGCCGGCATCGAATCCTTTAATATGGCCGGCAATTACATGGAAAGCGGCCGGAATTTCATAAGCGGCGCCGGGGAAAACCGCAAAACCGAGCTTTTTCAAAAGGCCTCGGCAGAGCGGGAGCTGACAATGCAGAAAGCGTCCTATGCTTTTTCCGTAGGGGAACTGGATGGGCTGCTTTCAGAAAACCGCGGACAGGATGAAAAGAATGGACAGTATATGGAAGCGGTCGGTTCTCTCTACCTTTTTCCAGAATCTTATTCCGGCGCTCTGGCGGCGTATTACGGGAAGGAAGGGACGACGGCCTTCCGGATGGTCATGACGGATGGCGCGGAACAAAGGCAGCAGTATGAATGCCGCCTGTTACAGGACGGCAGCCTCTGGTTCACTTATCGGACGGAGAGCGGAAGCCGTCTGGATTTGCCCGATTATACGGTCAATGATATCCTGCGCTATGCCAGGGCGGATTATGTGTACGACGACGGAGAGAAGGACCTGGAGGAAGCGCGGAAGGTACGGGAGAGCGAACTGACGCAGTATATGGAGGAAGAAACGGGAGGAGAATTACAGGAATTCTGGCTTCGGGAAGGGAGGCTCTTCCAGATAGACCGGGAAGCGGAGCTGTTTACCGATGTGACGGATGAAAAGGAAATCTGCATCGCGCAGTTCCTGTTAAAACAGTCCCGGCGAATCGACTGCCAGGCTTTGGTAAGCGAAGACGCTTTTGCGGAAATCGAAAGATATAAACCGGAAGGGTACAGTCTGTTATGGGAGAAAAACGGGTGGAGCGATATCGCGGTCTGTGATTTGAACCGGGACGGAAGGATGGATTATGTGGCGGTTCTTTACTCGGACGATTACGAAGAAATCAGCCGTTATGGGGAAGGTTCTCCTTATGAAAAATGGCCGCAATATTATGCGGCGGGTTTCTGGCTTCTTTTGTCAGGGGAAGACGGAAGTTATGAACAGATACCGCTTTCGGACAGCATCGAATACTGGGAAGCTGAACTCGATTTGGTTGAAGTGGCTTTTGTGGAGGAAGGGATTTTGGAACTGGAATATTTTATCGGCCGCAGTCCTTTCAGCAATGCCGTGCTCCGGTTCCGGTATGATGCGGATGCGCGGGACTTCTGCATCATTCGTTCCGATTACCGGAACGCTTATGATGATTCTCTGCTGATTGGGAATACGGATAATTATGGAAAGACCAGCCTGGGCGCTTACTTTACAGGGCGCCAGCATTACTGTGAGGGAATCTGGGAGAGCATGGAGGATATTGCGCTGCCCGGAGGAAATCAGCTTGGCTATTTTAGTGACAGCCTCCAGTACCGGTGTGAAAATCCGACGGAGGAGGAGCATATCAACAGTCTGCTTCAGCAAAAGGAAGAGGAGGTTATCGAGGAGCTTACGGCGGATTATCCCTCCGGGGGACTGGATGCCAATATGGTAGTATCGCCGGTTTTTTACAACGAAAAGCTCGTCAGCGGCCTGATTGAGATTTATTTTAATGACGAGGAGGATAATTTTATCAGACTCCTGATTCCGGTCATGGTGGATAAGCAAAACGGCGAATATGTGGCGATAACGGAACTGATAGAGAAGGAAACATTTCTGCGGATTCTGGAAGAATGGGCATCGGATGCTTTGGATGATTTTGACAGCCCGGAGGATAAAATCCGCTGTATGGAAGCGGTGGAAGAAAACTGGGAACAGGCGGAAAAGAAAGAGAATTATCTGAAAAAAGAAGGAAGGGTTCTGTTTCTGCAGATTGCGGAAGAGGGCATCCGGTTGAAAATCCGGGAGCAGACGGACAGCTGGTGGGCCTATGAATATACGATTGACAAAGAATATTTTATCGGGACAAAGATTTGGGAGTATTATCGGCAGTAATTGATTTTTGCATGGCCATTCCATATAATATAATTGTAAAACGGTCACATCCGGCATTGGAAAGCCGGAATGTGACCGTTTTTGTCTGGCCGGGCGTTTATCTGTCAGGAGAAGCGAGCGTAAACTGGCCGACAAGCTGTTTTAAGCCGGATGCCTCAGCAGAAAGCTGTTCACTTGCGGAAGCGCCTTCCTCCGCGGTAGCGCTGTTACTTTGTACAACAATCGATATCTGATTGATTCCCTCGGATACCTGCCAGACGGCATCGGACTGCTCGTTGGAGACGGTGGCAATATGGTCGATGGAATCCACGACGGACTGGATGCTGTCAACTACCGCTGACAGAATTTCCGCCGTCGTTCTGGCAATTTCCGTACCCGTATGTACCGCGTCCGTCGAGTGTTCGATGAGCGATGAAGTATTCTGCGCGGCTTCTGCGGATTTACCGGCGAGGTTCCGGACTTCTTCCGCAACAACGGCAAAGCCTTTGCCCGCGCTGCCCGCTCTGGCGGCTTCTACGGCCGCATTCAGGGCAAGGATATTTGTCTGGAATGCAATATCGTCTATGGTTTTTAAAATCTTTTCAATCTCGTCAGAGCTGGTCTGAATCTTTTCCATTGCTTCCATCAGGTTTTGCATCTTCTGGTTACAGAGAGAAACCTCTTCTCCGGTCTGGTGCGTCTGGCTGCGGGCATCCAGCGCCCCGTCGGCAGTGCTTTTGGCCTGTTCGGAAATCTCGCTGATTCGTGCCGCCAGTTCCTGTACGGAGCTTGCCTGTTCCGCGGTTCCCTGGCTGAGCGTCTGGGCGCTTGCGGATAACTGATTGCTTGCCGCGGAAACTTGCTGTGCGGAATGGTTTACCTGGAGCATTGCGTCGCTTAACGCTGTTTTCATATGGCGCATGGAAAGGAGAATATTGTGGAAGCTGCCCGCATAGGCATCCTCATGCTGTGTATGGACGTCCAGATTCTGGTTTGCCATTTCAGTCAGAAGATAGTCGATGTCGCTGATGACGGTGCGAAGTCCTTCCACTAAGGATGCGGTGGATTGAGCGAGCATTCCCGTTTCATCTTTGCTTTTGATTCTGGGCATCGGCGTATCCAAATCGCCCTGTACGAGCAGTTCCATCCGTTTTGCACAGGCTTTCATCGGTTTACC
The DNA here is from genome assembly GCA_910578715.1 of uncultured Lachnospiraceae bacterium. Classification (GTDB taxonomy): domain Bacteria; phylum Bacillota; class Clostridia; order Lachnospirales; family Lachnospiraceae; genus UBA3282. Next base: position 27,875 of record CAJTRL010000032.1, on the reverse strand, counting down.
GATGTTAATGGACAAAATCAGGGCAACCATGGCGGAAAGCAGTATGGAAATGATGATAGTCGCAATATTGATTGCCATGGCGTTACGGGTGGAAGCCAGATAATTCAATTGTGGAGCTGTAACGGCGATGCTCCAGCCGTCCGTGTCTTTTACGGGTGCGTAGGCCGCAAACATTTTATCTTCACCGCTTGTATATTCGCCGAAGCCGTTTGTGCCCTGGCGCATTGCTTCATGGATTTTGGCCAGTTCCGCTAAGGAAGAATCATCCGCCGCTTCTGCTTCAATATTCTGAACCGTAATCGTTTCCAGGGTGATATCGGCAATCGTATCGCCGGATTTGTTTATCATATAGGCTCTGCTGTTTTCTCCAATCTGAATGGAAGAGACAATGTCGTTTAGAAAAGTCTCATGCGGTACGAAATAAACGACGCCGACAATGGAAGAGCCCTGAATGCCGTCGGCATAAAGGGGCGCCGCAACCATAATGGAAAGTTCTCCGGTTATTTTACTAATGAGCGGTTCCGATACATATACATTGCCCTGCATGGCCTGGCGGACATATTCCCGGTCGGAATAATCTTTGCCGTCAAAAATACTGAATCCGTCAGAGCCGATAATATTTCCACGCTGGAAATTGTGCATGGAAGCGCGTTCATTGATGATGGCCCGTTTCTCATCGAGAGATACGTCCGGGTCGGATAACTGCGCAATACAGCCCGTATCGATGGCCACATTCTTATAAGCCGCCAGTTCCTGTTCCACCCGTCCGGCCGCAAGGACTGCGGTCTCGCACATCATGTGTTCTACGGTGGACATGGTGCTGTTGTAGTTGGGTATAATGCTGGCGATGCCGGATGCGACCTGGCCAACCAGAACGGTCAGAATGAGACATAAGTTGATTTTGGTGCGAATGCTTTTCATTTTATCGTTCCCCCTGTTTGTATGGCATGTTTTCCAGCCATTTATTGTCAATAATATTATTATAGAAGATTGACGAAAGGACTGTCAACTGCACTTTTGATGATTGTCTGTGTATAACCGGAAAGATGCGCGGTAACTTTTTTGATTGTATATAACAGCCGGATATTGTATAATTATCCTTAAATAAACGAAATGGAAATGGAGGGAGATTTTGAAATGGAGTATATCAAACTAATCGGTATTTTGATTATTGTGCTCGGCTTTGCTCTGAAGCTGGACGTTCTTGCAGTGGTACTGGTGGCCGGAATTGTAACGGGACTGGTGGCCGGACTGGATTTCGTACATATTCTGGAGATTATCGGGCAGTCTTTTGTAAATAACAGACTGATGTCCATCTTTCTGATTATGTTTCCGGTCATCGCAATTATCGAGCGTTACGGCATGAAGGAAAGAGCGGCCTATCTGATAGGAAAGATTAAAAATGCGTCGGCCGGAAAAGTCCTGTCAATCTGGATGGTAATCCGTTCGATTGCATCTGCGCTGAATATTCGTATCGGCGGCCATGTACAGTTCATCCGTCCGCTGATTCTTCCGATGACATGGGCGGCGGCGGAGGCTTCCAAAGGAAGCAGACTGTCGGAAAAAGAGGAAGAAAAAGTCAGAGGGCTTTCGGCGGCAACGGAAAACTTCGGCAATTTCTTTGCACAGAACTGTTTTCCGGCTTCTGCCAGCGTCGTACTGGTTCAGTCGGGACTTGCGGTGGCGGGATATGACGTTACGCTTTCGGATATTGCTTCCTCCGCAATTTATGTAATGATTATTTCCATCGTCCTCACCGTAATCCAGGTGTTGCTGTTCGATAAAAAGGTGAAGGGAGGAAAAGAATCATGACAGACTTTTTAGGTATTTATTTTCCGGAGTTTTTCTATGTGCTCTGCGGGCTCGTCTGCTTTCTGACCGCATACCGCGCCAGACAAAACGAATCGGCCAAAGTGGGAACGATACTTTTCTGGACGCTTACGGGGATTATTTTCATGTTCGGCAAAGTGCTGCCTTCGGCAGCGGTAGGCGGTATGCTGGTTGTTATGGGATGCCTGACCGTGACCAAACAGGTAAAAATTGGGAAATTTGTGGAATCGACACCTGAATTCCGCCAGGCTTCCAGCGAAAAAATCGGAACGAAAATTTTCCTTCCGGCAATCGCGGTAGGTCTGATTGCACTGGCGCTTTCCTTTGTAAAATATAACGTGGTCAAAGACGGAGTCGCGACGCCGACGGCGTTAAACGGTGCGATTATGACGGGAGTTGCCTGTCTGATTGCATTCGTGCTTGCGCTTGCCATCTGTAAACCGAAGCTGTCCGATACGAAGGAAGATACCTCAAGGCTTCTGATGCAGGTCGGTGCGGCATGTCTTCTGCCGCAGCTGTTAGGCGCGCTCGGAAGCGTATTTGCGGAGGCCGGTGTGGGCGAAGTAATTTCCGGCATGATTTCTTCCGTTGTGCCCCGGGGAAATATTGTGATTGGCGTCATTATCTATGTATTCGGTATGGTAATCTTTACGATGATTATGGGAAATGCTTTTGCGGCCTTTACGGTGATTACGGCCGGAATCGGCGTGCCGTTCGTTATTTCCCAGGGTGGTAACCCTGCGATTATCGGTGTGCTCGGGATGACGGCGGGCTATTGCGGAACCCTGATGACGCCGATGGCAGCGAACTTTAACATCGTTCCCTGTGCGGTCCTGGAAACGAAAGACCCCAAATGGGCGGTTATCAAGGCGCAGCTGCCGATGGCGCTCATGATGATTGTGGTGCATATTATTCTGATGCTTGTGCTCGGATTCTAAAAAAGAAAGGAATGGTATACGATGAAAATATTAGTTACCGGATTTGACCCTTTTGGCGGGGAGCCTGTTAATCCGGCGATAGAAACGGTAAAAAGACTGCCGGATGTCATTGCGGGCGCGGAAATTATCAAACTGGAGATTCCGACCGTCTGCCATAAATCCCTCAGGGTAATCGACGAGGCCGTTTCCAGGCATGACCCGGATGTGGTCTTGTCGGTCGGACAGGCCGGCGGGAGAACGGACATCACCGTGGAGAGAGTGGGCATTAACGTGGACGACTGCCGGATTCCTGATAATGAAGGAAATCAGATTATCGACGAACCGATTTATCCGGAAGGACCGGATGCGTATTTCGTTACGGTGCCGATTAAGGCGATGGTCCAGAAAATTCAGAGCAGGGGCATTCCGGCTTCCGTCTCCAATACGGCGGGAACCTTCGTATGCAATCATGTGACTTACGGTGTCTGCCATCTGCTCGCCACGAAATATCCGGGCAAGCGGAGCGGGTTCATCCATATTCCCTATCTGCCGCAGCAGACGTTAGATAAGAAAAATATGCCATCCATGTCACAGGATATGATGGTGGAGGCAATTGCGGCCGCGATTGAAGCAATTGTGGAAACAAAGGAAGATATCAAAGTAACGGGTGGTGCGACTCACTGATGAAAAAGATGTTTGTATACGGGACGCTGCGCGTCGGCATGTACAATTATGAAAAATACTATAAAAAGCATCAGTCTTTTCGTAGAAACGCCTATGTGAAAGGACTGCTTTATACCATCCGGGGAAAAGACTATCCGGCGCTGACAGAAGGAGAACGCATGATATCCGGCGAAATTCATGAGGTGCCGGACGAGGTGCAGGATGCGGTGGATTTGATGGAAGGCTTTTTCGGGGAAGGGAATATCGAAAATGAATATGATAAGACCGTCAGTGCAATTTATGATGCTGACGGAACGATTATCGACCGGCTGCCCGTATATTTTTACAATGTGCGTAATCCCCGGAACAGAGAACTTCTGGGGGATGTGATTGCGTGTAACGACTATGTGGCATATTTACAGAATATGGCTGATGGTTTTTTGAGCAGATAAGCGTTTGAAGGCGGCGGTCTGTCTTATGCACGGGCCGCCTGTGGAAAGGAATACCTCATCATGATAATAAAAACGCCGGCGGCATGCCTTTTACTGGTGATATATATGATTGGATTCTACTACCGGAAGCCGCATATTCCGATTAAGTCCACCAGGATTTTCCAATTCCTTACAGGAGTGACGCTCCTCAATGTGCTGTTTGACCTGATTACGATTTACACGGTAAATCACAGAGAATCCGTTCCCGAAAGTGTGAATCTTGCCGCGCATATTATTTATTTAATGTCCATACTTACTTTTATTTATGTTCTGTTTCTGTACATGAGGAGTTATCTGGAAGGAAAAGTGGAGTTTTCAGGGAAGGCCAGGGCGCTGCAGATGCTGCCGTTTGTTTTATCATCCCTGGGGATTCTGATTCTGCCGATAACATACGTTCATGGGGAAACGACGGACTATTCGCTTGGGCCCAAAGCCTACGCGTTATACGGAAGCATTGTGATTTATCTGATTCTGATTTTGTACTACTGCCTCCGTTACTGGGAGATTATGGACAAAGAGAAACGACTGGCGATTATTCTGGCAGTTCCGATTTTTGTACTCATTTCCCTGATTCAGATGCTGATACCGGAAACTTTGCTGGTGGTCGTGGCTTCCACGCTGATTCTGCTCGGCCTGATACTAAGCAATGAAAATACGGAAAAATATGTGGATGAAAAGACAGCGCTTTTTAATCAGTACGCTTTTGAAAAGGTATTGGAAGAATTTGATTTTGGCAGACAGAAAATATTGATAGCGGTTCTGTGTTTCTGCAAGACAGAAAATAATTACGACTGGAAGCAGGATGGCCTGATTTTACAGGATATTTATAAAAAACTCAGAGGGTACCGCCTGAAAGGATACCGCATTTCCGAAAACGGCGTTGTTTTTACAGGCAGTTCCATGGAGCGGGTGCAGACGGTGCTGGAGGAAATCAGAGACGCGGTTGAGGAAAAATACGGAAAAGAAAATATCAATATCGAGGCAAAGGTCCTTTCCGAGGAAGAGGCCGCCGCAAAATATAACTGTATGCAGAATATTATTGCCTTTTGTTCGGAAACGGGAAGACATTTTGCCTATATTGACTACCTGACCCATATTTATAACCGGAATGCGCTGGAGAGGGATTTGGCCAGATTTGAAGAGACGCGGGGCAGCGGGGAACAAAGCGGGTATTATTTCATCGCCGATTTGAACGATTTGAAACTGGTAAACGATACGATTGGGCATTCGGCGGGCGACGCTTTGTTACAGGGTTTTGCCGGTCTGCTGGAAAGTACAGCCGGCGAAAGCGGAAGAGCATACCGTCAGGGCGGCGATGAATTTGCGGTTCTTTACCGCGGGGATGCAGGACAGTTTATCGAAGAACTGGCGGAACGTTGTAGCGTATACAATAAATCCAGCAATATTTCCGTCAGTTATGCGATTGGTTATTGTGCGCTGAACGATGCTGATTTTGTAAATGCGGCGGACCGCATGATGTATATGGATAAAAGAAGAATCAAACAGCAGAATGCGCTCAGGAACGGGACACAGGCGGTTCGTTGACGAGCTCAACAGCTTCTTTGCCGGAAAGATGTTCAATCGACATTTCTATCATGCACAGGCGGTCATAGTCTTTTTGGATGACTGTCTTTCTTCCTGTTTCCGTATCGGCCGGATGATATTTGACGGCCAGCAATTCGATTGCACGCCGTATTTCTGCTTCCTTTTCCAGAATGCGTATGCTGCCAAAAGCGATGACGCTTCTGTAAAAGGTAGTGTATTTTTCCGGTACGACAAGGTCCTGTTCGACAACACAGAAAGAAGCCTTCCGGCATTTTTGGATGGCATCGATTTTGTGCCCGGTTTTCGCGCTGTGAAAATAGAGCCTGGAATCGGCATAAACATAACTGATGGGCAGGGCATACGGATAACCGTCGTCTCCGGACAGGGCCAGAACGCCCGAAGTGCCTTTATTTAAAATACGAATAGCTTCCTCTTCCGATAAAATCTGTTTTTTTCTGCGCATTTCCCGAAACATTCCTTTGCCCTCCCGACTGATAATGGTGCTATTATACAGCGCATTCGGAGAAGGAGCAAGCATAAAAATCTAATCTTTTTGGTTTGACAGGAAGGCGCTGTTCGGGATATAGTAGTAAGCGGATGATATTGTTGGAAGAAATACATGGAAAGAAATGTCCGGGACCGGAATTGCTGAATAAAATACAGGGGTGTCGAAATGGCGGGGTATTACGATAATGAAGAGATGCGCCGTCGCCGCAGAGCGCGGCGAAGGGAGGAAATGCGCAGAAAAAAGAGAAGGCAGGCGTTGTTTCGGAAGTTTTTTCCGATAGGCGTCGCCGCGGTTCTGGTAATTATCGTCGCCGCAGGTTTCCTTGGAAGGAACAAAGGAGCGGAGAAACCGGAAAAAAACGGGACGGAAGAAACCGGACAGGAACCGGAAAAAGCGCAGAAAACGGGAAAAGAGGAAGAATTGGATTCGGGAGGAGCAGAAGAGGACCTGAACTCAGAAAAAGCGGAAAAAAAGGATTCCAAGTCTCAGGAGAAGAAATCAAAAAAGGGGAAAGCGGAAAGTGCGGAAACGCTGCTCAGTGCGAGAACCGGGCTCGCAGTCGTTACGCTGAAAGAACAGTATGACGAGAGAACCGGGGAGAGCGAAAAAGGAAATGTCAAACAGGTTTTTCAGTATGCGGAAACGGAAGATACGCTGCGGCCCGGTGAAGAGATTACGGGCAGTTATGTGATTTTTGTAGATACACAGGAAGAGACGATTCTGGTTTCAAGGGATGCAAAGAGCCGTCTTGTTCCGGCTTCCATGACAAAAGTGCTGACGCTTCTCGTTGCGGTGGAGCATATTACCGATTTGGACGATGAATTTGAAATGACAAGGGAAATAACGGACTATTGCTTTCGGAATGACTGCAGCGTGGCCGGTTTTGAAGTGGGCGAAACCGTAACGATACGGGATTTGCTCTACGGCGCGATTCTGCCGTCCGGGGGCGACGGCGCACTGGGGCTGGCATACTATACAGCGGGTTCCCAGGAGGCTTTTGTGGAGATGATGAATGAAAAACTTGCCCAGCTTGGCCTGTCCGGGAGTGCGCATTTTACGAATTGTGTCGGAATCTATGATGATAATCATTATTGTTCGGCTTATGACCTGGCGGTGATTATGGAAGCGGCAATGCAGAATGAAATCTGCCGGGAAGTACTGTCTTCCCGGACATATACGACTTCAAAAACGGAACAGCACCCGGAGGGACTGGAGCTTTCCAACTGGTTTTTGCGCCGTATCGAAGACAAAGACACGGGCGGCATGACCATGTATGGCAAAACCGGATATGTGAACCAGTCGGGAAGCTGTGCGGTCAGCGCCGGAATTGATAAGAATGGAAAGGAATATATCTGCGTTACCGGCAATTCCAAAAACAGATGGTACTGTATTACCGACCATGCTCAGTTGTACAAGCAGTTTTCCGGCAGTTGACCGATGCTGCCCGGAGACGACATTTTCAGGGTGAAAAATTTGCAGAAAAATGTAGAAAAAAGAACCATGATTTTTTTTCAGCGTATGATATAATGAATGCAAAAGAAAAACAAGCGACGCAAAGCGGCATTATAGAATATATTATTTCATTCAGGAGGAAATACTATGAGCAACCAGTTAGTGTGGCAGGAACGCTATAATATCGGAGTGGATTTTATTGATAAGGAGCATAAGAAACTATTCAGCATCCTGAACAAGCTGCTGACAGCTGCAAAAGAAGGAGATAAAAGCCGGTGGGCATGTCAGGAAGGAATCAAATATTTTAAGGACCATGCGATGAAGCATTTTTCGGAAGAAGAGGCTTATATGGCGTCCATCCATTATATCGGTTACGATACGCATCGCCGCCTTCATGACAATTTCCGGAAGAAGATGCTTCCGGCGCTGGAAAAAGAACTGAAGAAGACCGGTTATTCCGAGGACGCAGTCAATCATTTTCTGGGTGTCTGTTCGGGATGGCTGATTGCGCATACGCTGACGGAAGACCATGCCATCGTCGGGAAAAGGGCGAGCAAATGGGAAGGTCTGCTTTCGGAAAACGAGCAGACCGTCATGGAGCATACCATTCTTCAGCTTTTGGAGGATTTGTTCCAGCTGGATGCAAGGGTAATCAGCGAATGCTATGGCGGGGAGCGGTTCGGAAAGGGAATCTATTATCGGCTGAATTATGAGAATAAGGACGGACAGAGATGGGAAATTATGCTGGTTTTTGAGGAAAAGCTGATTCTCAATACCATCGGAAACATGATGGACACCGAATCCAATACCGTCGATGCTCTGATGATGAATGCGACCCGCTTTACTGCACAGCAATTTGTAAACCGTGTCAGCAAACAGTTTCCCTCTGCGGAACTGTCCGAGATGAAAGAGGAAAATCTTCTTACATACGACCAGTTCCAGAGAGCATTTGAAAGGCAGCAGCCACAGTTCAGCCTGTTATTCGATACGGGGAAAGGTTACTTTGCCTACTGTGTCACCGCACCGCATCTGCTGGAAGAGAATGAGGAAACGGCAATCAGCGCAGAGAACGCGATGGAGGAAGTCAAGAAGTACGTTGAGAAAAAGAAAGCGAGCAAGAAAAAGAAGTTACTCATCGTAGATGATTCTATGCTCGTACAGGAAGCGATGAAAAGGCTTTTTGGCCTGGAATATGAGGTGTCTGCCGCCGGTTCCGGACTGGCCGCAATCAGGTGCATTACGCTGAACCGGCCGGATTTGATTCTTCTGGATTATGAAATGCCGGTCTGCGACGGAGGCCAGGTACTTGAAATGATTCAGGCAGAAGAGGACTTTGCCAATATTCCGGTGTTCTTTCTGACAGGCCGGGTGGATAAGGAAACCGTGAAGAAAGTTATCGCCTTAAAGCCGACGGGATATCTGGTAAAAACGCAGAATCTTTCGGAAATCAAAAAAGGAATTGATAATTATTTTGCGGGAAAAAAAGCATAAAAAAATAACGGACAGGAAAAGATAAAGCGGCAGTTTGAAAAAGCTGCCGTATTTTTATGCAATCTTTTCTTCCGGCAATAAAAATATTTTATTTTCGTGAAACTTTTCGGATGTCTCATCGGTCTAATCGACACAAAAAGAAGAAAGGGAGGAAGGCAGATATGCGGAACAGGAAAGAAACGATTATCCGAAGCATATTGCTGGAAAATTATCAGAGTTATTACAGACTGGCGTTATGTTATGTGCATCAGGAAGCGGATGCGATGGACATTGTACAGGAAGGTGCATATAAGGCGATGTTGAGGGCTGGAAGTCTGAAGGAAGAGCGCTTTGCCGGAACATGGGTATACCGCATCATGATTAACACGGCAAAGGACTATCTGAACAAATATAGGCGGGAATGTGAACTGACGGAAGATATTTGTGCGGATAGGAAAGAAACGGATATGGATATGGACTTAAAAGAGGCGGTGGATAAACTGCCCATACAGGAGAAAACACTGATAATTCTGCGATTTTATGAGGATAAGCCGCTGGCTGAAATTGCTGAAATTATGCAGGAGAATTTGAGTACGGTTAAGAGCAGATTATATAGGACGCTGGAAAAACTGCGTAAGGAATTGAAGTAGTCATAACAGAAAGGAAAGGTGTATCGGCATATGAATAAAAAGATAGAACATAGTGGGATGACGGAGGAAAAGATGGATTTACAGGACCTGGAGAAGAGACTCATGCAGGAAAAAGAAAATTATCAGAAGATTCCCGTGCCGGAGGAACTGAAAGAGAGACTGGAAAAGGCGGCCGGGCGCGCCGGAAAGGTCCGCAGATTCCGTATGCCGGCAGCTGTGGCTGCAGCTGCAGCGCTGCTGGTGCTTTTGCCAAATACAGGGGTAGAAATGGCTTATGCGATGGGAAATATCCCGGTAATCGGAAAGCTGTTCCAGGCGGTTACTTTTCGGGATTACCAATATGAAAGTGAGCGTTTTAACGCGAATGTAGAAGTGCCGCAGATTGTCGTGGAGGATATGGGAGAACCTGGACAGGACACTGGGGACGGACAGAACATGGAACCCGGACAGGACATTGAAGAGGGACAAAACATGGAACCCGGACAGAAAGAGGAAGGGCCGGAACAGGGAGCAAAGGGAGAGACATCGGTCTCCGAACAATTACAGGAAACAATTGAACAGGTCAATTTTGATATTGATGAAGTGACAAACCAGCTGATTGAAGAATTTAAAATATCGGCGGAGGCCGGAGAAAGCTATGGAGGACTGGAAATTCATCATGAAACGGTCATGAACAATGACAGGTATTTTACATTAAAACTTTCCATTTTCCAGTCTGCCGGAAGCGGTTCAGAATCCTATAAATTTTATACCATTGACAAGCGGAGCGGCAGACAGATTCAGATTGGAGATTTGTTTCAGGAAAACAGCGGTTACGCAGAGGTGCTGGATGAGGATATTCGGAACCAGATGCGGGCGGCTATGGCAGAGGACGAAATGAATAGTTACTGGGTGGATAATACGGATATGCCGGAAATAAACTGGACGGGAATTAAAGAAGACCAGAATTTCTATCTGGACGAAAAAGGAAATATAGTGGTCGTTTTTGATGAGTATGAAGTTGCGCCCGGCTATATGGGAGCCCAGGAATTTACGGTGGAACGGAGCGTATTTGAAAATCTTTTGAAGTAAAAGTATTTCTGATGTGATATAATGGACGCGGACATAGCTGGTCCGCGTCCTTATTTATTTATGGGTTGGGATTTGAAAACGGAACGGGGTTTTCTTATGAGCGAAAAAATTCTGGTAGTGGATGACGAAAAAGAAATAGCGGATTTGCTGGAGCTGTATCTGCAAAACGACGGCTATGCGGTATATAAGTTCTATAACGGCGCGGACGCCCTAAAGAGCATCGAAGAAACGGAGTTCGACCTGGCCGTGCTGGATATTATGCTGCCCGATATCGACGGACTGAAACTCTGCCGCAGAATCCGGGAAAACTTTTATTATCCGGTCATCATGCTGACGGCCAAAATCGAGGACAGGGATAAGATAAACGGCCTGACCATCGGCGCGGATGATTATATCACCAAACCGTTCAATCCGCTGGAGGTAGTGGCAAGAATCAAGACGCAGTTAAGGCGTTACAAACGCTATAACAAACTGGCGCCGAATCAGGAAAATGCAGGGAAGGAATATGATATCCGGGGTCTGCTCATCAATAAAGAACATCACAAATGTTTTCTTTATGGAAAAGAGCTGACGCTGACGCCGATTGAGTTTTCGGTTCTCTGGTATCTGTGCGAGCGTCAGGGCGTTGTCGTGCCTTCCGAAGAGCTGTTTGAAGCCGTATGGGGCGAGAAATATTTTCAGAATAACAATACGGTCATGGCGCATATCGGGCGGCTGCGGGAAAAGATGAACGAAAACGCGAGAAATCCGAAATTTATTAAAACGGTATGGGGGGTAGGATATACCATTGAAAAATAAGAAAAAACAGTCGGCGGGAAAACTTTTTTTGAAAGATTTCAGGCAGCTTCGGACTAAAATTTTTGTATGGTCGGCGCTTCTGTGGCTGACGGCTGTCCTGATTTTTTTCATCATTTACCGCTTCTTTATATGGGGAAAATTTGCTGATTTTATGGTTTCCTTTCTGCAGAACCGATTTTTTTTGGACTATGAAGCGGCACGCAGTCTGTACCAGCATTCTTTCCGTAATTATGGCATTTTGATTTGCTTTCTCTTCATCGCGGCGGTATTTCTTTTATTTCTGCGCATTTATCTTAGCTGGTTCAGCGGATATTTTATGGAGATAGACAGACAGCTGGCGGATATGCTGGAAGATAAGGAGGAAGAAAAGGCGGGGGAGATATCGTTGTCGCCGGAACTGATTACAATCGAGCGGAAAATGAACCAGCTGAAATATCAGATGGAAAAACAGAAAAGCGATATGCTCGTTACGGAGAAGCGGAAAAACGATTTGATTATGTATCTGGCCCACGACTTAAAAACGCCGCTGGCATCCGTTATCGGCTATCTGAACCTGCTGCGGGACGAAGGAGAAATTTCCCCGCAGCTGCGGGAAAAGTATCTTTCTATTTCGTTGAACAAGGCGGAACGGCTGGAGGAGCTGATTAATGAGTTTTTTGAAATCGCGAGGTATAATCTGGCCGATATTTCACTGCAGTGCAGCCGGATTAATCTTTCCCGGCTGTTAGAACAGCTCGTTTACGAGTTTGGGCCGATGCTCGTCGAAAAAAATCTGACGGTCAGCTTACATGCGGGGGATGATATTTTGTATACCTGTGACGCGGACAAAATCCAGCGGGTATTCGATAATCTGCTGCGAAACGCGGTGCTTTACAGTTTCCGGGATACGGAAATCCGTATCGCGGCACAGGTTCAGGAGCACGTGGTTATTGTGACATTTACCAATCGGGGGGAAACGATTTCAGAAGAAAAACTGGGACGGCTTTTTGAGCAGTTTTACCGGATTGATACGGCGCGAAGCACAGAAAGCGGCGGCTGTGCGGGGCTGGGGCTTGCCATTGCAAGACAGATTGTGGAACTTCACGGCGGAACGATTACCGCGGAGAGCGAAGCAGAAACGATTACATTTACCGTTACCCTTCCAGCAGGCGATTAAGAAAAATTTAAGAATTTCCGCAGAAAAACAACAGAATATCCTAAGAAGGAGCGAAGAAATAACACGCTTGTTTCCGGTACGATAAAGATGCCGGAGACGAGCGTGTTTTGTTTTTCCGGCAGAAGGAGGTGCTGGCGATGGCCAGAAAACGAATCACGCAGATATTTCCGTTTCTGCTTCCGGTTCGCCGGTGGCAGCGGAAGAAATTTTTTTACCTGAAGATGAAATTTGACGGAAACCGATATGCGGAAAGAAAAGAAGAGGTTCTGTTTTCCAAGGATATTTTTTCGACCGTCTTTCCGATGCTGAATACGGAAAGCGGCTTTGACATCCGGTATCAGCGCAACAAAATACACAATCTGAAGCTGGCAGCCCGGACAGTCAACGGGATTATTATCAGGCCGGGTGAAACCTTTTCTTTCTGGCAGCTTGTCCGATATGCGGACAAAGATGTGCCGTATAAAGACGGCCTGGCGCTTGTGGACGGAAAAATCAGAGGAACCTACGGAGGCGGCCTGTGCCTGTTGAGCGATATGCTGTTTTGGATGTTTCTGCATACACCGATGACGGTCATGGAACGGCACGGGCATGCTTCGGAGGCTTTTCCGGGAACCGTGAAAGAACTGCCCTGCGGCGTGGATGCGGCGGTCAGCGAGGGATGGCTGGATTTAAAGGTGCGAAACGGGAGCGAAAATGTGTTTCAGATAGTCATCGGGTTCGATGAACATCTGATGCGGGGGCGTATTCTGGCGCGTGACCCGGTAACCACGGCCTATACGGTTTTCAATCCTTCCGTATCTTATGAGAAAAGAAACGGGAAACTTTTTCAGCTCGCGGCGGTCAGCCGCCTGGAGCAAGATTTGGAGACGGGGAAAAAGACGGAGCGGAAGCTGTACGATAACCGGTGCGAAATCGCCTATGAAATAGAACAAAAAGCAGCCGGAGGTAAGACCGGGGAGCATAGATTGTGCTGCTGTGACGCAGATATCACAACTTGAAAGAAAGGGATGGAATGGATATGAAAAATAGTAAGAAGCGGGTTGCCGTCCTGTTTGGCGGCTGTTCAACGGAATACGAAATTTCTTTACAGTCGGCGGCGGCCGTGCTGGAACACATCGATACACGACGGTACGAGGTTTTTCCGGTCGGCATTACCCGGGAAGGAAACTGGTATCATTATACGGGCGAAGAGGAGGACATCGCAAAAGACGTCTGGCATCAGGACGAAACAAAACTGCACAAGGTAGTTTTCTCGCCGGACCGGGCAGCGGGCGGTTTTCTGGAATTGTCGGATGAAAATAAATCTGTCATAGGCCGGACGATAAAGGTAGATTTGGTTTTCCCGGTACTGCATGGAAAGAACGGCGAGGACGGTACGGTACAGGGCATGTTTGAACTGGCGGGCATATCCGTTGTGGGCTGCGGCACGCTTTCTTCCGCGCTCTGCATGGACAAAGACAGGGCGCACCGCCTCGTGGAAGCGGCCGGAATCGCGGTTCCCCGGTCCGTGGTTTTTGACCGGAGCGGGCGGGAGACTGGGAAACCGGAAATCGTGGACAGAATCCCCCAAATGACGGACAGGATTGCGGACACGCTGCAATTTCCGCTGTTCGTAAAGCCGCTGCGAGCGGGTTCTTCGATTGGCATAACCCGGATAACATGCAAAAAGGAGCTGCCGGACGCGCTCAGGAAGGCTTTTCTGGTCGATACCCATATCATTGTCGAGGAAGAAATACAGGGCTTTGAAGTGGGCTGCGCCATACTCGGAACCGACAGGCTTCTGGTGGGAAGAGTGGATGAAATCGAGCTGCCGGAGGGCTTTTTTGATTATCGGGAAAAATATACGCCGGAATTATCCCGGATTCATATGCCCGCGAGAATCGACGCCGGGACGGAACAAAGAATTCAGGAAACGGCCTGTGCCATTTACCGGACGCTGGGCTGTTCCGGATTTGCCAGAGTGGATATGTTTTATACGCCCCGGGGAGAAATTATTTTTAATGAAGTCAATACGATACCGGGCTTTACGGAGCACAGCCGCTTTCCCGGCATGATGCGGGAGGCCGGACTGTCCTTTGCCCAAGTGCTGGAAGAACTGCTCGGTCTGTATGAGGAAGGGGTATCAAAATGGGAATCAGAGGGAAAATAATCGACTATTCGAGAGGAAACGACCTGGACGGTTTTTTCCGCCTTTACCGGTGGCAGAAAAAAATGCCGGCGGGCATCGTCCGCGATATTCTGACATTTTTCATGAGCCGGAGCGCGCACCGGCACGGCGGCTATATCGGTCCGGACGCGCTTTTAAAAGGCAGACCGTCGCTGCCTCACGGACTGCATGGCATTTTTATTTCCCGCTACGCACAGGTGGGAGAGAACTGCCGGATATATCAGAATGTGACGATTGGAGAGGTGGACAGGTGTGCGCCCGTCATCGGAGATAATTGTCTGATTGGGGCGGGTGCGGTTCTTTTGGGCGGTATCCGAATCGGCAGCAATGTGAAAATCGGAGCGGGCGCGGTGATATGCAAAGACGTGCCGGACGGGTGTACGGTTGTATCACAGCCGGCACGCATGATAGAGAAAGGAATGCGGGATGAAACAGGGATATGAAACGGAACGGGCATGGATAGAAGTCAGTCTTCCAAATCTCCGGCACAATGCGCATATTCTGCAGAACTTAATGCCAGCGGGATGTGAGCTGATGGCCGTCGTCAAGTGTGAAGCATACGGGCACGGGGGCGTTCTTACCGCAAAGGAACTGGAACGGTCGGGAGTCGGCGCCTTTGCCGTTGCCACGGTGGAGGAAGCGCTCAGACTGCGGGAAAACGGTATTCGTGGAGAAATTCTGATTCTCGGCTATACGGATGTGCGGCGTGCCGGGGACTTGTACGGCTATGATTTGAATCAGAGCGTAATCGGTTTTGAATATGCCGAAGCGCTTCAGAAAACGGCGGCTCATCTGGGAGTAACGGTAAGGACGCACATCAAGATTGATACGGGGATGCACCGTCTCGGCATTCGGGCCGGGAATCTTTCCGATGTCATCCGGGTATTTGCCATGAAGAATCTGGAAGTATGCGGCATGTATACCCATTTGTGCTGTGCGGACAGCAGTGCGCCGGAAGATATCGCTTTTACGAAAGGACAGATTTCTTCTTTTTACCGTCTGACGGATATGCTGGAACGAGAGGGCGTCCGGCTGCCGAAGCTGCATATTCAGAGCAGCTACGGTCTGCTCAATTACCCACGGCTCAAATGCGATTATGTCAGGGCGGGCATCGCCCTGTACGGCGTGGACAGCGCGCCGGGAACCGAAACCGTGCTGAAATCACAGCTGCGTCCGGTTCTGTCCCTGAAAAGCCGGGTTGTGCTGATTCGCGATGTAAAAAAAGGTGAAAGCGTCGGCTATGGCAGACAATTCACCGCCGGAAGGGAGAGCCGGATTGCAATTCTTCCGGTGGGTTATGGCGACGGATATCCGGGGGATTTATCCTGTGGCCGGGGACGTGTGCGGATTCGGGAATATTGCGCACCCGTCGCCGGACGCGTCTGCATGGACCAGCTCGCCGTCGATATTACGGAGGCGGAAACGGTAAAGCGCGGAGATACCGCGACACTGATTGGCGGAGAGGGGATGACGGATGCCCCGTCGATTGCTGCCGTTTCCGGGCGCATCAGTAACGAGCTGCTCTGCCGGATGGGGGCAAGGCTTCCGGTGGTGCCTGTGGGATAAAAATCCGAATTTACGGGAAAATTTCAACAGGCGCGCCGGACTTGTATTTATCCCGGTTTGGGATTACAATAAAAGCAGACTGATGAAGGAGCGGACTGCTTATGAGACTTGTTATTCTGATGGAAGATACCTGCGGAAATCCTCTGTGCGAATACGAACACGGATTAAGCGTTTATGTGGAAACGAAAAACCACAAAATTCTGCTGGACGCGGGCGCCAGTGACAGAACCATTTCCAATGCGGAAAAACTGGGCGTGGACCTTACGGATGTCGATACGGTTGTTTTAAGCCACGGGCATTACGACCATTCCGGAGGTCTGCTTTCCTTTGGGCGGCTGAATACAAAAGCCGCCGTTTATGTGCAAAAAGCCGCTTTCGGGGAGTACTATCACGGAGAACGCTATATTGGAGTCGATAAAGAAATTGCGCGGATGCCCGGCGTTGTTTTACTGGAGGGCGATTATAAAATCGACGAAGAGCTTTCGCTTTTTACAGGCATTACGGGTAGAAAATACTGGCCTCAGAGCAATCTTGGATTGTCGGAAAGAAAAGAGGACGGGGAGTGTCAGGATGAATTTCGGCATGAACAGTGCCTTGCCGTGCGGGGAGAAAAAACCTTATTGCTTTCCGGATGCGCCCACAACGGCATTCTGAATATTCTGGATAAATACCGGGAACTTTACGACGGGCTGCCGGATGTCGTGCTGAGCGGCTTCCATATGATGAAGAAAACAAAGTATACGGAACAGGAGGCGGAAATTATCCGGCAGACGGCGAAAGAACTTTCGGGGGAACCGATTTTGTTTTACACCGGACACTGTACCGGGCAGAAAGCGGTTGAGATGATGCAGCCGATTCTGGAAGACAGGCTGATACCGATTCACTGCGGGATGGAAATACAGCTGTAAAAGAGCGCTGAAAGAAAGGATGGAGCATGTGATGGAAAAAGTAATCGAAAATTTTCTGGCTTATGTGAAAATCGACACGGAATCGTCGGAAGAGAGTACAACGACGCCTTCCACGATGAAACAGCACGACCTTGCCGGGATGCTGGCCGCCCAGTTACAGGAGATGGGGGCGGAAGAAATTGTGTACGATAAGGAGCGCTGTTATGTTTATGCGTCCGTTCCGGCATCTGCGGGCTGTGAGAACGCGCCGGTTATCGGTTTTATCGCCCATATGGACACTTCGCCCGCGGTGACGGGAGCGGGTGTGAAGCCCCGCATCATAGAGAATTATGATGGAGGGGACATTGTACTGCATCGGGAAAAAAATATCGTGATGCGGACGGCCGATTTCCCGGAACTGCCTTCTTATAAAGGAAAAAGGCTTATCGTGACAGACGGGACGACGCTTCTTGGCGCGGACGATAAAGCGGGTGTCGCGGAAATTATGGCGATGGCGGAATATTTGCTGACCCATAAAGAAATGCGGCACGGAAAAATCCGAATCGGATTTACGCCGGATGAAGAAGTCGGGGCGGGTGCGGATTATTTCGATGTCAGACTTTTTGGCGCGGATTACGCGTATACGGTGGACGGTGGAAAGCTCGGCGAACTGGAATATGAAAATTTCAACGCGGCGGGCGCAAAAGTAACCATACACGGAAGAAGCGTACACCCCGGAGAAGCCAAAGACAAGATGCGGAATGCGCTTCTGATGGCACAGGAATTTCAGTCCATGCTTCCGGTTTCGGAAAATCCCATGTATACCTGTGGATATGAAGGCTTTTACCATCTGGATTCGCTGCGCGGAATGGTGGAAGAAGCGGCGGCGGAATACATTATCCGTGACCACGACAGGGAGAAATTTGAGCAGAAAAAGACGACTTTTCTCCGCATCGGGAAATTTCTGAACGAAAAATACGGAGCGGATGTTTTTGAGATACAATTAAAAGACTCTTACTACAATATGAAAGAAATTATCGAACAGCATATGCACCTGGTTGAAAATGCGAAGGAGTCTATGAAAGAGCTTGGCATAGAGCCGGTAGTCGTGCCCATCCGGGGCGGCACGGACGGCGCGAGACTTTCCTTTATGGGCCTGCCCTGTCCGAATCTGTGCACGGGCGGGCAGAATTTCCACGGACGGTATGAGTATGCCTGTGCGGATGAAATGGAAAGTATTGTAAAGCTGCTCGTGAAGATTGCCGGGAAATACGCCGGAAAATAAAGGCTGACGAAAAGGAGCCCGCGAAGTTTCTTCTGGCGGGACGATGAATGGAAGGGAAAACAGGGATGGAACTTCTACTGAAGATTGTTGTCACTTTTTTTGCCGGAATGGGAGCGGGGCTTGGCACCGGGTTTGCGGGAATGAGCGCGGCCGCCGTCATCAGTCCGATGCTTATTACATTTCTTGAAATGGACCCTTATATGGCGGTTGGGATTGCGCTCTCCTCCGACGTGCTGGCAAGCGCTGTATCGGCTTATACTTATGGAAAAAATAAGAACCTTGATATTCGGAACGGATTGATTATGATGGCCAGTGTTCTGCTTTTTACGGTCATCGGAAGTTATGCCGCAAGCCTCGTTCCGCCCACAGCGATGGGAAACTTCTCGGTTTTTATGACATTTCTGCTCGGCATCAAATTTATTGTGAAACCGGTGATGACGACGAAAGAAAGCATGCAGTCCGTTTCAGGTAAAAAAAGAGCGCTCCAGTCCGTGCTCTGCGGCGTGATTATCGGTTTTATCTGTGGGTTCATCGGTGCGGGCGGCGGCATGATGATGCTCCTGATTTTAACCTCGGTGCTTGGCTACGAATTGAAAACCGCAGTCGGAACGAGCGTATTTATTATGACATTTACCGCGTTGACCGGAGCGGTTTCCCATTTTACGATAGGCGGTATGCCGGACGTTTTCCTATGGGTGCTGTGTATCTTGTTTACCTTTATATGGGCAAGGATTGCGGCAGTATTTGCGAATAAGGCGGAACCGAAGACGTTAAACCGCGCTACCGGAATTGTGCTGGTGTTGTTAGGCATTGCCGTCATGGGATTTTCTTTTCTTCATTGATGAAAATGCGGCCCATTGCATGAATAATTTTCGATATGGTGTTGAATTTTCGGACAATTTCCTGTAAACTGTATTTATATCATAACAAAAGCGTTTCACCGGAAGGAGAAAATACGATGAAAAAAGCGATGAACCAGTCCGTGCTCGTTATCATTCTGAACGGCGTTTCGATTCTCTCAGTCATATTTCTGATGCTTTCCCTCTCATCTTACAGCAAAATGAACCGTCAGCTGGATGCGGCAAATGAGGCGCGTTACGAACTGACTTATAACGCAAATCGTTTCATGAATGGTTCGGCTTATCTGACGAATGAAGTGAGGGCTTTTGCAGCTACGGGCAATCAGGAACATTACGATAACTACTGGAATGAGATTAATACCTTGAAAAACCGGGAGCAGGGTGTTGCGGCGATGCAGGAAATCGGCATTACGGCGGAAGAGCAGAAGATGATTGATGAAATGTCCGAGCTTTCCAATTCGCTTGTGCCGCTGGAGGAACAGTCCATGGAGGACGTACAGGCCGGAAATATGCAGTCGGCGGTCGATTATGTATACGGACAGGAGTACAGTGCGTCCATAGCTGAAATCAACGCCATCAAAGAACAGTTTCTGGAAACGCTGAATGCGAGAACGCTTGGCGAGGTAGAGATGCTTGGCGGCGAAGTTGCGCGTTTAAAGACTATGATGATTACGGCGCTTATCATCGTTGTGATTCTCCAGCTGATAAATCTGATTTATGTAAGACTGCGCATCTTAAGTCCCGTCATCGCCGTCCGCGACCAGATGGGAGAAATAGCGGAAGGCAACCTTTCCGCAGAATTTCGTTTACAGCCGGACACTTCCGAGATTGGAAAACTGGTGGATTCGATATATACGACAAAACGGGAACTGAAAAATTACATAGAGGACATCCGCGATATTCTGGGACAGATGGCTCAGGGCAATATGGATTTGAGTGTAAACAGTGAGTATCGGGGCGAATTTATTCCGATTCGGGATGCCATGATACAGATTCTGGAAGCGTTGAACAATGCGCTTTATCAGATTAATCTGACGGCGGAACGGGTATCTTCGGAATCGAAAAGGATGGCGTCGGATGCACAGATATTGTCGAGCGGCGCTGTGAAGCAGGCTTCGGCGGTAGAAGAGCTTTCGTCGAGCATCAAGGAAATTGCCGATGAAGTGGAACATACGTCTCAGGATGCGGATAATGCCCAGTCCTTCTCGCTGGATGCAATGAAGCAGCTGCAAATCAGCAACCAGAAGATGGAAGAACTGACCGTTGCCATCGAAGATATTTCCAAAGCGTCCAATCAGATTGGCGGGATTATCAAGACGATTGAAGACATTGCTTCCCAGACCAATATTCTGGCGCTCAATGCGGCGGTAGAGGCGGCGCGCGCAGGCGAAGCCGGCAAAGGCTTTGCGGTGGTGGCAGATGAAGTGCAGAATCTGGCTACAAAGAGTTCCGTTTCTGCCAAGAGCATTACGGAACTGATTGAAAATTCGCTGCAGCTTGTGAAGCATGGAACTTCCTTATCGGAAGATACGACCAGGGCACTGGAAGGAGTCGTTGCCGGCGCGAAGAAGGTTACGGAGATGGTGGACCGGATTGCGGCGTCTGCGACGCAGCAGTCCCAGTCCTTAAAGCAGGTAACGATGGGTATGAACCAGATATCCGAAGTGGTGCAGACCAACGCTTCGACGGCTGAAAAATCGGCATATTCTGCCAATGAGCTGTATGGCCAGGCGGAGGAACTGAAAAATTCCGTTCATAAGTTCAGACTGCGAAAATTTCGCTGAAACAATAGATTTTAGTGCGTTTATCAGAGGACATTCCCCGAAAGATTTCGGGGGATGTCTTTTTTTGTGCATCAATTTTGTACCGGATATTTTGCACGGATATTTTCACCGAAAAATAATGCGTGCAATTCAAAATTGTTTGTGATATGCTATTGTAGATATACAAAAAGAGTTAAAAGTATATTTGTAAAAGTGTTTTTATATAAAATGCTATTAAAAATGGACAAAACAAACCGGAAAGGAAGGGAGAAATGTCGATTAAGATTTCATATGTGGAAATTTCTGAGAAAATTCTTTTTTTTCTGCTTTTGCTGTCCATGCTTCTGACCAAAGACCTGAAAGCCGCCGATTTTCCGGTTTACAGCCTTTTGCTTCTGCTGGCGGCTCTGGGATGGGCTGCGGCGGGATTTTTTCTGAATAAAGGCGCGGGGATATCTTTTTTGCCGGTCCGGTACCGGACAGACCTGATGGTGCTTTTTGCCATAGGTTACGAAGTGGCGGCAATGATTGGCAAGCTGTTTCGGGACCCGGATAAAGGAGAAATTGATTTTTCTGGAAATGCAGAGGCACTTGCATTTGCGGCGCTTTATCTGCTGATATCTTCCGGGATGAAGTTCCGGCAGAATTATTTTGATATGATTTTATACGGCGGTCTTTTGTTTGAAACGCTCTTTTTGTATGCTCATGTGACGGGAGCGGCGTATTGGAAATACGGGGAACTGGTTTTAAAAGATGCGGGAGCGGCCGCAGCCTGTTTTCTGCTTGTCTGTATGGTTGGCGTTTATCAGTATTGTACCTGTAAGGACAGACTGCGTTCCCTGTTTTATTTTGCGGTATCCGCAGTGAGCTTTCTGGCACTGGCCCTGAACCGAAATACCATAAGCCTTTGGCTGATGGCGTTTTATTTTCTGGCGGTACCGGTTCTGCTCCGGCCGACAGCGCGGCTGGTGAAAAAAGATATGCAGATGCTTTTTCTGTTCGGGTTTCTATTGAGTAACATGAGCCTTCTGACGAATTATACCGGAATATTTGTGACAGATATTGCCTTTTCATTGGAGCACAGCGTCTATCTGGATTTGCTGCTGGCCAGCGGCGGAATTCTTTTTTTTCATTATTGGGAAAAAATTCCGGAAGGAATAGATTTGGAGCGGCTCGTCATGCGGAAGATGAGACGCACTTATAAGTATCTTTTCATGGTGGGCGGTATTTTTTTTACAGGTATCGTTTTTGGTGCGGACAGGTGGACGGCGCTGGGAGAAAAAATGCCGGACAAGATATGGAAAAGTTTTGCGCTGCCGCTTGTGGAGGCGGTAAAACAGTCGGAGAGCGGGTTTTATGCCTGTTTTCAGGAGACGGGGGTTATTGCCGGAATTTTCATTGTTATGTTTTTGGTTCTGTTAATGAGCAGAATGCGGCGAAATTATGGGATGGACAGGCCCCTGACCGGAGGGCTGATTCTGATTACGATTTTTTTCATGATACAGCTGTTGTTTTACAGACCGGCGGCCAATACGCTGACAGTTTATTTTGTACTGCTCCTGTTTGCGGCATTTTACAGGGAAGAAAAAAGTAGAATGGTCAGTATCAGAATCCGGGGAGAAACACTGCGGCGGCAGGACGGAAAAGAACTGGAGGGAAAATGTCTGGAAGAAAAAGGACCGGAAAGGAAAATAGAGTAAGTTTGGGAGAAAGGCAAGGGAATTGATATGAAAAAGGGAAAAAAACAAATTGGAAAACTGCTGGCGGCCTGGATTCTGTCCGGCGCTCTGATAAGCGCGGGGCCTTATGCAATGACGGCCGAAGCCGCCCAGGAGGACGGAGCGGCTCAGAAAGCCGAGGCGGTACAGGAAGATGAGACAGCACAAAGAAATGAGGAAGCGGAAGAAACGGGACAAAGAAACGGCATGGTTATGAAAGCGGAAGAGGCCATCGCCATGAAAGAAAAACCCGAGAAATCCGCCGAAACACTGATGACCTTTGAAAAAGACAGCCTGATATTCGTAACGGGTGAGACGGAGAACGGATGGTATTATGTGCAGTATCAGGATATGGAAGGGTATGTGGAAAAAAGCGGGCTGGTTGTACAGGAGATAGATATTGAGGGACTGGACGCTGAAATGGCGGCCAATGAAGCCGAAACAAAATTTGTCATGGAAGTGGTGGAAAAATACAGGGCAGATGCGAGACGTTCCAAAATATGGGGAGCCGTTATCATCTTCCTGGTAGCCGGAATTTTCGGAGTCGGCATTTTTTCAGCAGTCAGGTCGAATAAAAACGATGGTGAAGAAGACGGGGGAGGAAACGCTGAGGAAACCAGGAAAAGCAATTTTAAAGGAAAAGGGCCTGAAATCGGGAAAAAGGACAGTCGTGGGTCAGGAAAGCACAGACTTGGGACGCGGAAGAACCGGGAACTGAAAATCGAGAATCTGGACTGATATCCGGGGCATAGTCAGATTGGACTATGCCTTTTATATTGCAATGCGCCCTGAATCTTGCTAAAATTGGAAAAGAAGTCAAGTAAAGGCTCAAATATCGCGGATAGAGAGAAAGGCATGGTTATTAATCTGATGGAAACGAAGGATGATTTGGTTGTAGAAGGATATCATTTTGCAACATTGGCGGATGCGGAAACGGCAAGACAGGATATAAAAAGAATCAAAAATCTGGAAAATAATATGGATTACCGGAAACCCCAGAATGCTCTTTTGCTTTATCATCGGGCGCTGGAAACGAGAGTATTGCAGACGCCGATAGGGTTTGCCTATCTGCTGACGGTACAGGAACATCTGAAACGGTGCGGCGTGCCGGAAGATAAAATCAAACCGATTCCGCTTTATATGACCTTTACCAATAAGACAGAGGCGAACAGTTCCATACGGAAGAGCATCGCGGCCAGACAGCCGGAGTACAAAGGAAGATTTATCACATCTGTATGCCTGAATGTGCTGATGGTCATTGTCATCGCCTCCATGTTTGCAATTTCCTTAAAAAGTGATTCGCCGAATATCATCAATTACAGAAGGGCTATTGTCAATGAATATTCGGAATGGGAGCAGGAGCTGATGCAGCGGGAACAGGCAGTGCGCGAAGAAGAGCGAAAGGCCGGAATAAAGGACGAAAATTAAAAATATATTTCCGTTTCGTCACAATTTTAACATATTTATGGGGTATACTGATTCTAATACGGAACGGACGGATGCCGTGATGCCATGACAGAATTGGAAAAGGCGGGATTTGCAATATGGAAAAATTGAAAATACTGGTAGTGGACGATGAGAGCCGTATGCGGAAGCTGGTCAGAGATTTTCTCATCAAAAGCAATTATGACGTTCTGGAGGCGGAAGACGGCAGCCAGGCGCTGGATATTTTTTTTGAGCAAAGCGATATCGCGTTGGTTATCCTCGATGTTATGATGCCCAAAATGGACGGGTGGCAGGTCTGTAAGGAAATTCGTTCTTACTCCAAAGTGCCGATTATCATGCTGACGGCGAGGGCGGATGAACGGGATGAATTACAGGGCTTTGAACTCGGTGTGGACGAATATATTTCCAAGCCTTTCAGCCCCAAAATTTTAGTCGCGCGGGTGGAAGCCATTTTGCGCCGCACCAGTCAGCTTCATGCGGAGGGAACGCTGGAAGCGGCCGGCATTGTGCTGGATAAAACGGCGCATATCGTTACGGTGGACGGTAAACCGGTGGAATTAAGCTACAAGGAATTTGAATTGTTGTCCTATTTTATGGAAAACCGGGGAATCGCCCTTTCCAGGGAAAAAATCCTGAACAGCGTCTGGAATTATGACTATTTTGGCGATGCCAGAACCATAGACACCCATGTGAAAAAGCTGCGCAGCAAAATGGGTGAAAAGGGTGAACTGATTAAAACGATTTGGGGAATGGGGTACAAATTTGAAGCAGACTGAAAATTTGGAATTAGAAAAGATTATCGAAATGCTGGACGGTTTTGCGGCGTCCGGTGAAAGCAGATTAAAAATTGACACATCCGATGAGATGGCGGAAGGAGAAAGCAGAAGACAGTATCACCACGGCCGTTGTGATATTGGCAGTCCCTGGGCGAGGGGCTGTGCTTTTGACGTGCTGGAAGATGAAAGCGGAGGTCCGGGAGAGCGGACAGATGGGTGCGGCCGGCCATGAAATACTCGATTAAGAAACAATTTGTGGGCGTTATCTGTCTTCTGATTATGGGAACGATACTGCTCTGCTGGTTCATAAACAATACGCTTCTGGAAAATTATTATCTGAACAACAAACAGAATGTGCTGATGTATGCCTATCATTACATCAATACAGTTTCCAATGAAGGAAAGTTTAATACGGAGGAATTTGACATTGAGTTTCAGAAAATCATCGGAAAGTACAACATCAGCTTTATCGTTCTGGATGCGGAAACACAGACGTTGAAAACGTCGGCCAATGATTATGAAATATTGAGCAAAGAATTATTGAAAAACATTTTTGGCTCCGGGAACGGCCCGAATGTGCGCCTGCTGGAAAAGGGAGACAGTTATGAAATCAGCATCATGCTGGACGACTGGACCAAAACGGAATTTATTGAAATGTGGGGGGTACTGGATAACGGGAACCTTTTTTTATTTAGAAATCCTTTGGAAAGCATCAAAGAGAGCGTGAAACTTGCCAATCGATTTCTGGCGTATGTCGGTATTTTTGCGGCGGCATTAAGCGCATTGGTCGCGTTGTGGGTATCCGGCAAAATTGCAAAACCGATAATGGAACTGACACAGATATCCGAACGGATGCTGCATCTTGATTTTGAGGCAAAGTACAGCGGCAAAAGCAGAACGGAAATTGCGCTGCTCGGGCACAACATCAATGAACTGTCGGAGATTCTGGAAAAGACGATATCCGAGCTGAAAAGTGCAAATAACGAACTTCAGAGAGATATTGAGAGAAAAAATAAAGTTGATGAGATGCGGAGGGAATTTCTCTCCAATGTCTCTCATGAATTAAAAACGCCAATCGCGCTGATTCAGGGCTATGCGGAAGGATTAAAAGAAGGAATAAACGACGACGTGGAAAGCAGAGAATTTTACTGTGATGTCATTATGGATGAAGCCGCCAAAATGAACACGATGGTGAAAAAACTTCTGACGCTCAACCAGCTTGAGTCCGGCAATGAAGCGATTGCGATGGAACGGTTTGATATTGTGGCGCTGATACGCAACTATATCCAGTCGTCGGAAATTCTGACAAAGCAGAAGGATATCTCTGTCCGCATGGAAAATTATCCGCCGATTTATGTATGGGCTGATGAATTTAAGACGGAAGAAGTTTTTATGAATTATTTCACCAATGCCATTAATTATGCCCTGTACGAAAAGATTATCGATGTCAGAATACAGATAGAGAAAAATAAAGTCCGCGTGTCTGTTTTCAATACCGGAAATCCGATACCGGAGGAAAGTCTGGCACATTTATGGGAAAAATTTTATAAAGTGGATAAGGCAAGAACCCGGGAATATGGCGGAAGCGGAATCGGACTGTCCATTGTCAAGGCAATCATGGAATCCATGAATCAGGGTTATGGAGTCCGGAATTATGACAATGGCGTAGAATTTTGGTATGAACTTGAGCCTGCATCGCCCCGGTCTGAACTGTTACATTTTGAGAGCAATTCTGAAATAAATAATTTGTCATAAGACAGATTTTAGAGTATAATGTACAGGAAACTATGAATATAGGAGAATGAGTTCCGGTGAAAAAGATAAAAATATTGTTATGTGGTTTGAGTATTGCCTGTATTTTAACAGGATGTGGACAAACGGTAGAACTGACGGAAGAGGAAAACGAAATCATTACCGAATATGCGGTCGGGCTGTTGTTAAAGTATGACAAATATTACAGTAATCATCTCGTAGACCTTGCGGATTATGAGGAAGAGACAGCGGAGCCGGAGCCGGAGGAAGTGCTTCCGGAAGAAAGCCCTGATATGGAAGAAGATGTCATTGTGGATACTCCGGTAGTCGATATGGCGGAAGAAGAGCAGCAGGCTTCTACGATTGAAGAATTTTATAATATAGAAGGAATCGCTTTTCAGTATGCGGGATATGAACTGCGGGATGAATATCCTGAGATAGCGGAAGACAGCGAGACACTGGCTTTTGCAATGGAAGCTACGGACGGCATGAAACTGCTCGTGCTGAAATTTCAGGCAGTCAGTCAAAACGGCGTTGAAACGGAACTCAATATGATGAATTACGGGACGAAAGTCAGAGTCTCTGTAAATGGAGAGTCTCCAAAGAGCGCCCTTTCTACTATGCTGTTAAATGATTTACAGACTTTTCATGGAAGCGTTGGGCCAGAAGGGCCGGTGGAGCTGGCAGCTGTCATTGAGGTGCCTGACGGAACCAATGTAGAAAGCCTGTCCATTGTTTTGCGGAGCGATTCCGATAGTGCAACACTGACATTACAATAAAGGAATGTTATAATAAAAATGTGCCTTTTCAACATATTTTAAAAAATTTGGGAAATTTGTGAAAATTTCTGTTGACATTGTAATTTTATGATGATATACTCTAATTCGTTGCTGAGGAAAACAGCAGCATGAACGCACAGGCGAAAACCTGAGCACAGCACCTTGACAAATGAACAGTAATGCAACCCTGAAAATTCAGAAGAATTTCAGAAAAAAAGAACGGACAAAGAACGAACAGTAAACGGAACAAAAGCCAAGCGGTTTTGGTCCGGAATCAGACGGAAAAAGAATTAATTCGAGAGTTTGATCCTGGCTCAGGATGAAC
>CAJTRL010000031.1 GCA_910578715.1 uncultured Lachnospiraceae bacterium | reverse complement strand
TTTCTTCTTCCAGTTCTTTTTCCGATATGGATATTTCGGGCCAGTAGCGCTCACCCAGTTCTTCTTTTACCTCTTCCCGCAGTTGTGTTAAAGTCGGAAATGTTTTTTTCAACTGTTCTTCATTTTTTACGTCGGAACTGCCAACCGCAAGTTCCGTCACTTCCTCCTGTTCCCCGGAAACTTTTCTGTTATTTACCATCTCTCCCGTCGGCGTGCTCTCTCCACAGCCGCCGAGCATACATAAAATCAATAATGCCGTCAATACTGTTATTATCCTTTTTTTGCTCATATTTTCCTCCATTCCGTTTTCTCCTTTTTATTATCCATTGTAACCTTTTTCCGAATTTGGTATACTATACCATATTTGAAAATTTTTCAGACCTGGAGACATTATGCTGTTTAATTCTTACCTTTTTATTTTTATCTTTCTGCCCCTTACGCTGCTTGGCTGGTATGGGCTGAATCATTATAAACATTATGAACTGGCCAAAGTTTTTCTGGCCGGTATGTCGTTATGGTTTTATGGCTATTTTAACGTGTCCTACCTGGCTATCATCGTGGTAAGCATTCTGGCAAACTTCTTTTTAAGCTGGCTGCTTACTTATGCCCGGACAAAGCTCTGGACAAGAATCGGACTGTTTACCGGACTTATCCTGAATCTCGGACTGCTTTTCTATTTTAAATATTATGATTTTTTCATTGAAAACCTGAATTTTGCTTTTCATACGGATTTTACCCTGAAACATATTCTGCTGCCGCTCGGTATTAGTTTCTTTACCTTCCAGCAGCTTTCCTTTATCATAGACCGCTGTCTTGGCCGGGCGGAACATTATTCCTTCGTCAATTATGTGACTTTCGTCACTTTTTTCCCGCAGCTGGTCGCGGGGCCGATTGTTCTGTATAAGGAAATGATTCCACAGTTTGAAGACACGGCAAACCGCCGGCTGAACGCGCGTAATTTTTCCCAGGGGATTATTCTGTTTGTTCTCGGTCTTGGTAAAAAGATTTTGCTGGCCGACGTTCTTGCGCTCGTCGCCAATTATGGCTTTGCACAGACCTTCAGCCTGGACACGCCTTCGACCGTTCTTGTAATTCTGGCCTATACTTTTGAAATCTATTTCGATTTCAGCGGCTATTCGGATATGGCAATGGGGCTCGGAAGAATGTTCAACATCATTCTCCCCGTCAATTTCAATTCTCCTTACCGGGCATGTTCCGTAAAAGAACTATGGCAGAGATGGCATATGACTTTATCGCGTTTTTTCATTACCTATGTCTATATTCCGCTCGGCGGCAGCAAAAAAGGGAAGCTGCGGACAATTTTAAATACGATTATCATCTTTTTCTTAAGCGGCCTCTGGCACGGGGCGGCATGGACGTATATTGCCTGGGGCACGATGCAGGGACTGCTCGTGGTCTGGGACAATCTGGGTATCGTAGGCATCCGGGGAAGGAAAGAAAAACATCCCTCCAGATTTCATATCCCGGCATGGCTCGGCTGGATTCTGACCTTTGGTTTTTTTAACCTGTCCCTGTTCTTCTTCAGAAGCCAGAGCATGGCTGGGGCCGTTCAGATGTTCCGAAATCTGGGCGCTTTCAACTATACGGGCAAAATGTTCGAAATAGCTTCAACGCTGGATATCCCGGAATTTTATATCATCAAAGAAGCGCTCGGCATCCTCGCGCCGCAGCTTGTAGGTTATGCGTACCTGGGACTGCTTTTCCTGTATCTGGGACTGTCCTTCTTTATGATTAACCGCCCGAACGTACTGGAAATTGCGGAGAATGGAAAACTCACATCCGGCAAATGCTGGGCGGTGGCGCTCGTTTTCCTCTGGTGCGTCGTTTCCTTATCCCAGGTCAGCACATTTTTGTATTTTAATTTTTAATGTCTTCTAATGCAGACAAATTAAGAGGTGTATATGTCAGAACAAAAATTCATCAAATCTTTTTTCATACGAAGTTTTCTGCTGCTTTTTGCCGTCATCGCGGTGGTTGTGATATTCGACCCTTTTTATCAGTATCACAAACCTCTGCCGGGATTAAAAAGCGTGCTGACGGACAAGGAATACCAGTGTATCGGAACGCTGCGCAATTTCGATTATGACAGTCTGATAGTCGGTTCTTCGGTCTGTGAAAATTATAACAATAAATGGTTTGACGAAGGTTTTGGATGCCGCACCATCAAGGCCATCCGCTCTTACGGAGCCACAGCCGACTTATGTTATCTGCTCAATACAGCCTACGAGAACCGGGATTTGAAATATGTTTTTTATAACATTGACCCCTCCTCCCTCTGCGCCAGTACGGAAACGACTTACGAATCCACGGGCTGTCCCATGTATTTGTACGACACAAATTACTTAAACGATTACCCTTATCTGCTGAACAAAGATATTATTCTGGAAAAAATCCCCTATATGCTGGCTTTCTCTCTGAAAAGCGATTATGACGAGGGAAATTCCTATAACTGGGCACAATGGAAATTTTTCAGCGCAGAGCTTGCAACGGGCATGTATAACCGGCTTTCTTCGGTAAAGCCCATGCTGGACAAAACTTACTATGCGGAAGAGCTCTCAGGAAATATCGCACTGCTGACAGAAATGGTGGAAAATCATCCCGAAACAACTTTCAAATTCTTTTTCCCGCCCTACTCCATGCTCTGGTGGGATAACATCTACCGGAGCGGCGAACGGGACGCCTATCTCTACAACGAGGAACAGGCGATTGCCGCACTGCTTCAATATGACAATGTGGAGCTCTACTATTATCAGGGCGAAGAAGAAATCATTACCGACCTGAACCTGTATATGGACATGATTCATTTTTCCAAAGACATCAATCAGGTTATCTGCAATAAACTGACCGCCGGAGAAAACCGTCTGACGAAGGAAAACTACCAGGAATATATTCAAAACATGTACGAGCTATCGGAGCGTATCGTACAGGAGTACATCCTGGAATACTATCCGAATAATGAACAATAATTATGATGCAATTACCAATCACATAAAGGAAGGGAATGGGATAAGACATGAAACTGATATCATGGAACGTAAACGGACTGCGGGCCTGCATGGGCAAGGGATTTATGGAATTTTTCAAAGAGGCGGATGCGGATATTTTCTGTCTCCAGGAAACGAAACTCCAGGAGGGGCAGATTGCATTGGAACTGCCCGGTTACTATCAATATTGGAATTATGCGGAGAAAAAAGGGTATTCCGGCACGGCGGTTTTTACCAGAGAAGAGCCGCTTTCCGTCACATACGGAATCGGCGTGGAAGAGCATGACCACGAAGGACGCGTTATTACGCTGGAATTTCCGGCATTTTATATGACCACCGTTTATACGCCTAATTCCCAGCGCGAGCTGACAAGACTCAGTTACCGCATGCAGTGGGAAGACGATTTTCTCCGATTTATCAAAAAACTGGAAGAAAAGAAGCCCGTCATTTTCTGCGGCGATTTAAACGTGGCGCATCAGGAAATCGACCTGAAAAATCCCAGAACAAACCGCAAAAACGCCGGTTTTACAGATGAGGAGCGGGCAAAGTTTACAACCATTACGCAGTCCGGTCTGACAGATACTTTCCGCTATTTCTATCCCGATTTGGAAGGCGCTTATTCCTGGTGGTCCTATCAGTTCCATGCGCGGGAAAAAAATGCCGGATGGCGGATTGATTATTTCATTACTTCGGAAGCCTTAAAAGAAAGACTGCAGGACGCGCTCATCTATAAAGACGTAATGGGCTCGGACCACTGTCCTGTGGGACTGATTATAAAATCAAATGAAACATGCGCTACGCATGACAAATAACCAGAGCCGCCACCAGCCAGACAAAAACCGAAGGAAACAAATAGCGACAATGAAAAGAAACTGGATATACAGCATTTTAATCATAAGCACTTCCATATTACTGCTTGGACTGAATAAACTTTCCGATTTCCGGGATGAAAGCATGCAGACGGAGAACGCACAGACGACAGAAAGCACCGCAGAATCCGGTGCGGAATCCGCTTCGGAAAAACCTTATCTTTACGTTGCGGGACAAAAAATAGCGTTCTGGGAAAAAGAAGGAAAATACTACGCTTTTCTTCCTTCCGCCTGCAAAAACAAAGAAGCGGAAATTATAGGTAATATCGAACCTTCTTCCATCGTATGGAATTGCTCCGAAAATATTCCGGCGGTCTTTATCGACACGGAATCGGGCACGGCCGAGCAAATTAACTCCGATAAAGAGATAAAAGAGCCGGGGCACATTTCCGTATTGGATGCAGATGGAACCGTCAGCTTCGACTATCCGCTCACTTATATAAAGGGCAGAGGAAATACCTCCTTTACAGAGTTTGAAAAAAAACCTTATCAGATAAAACTGCCGGAAAATATTCCTTTTCTCGGAATGCCTTCCGCCAAAAAATGGGTTTTTATCTCTAATTCCGCCGACCCTACGCTGCTGCGCAATGCGCTTTCCAGAAACCTCGCAGACCATCTCGGTCTGGCCCAGTCAGAAGAAGGCGTATTCGTAGACTTATATCTAAACGGCGAATATATGGGAAATTATTATGTCACGGAAAAAATAGAAGTGCAGAAAAACCGCCTTAATATCACGGATTTGGAAGAAGCCACAAAAATCGCTAATAATAATGCGGATTTTGCTTTCCATGAAACGGCCTGGAGCGATACGACCAAAGCCAAAGAAATACCAAATGAACCGGATAATATTACGGGCGGCTATCTGATTGAACGGGATTTCGACGACCGCTTTCTGAAAGAAATAGAAAAACATGGAAGCTATTTCATTACCGACGCCAACGAATCCTTCATTCTCCGTTCGCCGGAGCATGCTTCGGAAAATCAGATTGCCTATATCGACAGCTATATACAGGGCGTGGAAAATGCCATATTGTCGCCCGATGGAATCGACGAAAATTCCGGTAAGTACTATACGGATTTCATTGACATAGACTCTTTTGTAAGAAAATATCTGCTGGAAGAGGTAACCGCCAATTACGATGGCGGCGTCGCAAGTTCTTTCTTCTATAAGGATTGTGACACAGTCAGCGATAAGCTGTACGCCGGCCCGGTCTGGGACTATGATGTTACCTGGGGAAATGCGCCCTCATATCTCGGACATATCTCCTCCTCCCCCGACAGGCTGACCAGACTCGCGGCCCACAGGGATTCTTCCGTCTGGTTTTCCGCGCTGTATGCCAAACCGGAATTTTATAAAAAACTGACTGCCTGTTATGCGGAAGAAATCAGCGATTATCTCACCGTTCTGGCAGAAGAAATTCTCCCGCAGCTTACCGAAATGACTGACGCTTCCGCGGCAATGGACAGAATCCGCTGGGAAGAAGAATATCTTCGGAATGAAGACATTCTGGACAGAGCGGATGAAATTTCCTTTTTACACGACTATATTCTTCAGCGCAAAGAATTTCTGGACAAAGCCTGGATAGAAGACGTTCCGGTGCACCAGATTTCTTTGTATGTTGAAAATACGATTTACGATACCTTATACGTTTTTGACGGGGAAAGCCTCCCGCTTTTCCCTGAGGCAGACTTTGATTTTGCCAGACTCCTTTACTGGGCTGCCCCGGACGGAACGCTTCCGGATGAAAATGCCCCTGTTTATCAGGATTTGGAATTTCATGGGGCGCTGGAATATAATTAACCCATATATGAATCTTTTTCCCGTACCTCCAACACCCCCCCCAGACGCATCCCTTCATTCAGCCCCGCTGCCTCCTGTATTTTAAATAAGCGCGGACAACACAGACCGCGGAGTATATAACAGAAATCCATACGAGCACAGGCCAGGCGACGCTGATATCAAAAATGGAACTGCACATAACATGATAAAACGGTGAAGCATAAATCAAGAAACGCACCAGCTGAAAAACAAAACCACTGGGCAGCAAAAACCACAACAATATCGGCATTCCCCAGAAAATTGCGGCAATCGACACCGCATGAAAAGAACTATTGCATCCCGCAGAAATACATATCGTCGCCGCGCACAGCATCAGGACACCGACGAAAGAACGTAACAGCACGACCGAAAGAAAATGTCCCACCGTCCAGATACTCGCTGACCAGCTCCTGGCTGTAAGATATCCTGTTATTTTGGTAACGCCGACCAGACTTTCCAGACCGTCCAGGCCATACAGATAACCACACAGAACCAAATCCAGAACAACCACCAAAAACCAGATACAGACCGTTGCCGTAAAAGCCGCCGCGATTTTTGCATAGATATCCTTTTTTCTTCCATCCTTCGTCGTAAAAAGAAGCGGAACCATTTTCGCCTGTTTTTCGCCCGCAAAAAGAACGGAAACGGTAAGCAAAATCAGGACGCTGGCAAGAATCGCGCCTCCGTTGAGCATATCCGTAAAGGTGGACCATCCGTTTGCATATTCCAGCACGATTTCCTGTCCGGTCAGTTCCTTTGCCGCTCCCAGTTCCGTCTCAGCAATGGGATAAGTCCGGGTCGATATCTGATATTCTCCTTCTTCCCATCCTCTCATAAAACCGTCGGCAAGATAATCCGTAACAAAAGCATTCAGATAATTGCTGTCTCTGAAACCGCCGTATTCTCTCACGACTTCCTGTGGAAAACCGTACTTTTCAATAATCGCGTTTACTTTTTCATCGGTCAGAACGCCCTTAAATTCTTCCGTAATCTGCCTGTTTATCCGCACTGCCTCGCGGCCTTCGTACAGAACGCCATCGACATAAGCCGATTCCTCCGAAACCCTCATCGAGTAGAAAAGCAGCAGAATAACTATCAAAAAAAACGTTCCGGCAATCACAATTTTCCTGTGACAAAGTTTATATAATTCCATCCGATATAGCTTCATATTATAACCATCCTCTCAGGAAAGGGTAAGATACAGATAAATATCTTCCAGCGTTACATCCTGTCTTTCGGCGTTTTCCGTCGGTTTTTCTTTCGATACGATGCGCAGCTCCACCTGTGCTCCATGATTTTTCAGATTGCTCACGATATATTTTTCGTTCAGTCTGTCCGCTTCTTTTTCCGATACCAGACATTTCCAGACGCAGTCTTTTCCTTCTTCGGCCATAGAGCTTTCCGTTCCCGTGCGTATCATTTTCCCGTTTTTCATAATCATAATATTATCCGCGATATATTCCACATCCGAGACGATATGCGTAGACAGAATAACGAGTCTGTCCTTTCCGAGAGAGCTGATAATATTTCGGAACCGTACCCGCTCTTTCGGGTCAAGGCCGGAAGTCGGTTCGTCCAGAACGAGGATTTCCGGGTCGTTCAAAAGCGCCTGGGCAATGCCGATTCTCCGTATCATGCCGCCCGAATAAGTTTTCAGCTTTTTCTTTCTGACCTCCGTTAAATCCACCATCTCTAACAGTTCATCAATCCTCTTTTCCGCATACTCCTCCGGGAGCGCTTTTAAAGCCGCCATGTAATGCAGAAAACGGTTTGCGGTAAAATCTTCGTAATATCCGAAATCCTGTGGGAGATACCCTAACAGACTCCTATATTCCCCCCCCATCTTCCCGATTTTCATACCATCGCATAAGATTTCTCCCTGTGACGGTTCCAGAATGCCGCATATCATTCGCATAAGCGTCGTCTTTCCGGCCCCGTTTTCTCCAAGCAGTCCGTATACGCCGTTTTGAAAACGCATATTGATATTCTGGACGGCTATTTTGTCCTGAAAAGTCTTCTGAAGTTCCACAAGTTCTAATTCGTGCATAATATTTCCCCTTTCTCGATTCCACGGAATAACATCCTAATCTGTATAACAGACAATACCAGGCCGATGATAAAAGCAATTCCCCAGACGGTAAGCGCCGTCATTTCATATAAATCCGGAATGATAAACAGAAGGCCGCTGCACAGAATGCCGAATACGCCCGCCGCCGCAAGCAGATAAGAATTTTTTCTTCCGGTCTCCGTTAAAACTGCCGTCAGGCAGCAGCATTCCGTCAACAAGTATGGTACGAAAACATACAGACCGACTCTGAGCAGATGTATTTTACACCATGTTCCAATAAAAAGAATATCAACCGTCAGAACGGCAAGGCTGATAATGCCGGATAAAAACAGCTGAAACGCCACCATCTGCCGGACATTAAAATAACAGCTCTCGCTCAGTTCCGCAATGCCTGAATAGAAAACGTGGCCGACGCCCAGATTGGAAACGACGCCCAGAATACCCGAAACGATGATGGACAACCAAAGAATATCCTTTTCTTCCATTCCGGACATCAGGTTATATCCGCGCAGAATGCTCATAAATAATACCGACAGGATACAAAATGCCATGTGGACTCCCAGCATGGATTTATTCATATAGCGCAGCTGCTGTATCAGCATCTTTTTTCTGCTGTACACGATGCCGGTTTTCTTTTTATATATTTCTTTCCGCAAAAGAGACCATGTTTCTTCTTTTCTTTTCTCATCGACGGTTATCATCCTGTCCGTTATGCGGAATTGTTCCCGAATATCCTTTTCTGTCATCCTCATAAGATGTCCATGCCCTTTCTTTTAGCTCATTTTTCCTCTAATACGTTTACACTAACTTTTAATTCACTGTCCCTTTCATCAACTTGTTTAATTTCTGAATCCCTTGAAAATAACGGGATTTCACCGTTGATAAACTGCATTCGAGCATCTTTGCGATTTCCGAATACCGGAACCCTCCCTGAATCCGAAGTAAGATTACTTCCCGCTGTTTCGGTGAAATACCAATAAGCGCCTCTCTGAGCAGCAGCTCGTCTTCCACCCGTTTGATTTCCGTATCTTCTCTTCCTGTCTCTTCCATTTCATCGATACCGACCGTTTCCTTCTTCTGCCGGAAATAATCATAACAGGAATTACGGGCAATCATGAGCAGATACCCTTTCAGATTCTGATAGCGGTAGGAATCCACATGTCTGATAAATTTCAGAAAAACATCCTGCGCAATATCATAAGAATCCGTTTCCTGTCCCGTCAGATAGAGACAGAAACGATATACTTCGTCATAATATTTCCGAATAATGATTTCCAGCCCTTCCTTTTCCCCGTTATGAACTTTACGAATCAGTTCTTTATCCGTCACCTGTCTCTTTTCCCTTCGTAAAACGTCTTACACTTAAATAACGCAGAAATCCCATAAAAAGTTTATCATATATCCGAATTTTTTTCATTTCGCATTACTTTTTTTCATATTATCGAAGCATAATAATTTTTTATTGTTTTTCAATAAATATTTGTTGACATTCATTATATGCCGTGCTATATTATGAAAAAGAAGGGAATAATAAATGTATTGTATTATGAATTATGTCCGCATTCTATATACGGGCTGAATGAAAACGGAGGATTCTTATGAAAGACAAACTGACGCTGTTTACCAAATATTTACTGGACTTCATGTACTTTGCAGGCATTTTCGTGACCCTTACGCTGCCGTTTTCCATCAAGTTTTATGGAAAATACAATTCCTATTTCAGAGATAATTTTTACTCTCTGCTGGTTGTACTCTTTTTATCCGGCATTTTTGCGGTTCTGATTCTTCACGAACTGCGCAAAATGTTTCTTTCGGTCATCAAAGACGACTGCTTTATCAAAGAAAATGTGAAAAGTCTGGACAAAATGAGCATTTACAGTTTCTGCATCGCGCTGATTACAACCTGCCGTCTTTTTATCTACATCACGCCGGCCATTTTTATTGTCATTCTGGTATTCGTCATCGCCGGACTGTTCAGCAAAGTGCTGGCGCGCGTATTTGACAAGGCGATTACCTATAAACTCGACAACGATTTGACAATCTAGTGTGCTCAATACACTAGGGAAGGAGCGTGGACATAAAATGGCAATCAACATCAATCTGGATGTGATGATGGCAATGCGCAAAAAGAGCCTGACAGAACTGGCAAACGAAGTGGATATTACGCTCGCCAATCTCTCTATCCTGAAAAATAACAAGGCAAAAGCGATTCGCTTTTCGACGCTGGAAGCTATCTGTAAAGCACTGGACTGCCAGCCGGGAGACATTCTGCAATATATAGAGGAAGAAGAAACAGAAAATTAAGATTTATCGGGCAAATGCCCTTTAGAAAGGAGATATGAAAATGAGTGAATATTATCAGAACAACCCGTCAAACGCCTATGCCGTAAACCAGTATTTCCGTCCGGAAGAGGCAAAAAAAGAAGAAGTAAAAGAGGAAACAATATTGACAAAATTAATGAAAAAACAGTTTTCCTTTTTTGCCCCTTTTACCGCCGTTTACGCCCTTTTTTACGCATTCTGTCTATATCGGAACGCTTCCGGCATCACTTACCCTTTTTTCGTCGCCGGAACCCTTTGCTATTTCTTCTTATCTATGAAAAAGTTAGGGGTTCCATACAAAAAAGACAGTCTTTTTTACATCGTTAGCATTTTACTGCTCGGTATTTCCAACTGCTGTACGAGTTCACCGCAGCTTTTGTGGATGAATAAACTCGGCATTTTTCTGTTGAGTTTTATTCTGATACTTCATACGATTTATTATGATGCCGAATGGAATCTTCCAAAGTATCTCGGAGCCATTCTGCGTACAATAGGAAAAACGACTGTCTGCCTTTTTTCTCCCTTAACGGACCTTGCTTCTTTTTATGATGCCAAAAAACAGCAGAAAAAGGACAAAAAAGATAATATTTTATATATTATTATCGGTATTTCCTGTTCCATACCGCTTCTTATCGTGATGACACTCCTTCTTGGAAGCGCTGACGTCGTTTTCCGTAATATAATAGAAAATATTCTTTATTTTGACTTTTCCTTTACGGAATTTTTCAGAATCTTTTTTCTGATTGCGGCGGTATTTTTTGTTTCCTATGCGCTTCTTACGGCTCTTTGCAAAAAGACGATACCGGAAGAAATTTCGGAAAGCAGAAAAGGAGAACCTGTCATTGCGATTACCATTACCGGAATGCTTTCCGTCCTTTATCTGCTGTTCAGCTTCATCCAGATTTTTTATCTTTTTATCGGCAACATGAAACTTCCGGACGGATATACTTACGCCGCTTACGCAAGACAGGGATTTTTCCAGCTTCTCACGGTCTGCCTGATTAACCTGATTCTTGTGCTCGTATGCCTGCATTTTTTTAAGGAAAATCTGATTCTGAAAGTGATTCTTACCGTTATCAGCGGATGCACTTTTATTATGATTTTATCGAGCGCGCTCCGGATGTTCATGTATATAGCAACCTATCATCTTACTTTTTTACGAATTTTTGTACTCTGGTCGCTTGCGGTTATATTCCTTCTGATGACGGGCGTAACCATTTATATTTACCTTCAGCGTTTTCCGCTGTTCTTTTACAGTGTGGCGGTCGTTACCGTATTTTACATCGGTCTTTCCTTCGCCCACCCGGACTACTGGATAGCCCGCTATAATATAGCACAATATAATCTGGAAGCATCCGCCGCCGGCTATGATAATCTGGATGAATACAGCGCCAATTCCAGGAGCGAATATTATCTTTCAACCCTTTCAGCCGACGCGGCGCCGATTCTGCTGGATGAAAATAGAAATCCTTACTATCATCCGGGCGAAACGGAATCTGTTTACTGGATGGAAAACTATTGCCGGCATCTTCGTTTGGACACCGACAAAATGGGTGTGCGGAACTTTAACTTTTCACTGTATTATGCAAAAAACAAAGGAAAGTTTTTCGATTAACTTTTTATAGACAGATAACACATTTACTGATATTATGAATATGGGTTTTCATGATAAATTTTTAGTGTGGTGATACAAAATTATGAGTATCGCATTTTTCGGACTTGGTATTCTGAGTATCAGTGTAATCGTAATCGCTTTATTCCTTCTGATAAAGGGAGACGGTTCCAGAGAACAGAAACTGATGCAGTATTTTCTGATGGGTTCTCTGATACAGAACGTCGGATATTTGCTGGAACTTACGGCTCCTGCGGCAGACGCTGCCATAGTAGCCGTAAAAATGCAATATCTGGGTTCTTTGACAATACCTATCAGTTACTGCTATTTTATGTTCAGCTACTGTTTTGAAAAAGCACCGGTAAAGATATTAAGATTCCTGAAAATAATGGACGTCATTATTATGGGTCTGGTTTTTACCTGTGATTCACATTCTTTTTATTATCGTCGGATAGACTGGCAGCAGACCACGGCCGGACATGGATATCTGGTTTTGGAATACGGCCCTGGCTACTGGCTTTTTATGCTGTGCGGCACAATTATCCCCTATGCGTTTACCTTGTATGCCCTGATTCGCGTCTGTATCAAGAAACCGGATTACGCTGCGGACAGAAAATATAAACTGATATTAATTCTTTCTTTTCTACCCGTAGTAGTATTATGTTCTTATGTATTGAAACTGACGCACGGATATGACCCTACGCCTCTTGTACTGGGTCTTATCCTTTCCAGTGTGGTCATTTTAATCTGGAGCAGAAAAGTTTACGATTTCAGCAATCTGGCTTCCGGTATTTTGCTTGACAGCATGAGCGACGGAGTTATCGCAATCGACAAACATAAACGGATTATCAGCTATAATCCCGCCGCTGCAGAAATTTTTTCAGGACTGAATATCCAGACAGTCGGAAAACATATCGGGGAACTGGATGGTTTTCCCCAGGATATGTTAGGTGAGAATGTAAAAAAGGAATTTAGCTTAAACGATTCGTTTTACCAGGGGCATGTAAGACAGATACCGGATAAATACGGGGAAAACAAGGGCTATGTCATCCTCATTCTGGATGTGACGGAAACTAGAAATTACATAGAAGAAATCAAACGGGTACGGGAACAGGCCGAACAGGCCAATATTGCCAAAAGTGCATTTCTTGCCAATATGTCCCATGAAATCCGCACTCCGATGAACGCTATCGTCGGGTTGAGCGATATTATTATGGAAGAAAGCAAGGGACGAAAAGTATACGGTTACGCCTGTGATATCAAATCTTCTTCCCGCAACCTTCTGGCCCTGATAAACGATATTCTTGATTTATCCAAAGTAGAAGCGGGAAAAATGGAACTCGTGCCGGCAGAATATCATATTAAAACGCTGGTCAATGAAGTTCTGAATATGATGGATATTGTCGCTTCGCAGCGCGGTCTTATGTTAAAGAGCGAATACGATATGACAATTCCGTGCTGTTATCTCGGCGATGAAGGCAGAATCAAACAGATACTCATCAATATTCTGAACAATGCCCTGAAATTTACCAAACAGGGGTATGTAAAAATTTCCGTTACAGGAATACAGGGCGATACGGAAAATATGGAACGGTTAATTTTCCGTATTGAAGACACCGGATGCGGTATTCGCGAAGAAGATATTGAAGGAATATTTGAAAATTTCAGACAGCTTGATTCCAAAAGAAACCGCAGTGTAGAAGGAACAGGACTCGGACTTTCCATTACGAAACATCTGGTTGAACTGATGGAAGGCAGTATTCAGGTAGAAAGTGTCTACGGGGAAGGTTCTACGTTTATCGTGGAAATTCCACAAAAGATTACGAATAGCAGACCTTTATCCGAAGTGCCCGAAGGAAAAATCAAAAAAGAAGAGCCGTTAGAGCCTTTTACGGTAAAAAACTGTAAAGTGCTCGTGGTGGATGATAACCTGATTAACCGGAAGGTTGCAAGGTCTTTCCTACAGTCTTACGGACTGGAAATAACGGAAGCGGAAAGCGGAATGGAAGCTATAAGACTTGTCCATGATACACAGTTCGACATTATATTTATGGACCACATGATGCCGGAAATGGACGGTATCGAAACGGTACAGAATATCCGAAACGACTGCGGGGAAAAAGGCACACTCCCGATTATAATCGCTCTGACCGCAAATGCGATGGACGGCGTCCGGGAAAACTTCCTTTCCAACGGATTTCAGGATTTTATTACAAAACCTCTTGACAGAAGAGCTTTACATATGGTACTCCAAAAATGGATTCCGAAGGAAAACCGCACGGCCGGGGAATCCTGGATGAATCATTTTCAGGCAAACAACGATAAGTTTCTGGAATTTCAGAATATATTTATTGAAGGAATTGACACAGACGAAGTGGTTGAACATTATTCAGGCAGTGTGGAAGAATACAAGGAATTATTAAATCTGTACTGTCTGGATGGAAAGCGCAAACTGAACATTTTACGCGAACTTTGGGAAGAACAGGATTACAAAGGCTATCGCATCGAAGTACATGGTTTAAAAAGCGCTTCCGCCAATGTAGGCGCAATGCGCATTTCAAACCGGGCAAGAGAGCAGGAAAAGGCAGTAGACAGAGGAGATATTATATTTGTTGACAGCCACGCAGCCAAACTTTTGACAGAATATGAGGAACAGTTAGAACATATCGGTCATTTTCTTGAAAAAGACCGGAAAGAGAAAAATAACAATAAAACAAAAGAACTTAAAATCGAAAAGGCAGATTTATTACAGGAAGTGAAAACTGCTTTAGACAATCTGGAAAATTTTCAGTCTAAAGAATGTGCCGGCACAATCGAACATCTTCTGGAATATCAGCTGGATGCCGACCTGGAAACACAGCTTGAGAAAGTGAAAGAACTTCTTAAACTATATGAAGACGATAAGGCAGAACAGGCGCTGAGACAACTGATTGAAGAAATTCAAAAGGAGGAATGAATATAAATGGAAAGAAGATTTAAAATACTGGCTGTTGACGATAACAGCATCAGTCTGGCTACCATTGAACAGGAATTGAAAGGAAAATATGATGTAATTCCGATAAATTCAGGAGTGCGCGCCTTACAATATCTGCAACAGAAAACTCCTCCTGATTTAATTTTGCTGGATGTCCAGATGGCATTAAAAGATGGTGTCGAAACATTGCGGGAGATTCGCGAAATGGAAAAGTGCCAGAAAATTCCTGTGATTATGCTGACATCACAGCGGGATAAACAGATTATTCTGGAAAGCTCCAAGCTCGGAATTAACGACTATGTCCTGAAGCCATTTAATGCACAGGATTTGCACGAAAGAATCGAACGTGTCCTGAACAAAAAAGAA
Source organism: uncultured Lachnospiraceae bacterium (assembly GCA_910578715.1). Taxonomy (GTDB): domain Bacteria; phylum Bacillota; class Clostridia; order Lachnospirales; family Lachnospiraceae; genus UBA3282. The sequence continues at coordinate 26,463 of CAJTRL010000031.1, read as the reverse complement.
ACAGAAGGACACTTTGTAGATATAAGAGAAGAGAAGGGAGAAATTACATAACAATGGAAAGAAAAGTAGGAACCATATCCAGGGGCATCCGCTGCCCCATCATCCGGGAAGGCGATGACCTGGTAAAAATTGTTACAGAAAGCGTATTGGAGGCGGCAGAAAGCGAGGGATTTTCTCTGCGCGACAGAGATGTTATCGCAGTGACGGAATCCATCGTGGCAAGAGCACAGGGCAACTACGCGTCGGTGGAAGCGATTGCGGAAGATGTCAGAACCAAACTCGGAGGAGAAACAATCGGCGTTATTTTCCCGATTTTATCGAGAAACCGCTTTGCAATCTGTCTGCGCGGCATTGCGATGGGCGCAAAGAAAGTCGTTCTGATGCTCAGCTATCCGAGCGACGAAGTAGGAAATGAACTGGTTTCCCTTGACAAACTGGATGAAGCCGAAATCAACCCTTACAGCGATGTGCTGACGCTTGAGAAATATCGTGAACTTTTCGGCGAAAACAAACATCCTTTCACGGGCGTTGATTATGTCGATTATTATGGAAATCTGATAAAAGAAGCGGGCGCAGAAGTGGAAATCATTTTTGCCAACGACTGCAGAAGCATTCTTCCCTATGCAAAGAACGTTTTAAACTGCGATATCCACACGAGAGCACGCACAAAGAGACTGTTAAAGGCGGCAGGCGCAGAAAAAGTTATGGGAATGGACGATATTCTTACGAGTCCCGTAAACGGAAGCGGATGCAATGAAAAATACGGTCTGCTCGGCTCCAATAAATCGACGGAAGACATGATTAAACTTTTCCCTAGAGAATGTACCGGCCTTGTTATGGATATCCAGAAAGAAATCCTGAACAAAACCGGAAAACATGTGGAAGTCATGGTATACGGAGACGGCGCATTCAAAGACCCTGTCGGAAAAATTTGGGAACTCGCAGACCCCTGTGTATCTCCGGCAAGTACGCCCGGACTGGAAGGAACACCCAATGAAGTGAAACTGAAATACCTTGCCGACAATGACTTTAAGGATTTGTCCGGTGAAGCGCTGAAAGAGGCGATTTCCAACCGCATCAGAGAGAAAAAAGACAATCTGGTGGGCGATATGGCTTCTCAGGGAACAACGCCCAGAAGACTGACGGATTTAATCGGTTCTCTGTGCGATTTGACGAGCGGCTCCGGTGACAAGGGAACTCCCGTCATTCTGATTCAGGGATATTTTGATAATTATACGAATTAGTCTTTCTTATCAAAAGCGGTATGCCTTTAAAATGGCGTACCGCTTTTATCTATGTTTTTTATCTTTATCTATTTGAAAACATTTTTTCTAAAGCCTTTTATGCCTTCCCAACATTCTGTCTCTGCATCTCTCTGATAACGCTCATTCCAATCGGTACGGATATTACAAGCGTCAGTACATCCGAAACCGCCTGGCAGATTTCCACACCAAAAAGCCCCAGAAAATGCGGTAATATCAAAATAAGCGGAATAAAGCAGAGTCCCTGTCTGGCAGATGCCACGATGGACGCTTTCAATCCTTTTCCAACGGACTGCAGCATCATATTACACATAACAATCCAGGCATTCAACGGAAAAGCAATGACCTGATAGCGCAAAGCCGCCGTTCCCACTTCGATAACTTCCAAATCGTCTTTTCGGAATAAAGTCACCAGCTCCGGTGCAAAAACAAATCCGGCCGTTCCGACAATTAACAAAAATACAAAAGCATATTTTACACAGAACCAGAATGCTTCGAGCACTCTGTTATTTTTTCCGGCGCCGTAATTAAATCCGCAGACTGGCTGAAATCCCTGACCGAAGCCAATCAGTGCGGAATTGGCAAACATCGAAATCCGCGATACGATAGACATCCCGGCAATCGCCGCATCTCCATAAAAACCCGCTGCCCGGTTCAGGAAAATTGTTGCCAGACTCGCGAGTCCCTGTCTGCACAGGGAAGGCGTACCTCCCCGTATAATTTCCTTATAAAAATACAGACTCGGTTTAAAATTGCAGAAACGAATCTGCATATTGCCGCCTTTTCGAATCATTATCAGAAGCAATATAAAACTGACATACTGACTGATTGTTGTCGCCATTGCGGCACCGGCAATGCCAAGGCCAAAATTAAAAATCAAAAGCGGGTCGAGTATGATATTGAGCACCGCGCCGGACACGATTCCTATCATTGCATAAAAAGCGCTTCCCTGATACCGCATCTGATTATTCAATACGAGTGAGGTCGTCATTGCCGGCGTGCCGAGCAGAATAATCCGAAGATAAGCGACCGTATACGGCAGTATGGTATCCGTCGAACCGAGCAGATATGCCAGCGGCCTGATGAAAATCAGACCTGCTGCCATCAGCACGACTCCCGCGATAAATGCCGTAAAAAATCCTACTGCCGCCATTTTTTCCGCTTCTTCCGTTTCTTTTGCACCTAATTTTCTGGATATGTAATTACCGGAACCGTGACCGAAGAAAAAACCGACCGCCTGAATAATTGCCATCACCGAAAAAACAACGCCTACTGCTCCTGTCGCCTGTGTATCGATTCTTCCGACAAAAAAAGTATCCGCCATATTATAAAAAGAAGTAATCAACATACTTAGGATAGTAGGCCCGGCCAGCGTGCATACCAGTTTTCTGACCGGCGTTTCCAGCATATAATTTCTTTTCTCGTCCGCATTTGCAAATTTCATAAAAATGCAGCTCCTTTCTTTCCTACAAAAAATAATTCTGTTAAAATAGAAAACGGGTATTGTTTAAAATAGATAAAGAGGTATAAAATAAGAATTTTTTTATATACTATTTGAATCATACTCTTTTTTGGTAATAAAATCAAATGCAGATAATTAGAAAGGAAAATTTATGAATCAGAAAGCATTTTTTCAATTATCGTACGGTCTCTATGTGGCCGCCGCAAAATCAGGCAGCAAAATGAACGGCTGTATCATTAATACCGTCACTCAGGTAACGGATGACCCAAAACAGGTTGCAGTTGCAATCAATAAACAAAATCTGACCTGCGAACTGGTGCAGAAATCGGGGACTCTTTCTATTTCCGTTTTATCCGAATCAGCCCCTTTTTCTCTTTTTCAGCACTTTGGATTTCAAAGCGGCCGGGAAACCGACAAATTTGTTGATGTTCCCTTTCAGCTTACCGGACAGGAACTTCCTTATCTAAAAGAATATACAACGGCATATCTGGATTGTAAAGTCGTTCATTCAATGGACCTCGGAACCCATATGCTTTTTATTGCGCTCGTGACGGATGCGGATGTGATTTCTGACGAGAGGCCTATGACATATTCTTATTATCATGAATTTGTGAAACCAAAGCCTGCGTCTGATACCTCTCCGAAGAAAAAAGGATGGCGTTGTATTGTTTGTGGTTACATCTATGAAGGGGAAGAACTTCCACCGGACTTTATTTGTCCCTGGTGTAAGCATGGCGTCACAGATTTTGAAAAAATCGTATAAAATCGGCATGGTAACCGAAAGTTTACACGAAAAAACTTAAAAGCAACATGAAATTGATAGCAATAACATTGCTGTTTTCCTATAATGAAACCAACGTTACAGACAGATGAAAATTTGTCTACCGCGGAAAACGGCGTTCTGCAGGCGCCTGTTATCATCATATAAGAAAGGTGTCTGGTAAAACAGACAAATGGGAATAAAAAAATGAGTTTAGGAGAAAATTTACAGTTCCTCAGAAAAAAGAACGATATTACACAGGAGCAGCTGGCTGAAAAACTGGAAGTTTCGAGACAGTCCGTGTCAAAATGGGAATCTGACACAACATATCCTGAAATGGAAAAACTGGTGCAGTTATGTCAGATGTTCCATTTAAGCATGGATGACCTGTTACAAAAAAACGTCAGTTCCATTTATGTAGAAGATAAAGCTCACTATGATAATCATATGAATTTGTTCAGCAAAATGATAACGCTCGGTATCGGCCTGATTCTTTTTGGCATTTCTCTTATGATGTTCATGGACGGAATGGGCATTCAGGAGGATTTATGTACGGTTGCATTTTTAATCTTCCTCGTAGTCGCCGTAGCAATAATTGTCGTCATGGGCATCCGGCATACGGATTTTGAACAGAAAAATCCTTACATAGAAAATTTTTATATGGAAGAAGAAATCGACCGCTTCAATAAAAAATTTTCCGTTATGATAGCCGCCGGCATAACGATTATTTTAATCGGCGTCATTTTTATTATAGGGCTAGAATCTGTTTTTGAAGAATTTTTCAAAAATACTTTTATCGATGGAGATTCTGTTGTTTGTTCCCTGTTCCTTTTGCTGATTACGATTGCGGTTACCATTATTGTTTACGCCGGACTTCAGAAGGGCAAATACAGTATCAAAGAATACAATATCTCTCATGACAAAGAATCGCCGGAATATAAAAAAGGAAAATTAACAGGAACGGTATGCGGATGTCTTATGATGACAGCAACAATTATCTATCTGATATTCGGCTTTACAGGCGGTAACTGGGGTATGCCTTATATCGTCGTATTTCCGGTATTCGGCATCGGATGCGGCATCGCTTCTGTAATTATTGATTTAAAATTTAAAAAATAATACTAAATGCCTGATTCTGTGATGTCTTGGAATCAGGCATTCTTATTATCAGGATTGCGTTTTTCAACAAATTTAATATCGGTTAAAACATGCAAAAATTTCCTGAACCCTCGGCATTGCAAGCCCTGACGGTACATTTCCCTTATCACAGATACCCGCAAGTCCTTTCGTCCTTAAAAGAATCTCAAGCGCATTCACAATATCTTTTACGTTGTTTTTCTCATCCCCGTAATGTTCTTTCGCATACCGCAGAAGATATGCCAGCGTCTGTGTCTGTTCTTCATCCACGAGCTGTTCCACATACCGCAAGTCCAGATTTTCTTTTCCGATTGAAAATGCCGTTTTTCCCATCCGCTTAATTTTCAGCCGTTCTTCCACATAACCGTTTCCACGGTAAGTCTTACGCTTCTGGACGGAGCCGGACAAATCAATTTCCCGTTTTCCTGAAGGAAGACGAAAACCGGGAGCATCAATAGCCGGTGATGGATATTCTTTAATTGTTTCTTTTGTTTCTTCGGTAATATCAACGGCTTTATAAGAATCCATCTGAATGACTTTATCCGCAATATGAAAATACGAGCCGCAGCTTCCGACTACCAGAATAGTTGAGATTCCGGCCTTTTCATACAAATCTTTTGCGCGCTCCAGAAACGGCGTAATCGGTTCTTTTTCCCTTGCGACGATTTTCTGCATCAGTTCATCCCGTACCATAAAATTTGTGGCGGAAGTATCTTCATCTATCAGAAACAGTTTACTGCCGGATTCGATTCCTTCTACGATATTCGCCGCCTGGGAAGTGCTGCCGCTGGCGTCCAATGTACAGAATTTTTCGGTATTCTTTCCATTTGGAAGATGATTGATAAAAAGAGAAATATCCGTATTTGTAATTTTTCTTCCGTCTTCCGCGCGCAGTTTCAAAGCGCTTTCTTCCGTGATTACATATTCTCTTCCGTCTCCGGCGATATGATTATATACACCCCTCTCCAACGCTTTTAAAAGCGTGGATTTTCCATGATAGCCGCCCCCTACAATGAGCGTAATTCCTTTTTTTATTCCCATGCCTCTCATGTTTCCCTTATGGGGAAGCGTAAAAGATACTGCCATCGTTTCCGGCGAATAAAAAGGAATACCATCTTTCAATGGCCTGTCCGATACGCCGCTTTCTCTTGGCAGTATGGAATTATCCGCAACAAAAGCCACAATATCCTGTTTTTTCATTTCTTCTCTGATAAAATGCTGGTCTTCTGCCAGGAAAATTGTCTTTTCCAATTCCTGTTTCGGCGTCTTTTCATAAAAAAGGCTCTGTTCAACGCATACGGGAACGAACTCAAACAAAATTTTTTCCAGTTCCGATGCATTAATTGTCCGGCCATTTGCCGGAAATCCCGCTTCAAATCTTACAATAACGCTTTTTTCTGTCACTTCACAGGCCGTTCTTTCCAAAATTTCCTGTCCGCAGCGGCTGACAGAAATAATACCGCTTTTACCGGAACCTTTCGCCTGAAAACAAAATTTATCGGCCTGTTTATGAAAGCGGCGGAGCAGATAATCCTCCAGAGCAGTCTTATTCCATTTCGTTCCATAATAAGAATCGGGAAAACCCGCGATTTTCTGAGTCACTTCCACGCTCAGTCTGGAGGGAGCCGCAAAAGGGTCCCCCTGTACATGTTCGATGTTCAATATGTATTTTCCAAAAGAATAAGAACCAGCCAGAGACTTATAGGCGGGATAGCTTTTATGGTCGATGATACGCAGATTTTTTCGCAGTTCTTCTGATGTTTTCATATTTACTCCCATCTGTCTGCTTTAGCAGACGCTCAAATCAATAGTTGAAAATTTTAATTTTCAATCTTTTTATTTCCTTTCCTAATTTCCTACCGAATCCCAAACGTTTCCGCTGCCGCTTTCCAGTATTTTTCCGGTATATCGGGCCAGTTTACACTCCCTTCTCCTTCTTCACACATCTTCATTGCAAGCATTAAACAAGGCGTTGTAAAATCGTCTCCCGTCGAAAGAGCGTGTTGATTTAATTTGGCCCAATAAAAAGATTTTCCGTTTAAACCGGATGTTTCAAATTCTTTCTTAACGGCATTTACATCGTATTCTAACTGAAAAAATTCTTCTTCCCATCCGTTTTTCGTTCCATGCAGAATCATATACTGGCTCTTACCGCCATGATACCAGGGAATCCCGACGGAGCCGGGATGAATTAATTTTTTCTTTCCGTATATTTCCGACGACTGTATATGTGTATGGCCGCTGACCAGTAAATCGACGTCCAGTGAGTTCATAATAGAAGGTAAATTTTCATTTTCAGGAATGAGCAGCTCTTTGGAGGAAGTAATTGAACCGTGGCAGTATCGAAAAGCCGGATAATCATCTTTCTCGTAAATTCCCTGAATATCAACATTCTGATAAAAGATAAAATCTTCTTCTATTAAATTCTCATAAGTATAAAGAAGGCTTCCGCTGGCGGAGCAGTAAATCCAACGCTCTTTTGGGTTCTTTTTATGGTTTAACATATAATCTTCCCGATTACCGCGGATAAAATGACATTGATAATTTTTCTTCATTTCATAAATTATCCGCATCGTTTTCTGTGGATATGGACAATCGCTGATATAATCCCCCAGAAAAAGAAATTCATCCACATTTTTGTTTAACGCGTGCTTAATACAAGTTTCCAGCGCATAATGATTGCTATGGATATCTGCCATAACTGCCAGTTTCATATTTATTATTTTATTCCTTTCCCAATAGATAGGTTTCAGCCGTCCCTGACCGTACAAACGGACAATCCCATTCCATCTGAAAATTTTTCTGAAAAAGAGATGCCAGATTTCTGACACCTCTTATTCGTCATTCTTTCATTTTAATCGTTATTATTCTTCTTCCTTTGGATAATTTTCTTCTTTACCGGAAATATTTTTATACCTTTCTTCTTCGGGGATTTCTTCCAGCGCGTCTTCGATGTTTTCAAATTCCTGACTGCCGTCGCTTACTTTTTCCCGTACTTTGGCAATTTTGGCAACTTTAACATCCTCTTCCAGATTCATCATCTTTACACCCGATGTAATTCTTCCAAGCGTGGAAATATCTTCCATTCGAAGCTGGATAATAACGCCTTCTGTTGTAATCATCATGATTTCATGGTCATCATTAACCGCTTTGACACCGACTACGTTTCCGGTTTTTTCCGTAATCTTATAACATTTTACACCTTTGCCGCCACGGTTCTGTACCGTAAATTCATTTAGATAAGTTCGTTTTCCGAGTCCGTTTTCCGAAACAATCAGCAGAGAATCGCCCTGATGGTCTAACTGCATTCCGATAACTTCGTCTCCGTCGGATAAATTCATTCCGATAACGCCCATCGAAGCTCTTCCGGTTGCCCTGACATCTGTTTCTTTGAACCGGATGCACATTCCCTGTCTGGTAACGAGGAAAATTTCCGTATTCTCATCCGTGGATTTAACTTCAATCAGTTCGTCATCTTCCCGGAGATTAATTGCCGTAAGACCTTTTTTTCTGACGTTGCTGTATTCCAGAATCGAAGTTTTCTTAACAATACCTTTTTTTGTTACCATAAAAAGATTTTTACTCTCTTCATAATCTTTAATCGGTATCATAGCGGAAATTTTTTCACCCGGCGTCAGCTGCAAAAGATTGATAATAGCGGTTCCTCTCGCCGTCCGTCCCGCTTCCGGGATTTCATATGCCTTTAACCGGTAAACTCTTCCATAATTTGTAAAGAACATCAAATAGTGATGGGTCGTCGTCATCAGAAGATCTTCTATGTAATCTTCTTCAATCGTCTGCATACCTTTGATTCCTTTACCGCCGCGGTGTTGTGCCTTGAAATTGTCCACCGTCATACGTTTCACATAGCCGAGACTTGTCATGGCGATAATTGTATTGTCTTTCGGAATCAAATCTTCCATATTGATATCATAAACATCGAAACCAATCTGACTTCTTCTGTCATCACCAAATTTTTCTGAAATAATCAGGATTTCTTCTTTGATAACGCCGAGCAGCAGTTTTTCATCCGCAAGAATCGCTTTCAGTTCTGTAATCCTGGCAACCAATTCCCTATGCTCATTCTCAAGTTTTTCTCTTTCCAGACCTGTCAGCGCACGCAGACGCATATCAACAATTGCCTGAGCCTGCACATCGGTAAGTCCAAAACGCTCTATCAGTCTGTCTTTTGCAATCTGAGTTGTCTGACTGCTTCTGATAATTTGAATAACCTCATCGATATTATCAAGGGCAATTAATAATCCCTGTACAATGTGGTCGCGTTCTTCCGCTTTATTCAAATCATATTTTGTTCTTCTCGTGACGACGTCTTTCTGGTGCTCCAGATAAAAATGAAGCATATCCAGAATATTCATAACTTTTGGTTCTCCGTCTACGAGCGCCAGCATGATAATTCCAAAAGAATCCTGTAACTGGGTATGTTTATAAAGCTGATTCAGAATCACATTGGCATTCGCGTCTTTTCTAAGCTCTATCACGATTCTCATGCCTTCTCTGTTCGTTTCATCGCGAAGGTCCGTAATGCCGTCAATTTTCTTTAACTTCACGAGTTCCGCGATTTTCAGAATCAGATTCGCTTTGTTTACCATATAGGGAAGTTCCGTAACAATGATACGGTTCTTACCGTTATCCATCGGCTCTATATTTGTTACGGCGCGTACTCTTACTTTGCCCCGTCCGGTACGATACGCTTCTTCCGCTCCCCTTGTACCGAGAATAACGCCTCCTGTCGGAAAATCCGGGGCTTTAACAAGTTCCAGCACTTCTTCCATTTCCGTACTGCGGTTTTCCTGTACCTGATTATCAATAATTTTTACGACTGCGGAAATTACTTCCCGTAAGTTATGAGGCGGGATATTTGTTGCCATTCCTACCGCAATGCCAGAAGTGCCGTTTACGAGAAGATTCGGATAACGGCTCGGCAGAACGGAAGGCTCTTTTTCCGTATCATCAAAATTCGGTACGAAATCGACGGTATCTTTATTGATATCCGCAAGCAGCTCCATGGAAATTTTACTCAGTCTCGCTTCCGTGTAACGCATTGCCGCAGCGCCGTCTCCGTCCACGGAACCGAAATTTCCATGTCCGTCCACGAGCGGATAACGGGTAGACCATTCCTGAGCCATATTTACAAGAGCACCATAGATAGAACTGTCGCCATGAGGATGATATTTACCCATCGTATCACCGACAATACGGGCACTTTTTCTGTGCGGCTTATCGGGACCGTTATTCAGTTCAATCATGGAATAGAGAACTCTTCTCTGTACCGGCTTTAAACCGTCTCTTACATCGGGCAGCGCGCGGGCCGCAATAACGCTCATCGCGTAATCGATATAAGAATCTTCCATTTTCTTTTTTAAATCAACTTCTTCAATTTTATCAAAAATACGGTCATCCATTTTTATAACCATGCCTTTCTTTCAGCTTGCAAAATTGTTTGCAAAATTTTCTAACAATATTTGCTGCTGTAAGGTACCAGATTCTTAAATATCGAGATTCTTTACGAACTTTGCATTTTCTTCAATAAAAATACGACGCGGTTCCACTTTATCGCCCATTAACGTATTGAAAGTAAGGTCCACTTCCGACTCTTCTTCTTCATTGATATTTACACGAAGTAAAATACGTTTCTCCGGGTCCATTGTTGTATCCCAGAGCTGGTCTGCATCCATTTCACCAAGACCTTTATAACGCTGTATCTTATTATTCTGGTCTCTTCCGACTTCCACCAGAATTTTATCCAGTTCTTCATCACTGTAAGCATACCATACCTGCTTATTTTTCTCTAATTTATACAAAGGAGGTTTTGCAAGATAAACATGTCCCTGTCTGATAAGCTCCGGCATAAAACGATAGATAAAAGTAAGCATTAAGGTTGCAATATGCGCACCGTCCACATCGGCATCGGTCATGATGATAATTTTATCATAACGAAGTTTACTGATGTCGAAATCTTCATGAATACCTGTTCCAAACGCGGTAATCATCGCTTTGATTTCGGCATTTGCATAAATTTTATCAAGCCTTGCTTTTTCAACATTCAGTATTTTTCCACGAAGCGGTAAAATAGCCTGAGTAGCCCGGCTTCTCGCCGTTTTGGCGGAACCTCCCGCGGAATCTCCCTCAACAATGTAAATTTCACAGTTTTTAGGGTCTTTATCGGAACAATCTGCCAGTTTACCGGGTAAAGAAGAATTTTCAAGGGCCGATTTACGGCGTGTTAAATCTCTTGCTTTTCTCGCCGCCTCGCGCGCACGCTGCGCCATAATTGACTTTTCGCAGATAATTTTGGCAATTGTCGGATTTTGTTCCAGGAAGTAAGTAAGCTGTTCGCTCACAATATTATCGACAGCGCCCCTCGCTTCGGAATTTCCGAGTTTCTGCTTTGTCTGTCCTTCAAACTGCGGGTCTTCAATTTTTACACTGATAATAGCTGTAAGTCCTTCCCGGATATCATCACCGGAAAGATTTTCTTCGTTTTCTTTTATCAGTTTATTATTTCTCGCATAGTCGTTAAATGTTTTTGTAAGGGCATTCTTAAATCCGATTAAGTGTGTACCACCTTCCGGCGTATTGATATTATTGACAAAACTATATACACTTTCGTTATAAGAATCATTATGCTGCATGGCAACTTCAACATAAACGTTATTTTTACTTCCCTCAAAATACATAATCTGCTCATAAAGAGCATCTTTGCTTTTGTTTAAGTAAGTAACAAATTCCTTGATGCCGCCTTCATAATGGAATACTTTTTCCTGTTCCTGGCCTTCTCTCGCGTCTACAAGAATTATTTTAAGACCTTTCGTCAGAAAAGCCGTTTCCCGCAGTCTCGTTTTCAAAGTTTTATAATCGAATACTGTTTCTTCAAATATTGAAGTATCGGGTTTAAAACAAATTTTCGTTCCGGTTTTATCCGCTTCGCATTCCCCTGTCATTTTAAGCGGATAACAGACATGTCCTTTTTCATAACGCTGTTTATAGACTTTGCCTTCGCTGTATATTTCAACTTCCAGCCAGTCTGAAAGCGCGTTTACGACAGAAGCTCCTACACCGTGCAGACCTCCCGAAACTTTATATCCTCCGCCGCCAAATTTTCCACCGGCATGAAGAACGGTAAAAACAACCTCTACCGCCGGTATTCCCGCTTTATGATTAATGCCGACAGGAATCCCCCGGCCATTATCAATGACCGTAACGGAATTATCCTGATTAATCGTCACATGAATTGTATTACAAAAACCGGCCAGCGCTTCATCCACTGAATTATCCACAATTTCATAAACAAGATGATGAAGTCCTCTGCTGGACGTGCTTCCGATATACATACCCGGTCTTTTACGAACCGCTTCAAGACCTTCTAATATTTGAATTTGGTCTGCTCCGTATTCATTCGCCATTCTAGTAATTATACCTCTCTTTCAGTTTGCGATTCTACAATTGTCCCATTTTCAATTTGAAATACTTTGTTAATTTCAAATCTGTTATTTACAAATTCATCAAGACCCGTACAAGTAACAATTGTCTGAATATCGCCGATACTGTTTAAAAGATAATTCTGCCTGTTGCTGTCGAGTTCCGATAAAACATCATCCAGAAGAAGAACCGGATTATCTTTTATCATTTTCTTTACCAATTCTATTTCCGATAATTTCAAAGAAAGAGCCGCCGTCCTTTGCTGACCCTGGGAACCGAATTTACGAATATCGATGTTATTTGCCATAAATGAAAAATCGTCTCTGTGCGGCCCGACCGTCGTCTGTTTTAATTTAATATCTCTTTCCTGACTGGCGGACAGAGCACGCTCGTAATCTTCTATGAGAACGTCCGGTTCATAATAAATAACAAGTTCTTCTTTTTCGCCGGACAATTTTTTATGTATTTCATAAATAATCTCATTCAGCTGTCTGATAAACAAATTTCTTCTCTCAATGATTTTACTTCCAAAAGAAATAAGCTGAGAATCCCATATATTTAACGTATCTTTTAATTCAGGACGAAAATAGATATCTTTCAACAATTTGTTTCTCTGATTTACAATCTTATTATAATGATTCAGATTATAAAGATAAAAGGAATCGAGCTGACACAATTCCATATCCACGAATCTTCTTCTTTCTGCAGGACCGTTTTTGATAATATTTAAGTCTTCCGGTGAAAAAAAGACAACATTTAATAATCCCAGAAGTTCTGAAGCCTTTTTTATTTTCTGCCCATCGACGGCAATTCCCTTCGATTTATTTTTACGAAGGTGCATATCAATTCTGCTTTCTACGCCGTCTTTTTCCAATATTGTCCTGATATGTGCTTCTTCCTGATTAAAATGAATAATATCCCCGTCTTTACTTCCTTTATGGGATTTGGTAGTAGAAGATAAATAAATTGCTTCTAAAATGTTCGTTTTTCCCTGAGCGTTGTTCCCATATAAAATATTCGTTCCGCTGCTGAAATGGATTTCCAGAGAATTATAATTTCTGTAATCAGCCAGTTCCAATGATTTAATGAGCATCGGTTTCTACCTTGATTTGATGTCCGTCAAATTCAATAACGTCACCTTCATAAATTTTTCTGCCGCGTCTGCACTCTGTTTCGCCATTTACCAGTACATTGCCGTCCTGAATTTCTATTTTGGCATCAAGACCGGAATCCACAAGCCCGGCAAGTTTTAATGCCTGGCCAAGTTTAATAAATTCATCTTTAATCTTTATTTTTTCCATTGTTATCCAATCCTAAACATTTTTATCTGCATGAGCTATACATCAGCTTACCGTCGTAAAATTAACCGGAAGTATGAGATAAATATAATTTTCTTCTTCATCCCTGATAAAACACGGCGCTTTCGGATTGACCATATATAAATCCACTTCCTCATCATCAATAACTCTGAGCGCATCAATTAAAAATTTAGGATTAAATCCTATCATCAGGTCTTTTCCGCTCTTGGCAATATCAATTTCCTCATCCATGCTGCCGATAATCGTATTCATTTTTAATTCCATCGCATCATCTGTAATATTGATAATAATCGGCTTTTTATCCCCTTCTTTCACGAGAAGAGTCGCTCTGTCAATACAATTCAAAAATTCTTTTTTGTTGATTTTAACTTTCGTTTCATAATCGCTGGAAAGCATCTGTTCAATTCTGAAATACTCCCCTTCTATCAGTCTGGAAACGACAATTGTATCGTCAAATTCAAATAAAATATGATTATCCGTAAAGAAAATATTTACATCTTTATCCGTATCGCCGGAAAGAATCTTACTGATTTCGCTCAATGTTTTTCCGGGAACTACAATTTTCCTGGGGGCATATGTATCTTTCAGCTGAATTTTTCTGATAGAAATTCTGTGTCCGTCCAGTGAAACGACTTTCAGAATATCTTCGTTTATTTCAAATAATTCACCCGTCATCAGTTTATTATTATCATTGTCGGCAATCGAGAAAATCGTCTGTCTGATAACTTCCTTTAAGGTAAACTGAGAAACTACAACGGATTCATTTCTTTCAATCAGAGGAAGATAAGAAAAGTCTTCTCCTGATTTACCGATAATATTAAATTTCGCTTTTTCACAGGTAATCGTTGTCTTATAGCTGCTGTCCGTCTCTATTTTGATGTTATTGTCCGGAAGTTTGCGTACAATCTCAAGGAATATTTTAGCGTCCAGCGCTATCATTCCTTTTTCTATTACTTCTCCTTCTATTCTCGTTTCGATACCCAGTTCCATATCGTTTGCCGACAGTTTGATTTCACCATTTCTTACATCAATCAGAATACATTCCAGAATAGCCATAGTTGTTTTACTCGGCACTGCTTTAGAAACAATTTGTACACCATTCAAAAGATTCGATTTTTTACATACAATTTTCATCTGTGCATAACTTCCTTTCTGAATATGGGCCGGAATCTTCATCGGCGTTTTCTATATATTTATTATATATTTCGTAATCTATCTTAATAATAGATGTTGAAATGTGCATAACCTTATTTATTATACTATTTTTCAGGCAAAAAGAAAACGTATAACATGTGAAAAAGTCAGAATAACTTCATATTAAAATAGAACTTATGAACAATTGTTAAGTTATGAAGGTACAATTTTTTTCTTAATGATTTCTATTTTATTCTTTAATTCCTCATTATTAACAATTTCGTCGGTGATTTTATTCACACCATGTATTACGGTTGTATGGTCTTTCTTACCGAGGAGTTTTCCGATTCCGGCAAGAGAAGTCTCAGTCAGGTCTCTGCATAAATACATTACTATCTGTCTTGCCTGAACAAGTTCAGAGTTTCTTTTCCTTGACATAATATCATCGGGCGTAATGCCAAAATGTTCCGCTACTACATTAATAATGAGGGAAGGCGTTATTTCTCTCATTTCATCGGGATAAATAATATCCTTTAAGGCTTCTTCTGCATGAGCGAGATTAATATCCAGATTGTTGAGCTTGGAAAAAGCAATAATTTTGTTGAATGCTCCTTCCAGTTCCCGGATATTGGATTTAATGTTTGTTGCGATATATTCCAATACTTCATTATCGATTTCTTTATTGCAGCTTTCTGCATTTTTTTTCAGAATTGCCATTCTCGTTTCGTAATCCGGCGGCTGGATATCGGCTACCAGACCCCATTCAAACCGGGAACGAAACCTTTCATCCAGTGTTTCCAGTTCTTTCGGAGGGCGGTCGGAAGTCAGGACAATCTGCTTGCCGTCTGCATGCAGCGTGTTAAAAGTATGGAAAAATTCTTCCTGTGTGCTTTCCTTTCCGATAATAAACTGAATATCATCAATCAGAAGGACGTCTACGGTTCTGTATTTTTCTCTTAATTTACTCATCGTTTTGGCATCGCCGCTTCGGATGGACTCGATAACTTCATTCGTAAATTTCTCGGATGTTACATATAATACCTTCATATCACTGTTCTGCTGAAGAATAAAGTGTCCGATGGAGTGCATCAAATGTGTTTTGCCGAGCCCGGCTCCTCCATAAATATAGAGAGGATTATAGGCTTCCCCCGGAGATTCCGCTACCGCAAGGGCGGCGGAATGTGCAAATTTATTATTGCTTCCTACTACAAAGGTATTGAAATTGTATTTTGGATTCAGGTTTGCTTTTTCATAATTGATATTATAGATATGATTCGGTTTGTTCTGATTTGTTTCGTTTGCTTCATTAGCATCTTTTTCCAGAATAAAATCGATATCATAAGTATGATTCATCATTTCTGAAATGGTAACCTGAAAATAACTTTTATACTTATTGGAGATATAGTTTAAAAAATGAGACTGGTCGGATGGAATCAGTATTGTTACAATATTATTTTCCATGTTGTAAAATTTCAGAGGAGCAACCCATGTCGAATAGGCAATTTCTGATAAATCATATTCTGTTCTTAATGTTTCTTTGATTAAGTCCCAATTATCCTTAATAGAATCCATAAATAAACCTCTTACTTGTTATCATGATTAAAAACTCCCCTGTATCTATATTAATATAAAAAAGATAAAAATTCAATTCATAAGTTATCCACAAAAAGTTGACAGGTTGACATATCGCTTTAAGTTGTTTTTAAAATTGTGTATAAGTGTAAATAGGAAAATCACATAGTAAAACGTTAAAAATAGAGGGATATGATAAAGTTTTTCACCTGATAAAAGATAGTTATACACAACTTATCCACATAATGTGGATATATTTATGTAAAGTGGATATGTTTTTTAGGAAGAAAAAATATTTTCCGGTAAAAAAATTTTACGGAGAAATTGGACAAAATATCAGGATTCTCTTGACGTACCGGCATTATTTATATAAAATAGAGATGTTGTTTTCTGAACAGATAATTTACTTCGCAGATTATGGAGAAAGCATTTGTAAAGGAGGTGCATCGTAATGAAAATGACATTTCAGCCGAAAAAGAGACAGAGGTCTAAGGTTCATGGATTCAGAGCCAGAATGAAAACCAAAGGCGGAAGAAAAGTTATCGCTGCAAGAAGAGCAAAAGGTAGAAAAAGATTATCAGCATAGGCCGCATTTATGTGGCCTTTTTTTCCCTGACAAAAAATGTCGGAAGAAAAAGGTATCGCAATTGATGAAATTTTCAGAATCATTGAAGAAAAACAAAGATTTTCAGTATGTTTATCAGAACGGAAAAAGTTACGCGAATAAATATCTGGTTATGTATGTATTGGAAAACAACAGGCAGATAAACAGATTGGGAATATCAGCCAGCAAAAAAATCGGGAATAGTGTTGTAAGGCATCGGTTTACCAGGCTGGTGAGAGAAAGTTACAGACTACATGAAAATATATTTAATAGTGGTTTAGATATAGTAGTCGTTGCCAGAAAAAGCGCTGCTTTCGTCGGTTATGCGGAAATTGAAAGCGCATTATTACATCTTGCGAAAATGCACCATATTTTAAAAATATTTTTTTATTGATGGTGCGTTCTTTTAGAAATTGATATGAAAAAACTTTTGATTTATCTTATTAAATTCTATAAAAAATATATTTCTCCTATGAAAAGCACGAAATGTCCTTATATTCCGTCATGTTCGGATTATGGTCTGGAAGCTGTTACAAAATATGGCGCTGTAAAAGGAGGTTTTCTTGCTTTATGGAGAATTATAAGATGTAATCCTTTTTCGAAGGGTGGTTATGACCCGGTTCCATAGAATAATAATAAGGAGGAAACAGGAGTGCCAGGAATTTTATTAACACAGGATTCCACATTTATTATAGGACCTATAACCAAACTGTTAGGTCTTATAATGGAAGGTATCTTTTTCGTAATCGATAAGATTGGAATTCCGAATATCGGATTGGCTATCATTTTATTTACGATTGTTATGTATTTACTGATGATGCCTCTTACGATTAAACAGCAGAAGTTTTCAAAATTATCTGCTAAGATGAATCCTGAACTTCAGGCAATTCAGGCAAAATATAAAAATAAAAAAGATAATGAATCGATGATGGCAATGCAGGCGGAAACACAGGCAGTATATGCAAAATATGGTGTTTCCCCTTCGGGAAGCTGTGTGCAGTTATTGATTCAGCTGCCGATTATGTGGGCATTGTATCGTGTTATTTACAATATGCCCGCTTATGTAAAGAGTATTAAAGATGCTTTTTTCCCACTGGTTGAAAAACTTGTGAATCAGGCGGGAAGCACGGAATTTATCCGCGGATTCGGCAATGCCGGAATGTATGGGAAACAGTTTGAAAACGAATCTTTTACAAGCGGCGTGACGTCCTATATTCAAAATACTTTTATTGATGTATTAAATAAGGCCTCCAGCGCGGAATGGCTCAGTATTAAAGATAAGTTTCCAAATTTGAGTGCGGATGTGGATAATACGCTTTCCTTATTGGACCGCTATAATAATTTTCTGGGATTGAATATTGCCAATTCTCCTTCTTTTACAATGAAAGAAGCGATGGCTGCCGGCGCATACGGTATGATAGTTGCGGCTTTGGCAATTCCTGTTCTGGCTGCTGTAACGCAATGGATTAACGTAAAATTGATGCCGCAGCAGAATACGAACAATGAGAATGACCAGCAGAATACGATGATGCAGTCCATGAAGATGATGAACATGATGATGCCAATCATGTCGGCTTTCTTCTGTTATACGCTTCCGGCCGGCGTCGGCCTTTACTGGGTTGCGGGTGCAGTGGTCAGAAGTATTCAGCAGGTTGTGATTAACAAACATATTGATAAGATGGATTTGGATGAGCTGATTGCCAAAAATTCTGAAAAGGCTAAAAAGAAAATGGAAAAAGCCGGAGTCAGGGCGGAAAAATTGAATGCTTATGCCAATATGAATACCAGAAATGTCAATGCTTCCAGCAAGCCGGCAAAGCCGTCTATGTCACAGGAAGAAAAAGATGAAGCGGTAAGAAAGTCTACGGAATATTACAATAAAAATGCGAAACCGGGAAGCATTGCCGCAAAAGCGAATATGGTAAAACAGTATAATGAAAGAAACAATAAATAGTCATTCAGCAGTTTTTGTGAGTAAGGAGAGTTAGTTATGGATTTTGTAGAGTTTTCAGCTAAAACAGTAAACGATGCTATTACAGAAGCATGTCAGAAATTTGTTGTAACAAGCGATAAACTGGATTATGAGATAATAGAAGAAGGTTCTTCAGGTTTTCTTGGAATCGGTTCGAAACCGGCAATTATCAAGGCAAGAGTGAAATCTTCCATTCAGGACAAGGCAAAAGACTTTTTGAAGAGTGTTTTTGAAGCGATGAATCTCGTAGTTGTTATTGATATCCAGTATGATGAAATCAACAATACCATGAATATTGATTTGAGCGGCGATGAGATGGGCGTTCTGATTGGTAAAAGAGGACAAACCCTCGACTCTTTACAGTATCTTGTATCTCTTGTAATTAATAAAGACGTTGAAGAATATGTTCATGTAAAAGTTGATACGGAAAATTACAGACAGAGAAGAAAAGAGACTTTGGAAAACCTCGCAAAAAATATTTCTTATAAGGTAAAAAGAACAAAAAGGCCTTTCCCTCTGGAACCGATGAATCCTTATGAAAGAAGAATCATTCATTCCGCGCTGCAGAATGATAAATATGTTACAACACACAGCGAAGGCGACGAACCGTACAGACATGTTGTAGTTGTTTTAAAGAAATACAGTAAATCATAAACGATGATAAAAATTGGAATGTATATTTTACATTCCAATTTTTATAGGTTATATTTGAATAAATAGTAAAATGTCTGCTAAAACAGACAGACGGGAATAATAAATAATGAAAACAAGTACAATTGCTGCAATTTCAACTGCTATGACAAATTCTGGAATTGCCATTATCCGCATCAGCGGGGAAGAAGCGATTCCGATTGTTCATTCCGTTTTTGTGAATAAAAAAAATCAAAAATGTCTTGACTCTTATCGTTCTCATACAATTCATTATGGATATATTGTTGATGAGAAAGGTGTTTCTGTTGATGAAGTGATGGTTTCCGTCATGAAAGCTCCTCATAGCTATACGATGGAAGATATCGTTGAAATTAACTGTCATGGCGGCGTTTATATTGTACAGAAAATCATGGAAATTGTAATTCATGCGGGAGCGAGGGCTGCCGAACCGGGAGAATTTACCAAAAGAGCTTTTTTGAATGGAAGAATTGACCTTTCCAGGGCAGAAGCTGTAATGGATATTATTTCTTCCAAAAATGAATTTGCTTTGCAAAGTTCTATGCAAATGTTGAAAGGTTCTCTTTTTCATCTCATCAAAAATATAAGAGAGGAAATTTTATATGAGATTGCTTTTATTGAATCTGCGTTAGATGACCCGGAACACATCAGTCTGGAAAATTATCCTGAAAAATTACATGAAAAGTCGAGTTCTTTATGTGAAAAACTGAAAAAACTGCTGGATTCGGCGCATGACGGAAAATTATTAAAGGAAGGGATTCAGACGGTTATCGTTGGAAAACCTAACGTTGGAAAATCTTCTTTTTTGAATCTTCTGATTGGAGATGAAAAAGCGATTGTAACGGATATTGCCGGAACGACAAGAGATATTCTGGAAGAAACGATTTCTTTAGGCGGCATTACTTTGAATATTACAGATACGGCCGGAATCAGAAATACGGATGATATTGTAGAAAAAATCGGTGTGGAAAGGGCAAAAAAAGTTCTGGAAGAAGCAGATTTGGTTATTTATATGATTGACGCATCCACTCCGATAGATGAAAATGATTTTGATATCATTCATATGATTGCGGATAAAAAAGCGATAATTCTTTTAAATAAATCTGATTTGGATGTTTGTGTAACCGAAGAAGAAATCGGAACTTATTTTTCGGATAACAGGAAAATTATCAGAACTTCCATGACACAGGAAGAAGGAATGGACTGCTTTACAAAAACTGTGAAGGATATGTTCCTTGAAGGAAAGATTTCTTATAATGATGAGGTTTATATTACCAATATCAGACACAAAGAAGCAATTAAAGATGCTTATGAAAGTATGCTTCAGGTAAAAAAAAGCATAGAAAATTCTATGCCGGAAGATTTTTATTCGATTGATTTGATGAGTGCTTATGCTTCGCTTGGAACAATCATCGGAGAAGAAGTTGGGGAAGATTTGGTAAATGAAATCTTTTCAAAATTCTGTATGGGTAAATAAAGTAAGAATAAAAACGGAGGATTTGTTTCCTATATGAATGAAATTGTTGATGTATGTGTGGTAGGAGCGGGACATGCCGGATGCGAAGCGGCTCTGGCATGTGCAAGACTTGGACTGGAAACGGTTATTTTTACGGTTAGTATCGACAGTATTGCCATGATGCCCTGTAATCCTAATATCGGTGGAACTTCTAAAGGTCATCTTGTCAGAGAAATTGATGCGCTCGGCGGAGAAATGGGAAAAAATATTGATAAAACCTTTATTCAGTCTAAAATGCTGAATAAATCGAAGGGGCCCGCGGTGCATTCTCTCCGCGCACAGGCGGATAAAGCGGAATATTCCAGAGCAATGAGGAAAGTTCTTGAGAATCAGGAACATCTGACAATTAAACAGGCCGAAGTATGTGAAATAATATCGGAAAATATTACGGATGATGAAAAAAAAGAAACAATTCATATTATAAAAGGAGTTAAAACATTTACGGGAACTGTTTATGAATGTAAGGCGGTTATTCTTTGCACCGGTACATATCTGAAAGCCAGATGCTTATGTGGAGAAGCAATTACTTATACAGGGCCTAATGGATTACAGCCGGCCAATTATCTGACGGATTCTTTAAAGAATCTTGGTATTGAAATTCGCAGATTTAAAACAGGGACTCCGGCCAGAATGGATAAACGCTCCATTGATTTTGAAAAAATGGAAGAGCAGTTTGGCGATGAAAGAATCGTTCCTTTTTCTTTTTCCACAAATCCGGAAGATGTACAGATAGACCAAATTTCATGCTGGCTTACTTATACAAATGAAAAGACTCACGAAATTATCAGAAATAATCTGGACCGTTCCCCAATTTACGCGGGCGTTATAGAAGGAACGGGGCCGCGGTATTGTCCGTCTATTGAAGATAAAGTGGTAAAATTTGCGGATAAAGAAAGGCATCAGGTATTTATTGAGCCGGAGGGTCTGCATACGAATGAAATGTATGTCGGCGGTATGTCTTCTTCTCTGCCGGAAGATGTACAGATTGCCATGTACCGGACAGTTCCTGGTCTGGAGCATTGTAAAATTGTAAGAAATGCCTACGCAATCGAATATGATTGTATCGACCCGAAACAATTATATCCAACGCTGGAATTTAAGAAGATAAAGGGCCTTTTCAGCGCCGGACAATTTAATGGGAGCAGTGGATATGAAGAAGCGGCTGCACAGGGACTTCTTGCCGGAATCAATGCGGCTCGTATGATTCTTGGAAAAGAGCCTGTTACCCTTGACCGTTCTCAGGCTTATATCGGAGTTCTTGTAGATGACCTTGTTACGAAAGAAAATTTGGAGCCTTATCGGATGATGACTTCCAGAGCGGAATACCGTCTTTTGCTTCGTCAGGATAATGCGGACCTCCGTCTTCGTGATATTGGATTCGAAGTCGGGCTTGTGTCAAAAGAACAGTATGATGCGACAGTGCATAAAAAAGAATTAATAGATATGGAAATAGAACGGTTAAAAAATACTGTAATCGGGGCTTCGAAAGAGCATCAGAAATTTATGGAAGCGCATGGAAGTTCTTTATTAAAGACAGCTGCTAATCTTGCGGAATTAATGTGCCGTCCTGAACTTTCTTATGATATTTTATCTGAAATCGATACGGAAAGAAAGTGGCTTCCGGAAGATGTTATTGAACAGGTGGAAATTGAGATTAAATATCAGGGTTATATTGAAAGACAGTTGAAACAGGTTGAACAATTCAAAAAAATGGAAAAGAAACAAATTCCTTCTGATTTGGATTATCAGGATATAGGGAGTCTCCGCCTGGAAGCAAGACAAAAACTTTCAGCCTATAAACCTGTTTCAGTCGGACAGGCTTCAAGAATTTCCGGTGTTTCACCGGCCGATATTTCTGTTCTGCTCATTTATATGGAACAAAAATATGCAAAATGAGTGAGGGCTCAAATATCGCGGACAGAGAGAAAGGCGTGGTTATTAGTATGTCAGATATCAAAAAGCATTCTCTGGATTCTTTTCAGAATGATTTAGAGGAATTGCAGATTTCTCTGGAAGAACAACAATTACATCAGTTTATGTTATATTATGATTTGTTGCTGGAATGGAATCAGGTTATGAACCTGACGGCAATAACAGATTTCGATGAAGTGTGTAAGAAACATTTTATAGATAGTCTTTCTCTTATCAAAGCATATGATGTTAATAAAAAAACAAATGTTATTGATATAGGAACCGGAGCGGGATTTCCGGGAATCCCTCTAAAAATTGCTTTTCCTGATTTAGAAATAACGCTGTTGGATTCTTTGAATAAGAGAGTAAGTTTTTTGAATACCGTGATAAATAATCTTGGATTAAAAGATATAGAAGTATATCACGGAAGAGCGGAAGATTTTGCAAAAAAAGAAAACTTCAGAGAGAGATTCGATTTATGTGTTTCCCGGGCAGTTTCTAATCTTGCTACTCTTTCGGAATACTGTATTCCTTATGTAAAAATAGACGGTTATTTTATTTCTTATAAATCAGAAAAACTTGTTGAGGAATTAGAAGATGCAGAACATGCAATTTCTCTTCTTGGTGGAAAAATAGAAAATCAGGTGACATTTCAGATTCCTCATTCGGATATTGGCAGAAATCTGCTTGTAATTCATAAGATAAGAAAAACCCCTGAAAGTTATCCGAGAAAAGCAGGGCTGCCTTTGAAAAAACCGATAAAATGAAACAGCCGAACTCCAGTCCGGCTGTTATTGTTTATAGAAATAATCTGATTTGTTCCAATACCTTGTCAGGAGCTTCTAAATGTGGAAGATGTTTTGTTTCGGGAAGATATTCTATTTCAATGGAATTGTTATAATAGACGTAATTTTCTAGTGTTGTTTCAATATCTTTTTCTTTCGTCCCTCCGAGCATCAGAATGCTGTTATTGATTTCTTTTATTGAATGAATAATATTCGTATTCATAAATTTTCCGGTAAAGCTGGCAAAAACATATTTTGCATAACAACCGGATAATTGAGACGCTTCCATATAGTTCAAAATATATTTTTCTTTTATATTGGATTTGTCATAAAAATATTTTTCTTCAAATGTTTTTTCAAAATGATGTTTTGTATTTAAAATATTATAAATAAATGTTCCGATAACAGGCGTTTCAAAAATTAATTTCAGAAACTTTGTCTGTTTGGAAGGAATCTGATTCTGGCTATATAAACTTTGTGGATTGATGAAAATCATTTTGTCAAACAGTTCCGGGTTATGATGACAGGCAGCAATAATAAACGGAACGGAATTTCCCGTTGCTATCACAGATACTTTTTTACCGATGACATTTGTAATAAAATCACAGATTAACTGTTCGTATAAATTATTTGTATAAGTGAGTGAGGGTTTATCGGAAAGTCCATATCCTAATAAGTCCGGAACATATATTTCATGTTCGTCTGTCAAATTATTGATTAGTCTGTGAAATTCATAGCCGGAACTTCCGACCGTTAAATCATGGACAAAAAGAAGAGGGCTTCCATTTCCCTTTTTGTCATATTTGATTTGTCCGAAACGCCATTTATAAAAATTGTTTTCAGAACAGGATAAGAGTTTTCCGGAAGTATATAGAAAATTTTGTGTTCTATTTAAAATATGAATGGAAGCAATGGCGGTGGTGGATAAGATACCGGTTGTAATGAGTTTTTTATTCATATGGGGGTCCTCCGGGGGGTAAAGGTGAGTTCATGTAAGAAAACCAAAGGTTTTCTTAAAAAACAAATGTCTGCTACACAGCTGCTTGTTTTTCTTTTGTAGGTAGTAGACTCGCAAACACGCGCTTGTAGCGCTCTTTGTCCGATTGCATCGGACGTTTGCTCGTTATATAATCTAAGGAAATCAAAGATTTCCTTTTTGAAAAACAAATGCCGCTTTGAGTTGCTTGTTTTTCTTTTGTAGGTGATAGACTCGCAAACACGCGCTTGCAGCGCTCTTTGTCCGATTGCATCGGACGTTTGCTCGTTAATAATCGCAGAAAAACAAATGCCGCTTCGCGTCGCTTGTTTTTCTTCTGCGATTATTATATCATAGAAATCTTAATAAATAAAACTCTTTTCTTATAGGGAAAATTATTATAAAATATTAGTGTGAATATATAATGAAAGGTGGGCATTTTCGGACTTTGCCTGAATTTGGTGTCTTATTTTGAAAACGGAAAATAATATTTTGTCAATTCTTGACGTTAGAGAAACGGAACGTCAGAGAATTGCGAAAGACTTACACGATATTTCTTTACAGAATCTTTCTCATTTAATACATAAGATTGAATTAAGTTCTATTTATATTGATAATGACCCAATTAAGGCTAAGCTGGAATTGGCAACTGTTGAAAAAGAATTGCGTCATATTATAGAAGAAATGCGAACAGTTATTTATAATATGTATCCGGTTTCTTTAGAAGATTTGGGTTTAAAAATCACAATTGAAAAATCTTTGAATTTAATGAATAAAGACGGTAAGTTTACTTTGGAAACAGATATAGAAGATGTTTCATGTGAAAACGAATTAATTCAGCTTTCTCTTTTGAGATTAGTACAGGAGTGTTGTCGTAATGCAATTAAACACTCTAAGGGAGATAAACTTTTTGTTTCTTTAAAAAGAAATGAAAATGGATATTATATTATAAAGATAAAAGATAATGGATTGGGATTTCAGGAAAAAGAGATGGATGAACCTGACTTTCATTTCGGATTATCCATTATGAAGGAAACTGTTTATCTTTTGAATGGTAAAATAAATATTGATACTTCAGAAAATGGAACAATTATTGAAATAGAGATACCATTTTAAATTAATTGTGGAACGAAATAAAATGCCCAATGTCTTTTGTGTGGCGGAATGTGAGGAAATATGACGGACACGATTAAGGTTATGATTGCAGATGACCATAATTTAATGAGAGAAGGTATTAAACAATTATTAGAACTTGATGGAAGTATAGAAGTAATTGCGGAAGCTGGCGATGGTATAGATTGTCTGGAAAAATTGAAACAACATAATCCCGATATTCTTTTACTTGATATTAATATGCCTGTAAAAAATGGAATAGAAGTTTTAAAAACTTTGCGTGAAGATAAATCCACTATTAAAATATTAATGCTGACTTTGCATAATGAAGTCGAATATTTAATTAAAGCTGTTGATTATGGTGTGGATGGTTATATTATGAAAGATTCAGAATCTGCTGAATTAAAAAAGGCTATTTATATGATAAATAGCGGTAAAACATATATCCAGCCCAGTTTAATTCCAGAATTAAACTTTCGACTTGCAAACAGAGATGTAGAAAAAGATAAAATTGATTTTCTGACAAAGCGTGAACTGGAAGTTCTAATTCAGGTTGCGAATGGAATGTCAAATAAAGAAATTGCATTAAATCTTGATATTAGTGAGAGAACTGTTAAAAATCATATTTCTAATATTTTTAAAAAAATAGATGTTTCAGACCGTACACAGGCTGCCGTTTTTGCTATTAAAAATAATATAATTAAAGTGTAGGTTGAAATAAAATTTGAATGAATTTATATAATATAAAATGTTTCATGTGAAACATAAAAGTCGCATAAATACTGGATTTATAATCAAACATATCATTACATGACGGAATAGCAAGTTATA
>CAJTRL010000030.1 GCA_910578715.1 uncultured Lachnospiraceae bacterium | reverse complement strand
CGGACTGCATATCTTTCTTGAGGGAGACGATTTCACCCTTCACGGACTGCATATCTTTCTTGAGGGAAACGATTTCACCCTTCACGGACTGCATATCAGTTTTCAGCAAAACAATTTCACCTTTCATGGACGATATTTCACTTTTCACATAGCGCATATCCTCCTTCAGGGATATCACTTCGCCTTTCATCTCTCTGATATTCTTCTCGATAGGTGTCAGTCTCGCATCGAGTTTCACATCCAGCAGTTGTGAGATTGCGAATAAATCTTCATTTGTTAATGACATATGGTATACCTCCTTTCTTTGTATAAAATATTATGCCACGCATACTTCGATTTGTCACTACAAAATATTAAAAAAAATTATTCTTTTTTTTGTTATATGAAGCAATGCCGAAAAACCATAAAATAGCGATGAGGCAAAAATTTTCCTATGAAACAGAAAACAATGGGCGTAAGCCACTCCGCGCCGGGCAGACTGACTTACGCTCATCATTTGATAAAGATATTTTTTTATTTCTGGTTAATATAATTTACAAGCCCCTCCGCCGCAATGATTCTCTGCATAAATTCCGGGAAAGCCTGGCCTTTGTAAGAAGTTCCTTTTGTGATATCAGTAATAACGCCTGTGTCAAAATTCACTTCCACAACGTCACCCGCATCAATGTCTTTTGCCGCCTCCGGGCATTCGATAATCGGAAGTCCGATATTGATTGCATTCCGGTAAAAGATTCGTGCAAAGGTTTCAGCGATAACACAGCTGATTCCGGCCGCCTTGATGGCGATGGGTGCGTGTTCTCTGGAAGAACCGCATCCGAAATTCTTGGTTGCCACCATAATGTCACCTTTCTGTACCTTGCCGATAAATTCCTTGTCGATGTCTTCCATACAATGCGCCGCCAGCTCCGACGGGTCGGAAGAATTTAAATAACGGGCCGGAATGATAACATCCGTGTCCACATTATCGCCATATTTAAAAACAGTTCCTTTTGCTGCTTTCATTTTATAATCATGCTCCTTTCTCGGTCTGCACTTTTCTTTGTCATTATGATTACATCTTCATTATGACTATGTCATTTATTGTGACTATACCATCATTATTTCCTGCCGCCGTCAGGAAAGCTGGCCGGGCCAGGAAATTTTACCGGTTACAGCGCTGGCGGCCGCTACGGCCGGGCTTGCCAGGTAAATTTCGGAGTCCACATGTCCCATTCTTCCCACAAAGTTACGGTTCGTCGTCGATACACAGCGTTCTCCGGCCGCGAGAATGCCCATATAACCGCCGAGACATGGGCCGCAGGTCGGTGTGCTGACGATGGCACCCGCTTCTATAAAAACTTTTAACAGTCCTTCTTCCATCGCCTGCATGTAGATTGTCTGGGTCGCTGGAATGACGATACATCTCATGCCTTTTGCCACATGTCTGCCTTTTAACACTTCCGCCGCCGTGCGCAAATCATCCAGGCGGCCGTTGGTACAGGAACCGATTACGACCTGGTCAACAGGAATGTCCTCTTTGATTTCGTCGATGGTTTTTGTATTTTCCGGAAGATGGGGGAATGCAACCGTCGGACGAAGTTTGCTTAAATCAATCGTGTATTCTTCGTCATAAACGGCGTCCTCATCCGCTTCGTACACTTTAAAGGGCTTCGTGGAATGTTCTTTCATATAGGCTTCGGCAAGTTCATCCACCGGGAAAATACCGTTTTTGCCGCCCGCTTCGATGGCCATATTAGCGATAGTAAAGCGGTCGTCCATTGTCAGGTTCCGAATGCCTTCTCCGGCAAATTCCATGGATTTGTATAACGCGCCGTCCACGCCAATCATACCGATGATATGCAGAATAACGTCTTTGCCGCTCACCCATTTATCAGGTTTTCCGATGAGATTGAAGCGGATTGCCGAAGGCACTTTAAACCATGCCTTTCCGGTGGCCATTCCGGCCGCCATATCGGTGCTTCCGACGCCTGTGGAAAAGGCGCCGAGCGCGCCATAGGTACAGGTATGGGAATCGGCGCCGATAATCACGTCTCCCGCAACTGTCAGGCCTTTTTCTGGAAGCAGCGCATGTTCAATGCCCATTTCTCCCACTTCAAAATAATTGGTAATTTCATTGCGGTATGCAAATTCCCTGACGCATTTACAGTGTTCCGCCGATTTGATATCTTTGTTCGGGACAAAATGGTCGGGAACCAGCGCGATTTTATCTTTGTCAAAAACACCGTCCACTTTCATTTTTTCCATTTCTTTGATGGCAACCGGACTTGTGATATCGTTGCCGAGCACCAAATCCAGACTGGCTTCGATTAACTGTCCCGCTTCAACCTTTTCCAGTCCGGCATGGGCCGCCAGGATTTTCTGGGTCATTGTCATTCCCATTTTGATAACCTCCTTTTTCGTTCGTTTCCGATAATCATTGTTGTGTACCATGAAGCTGCCTTTTACGTTTCCGGACAATGCCGATACGTCATGATACGATGTATTAGTGTTATTGTAACATACTCATTCCCATTCTAAAAATATATAATAATTATATTTACTATTCTTTACGGTTATATTATTATATTAAAATACAATATGGATTCCGGAAAAGTATGATTTTGAACGAAAAAGGATAAAAGATATTGAAAAATCAAAATATCCACATAACAGAAAGGATTTTTTTATGGAAGGGACTCTGAATCTTTATCACATTTTTCAGGCCGTTGCGCGGTCCGGCAATATTTCCCAGGCCGCAAAAGAACTTTATATCAGCCAGCCCGCTGTCAGCAAATCCATTTCCCGTCTGGAAGAGCTGTTAAACACGACGCTCTTTTACCGCAGTTCCCGCGGCGTATCGCTGACGGAGGAAGGTGCTCTGCTGCAGGAGCAGATACAGAAGGCCTTTGATTCCATTGCCTATGGAGAGGAACAGCTTCGGAAAATCAATGAACTGGGCATCGGGCAGATAACGATTGGCGTCAGCACGACGCTGTGCAAATATGTGCTTCTGCCTTATCTACAGCGGTTTATCCGGGAGAATCCGCATATCCGCGTTTCCATCGCCTGTCAGCCAACGATGGAAACGGTCAGCAATTTGCAAAACGGTTCCATCGATATCGGTCTGATTGGAGATGTCCCGGATAAAAAGAATCTGCATTTCCAGCCTGTCATGGAAATACAGGATGAATTTGTAACGACCAGGCGCTATCTGCAAAATCTTTCCACAAGGCTCGGCGTCACCATAACGCAGTTATATGAAAACAACAATTCCCTACTTTGGAGCAACGGCACTTTTCTTTTGTTAAATGAGGAAAATATTTCCAGAAGGTATATCAATTCTTATCTGTTCGGTGAAAAAATTGAAATTACCCAGGCGATTGAAATATCAACAATGGATTTGCTAATCGAGTTTGCCCGCATCGACATGGGAATCGCCTGTGTTATCGGAAATTTTGTAGAAAAAGAAATAGAAGAAAATGCACTGATAAAACTGCCGCTGGCCGTACCGATACCCGGAAGAAATATCGGGTTTGCCAGGAAAATTCAGGCCGACTATCCGATTGCGGTCCGAAAATTCTGCGCCATGCTTTCACCCGGTTTTATCTGATAACACAGGCCTGACAGACTGCTTATGCGGACGGATGCAATCGAGTAGGGAAGATTCTTCTTCCCCGACTCGCCGCGCCGCCCGTGCGCCGCATTCGCGGCATATTCCTCTGCACGGGCGTGTGCATAAAAACAGGGCGGATAATTCCGCCCTGCCATTATTGCTTCCACCTAAAACGGTCATTCTTATACAATTAGTTATTAATCAGCTTGTCCTCTCCGTTCCAGCTGTAAAGTTTTCTGATTTCTTCTCCGACAATCTCCGAAGGATGTTCGGAAGCGCGTTTTCTCATGGCTTTAAAGTGTACCTGGGAACCCGCGGAAGACATATCCAGAAGGAAATCTTTCGCAAAAGTACCGTCCTGAATGTCGGAAAGAATCTTCTTCATCGCCTTTTTCGTATCTTCTGTAATAATCTTGGGTCCTGTAATATAGTCGCCGTATTCCGCCGTATTGGATATGGAATATCTCATGCCCGCGAAGCCTGACTGATAAATCAAATCTACAATCAGTTTCATTTCATGAATACATTCAAAATATGCGTTTCTCGGGTCATAACCTGCTTCTACCAGTGTTTCAAAGCCCGCCTGCATCAACGCGCAGACGCCGCCGCACAAAACAGCCTGCTCACCGAAAAGGTCTGTCTCTGTTTCCGTTCTGAACGTTGTTTCCAGTACGCCCGCTCTTGCTCCGCCGATTGCCAGCGCGTATGCCAGCGCGATATCCTGTGCTTTGCCTGTTGCATCCTGATGAACGGCTACCAGACAGGGAACGCCTTTGCCAGCCTGATATTCACTTCTTACCGTATGGCCGGGGCCTTTCGGCGCAATCATCGTAACGTCTACGTTCTTAGGCGGAACGATACAGCCGAAATGAATGTTAAATCCGTGTGCGAACATCAGCATATTGCCTTCTTCCAGGTTGGGTTCGATGTCTTTTTTATACATGGCGGCCTGTAATTCATCGTTAATCAGAATCATAATGATATCTGCCTTTTTAGCCGCTTCCGCAGCAGTATATACTTCAAATCCCTGTGCTTCTGCCTTTGCCCAGGATTTAGAGCCTTCATACAGACCGATAATCACATGGCAGCCGGATTCCTTTGCATTCAGAGCATGCGCATGTCCCTGACTTCCGTAACCGATTACCGCAATTGTTTTCCCTTCCAGTAAAGACAAATTACAATCTTCCTGATAAAAAATATTTGCCATTTTTTTCATCCTCCATTTTTGTTTTATCGTTCTCTATAACTAAAAAGGGCTTTCCCCTCCAGCTAACAATATCATAAATAAGTAACGTTTTCGATGCCTCTGCCGAGTCCGGCGATGCCCGTTCTGGCAAGCTCCAGAATTTCGTAGCCGTCCAGTAAATCAATAAATGCCTCAATTTTATCCTGATTTCCAGTCAGCTCGATAATCAGGCTGTCTTTGGAAACATCGACGATTTTGGCACGGAAAATATCGACTACCGATATCACTCCCTGCCTTCTTTCCGCCGAAACTTTGACTTTGATAAGAGCCAGTTCGCGGTAAACGCTCTCTCCCGGTTTTAATTCTTTGATATCTCTCACATCGACGAGCTTGGCAACCTGTTTTTCAATCTGGTCGAGAATCTCGTCATCCCCGGAAGTTACAATTGTAATACGGGTATACCTGGGGTCTGCCGTCACGCCGGCCGTAATGCTTTCGATATTATAGCCGCGTCTTGAAAACAACCCGGAAATACGGCTTAACACGCCGGATGTATTGTCAACCAGAAGCTGAAGTACTTTTCTGTGCATAATCTTATCCCGCCTTTCCTGTTTTTTACGCTGAATACTGTCAATAATTGTAGCAACTAAACTTTAAAAAGTCAACGCCCCCGTCAATTTGAATTTGTAGTTTGTAACCGTTTCGCCTCCGCCCGGACAGTGCATTGTTCTCTTTGGAGGCACGCTTTCGCTCCGCTAAAGGAAGCAGCGGTACTAAGCTCAAATGCAGCAAGCCGCCTTTTCGCTAAGTACCGGCATCCTTTACAGGGCCTCCGCCAGAGAACAATGCACTGTCCGGGCGGAGGCGGAACGGTTATGATGGTTTCTCGGCGTCGTATGCGCCCGCAATCTTTTTCAAAGTATTATTTTTCCCCAGGAGCACGAAAACATCATCTTTCTGCGTCGGCTCTTCCGCCGGCGGATTGATGAGCAGCGCGCCGTCCCGTTTGATGGCAATAACGTTCACACCGTACTTCTTTCTCAGGTTCAGTTCTTTTAAGTCCTTGCCGACCCAGCCGCGCAGTGTCTGGATATCGGCAATGGAATATTCCGCCGTCAGTTCAATGGCATCGAACAGGTTATTAAAGGCCAGATTATTGGCTACGTGCACGCCGATTTCCTTTTCAGGATAGACAATTTCATCAACGCCCAGTTTCGTCAGAATCTTCCCCTGCATTTCATCATAGGCTTTGGCAACAATCTGCCCAATGCCCTGTTCTTTGGCCCAGATTGCCGCCAGTACCGAAGCGTCCAGGCTGTGGCCGATGGAAATGACCGCACCGTCAAAATTCCGGCCGCCCAGTTCCCGCAGCGCCTCTTCGTTTCCTACATCTACGCACATGGCAAGCGTTACATAATCTGCAATCTGATTGACCCGTTTTTCCTGTCGGTCGATGGCGAGTACCCGGCATCCGTTAGCTTCCAGCTGTCTTGCAACGCTGCTTCCGAATCTTCCGAGTCCGATGACAATATATTCTTTCTGTGTGATTTTCTTTTTCATAATGAATGGCATACCCTTCTTTCAGACTGCAATTTCTGTGCCGGCCGGCGCTGAAACTATCCGATAATAATCCTGCTTTCCGAATAAGTAATGTTATCAAGCGGTTTTCTGCTATTGAAGGCGAGCGCAAATGTAATCGGGCCGATACGCCCAAGATACATTGTTGCCGTAACAATCAGTTTTCCGACAGGTCCCAGGGTTCCCGTCAGTCCCCGCGACAAACCTACCGTTGCTATGGCGGACGTCATTTCATAAAGCGTATCAAGGAAATTACTATGTTCCACGGCTAAAAGCGCCATCGTCAGCAGAAATAGTGTGGAAAGGCTGAATACAACGATTGCGACGCATCGCCTGATGGTTTCATCCGATATTTTCCGGTGGAAAATCACGACATCCCTTTTTCCCCGGATGTTGGCAAACATGGACGCAAGAAGCGCAACGACCGTTACCGTCTTGATTCCGCCCGCCGTACCGGCCGGTGAACCGCCGATGAACATCAGAATCAGATACGCCATACAGGAAGCCGGACGAAAGCATTCCTGTGAGATTGTCGCAAAGCCGGCGGTACGCAGCGTAACAGACTGGAACAGCGAAGCCAGCAGCTTCTGCGACAGACTCATTCCGCCAAGCGTATCGGGATTGTCATATTCAAACAGCAGCGTCAGCATCATGCCAATGAAAATCAGCGCAGCCGTAGTCACAAGAACGAGCCTGGTATGAAGATTCATTTTGCGCCCGCTCTTGTGCTCTTTTGACCGGAGCCGGACAGAAGCCGTCCGGAAAATTTCCCAGTATACCGGGAATCCGAGCCCGCTCACAATAATTAAAAACACGGTTGTTATATTAATAATTACATTATCCGCATAATTACAGAAACTGTTTCCGCCAAGCAAATCAATTCCGGCATTGCAAAATGCCGATACCGCATGAAAAATGCTGTACCAGATTCCACGGGCGCCGAACTGCGGAAGAAACACCAAAGCATACCCCAGCGCTCCAATCCCTTCCAGACAAAGCGTTACTTTCAGAATTTTCATGGTCAGCCGAACAAGCCCCGACAGCGTATCGAGGTTATAGGAGCTCTGAATCAGCATTCTGTCCGATAACGTGATTCTGCGGCGGAAAATGCACAGTACAATTGTTGTAAATGTCACGATGCCAAGTCCGCCAAACTGTATCAGAAACAGCAGCACCACCTGTCCGAATGGCGAAAACGTCTGTCCCACGTTGACCGTCGAAAGTCCGGTCACACAGATACTGGACATGGAAACAAACAGCGCATCGAAAAAATCTATCGACTGGCCGGACTTTACGCTGAAAGGAAGCATCAGACAGAACATGCCGATAACGGCGCCCGTCAGAAAGCCCAGCATAATAATTCTGGTTGTGGTCAGTTTATGTCTTTTCATCATCTATATAACCATTTTCAATCCTATAACCCGTTTGTGCATTTCTCATTCCGTTTCCAGACATTTTGGAAGCGCCAGCGTTCCGGTTCTTGCAACTTCCACAACGCTGATGGACTGCAGCATTTTTATCATCAGGGCAGTTTTCTCAGGTACATCACATATCTGGATAATCATCAGGTTTTTGGACATATCGACGATATCCGCCTTCATAATTTCACAGGTTTCCATGATGTCCCGTCTGTTCCCTTTATTATATTTTACTTTGATTAACATCAGTTCTCTGCTGACGCTGGCCGCTTCGTCAAAGGTCTTTACTTTGATAACGTCCAGTTTTTTGTTCAGTTGTTTTTCAATCTGCTCTATCGTCCGTTCGTCGCCGCTGCTGACAATCGTCATACAGGACACCGCCGGGTCGTCTGTCTCTCCTACCGCCAGAGAATCGATGTTGTAACTTCTTCTGGAAAAAAGTCCCGCCACTTTGCAGAGTACGCCGGAACGGTTTTCAACCAGTACAGAATATATTTTTTTCATCGTCAGAACATGCTCCTTTCCCAATCCACAGGTTTTAAACGAGGTCCATCGGGTCGATTACGCATTCCAAAAGCACGGATTCATCCCCGGATAAAAATTCCGTAATCACGTTTTCCACATTTTCCATATTCAAAAGCCGCATGAATTTCATATCGTATGCCATCGCCATTTTTTCCAGGTCAGGACTGCCCGACAGGTCCACGACGGAATAGTTGTCTTTATAGTTATAATGCTGGTATTCCCTTACCATGCCGAGATAGTTGTTCTTTAAAACAATGATTTTGACAGGCACATGAAATTGCCGCATGGTCGCAAGTTCCATCATGGACATCTGGAAAGAACCGTCGCCGCAGACTGCAATCACCTGTCTGTCCGGGCACGCCAGCTTCGCTCCCATTGCCGCCGGAATGGAATAGCCCATCGTCCCCATTCCTCCTGTCGTCAAAAATCTTCCGTTTTTCACGATATGATAGGAACATGACCATATCTGGTTCTGTCCGACGTCCGCCACATAAACGGCGTCATCCTCCATTTTCTCGGAAAGGATGCGGATAAATTCGGCCGGGTCCACATACGCGGGATTGGGGTTTCTGACCTTCCCCATCGTCTCTCTGTACTGGTTTAACGTTTCTATCCAGGCGTCATGCTCGCAGGTAAACTCCTCTTTGGCTATGTCTTCAAAAATATGTTTTGCATCGCCTACAAGCGGAATTGCCGCACCTACGTTTTTGCCGATTTCCGCCGGGTCCACATCAATATGCACCAGCACTTTATTCTCGGTAATCAAATCCGGCTGGCTGACCGCCCGGTCCGCCACGCGCGCGCCGACCATGATAAGGAGGTCGGATTCGTTCATCGCCCGGTTGGCATAGGGTTTTCCGTTATTGCCAACCATGCCGTAATACATAGGGTGTTTCGTCGGCATGACGCCGATGCCCATCATGGTAGAAACAACCGGAATGCTGTATTTTTCCGCAAAAACGCGCAGTTCCTTTTCCGCACCGCTAAGCAGCACGCCGCCGCCCGTACAAATAATAGGACGCTTCGCCTTCGCCAGTTCTCCGATGACTTTTTTAATCTGAACCGCATGTCCTTTGACCGTCGGTTTGTAGGTTCTTAAACTCACGCTCTCCGGATAAACGAATTTTTTCAGGGAGGCTTTCTGGATATCAATCGGCACGTCAATCAATACCGGGCCCCTTCTGCCGGAATTGGCAATGTAAAAGGCCTCTTTAAAAATTCTCGGAATATCGTTTGCGTCTTTGACGAGGTAGCTGTATTTGACAAAAGATTCCACGGCTCCCGTAATATCCGCTTCCTGAAAAACATCGGAACCAATCAGTTCGCTGTTTACCTGTCCGGTAATGCAGACAAGCGGAATGCTGTCCGCAAAGGCGGTAGCAATTCCGGTAATCACATTGGTCGCGCCGGGACCGGAAGTAACCGCACAGACGCCGACTTTGCCGCTGACCCGCGCAAGGCCGCTGGCGGCATGGGCCGCATTCTGTTCCGTCCGAATCAGAATGGTCTGAATGTCCGATTCCAGAATACTGTTATAAAATGGACAAATCGCAACGCCCGGATAACCGAATACATATTCCACGCCTTCTTCTTCCAGACATTTCACAATCGCATCTGCACCTATCATAATAATCCTCCATTTGATACCCCGTCAGCTTGCTGTGGGGAAATTTTCCGGCTTTATACAAGCCGCTGTACCAGTTTCACTGCGTCCGCCGCATCTTTGGAATAGCCGTCCGCACCGATTTCATCCGCATATTCCTGGGTGATGACGGCGCCGCCGACGATGATTTTGGCGTCCACTTTTTTCTCTTTCGCATATTGAATGACATGCTTCATCTGCTGCATGGTCGTTGTCATAAGCGCCGAAAGCGCGATAAACTGCGCCTTGTGCTCGACTGCGGCCTCTATGATTTTTTCTTTCGGCACGTCTTTGCCCAGGTCAATCACCTGAAAACCGTAATTTTTTAGCATCAGCGCGACGAGGTTCTTGCCGATATCGTGAATGTCGCCTTCCACGGTGGCAATGACAACCGTCGGCATTTCTTCCCCGGAATTGTTTTCCATTAAAAGCGGTTCCAGATACTCGATGGAAGCCTTCATCGCTTCCGCGCTGGCAATTAACTGGGGCAGAAAATATTTTCCTTTGTCAAAAAGCTCTCCCACTTCGTTAATACCCGGTAAGAGCACCTCATCCAGAAGTTTTTTGGGCGCATGGCCTTCTTCCACCGCCCGTTTTGTATCTGCGGCAATGTCATTTCGGTTCCCTTTTAAAACATCGGCGCGCAGTTTATCCAGAATTGATACAGGATTCTGTGTTTCCGGCGCTTTTCCGGCAACCCGGATTCCCGTCGGCTTTACCGCCGCCTCCCCCATCGCTTCCCTTTTCTCTTTTACCGCCTCCATCAGGCGAATATAACGGATATCCGCGCCTTCTTTGTTCAGAAGAAGGTCGGAGGCGAAGGCCAGGCTGACGAGCAGCTCCTGGGAAGGATTGGCAATTGCCATCGTAAGCCCCGCCTGAATTGCCATCGTCAGAAACGCCGTGTTTACATAACTTCTCTCCGGCAGTCCGAAAGAAATATTGGACAGGCCGCAGATAGTCGCAAGGCCGTTTTCTTTACAGTACCGGATGGTTTCCAACGTCTCCATTGCCGCCTTTTTATTGGCGCCTACCGTTGCAACCAGTCCGTCTACTACAATATCTTCTTTCCGCATACCAAGCGCAAGGGCGCGGTTCTTTATTTTTTCAATAATATCTATTTTTTCCTGTAAATTTTCCGGCAGTCCAGCATCCGATAAAGGAAGCAGAATAAACATCGCTCCATATTTCTTCGCAATCGGAAGAAGAGACTCAAATTTCACTTTTTCATAGGAAATTGAATTTATCAGAGCCCTTCCCGGGTAACGTCTCAGAGCCGCCTCGAGAACATCCACATGGCTGGAATCGATGGAAAGGGGAAGACTCGTCAGGCCGCCCACCGTCTCAATTGCCCGCAGCATCATTTCTTTTTCATCGATGCCGCTCATACCCATATTGACATCAAGAATGCTGGCGCCGCAGGCTTCCTGTTCTTCCGCATAGGCCGATACCATTTCCAGAGAACCCTCCCGAAGCTGCGCCTGTAATTTTTTCTTTCCGGTCGGATTGATGCGTTCTCCGACAATCATAAAGGTATCGTTCAGGCCGAAAGCCACCGTTTTCCGCTCGCTTGTCAGATACCGGAGTGCTCCCGGCTCTCTGTGCCGAATCCGCATGGTTCCGACGGCGTCCCTGGCCGCCCGGATGTAAGAAGGAGAAGTGCCGCAGCAGCCGCCGATAACAGAAGCCCCCGCCTCCACCAGCAGTTTCATGCCTTCGGCAAATTCCGTCTCTTTCATATCATAGACTGTCCGGCCGTTTTCATCCAGACAGGGCAGTCCCGCATTCGGCTTTGCAATGATGGGGACTGTCGTCACATCGGCCATTGCCCGGATAATATCCGTCATCTTATCCGGCCCCGTGGAGCAGTTGGCTCCGATTGCCACGGCGCCGAGGCTTTCCAGAACCACTGCCGCAGTCACGGCATCCGTTCCGTAAAGCGTGCGGCCGTCGGCTTCAAAGGTCATAGTTGCCATCACCGGAAGGTCACAGGTTTCTTTGGCGGCAATCAGAGCGGCCCGCGTTTCCTGTAAACTCATCATCGTTTCGACCACGAGCAAATCGACGCCGGCTTCTGCCAGATAACCAATCTGTTCTTTATAGATGTCTATCAGCTCTTCAAAATCCATCTTCCCCATCGGCGCAAGCTGTTCTCCGGTCATGGTAAGGTCGCCCGCCACAAGAGCCTTTTCGCCTGCGGCTTCTCTGGAAACTGCCACCAGCGCATGGTTCATTTCCCGAATACGCTCTTCCAGCCCATATTCCTTCAGTTTAATTCTGTTCGCAGAAAAAGTCGGAGCATAAACGATATTGCTCCCGGCCTCTATAAATTCCCTCTGTAAGCCGATTAACACATCTTTATGCTCCAAAATCCATTTTTCAGGGCAGACGCCGGCGGGCATCCCTCTTTTCAAAAGATTGGAGCCCGTCGCGCCATCCAGAAAAACCGGTGTCTCTTTTATCAAATCCATAAATGCCTGTCTCGTCATTGCTGTTTATGCCCCTTTATGTTTATTTTCGCGGATAGTGAGCCGGACGCCGTGCCTTGTACCTTATTCCGCGCCGCTTTCCGAATCCGCATCTTCACCGCTTTGCGTTCCGTCTTCGGATTCTTCCTCCGTTTTATTCAGATAACCGCCGCCGAAAATACTGTTATCCTCTTCCGTATAGGTAATGTTATCCCCTTCCGGAATTTCGCCGTGCAGCAGCATGATAATGTACTGAATCCTGAGATTGGCTCTTTTATAATACTCTCTCGCCGCTTCTTCATAATTTGGCATAAATTCTTCCGCTTCATATGCCATATGGAAATAAGATACGGCCTGGCGCATATTTTCGCTGGCTTCATCCGCCAGGTTATCTACGGCAGAAAACTGTTCAGGCACTTCCAGTTCTGCCATCCACGCCACTTCCGCGTCCAGCGCATCCAGGTAAGAAAGCAGCTGCGCTACATAATCTTCCTGGCTGACGTCGATGGCATTTATATTTTCATCGAACTGCGCCATATGTTCAAAAAAGGTTTCCATATCCTGTTGGTAAGCATCTAACGCTTCATCTTTGCCGCAGCCTGTCAGAAACAGCATACACAGCATACACAAAAGGAGCTTTCCTATTTTTCTCAACTTGTTGACCATGCCTTTCCAAACCATCACGTCAATATCACTTCTTTAAGAATGTACCACAATCCGGCCGGCAAAGCAAGTTTTAATCATGCTGCGTATGCAGGTGCTGCGTGTGCAGCAGCATATGCGCTTTGTGAGAAAGGGGCGCTTCAAAATACTCTTCGTACATTTTCAGAATATCCTGATTTTCATGGGAGAAACGAATTTTCGCGTTTTCATCCAGTCGGTAAAGATTGATGCCCCGCTCAAAAGCCCGTTCTTCCCCGTCATGAATCGGCTGGCCGCCGCCGCCGACACAGCCGCCCGGACAGGCCATAACCTCCACAAAATCATAATGCACTTCTCCGCGTTCCATTTTGTCCAACAGTTTCCGGGTATTGCCAAGTCCGCTGACAACAGCCGTCTTTACGGTAATATCGTCTATCGTAAAATCCGCTTCCGACACGCCTTCGTTCGCTTGGAAGGCCGGGCTTCTGACCGCCTTAAAAGCATCTGCCGGGGGATTTTCTTTTTTCAAAAGATAATAAGCCGTGCGGAGCGCCGCCTCCATAACGCCGCCCGTGACGCCGAAAATCACGCCTGCGCCGGAGCCCTGCTGCATAGGCCGGTCGCTTTCGATATCCTGTAACGTATCCGGACAGATATGCGCGGAGCGAATCATTTTCACAAGCTCTCTCGTGGTAATCACGACATCCACGTCATGTCCGGCATACTCTCCATAGAAAAGCTCCATCTCCCGTTCCCCTTTTTTGGCAACACAGGGCATCACGGACACGGTGAATATTTTTTCAGGGGAAACGCCCAGTTTTTCTGCAAAATAAGTTTTCATCACGGCACCGAACATCTGCTGCGGCGATTTGGCAGAGGAAAGCTGTCCGAGCATATGCGGGTACTGGGATTTGATAAAGCGCACCCAGCCCGGGCAGCAAGACGTAAACATCGGGCGTTTTTGTAACTCACCGGATGTAAAACGCTGTAAAAATTCGCTGCCTTCTTCCATAATCGTCAAATCCGCTGAAAATGTCGTGTCAAATACATAGTCTGCGCCCATTCGTTTCAGGGCATCCAGAATCTTGCCGACACTCGCTTCTTCCGCTTTCATACCCAATTCTTCGCCCCAGGCAGTGCGCACCGCCGGAGCTACCTGAACCACAACAATCTTCTCTTTATCCGCAAAAGCATCCCAGATTTTTTCCGTATCGTCCCGCTCTCTGAGCGCCCCTGTCGGACAGTGCGTGATACACTGGCCGCAGAGCGCACAGTCCGCTTCGCTGATGCTTTTATGGCCAGACACATTGACAGTCGTCCAGGTTCCGGTACCTTCCACGTCCCAGATTCCGAGCCCCTGTACCTTTTCGCAGACCTGTACACAGCGCATGCATTTGATACATTTGGACGAATCCCGAATCAGGGGGAACTCTTTATCCCATGCCTGTTTGCCAATTTCCATATGAAACGGTATATCGATGATATTCAAATCATTTGCCACATTTTGCAGACTGCAGTTACCGCTTCTTCCACAGCTGACACAGCGGGAATCATGCTGCGATAAAATCAGTTCCACCGTCGTCCGCCTGTTCCGGCGGACCTTCGGGCTGTTCGTATAAATAACCATACCTTCTTCCGCCACATTATTACAGGACGTAATCAGTCTGTCCTTTCCTTCCAGTTCCACAACACAGACACGGCATGCGGCTATTTCGTTAATATCTTTTAAATAGCAGAGTTTTGGAATCGGAATCCCGTTCCTGGCGGCGGCTTCCATGATGGTCGTATTTTCCTCCACCGTTATTTTTCTGCCGTCTATCGTTAAATTTACCATAATGTTTCTCTGCCTCCTTTAAATATGCCATATCCGAAATGGTCGCAGCGCAGACAGCGGTTTGCCTCCTGTTTTGCCTCCTCTTCGGTCATGCAGTTCTCTACGCCTTCGAAATCACAGATTCTTTCACATGCTTCCCGCTCCGTCAGATTGACCCTTCCGCAAGGAGTGTTGTCGTTCAGACGGGGCTCCGGAATCTTCACGTCACAGGATATTTCATGACGATAACCGAGGTACTCGTCGATGTTGGCCGCGACGACTTTGGCCGCGGCGATGGCGCTGATAACGGAAGCCGGACCGCTGGCGCAGTCGCCGCCCGCAAAGACGCCGGGCATATTGGCGAAGGTGCCGCTGCTCTTCGTCACAATCCTTCCTCTTGCCACCGGAATGCCGGCTTCCTCAAAGTGTCTCGTCTCAATGTTCTGGCCAATCGCTTTAATCAGGACATCGCACGGAATATAAATATCTTCTTCTCCGGTGGGCCTGATGCTTGCCCGTCCGTCCCGGATTGCGCTCACCATCTGAGGTGTTACATAGAGGCCCCTGACATGATTCTGTTCGTCTACATCAATGGAAGCCGGCGCTTTCAATGTCTGAAGTTCAATGCCTTCGGCGATTGCTCCGTCGATTTCACCCCGGAGCGCCGTCATATCGGACATTCTTCTGCGGTATACAATGCTGACTTTCTTTGCGCCGAGCCGTTTCGCCGTCCGCACCGCATCCATGGAAACGTTTCCGCCGCCGATAACCGCCACTTCTTTTCCCGTTAAATCCATAATCTCATGTTTGCCGACGTTTCGAAGAAACTGAACGGCACTCAGTACGCCCTCCGCATCTTCTCCTTCCAGACCGAGCTTTTTGTCGGTACTCGCGCCGATGGTAATCAGAACCGCATCATACTGTTCACGCAGCTCCTGAATGGTAATGTCCTGTCCGATTTTCAGACCGTGCTTTACTTCTACGCCGGTTTTCAAAATGCTGCGGATATCTTCGTCCAGCCGGTTCTTGGGCAGACGGTAATTGGGAATGCCGTAACGCAGCATGCCGCCCAGTTCCGGAAGCATTTCGTATACCGTGACCTGATGCCCCATCAGCTGCAGATAGTAAGCCGCGCTTAAACCTCCCGGTCCGCCGCCCAGAACTGCGACGCGTTTTCCGGTACTGGGCGCGCATGCCGGCGGGTCCACTTCTCCCGCAAAATCGGCCGCAACTCTCTTCAGTCCGCGGATATTGACGGAATCATCCACCATATTTCTACGGCATCTCGCTTCACAAGGATGTTCACAGATAAAACCGCAAGTGGTCGGAAACGGATTGTCCTTCCGTATCAGGCGGATAGCATCCTGATATCTTCCTTCGCCCACAAGAGCAATATATCCGGGTATATCCACATGCGCCGGACACAGAGACACACAGGAAACCGGCTGGTTGAAAGTACAGGTACAGCGGTTGTTCTGTATATGGCCTATGTAATCGTCCCGGTAGCCGATAAGTCCTTTATAGACCATATTAGCCGCCTCATAGCCGATGGCACAGTCCGCCGATTCCATGATGGAAAGAGCCGTCTGCTCCATGATATCCAGCGTTTCCATCGTCGCCTTGCCATTTAAAACATCTTCAATCAGATGGCTGAGCTGTCCTAAGCCGATACGGCAGGGAACGCATTTTCCACAGGTCTGCGCATGGCACAAGTCCAGGAAGGCGCGCGACATATCCACCGGACACAGTCCCGGCGGGCTTGATTCGATTCTGCGCTCCAAATCCTTATAAAGACCCTCCATAACGATTCTGGCGCGGTTTGGTGATGCAATTTCTAGTCTGCTCATAGTTACCCCCTTGTTTCTTTCTACATTTATTTTCATTTTTCTGCTTTACATGCCGAGTAATTTTTATTATACCTGTCAGTCTTTCATTTTTCTACAAAAAACTTCGTTTACTTTTTAACGAAAAAGAGCGGTTCCCGTTTTCCCGGTTTTCCGCTCTTTTCATGCTATGTTTTCGTGCCGTTCATGAAGTTTCTCATAATGTCGATTCCCGCCGCCATCTTTTTCAACTGCGGCAGTTCACGGCTCATATATGCTTCCAACTGTTTTACCTCGTTTTCATCAAAACCCATGCTTTCCGTAATCTTACAGTCCGGAATTTTTCCCTCTGCGCTCCGTTTTCCGTCCGTGAAAGAAACAAAGGCATATTTCTTTCCGTCTTTTGTACAGATGGGAGACACGGACATTTTCAGTTCATCGCTCATAACAAAACCTCTTGTTTTATGAGATTAAACCTGGAAGAAGGATATGTCTCTTTCCAGTTCTTCCGCAATCTCTTTCAAATCCTTCGCCGCTTCGGCAAGCAGATTGATTGTCGCGTTTAATTCCTGCATCGCCGCATTGGTCTCCTCTGTGGAAGCCGCGTTTTGCTGTGCAACAGCGGAAAGATTCTGAACGATATCCGTTACCCGCACTCTCGCCTGGTCACATTCTTTTGTCTGCCCGTATATCTTTTCCGTCTCTGACATGGATGTTTCAATACCCCGGCTGACGTCTTTAAATTTATTTCTCGTCTCATCCAGCTTCCGTTTCTGCTCAGTGATAATTTCTCCGACTTCCTCCATAATCTGGACGGATGCTTCGGAGTCTGCCGAAAGCTGTACAATGATATCTTCAATCGTCTTCGCGGAACTGTTGGAGTCCTCGGACAGTTTGGAAATCTGGGAAGCCACTACCGCGAATCCCCTTCCGGCTTCACCCGCCCTTGCCGCTTCAATGCTCGCGTTCAGTGCGAGAAGGCTCGTTTCACTGGCAATCGCCGTAATCAGGTTAATTGCCTCCTGGATTCTTCCGACGGATTCGTTCGTCGTACGCACGGAAGCGCCGACTTTCCGAATCGCCTCGTTCGTTCTGTCATTGGAAATGCTCAGTTCACTGATAATCTGTTCGGATTCATCATCCGCCTTCTTGATGCTCAAAGATATCTCATCCAGTTCCTTAACGCCGTTCACGATATTTTCAATCATTTCACCGATACCGGCAACCTGTGCCGTCGCCGTTTCGATATCTTCCGCCTGTGTTACCGCGCCTTTGGAAATATCCTCCACCGCATGCCCGATTTCATCCGCTGTCGTGCTCGTCTGGGAAGCCATGGATTCCAGGGAATCTCCCGACTGCATCAGATTGGCGGTG
This sequence comes from uncultured Lachnospiraceae bacterium, assembly GCA_910578715.1. Classification (GTDB taxonomy): domain Bacteria; phylum Bacillota; class Clostridia; order Lachnospirales; family Lachnospiraceae; genus UBA3282. Next base: position 23,615 of record CAJTRL010000030.1, on the reverse strand, counting down.
GAATTTTTAATATTCTGTATCATGCTCTGCAGTTTTTCAACCAGAGCATACATGGAATTAATCATCATACCGATTTCATCCGACCGGTTTCTTGCCGCCTCGCCAAGTTTTGCCGCGCCGCCGCTTAACTGTATTTTCAACTGACCGCCCGCAATGCTCTCCAACAGCCCTTCCGCATGAACGACAACGCGCACGATTCCTTTCACGAGAAGCGCACAGATAACGATGGAAATCAGCAGAATAACGACCGCAATTCCAGCGATGCTGGACGTCTGCTTCACAATAACCGAATCCACATCTTTACTCGGCCTTCCGGCAAAAACCATGCCGACAATCTTACCGCCGCTGTCTTTTACCGGTTTATAATATGCGTAATAATTTTCGCCGTTAATCTCAATACTATCCGTATTGTAATCTTCGCCTTTCTGCAATACAGTGCTGATAACGGTATCGGAGGCTTTCGTTCCGACGATTCTGTTCCCTGTCTCCTTGTCAATCAGGGAAGTAGCCCTCCGCGTATCGCCATAGAATAATGTAACGGACACATCGCTCCCCTTCGTAAAACTGTCAATGACGTCCACATTGTCGGTTACGCAGTATTCGCCTTTGTAAAGCACATCTCCTTCCAGACGGTAATCGCCTGAATCCACCGCTTCATACGCTGCGGCCACGGACTGGCACACATTGCTCAGTCCTTCAAGAGCCTCTGACTGCATACCGTCCTGTAACGCATTCATGGAGTATAACGTAATAACGACCTCCAGAATAATCATCGGCAAAGAACACATCAATACCATTTTGGGCAAAATTCCGATACCCTTTTTCTTCTTTTTTTCTTTCTTTTCACTGTTCATGATAGCATCTCCCCATTTCTGTTATTGACTAATTCGGTCACTAAGTAGGAATGTAACTATGCCTGCAGAATACCGCGGCATTTTGACACACCTTGAATTATGAAAAACTTGAAAATGAAAAATATGTAATTATACGGCATAAGCCGCGAGTGATTTGTTTATTATATCATACTGTTATGCGAAAAAAAATATTTTTTTTGTGAAAAAATAACTTAAATTTACGAAAACAGTCGTTCCGAATCTTGTTTATCGTTAAACAATATGAGCCAAACATTTCATAACTGTTTAACCACCTGTTTTTGATTACGGCCTTACCTGGCCGTTCCCTATAATTGCATATTTATATGTTGTCAGCTCTTTCAGCCCCATCGGTCCTCTGGCGTGAAGTTTCTGGGTGCTGATACCGATTTCCGCACCAAAACCGAACTCATAGCCATCGGTGAATCTGGTAGAAGCATTTACATAAACACAGGCGGAGTCAATGCTCTGTAAGAAGAGGCGCGCGTGTTCTTCGTTCTCCGTAATGATGGCATCGGAATGTCTTGTCGTATAACGGTTGATATGGGCAATCGCTTCTTCCAGGGACGCAACCGTTTTGACGGAAATAATATAATCCAGATATTCGGCTCCATAGTCTTCCTCTGTCGCCGCAAGACATTCCGGTATCAGCGCTCTTGCGCTTTCGTCGCCGCGCATTTCCACCTTTTTTTCGCACAGAGCCCTTCCCAGCGCCGGGAGAATCTTATCCGCAATTTTCTCATGAACCACCAGGGATTCACAGGAATTGCAGACGCCGATGCGCTGTGTTTTGGCATTGATGACGATGGGAATCGCCTTTTCCATGTCCGCATCCTCATCAATATAGATATGGCAGTTACCCGTTCCCGTTTCGATGACCGGAATCGTACTGTTTTCCACGACGGCACGAATCAGTCCCGCGCCGCCTCTGGGAATCAGTACGTCCACGTAGCGGTTCATTTTCATAAAATCGCCCGTTATCTGTCTGTCCGTATTCGTAATCATCTGAATGGCGTCTTTCGAAATCCCCTGTTCCGCCAGAGATTCCCGGATGATATCCGAAATTGCGATGTTGGAATGGATGGCGTCTTTTCCACCTTTTAAAATGACTGCGTTTCCGGTCTTAAAGCACAGTCCGAAAGCGTCTGCGGTCACATTCGGTCTCGATTCATAAATAATGCCGATAACGCCGAAAGGCACGCGAAGTCTGGTAATCTGCAGTCCGTTAGGTCTCTCAAAGCGCTCCAGCACCTCGCCAACCGGGTCGGCAAGCCCCGCGATTTCAATCAGACCGTCCGCCATCGCCTGAATGCGTGCTTCCGTCAGCTTAAGCCGGTCTAACAGCCCCGGGTGCATTCCGTTTTCTTCCCCCGCCTTCAAATCCTTTTCATTGGCAGCCAGCATTTCCTGCTTTCTTGCCAGAAAAGACTTTGCGACCGCTTCCAGCGCGGCGTCTTTTTGCCCGGTTGACAATGCCTGCAGTTCATACTTCGCCTGAACCGCTCTTTGCCCCAATTCTTCCAGATAATTCATTGTCTTTCCCATTTCCTTTCCCGGCCCGACAGGCCGCTCCTGTTTCCTGTCTGCACAGTTTGCCATTCCGGCCCCTGTATCAGCCTTTTTTCCGTTAAGACCATCTGAGGTCTGATATCGTGTACTTCCGATGGAATTTCCGAAAGCACCTGACATTCAAAACAAAGTGCCAGCGTATGAATAACCGTACCGCTTTCGGAAAGCCGCATCAGGTATCTGTCATAAAATCCCTTTCCGTAACCGATTCTATGACAATGTTCGTCAAAAACGGCTCCGGGCATCAGCATAAGTGTATGTCCCGTGTCCATTTCCATGTCGAATGCCTCTCCCGGAACCGGTTCCGGAATACCGCAGTAACCTTCCTGTAAGTCATTTATCCCGGTCAGCCGATAAAACTCCATCGTTTCCCCGGATACCTTCGGCGCAAAAACCAGCTTTCCATCGGCCAGAGCCTTATTGACCAGGTCAGTCGTATTCACTTCGCTTTTATAGTTTACATAAATCAAAATTACATCGGCTTTCTGATAAAGCGGCATCGCCCACAATGCTTCCGCGATGCTGCTGCTTTTTTCTCTCCGTACCGCAGGCGGCATTTTTTCCCGTACCGCAAGAATCTGTTTTCGGATATTTTTCTTTTCTTCCGCAGTCATTTCCTCCGATTCCCTTTCCGACAGGACAATTACCTGTTAATTTTCAAGACTGTCAGCGGGCGCTCTTTCCGTGCCTTTCTCCAAGATTGGTAATTGTCCCGTCCTTTTCCAGGATGGAAATGTTGTCAAGCTGTCCCCGCAGATTATTTCTGACATTCGCCACATAGGCGCTTCGCAGTCCGGCCTGTTCTTCCTTCTCTTCCGCCGTTAGCCCTTCCGCCTGTGATTTATGGTATAATTCGTTAATCCGCCGAATCATTTCATCTACTCCGCTCATGATTTTCCGCTCCATTCCCTTCCCATTTTCTAACCCTTATGCAGCTGCTGTACATACAACGGCAAATCGAAGTTTTCATCCTTCGACGCAAGAAACAGCGTTCCGATTTTTTTACCGGATAACAGTCTGTGAATCACTTTGATATCCTTACTGTTGGCGATAATCATATCGACGCCCATGCTTCCGGCAATCTTCGCCGCCTGTAATTTCGTATTCATGCCGCCTGTTCCCGATTCGCTTCCGGTAGATGCCTTGCCCATCTCAAACAACTCCTCCGTCAGCTCTTCCACCACCTCGATATATTCCGCATCGGGGTTTTTCCGCGGGTCATCCGTATACAGGCCGTCGATATCCGATAACAAAATCAGTAAATCCGCCTGAATGAGGGATGCCACGATGGCGGACAGGGTATCGTTATCACCGATTTCAATTTCGTAAGTTGCTACCGTATCGTTTTCGTTCACAATCGGAATGACGCCGAGTTTAAAGAGCTCCGCAAAGGTATTCCGGGCATTGAAACGGTTCAGATTGTCGATAATCGTGTTTTTCGTCATCAGTATCTGTGCCGCTACCTGGTTATATTCCGCAAAAATTTTCTGGTAGGTCATCATGAGCCTTGCCTGTCCGATGGCCGCAAAAGCCTGTTTGACCGCAATCGGGTTGTCTTTTTCTTCGTCCTGAATGGCAACGGCTTTCCGGCCAACGGCAATCGCCCCCGAAGTGACAAGCACTACATCCTTTCCCTGATTGCGTAAATCGCACAACTCTCTGACGAGCACGTCCAGCTTCGTATAATCCAAATCTCCGGTCTGAGCATGCTGTAAAGAAGAAGAACCGATTTTAATTACAATCCTTTTCTTATCTTTCATCATTTCTCTGATGTCCGCCATGTTTTCCTCTCATTCCGCCGCGTAATCGGCATTTTAATCAATAGCGTATTTTAAAACCTGCATTGCGAGTTTTTCCGCTGTCAGCATCCCGTCCATCGCCGCCGACATAATGCCGCCCGCATATCCGGCTCCCTCGCCACAGGGATAGAGCCCTCTGACGGCCGACTGTCCCGTTTCATCCCGGTGAATCCGTACCGGAGAAGAAGTTCTGCTTTCAACGCCGGATAAAAAAACACCGCTGTCCGAAAACCCGGGCAGTTTCTTCCCAAACTGTTCCATTCCTTCCACAAATGCCCGGTTCAGCGCTTCCGGCAGAATCTCATGCACGGGAGCATACTTCCAGCAGCCCTTTATTTCCGGCTCAAAATCAGGATATTCCCGCAGCAGCGCGGAGGGGGCTTTAAGAGCTCCCGTCACCGCTTCTTTAAATTCTCCGTAACGCTCTACCGGAACCGCTCCCTGCCCTGCCCGGTACGCCTTTTCTTCCAGCATCCGCTGAAAAGCCACGCCGGAAAGAGGGTGTCCGTTTTCAAAATCATCCGGCGTTACGGTAACGATAACGGCGCTGTTACTGTTCTGTCCGTTTCTGCCGCTGTAACTCATGCCGTTGACCGCCAAATGTCCTTTTTCCGAGGAAGCGTTGACTACATACCCGCCCGGACACATGCAGAAGGAATAGATGCCCCGGCCGCCGGCCTGCGCCGTTACTTTATAATCCGCCGCCTGTAAGAAGCGGCTTTCTTCCATGCCATATTGTATTTTATTTATCATTTTCCGGGGATGCTCCACCCGCAGTCCGACCGCAAAGGCTTTCGCTTCCATCGGCACTTTCCGTTCATAAAGCATCTGAAACGTGTCCCTTGCGCTATGCCCGGCCGCCAGCACAACGCTGTCCGTTTCCAGAAGTTCTTTGTCGTTGATGATGACGCCGCGCACGGCGCCTTTTTCAATGACCAGGTCGGTCATTTTACTTTCGAACCACACTTCCCCGCCAAAGGAAAGAATTTCTTCCCGCAGATTCCTGACGATGCGCACCAGCATATCCGTTCCGATATGGGGCTTCGCTTCATAGAGAATCTCTTCCGGCGCGCCCGCACGGACGAATATCTTCAGCACTTCCCGGTTCCTTCCGTTTTTGTCCTTCACAAGCGTGTTGAGTTTGCCGTCCGAAAAAGTGCCCGCGCCGCCTTCGCCGAACTGAACGTTCGAATCCGGCGCCAGAATGCCGTTTTTCCAGAAATTCTCCACATCCTTCTGTCTGTTTTCCACAGCCTTTCCCCGTTCCAGCAGAATGGGACGAAAACCGTGCTCTGCCAGCAGATAACCGCAGAATAATCCGGCCGGGCCGGTTCCGATAATCACCGGGCGTTTTATGCCGGGCAGAGATTTTGTATCGGCCAGAGGCTTTGTGTCAGCCGAAAACTTTGTATCAGCCACAGTCTGACATGCCGGAAAACGATATACGATATCTTCCGCCCGCTGAATCTGTACGCCGCCCTTCCCATGTGCCTGTGTGCCCTTACTCTGTACGTTTTTGTCCTGTTCCTTTCCACGCCGTGCAGTTTCCGTATTCCGGCGCAGAATCCGCTCTTCGTCTCGGACTTCCAAATCCACCGTATAGATAAAATAAATATCCGGCTTTTTCCTGGCATCCACCGATTTTCGGACAATCCGCCAGGAGAGAATCTCGTTCCTTTTGATATGTAATAAACAGGCAGCTCTGGCGGGCAGCTCTTCCGGGCTGTGGGAATCCGGCATTTTTATCTGACTGACTCTAATCATGATGCGTTTTCCCCTTTCCCCAATTTTCAACCGCCGGACCGTCGGCCGCCAGGTCCTTGTCAGCCAAATTCCCAGCCGCTGAATCTTCAGCAGCAGCCATCCCCGCTATGGCGCCGCTGGTCCATGCCCACTGCAGGTTATAACCGCCGCAGACTCCGTCCATGTCAATGAGCTCACCCGCAAAATAAAGTCCGGGAACCAGCTTCGATTCCAGTCTGTCCGTCAGTTCCTCTGCCGGAATGCCTCCGGCGCTGACCTGTGCCTGTTCAAATCCGTTGCTCCCGGAAACCGTAACCTTGAACCTTCGGTACAGAGCCGCCAGTTTTCTGCGCTTTTCTTCCGAAAGACGTTCCACCTCATCCGAAGGCTTACATCCCGCAGTTTTGATGACGAGCTGGTTGATTTTTTTATTGGAAATGCCTGTCAGAAACTGCTCCAGCGTCTGACCTTTCATAGATAACTGCCGGAACCGCTCTTCCCAGAACCGACCGTATGCTTCTCTGTCGAACCCCGGCAGAAAATCGATTTCCACCGTTACCCGTTTCTTATGTAATATGGCATAAGCGGCTTCTCTGCTGAACTGAAATACCGGGATGCCGGAAATGCCGTAATCTGTCAGCTGCAGTTCTCCCCGCACCGCTTTCCTTTTCACTCCGTCAACCAAAAGCGTGAGTTCCGCCTCTGTGCGGACGCCCGCCGCGCTTTTCCAGAAATCGCCCTGACAGCGAAGCTGCACGAGGGCCGGCACGATTTCCGTCACATGATGTCCCAGGTCTTTTGCCAACGCATAACCGATTCCGTCGGAACCCGTTCCCGGCGCCGCCATACCGCCGCAGGCGAGAATTACCGCATCGTAGGAATACGTTTTTGAACCGCATACCATCCGAAAACCGCCTGTTTTTTTATCCCGTCGGATTTGCGTGATTTTACAGCCTGTAAAGACCCGGATATCATACTTTTCAAGGGAAAAACGAAGAATATCGAGCACGGTCGATGCCTGTTCCGACAACGGATAAAGATATCCGTTCCTGTCTTTGATAAGCATTCCGCGTTGACTGAAAAAGTCAATCGTTTCCGATACCCCGAACCGGGAAAATAATTTTTCATAAAAAGAAACAGCGCTGCCATAATAGGCATCTCTGTTCATATTCCTGTTGGAAAAGTTACACTTGCCGTTTCCCGTGGCAAGCAGTTTTTTTCCGACTCTGTCGTTTCTTTCATAAAGGTCTGCGCGCGCACCTGCTTTCGCTGCCTGAACCGCCGCCATCATACCGGCCGCGCCGCCTCCGACCACCGCAATTTTTCTGTCCATTTTATAATGATAGCACTAACTGGAATAAGACTCAAGAAAATTATACAGTTCCTGTTCGTTCTCTATATATTTTCCCCGGATAATTTCCGTCTGCAGCTCCTCGCTCAGACTTTCCAGCAAAATGTCCGTATTCGTGTGAATGGTTTTTTTATCTTTCTCATAAACGATAACGAAGTGGTCGGCTACCATCAGATAAAACCCCTTCTCTTCCGGCTCCGGTCTGTAATATTTGCAGACAACTACCCTGTCTCTGGAAAAGCTGGACAGTTCAATGTTCTGAAAACCCATTTTCAAATCCGAAAGCGCCGGATTGTTGTCGTATGCTTCCAGTTCGCCAAGCAGTTCCTCTCTGTCCAGTCCGATATATTTTACCGGTATTTCTTCCTCTTTTTCCTGTACCGTTCCATCGGAAAGATTTATTTCTTCGATAAAATAAACGGTGTCCGCCGTTATTACCGGCGCTTTTTCGACCGCCGTTTCGATGACCTGCTCTTTCGCCTTTTCACCGTCCTGATATAAAGCTGCAGTGCCGTTTCCCGTTTCCCCGTATTTGTTCGGATAAAAAAACTGTTCCGCTTTCAGTGTGGCATAACTGCCGGCGCTGAACATAATCCCCGCCATAACAAAAAAAAGACTGATACGTTTTACAACTTTCATTCCGGTAAGCCTCTTTCCTTTTCCAAAGTCATCTACTATCAGTATCAGTCAAAAAAATTTTTTTATTCAGTTTTACCGATATTTTCCGTTATTACAGCACGCCGAAAAGTCTTCCGATTGCGACCCAGAGGCCGCCTAACGGCATTTCGGCAAGCTCGCCCTCATTTACCACATGCAGCAGGATAACGATAACCATATAAAAAATCATTCCCACGAGGCCGCTGATAAGCAGCGACGGCAGCGGACCGATAAGCGCAAAAAGAATTTTATCAATCAGCATGACGGCCAGACCGGAAACCGCCGCCGCGCCCGCCGGAAACACAAACGAATAAATCCATTCCTGTTTATAGCCGATTCTTCTGCTGACCAGAACGAACATCGAAACCGCCAGCACACCCGTATAAAGAATCAGGGAATACACAATGCCGTCCATTCCCAGCAGTCCTTTCTGTACAAACAAAAATGCCGCGGCAGCATGCACCGCAAAAGCAACTGCCAGACAGAACAGCAGTTCTTTGGTCATTCGTATTTTCAACATTATCTGCCCAAACAGATAGGCAGTCCCATAAAAGAAAACGACCATTGTTCCCTGTCTGACCGCCCGGACTGCCTCTTCATCCTCGCCCTGGTACAGTCCGGCAACAAAGCTCCCTGCCAGTACTGCCAGAATAACGGCCGCCGGAAATGCCACGACACATGCTTTTTTTACGGCAAGGCCGACGCGCTCGCGCATCATGCGGTATTCTTCTCTGTCATAGGAAGCCGCTATCTTTCCGACTGAGGGATGTACTGCCAGACAGACAAGCGCCGTGCCAATGCCGATAAGAACCGCATATTTTCCATAATAAGCTCCCCAGGCAGCCGTCCGGATATCGCCCTGTTCTTTCCGGTTCATACAGAAATTGAAAAAACGCTGGTCAAGCATCATAAAAGAATTGGATAAAAGGATAAATAACCCCATCGGAAGGCCGTTTCCTAACAGCATGCCCGCAATCTCGCCTTTGCTCTCCATTCTCCGTCCGCCATCCTGCATCATCTGCGTTTTGAGAGAGCCGGAAAGAAGCACATAAACGACAAGCAGATAAATCAGCGTAATCAGCTCCGCCGCCATAATGCCAAACATTACGCCCTGAGCGCCATAGGCACAGGCCGCCATATCATTTTTCAGAAGCGCCGAAACTTTTTGGCCATACTGATAATAAAGCCTTCCGCCTGCGATTCCGGCAGCCAGCATCGCTATTTTTTCGATATACTGGGAATAGACGACAAGCGGACCAAACCCGTTTCCATTGAAGTGCCCCCGGAACACACTGATTACCGCGGATAAAATCACTATCGGGGCAGCCGCAAGAACCGCCTTCCGGCTCATGGCTTCCAAAAACGCATCCGTTGCAAGGAAATCGGAAAGGACGGCCGTTATCAGGGCGATAAAGCATCCGAAAAACAGCGAAATTTGAAGGGAGGTGCGAAAAACTTTCCCGGCATTTTTATACTGTCCTCTTTTGATGCGATAACGAATCAGCCCCGTCATCGTCCTGGATATTCCATAAGCAAATAACAGCGCTGTCAGCATATATAACTCAAAGGCCGGGGCCAGCAGCCCGACGCCGGCTTCTCCAATCATTCCCGAAAGCGGGATTCTCATTCCGAGCAGAAGTATATAAGTAATAATTCCCGCATTCGCCGCAAAACTGTTTCGATTGTTTTTTGGGAGCCTTCCCCTGCTAAAAGACGTCTCTTTCTTTCGTAATCCCATTTTTACACCCATCCGTCCGCTTCCGCAGACATTCAAATCAAAAGTTTATTTCGTCATGCCGTCACGTACAATGCCAAGACGTTCCAGAAGCGCTTCCTGTTTCTGCTCCATGGCGGCCGCCTCCTTTGCGGTCATGTGGTCGTAGCCGCACAGGTGAAACATGCTGTGCGCCGTAAGAAACGCAAATTCTCTCCGTTCGCTGTGCCCATATTCCGCCGCCTGTTCCGCCACTTTCTCAACAGAAATCATGATATCGCCCAGCAACAGCTCTCCGCTTTCCGGGTCAAAATAATCCGCTTCCGCTTCTTCGGCAATGGAAAAAACTCCCGGCTGTTCAAAATCCAGATTGGGGAAAGATAATACATCCGTTTCCTTATCAATTCCACGATATTCCCTGTTATAGGCGCGAATCCCTTCATTGTCTGTCAGAAGCAGATTTACCCCCGCTTCATAAGGGCAGTTTTCCGCTTCCAGCACCGCCTGCGCAACCTGTCTGAATATCTCTTCCGGAGAAAAGGCAAATACTCTCTCCGTATCATTTTCAACGTAAAAAGTCATAATATAACTGCTCCGCTTTAAATAGTTTTCTCATTTCCCGCATCTGGGCAATGGAAATATCGCTTTCCGAAAGGGTTCCCGCTTCCATTTTTTTATTGAATACCGTATCGATAATCTGTTTATAGTTCAGTTCCGCCTTCGGGTCTTTGTGAAATTCGTCAAGTATTGTACTGACAATGCAGTCCGCAAACATGAGAACCGTCGTTTCTTTGGAAATCACTTTGTCCGGCCTCGTCAGGTATTCCTTCAGAACCTTTCTCGTATCTTCCGGAATGCGGTATTCCTCACAAATCGACTTGACGTTTTCCCAGGTATTTTCTCCCTTTAAGATACCGATTCTGTGATAATAACCGCAGGCTTTGACAACCACGTCGTTCACGCCAATCCGTTTTGCAATCCGGTCCCCCAGATAAGCCGTGTGAATGCCCCGGTAATATTCCGCCTTGTCATATTCCTTCAACTGGACGAGCAGTGGAAATTCCGGGTCATTTAAATCCATATACCGGTCTCTGTACCGATGAATCACGCTTCCATTGAATATTTTCAGCGTTATCAGCAGCAAAATAAAATTCACCATAATATTAATCGCCACAAAGGTGAACTGTGAAATGGAAAGTCTCTCCCGCTCAAATAGAACAATATTAGCGGATAAACAGACCGTAAGACAGACCAGGGAAATGAAAACGGGAAGCCCTACTTTAAAGTCTTCGTTTAACCGGCTGAATACCAGAATGCCCACAAGGCCGCTGAAAAAATACAGCATAAATTCCCGGCTTCCTCCGGTATTTTGCAGCATGACCGGAAGCATGAGACAGACGCTTCCAGCGACCAGACCGGAAATGCTGTTGCTGAACAGGCTCAGAATGACAAAAACGACCAGATAAGGCCATCCGGATACAGGCAGCAGCGGAAAAACAAGCGATAATGCCATAGCTACAAGATAAAACAACACGAATTTACCGTATTTTCCCTGATTCGCATAGTAGTACAGGCCGTTTACCTCGCTGAACAGCAGCGCAAAAATTACCATGCCTGTCCCAAGCATTACCATCACGGTATTACAGATAATTTCCGCTTTGTCCCGCCCGTACAGGAAAGAACCTGCCCCGGCCAGAATGCCCGCGATAAAGAACATCAGAAAAAAAAGCAGATATTTTAACGCCTTCTGTTTTTTTACGTTTTCCTCATCCCCGTTTCTTATGGTGCTCTCTTCCGCTTCCACATTTTCCGCTTTCCGGACGCTCTGTTTCTTTGTTATTTCCTGTGTATTCTGAATGATTTCCTTATTTTCTTCCATGCTCTAAGTTCCTGCCTCGACGCTTCTTCTCATAGTTATTGTAGGGATTTTTCTCTTTTGCTTCGTAAGTTTCATAGGCTTTGACAATTTTCTGGACGAGCGGATGTCTGACCACATCTTTACTCGTCAGATTGCAAAATGCGATATCGTCAATTTTGGACAATACCCTTGCCGCAACGTCCAGCCCCGATTTAGCATCCGGCGCCAAATCTTTCTGGGAAGCGTCTCCCGTAATCACGACTTTGGAGCCGAAACCGATTCTCGTTAAAAACATTTTCATCTGCGCCGGCGTCGTATTCTGCGCCTCGTCCAGAATAATATAGGCATTATCCAGCGTTCTGCCCCGCATATAAGCGAGCGGCGCCACTTCTATCAGTCCTTTTTCCATGTTTTTCGTAAAACTGTCCGCGCCCATAATCTGATAGAGGGCATCGTAGAGAGGCCGCAGATACGGGTCTACCTTGCTCTGTAAATCGCCCGGCAGAAAACCGAGCTTTTCGCCCGCTTCAATGGCCGGCCTCGTCAAAATAATCCGGCTTACCTCGTTGTTCTTAAAAGCGGTAATCGCCATCGCCATTGCCAGATAAGTTTTCCCCGTTCCCGCCGGGCCTAAGCCAAATACAATCATATTGTTCCGAATCGCATCCACATACTGTTTTTGTCCGAGCGTCTTTGGTTTTACCGGTTTGCCGCTCATCGTATGGCAGATACAGTCATCGTCAATGGCAAGAAGCATCTCTTCTTTGTTCTCTTTTCCAAGTTCGATTGCATAATCAATATTCTGTTCCTGTAAAACCGTTCCTCTTTCCGACAGAAGAACGAGTTCCCGCACCGTTTTGGCCGCTTTCTCCACATCTTCCTTCCGGCCATTTATTTTCACGGCGCCATCCCGGTTAATCACCACGACATGAAAATCGTTCTCCAGTTTCTTAATAAAAGCGTCATACTCCCCGAACAGATTCTGCATATGTTCCATCGGAACATCCATTCTCATCGTAAATTCATCCATAGGCTATTGTATTGCTACCTCTTCTTCGCTTTCCGTAACAGGGATTTGTTCCGTCGTATTCGGAACCGTCTGTATCGCTTCTTCCATCAGCTGCATGTGTGCATTCAGAACCCAAAATTCCCTATTCTTATTTATTGTAACATTTTTTTCTATAATTTGTACACTTTTTTCCTCTAAAGTCTGTAATATTTTATTCCATTCTTCTTCCATAATCTGCTGCATTTCTTCCTCCGTATGCAGTTTGGGTACGAGCGTGTATTCTTTCGCCTGTTTGACGCCATAAAAAACGGGAAGAAATAAATGGTCCAGAAGCTGTACCTGTTTCTTTTCTCCGGAAACATCATAAGTCTCAAACTTCACTTTTCCGGCTGAAAGATTCCATTCTTTGTCCCGGATGCCGAACAGAAAAATCTTTTTTTCCCGTCCCGAATACTCTTTATCCTGCCAGGCGGTCTTTCGCTCCACGCAGATAGATTTTTCATACATAATCATGATATCCGCATCCGCTTCATAATACTGATATTTGCGTATGGTGTTGTCGTCATTATAAACCGGTACGGCGCCGCTGACAAGAATCTGTCCTTTCTCCACAGTATCGCCGACCGTTACCTGTGGAACGCCCTTTCTGGTTATCATATAAACGATAACGCCGTCTTTGGATGCGACAATATCCTTTCCGCTTCCTGCATCTTCGCCCGGTTCGGAGCCATTTGCTTCCGACAGATTTTCATAATCATTGTCCGGCAGTTCGTTTTCCCTTATCTGGATAATCAGTGTTGTTCCGTCCACCCGCAGAGACGCCCAGGTAATTATATCATATTCTTCCCGAAGCTGCATTTCCAATTCTTCTATCTGCAGATTTTTCTTTGGCATCGACGTATGGACCCCCTGGGTTTCCAGATAGTCCATCAGCACATCTTCCGTCAGCGAATAATTTCCTTCTATTTTAATATCCCAGATATAGAATCCGGTCAGAATCCAGAAAAGCAGACAGATAAGCAGACCGGAAACAAATATTTTTCTTCTTTTCATTTTGGGCACAAAAAAAGGCAGACCATACCTTTTCAGGACAGCCGCCCTGGTTCCGGTCTTTCGGAGCAGCGTCTTTAAAGCAAAAAAACCCTTCACGCTGACTTTCATCGTATAATAATCGCCATGATTTTCGATATCCCAGACCAGAATATCATGATTTCCGCACAGATTCAAAAAACGTTCCGTGGAATAGCCCCATACTTTGATGGAAACGTACCCCTTTACATATTGTATCCAATGAAGCATCGGATTCCCCCATTCCCGTCGTGCTAAAAATAACGGACGCTCTCGATAAATCCCCCTATTTTCATGTCTTCATTGGTATAGTAGTCGATTGACAATTTTTTTCCCTGAAAACTGATTCGGCAGTTTTTCCCCTGTAAAACAATGGATTCTTTCGTATATTCCAGAATCCCCTTGTAATTTTCAATAAATGCCTCTCTGTTCCCGGTTATGGTCACAATAGAATCGCCAAGCATGGTATCTCTTGGAAGTTTCAGCGATTCGACGATAATTTCTTTTTGTCTGGATAAAGAAGGTTTTAACGATTTTCTCATGGTACAGTATATGAAAAGGAGGGCGTTTTGATGACAAATCCGTCCCCGGCCCCCGTGAATGCGTCAGCGTACGATGCCCTTGATAAAACTTCCCCTTTCCGGCGCCTTTTCCCCAAAATAACAGGCTTTCAGGAAGCGCGTTTTAGCCATTGCAAGTTTTCCTTCATCATTTGCGTAAATTGCAGCAATCGCGTCACCCTTTTTTACATAGTCGCCGACCTTTTTTTGCAGCATGAGACCAACGGAAAGGTCGATTTCACTTTCTTTCGTCTCCCTGCCGCCGCCGAGCATCAACGCGCATGTTCCGACTTCGTCGCAGACCATTCTGGTAAGATACCCCTCTTCCTCCGAGCGGATTTCCTCTACAAGGGAAGCCTGTGGAAGCAGCGAAGTATCATAAACGGCGGACGCATTGCCGCCCTGTGCCTCTACAAACTGCGCCAGTTTCCGAAGCGCCGAACCGTCTTCTATGACGCGCCGCAGCATTTCTTCCGCCTGTTTGTTTGTTTCCGCCTTCCCGCCTGCCAGAAGCATCTGTGTGCCAAGCGTCATGCACAGCGTCACAAAATCCTCCGGCCCGTTTCCGCGCAGTGTTTCGATGGCTTCCTTTACTTCCAGCGCGTTGCCGACAGCGCATCCCAGAGGCTGGTCCATATCCGTAACGACCGCAATCGTTTTCCGGCCCGCGCTCTTTCCGAGCATCACCATTTCCCTTGCCAGCGCGAAGGCGTCTTCTTCCTTTTTCATAAAGGCGCCGCTTCCCGTTTTCACGTCGAGCACAATCGCATCCGCGCCGGAAGCCAGCTTCTTGCTCATGATGGAACTGGCAATCAAAGACAGGTTATCGACCGTCGCCGTAACGTCCCGGAGCGCATAGAGTTTTTTATCCGCAGGGGCAAGTGACAAAGTCTGTCCCATAATGGAGATGCCGATGCGGTTCACCTGTTCTATAAAATGTGCCGTGGAAATTTCCGTGGAAAACCCCGGAAAACTTTCCAGTTTATCGATGGTTCCTCCCGTATGGCCGAGACCCCTCCCGCTCATTTTGGCGATTTTCAGCCCACAGGCCGCAACCATCGGCATCAGCGCGATGGAAGTCTTATCGCCGACGCCCCCTGTGGAATGCTTATCGGCTTTCACGCCTTCGATAGCCGACAGGTCGAGCATATCGCCGCTTCGTGCCATCGCCATCGTGAGCGCCGCTGTCTCTTCCCCTGTCATCCCCTGAAAATAAACAGCCATCATCATTGCCGACATCTGATAATCGGGGATTTTGTCCGCCGTATATTCCGCAACCATCCAGTCGATTTCTTCCGCGCTGAGGGCAGCGCCGTTTCTTTTTTTCATAATCAGGTCATACATTCTCATCGCGTTCTAAACTTCCTTTCCTGTCAACTGGCCCATAGCCTGAAACACTTTTCTTTCAATCTTCCGTTCCTTCTCTTACGCTTATTTATGATATGGCTCTCCACAGATAATGCGGCAGCTCCTGTAAATCTGTTCCAGCAAGATTACCCGCATGAGCTGATGCGGAAAGGTCATCCTGGAAAAACTGAGCGCCATGTCCGCCTTGCGGCTTACCTTTTCATGCAGGCCTAGCGAACCTCCGATGATGAACTGCAAATGGCTGCGGCCCTGTATGCCAAGTTGTTCGAGCTTCTCCGCAAAAGCCACGGAATCATACATCTTTCCCGCGATTTCAAGAGTCAGCACGAAAGCGTCTTCCCTCACATATTTTAATATGCGCTCCGCTTCCTTTTCCCGAATCCGTTCTTCCTCCGCTTGCGATGCCCCGTCCGGCGTCTTTTCGTCCTCCACTTCTATGATTTCGAGTTTACAGTAGCGGCCAAGCCGTTTACCGTATTCCGCCAGCGCATCCCGGAAATATTTTTCTTTGATTTTGCCCACCGCAATAATTGTTATTTTCATTGAGATACCCGTCTGTCTGCTTTAGAAGACAATTAATTTCCAAATAGCTCCTGATAATACTCGTCGATAAAGTTATCCAGAAATGCCTCGTCCAGGTTCATAAATTTATCTCCTATCAGCTGTTTCATCTTATCCGTCCGCTTAAAGTATTTCTGTTCCTCCGGCAGTTCCTCTCCCGCAAACAGCTCTTCATCAATCCGCTCCGCCGTCAATGTTTCCGCACACCAGTTCCGCATCTTTTCGACCAGTGCCGCCTCCGCTTCCGCATCGGCCGACAAGGTTTTAAAATTCTTCATCGATATAACGCCGAGAATGAGGAAAATCAGGAACATTGCGCCCATGACACCGCAGACAAAATACTTTGTAATTCCCCCGTTCTGATAGAGCGGAATCACATCCGTAAAGACAAGAATCACCGCGGCAATACCGAGAGCGCCGATAATGAGAAGCGTATAGGCGGATGATTTGTTATCTTCCGCTTTCTGTGCGCTGTTTTGGTACTGTTTCCGCCAGGTATTCTGCTTCTTTACCGCCTCCGCCGCTTCCGCCAGTTCTTCCTGTGTCATATTTTCCAGTTCTTCCAGATACGCTTCCGGGATTTCCGCTTCTGTTCCATTGCTTCCATCTTCTCCTGAAAAAGACTGTTTTTTATCGGAAATCTCATCCAGACTTTCCACAAGCTCCGCACCGCAGTCCGCGCAGACCGTAATCCCTTCCACATATTCGTTTTTACAATTCGGACACCAGGCCATTTTCCCTTTCCCCCTCTTCCTTTACCAGCTGAAAGATTTCACCTTTCTTTCAGCTTATTATATAAGAAATGCTTTACAGTTTCAAGAATGCCTTTTGAGTGATTTACATATTTCGCGCATTTATGCTATTGTGAAAAGCATATCTGTATAACGCTTTGCCGTATCGTTGACAATACACCCTCAATTCGGTATGATATTGAGAAGGAAAAAGAAGGGTATTTCACTTTTATGCTTAAAAAAATTTTTGGAAAAAAGGAAAACTTACTGCTGATTCTGAATACGGTTGAGAGTTTTTTCACGACATGGGCTTTTATGAAAGCCGGCAGAATGGAGCCCGGCAACATTCTGACCGGTGCTTTTTTTCTCCTGTCTTTTTTCCTGTACCGGCATATCAGCGTCCGTCTTTCCGTCAAAGCCTTTGTTTATACAAAGCATGTGAGGCGAAGCGCGCTCATCCTTTCGTTTCTGTTTACGCTGATGTATATGGCGGTGGACTATCCTCATTATATCGAGACGCTGACGAACCGGCTTTTTCAGGCCGCTGTGTTAGGCGCCGTTTTTCTCGGCTTTTTTATCTGCTTTTATAAATTGCTGTTACTGTTGTTTTCTTACAGCGCGGACAAGGATGTACTGCATAAGATTTTATACAGACAGCAGGACGGAATCCGTCATCTTCCCTTCTATTGTTTTCTCGGCTGTCTGCTCTGCTGGTTTCCTTATTTTCTATATGAATTTCCCGGCATCATGACGCCTGACAGCATCAACCAGCTGGAACAGGCTTTGAACCTGACATCGTACAGCAATCATCACCCTTTTGTGCATACGATGATTTTTAAGCTGTTCTATCAGATTGGATTTGCACTGACGTCCAATATGGTGATAGCCGTTTCTTTTTACACGGTATTTCAAATGTGTTTTCTCGCTTTCAGTATTTACTATTTTCTCAGGACACTGGAATTTTTTCATATCCGCCAGGAAATCTTAATCGGGATTACGCTTTTTTATGCGCTTGTTCCTTATCATGCGGTCTTTTCCGTAACACTCTGGAAAGATATTCCGTTTGCCGCAGTGGTTCTTTTATTTAGCTGTTCCATCCTTCGGATGCTTCGTGAAACAAATTGTTCTACGCTCCTGATGTTCTTTTTTTCCGGTGCAATGGTGTGCCTGCTTCGTTCTAACGGCTGGTATGGTTTTCTGTTCTGTCTGCCTTTCCTGTTATTCTATTATCGAAAAAGCGCCAGAACCATGTTCCCGGCAATATTCGGCATTCTGCTCACCGCCTGTATCGTCCGTTACCCTGTTATGAATACGCTGCATGTAACCCCGCCGGATTTGGTGGAATCGCTTTCCATCCCGACACAGCAGATAGCCGCGGTTCTCGCCCATGACAGGGCCATTGACGAAGAACAGCGCAGTCTGCTGGAACAGGTTATCGATACACGTTACGTCAAAGAGCTGTATAATCCTACTTTTGCAGATAATATGAAAGAACTGGTCCGGGCCGGAAACCCGGATTATCTGGCGGCACATAAAGGAGAATTTTTCAGATTATGGCTTTCTCTCGGCGCCGCTTATCCGGGGGATTATCTGAAAGCCTATATTAATCAGACTTATGGCTATTGGTACCCGGATTCCTTTTATCCGGTGGCCGACGGCGAAGGCATCAGCGCAACCTCGCTCGGCGTATCGCACACGCCGTTGATTGGCGGTCCGCTCGTTATCAAAGGGAAAGAGATTTCCTTAAAACTCGGCAGTATGCTTCCGATTTACAGCCTTCTGTGGAGTATGGGAATCGCTTTCTGGTTCTTTTTATTCTGTGTCGGAAATGCTTTCGCAAGAAAAGAAAAGGCAAAGCTCATTTGTTACCTTCCCAGCTTCGCCCTTTTTCTCACGGTTATGATTGCAACACCCGTTGCAACAGATTTCCGTTATGTTTATTTTATGGTATTTTCCGTACCTTTTTACCTGATGTGCGCTTTGATTTCAACGGATTATTTCCCGGAACTTTTTACCAGGAGCTCCCGCATTCCCTGATTCTTGTTTTCGGATTTATCCACATCCAGGCATAATTCATAATCGACTTTGTTTCTCCACACGGAGCATTCCCCGATGCTGCTCATGTCGCGCCATAGTTCAAAGACACCCTGATGTGCAACAGCATCCCACTCTTCCACATTGCCGATATAGTCTACGGTATTTGCATACATTTCTCCATCATACAATCCGTTTGTAAAGTTTCCGACTACATTCTGAATAACTCTGTCTTTAGAGGTTATCTGGCTGATATCCACATCGTAATGTTCTGCTCCTTCGCCATTTGGCAAATCGTCGCTCCACATGCCGGAATAACTGTGCGACTGGTACTTTTTCTTCGTCGTCTTCGCTCCGATTTCATCGATATAGAAGCGAATCCATCTGCCGTCGCCGCTCCGCACGCCATGAGACCAGGAACCATAATAATAAGTATTGTTTTCATAGATGGCAAGTCCGATGCCGTCCGGCTTTCCGCTGCTGTCCGTTCCGCCTTTATAATAATAAGTATTTGTATTTTTCAGTCCGGCGGAAAGTTTTACATAACGCTTTAGATGCGCCAAATCCCATATGGCATCGAGATTGTTATCCTCAAAATACGGCATCATCTCATTCATGATAAATTCTTTTGTATAAGAAACGTCGTTTTCATCTTCCACGTCAACGACAATCGCCGTTTTGTCAATCGTTTCGGATTCCAGAATCTCCACTTCCGGTTCTTCGTCAGGTTTTTCTTCCGGTTCTGGCGTTTCCGTTGTCGTTTCGGATGCGCCACTTTCTTCTTTTTCCGGGGTTTCGGGAGATTCCACAACGATGATTTCCTGAGACGGAGTATCTGTCGTCACGTTATCATTCTGTTTCTGCTCATCGGCATAATCCAGCATATTCTGCTGCAGAGTCTCGTTATCATCTCCTTTTTTTCTGCCCGGCGTGGCAACAAGCAGAACGATAATGCACAGAAGCAGTACTACCGTAATTCCCGACAAAATCAGAATGACCGGGACTTTGGGCTCGTGCCAGTCCTGACTGTTTTCTTCCTCTGCCTCTCTGTGCGGCTTTCTTTCAGGGACGATATTTTTCCGCCGTTCCCGCTTTTCTTCCGCGTCCCTGTCGCGCGGCTCTTTTTCCGAATTGTTCCGTTCCAGTAAATTCAATCTAATGCCCTTACCTTTCTCTCTGCCCGCTTTAACGGGCATTCCTTTCCTATGCCGCCTGTAAAATCATCGGCGCTTATCTGTATTATAATAGGATATCCTTAATAATTTGAAGGAAAATTATTAAGTTTTTCTTAAATAGCCGCAAAAAAGAGGTACGGCATTCCATACCTCTCCTTTTTACTGTCAGCGGGACAGATATTCGTCAATTCCCTGTGCCGCAGCCTTTCCGGCTCCCATTGCAAGAATGACCGTTGCGGCTCCCGTTACCGCATCGCCGCCGGCGTAAACGCCCTCTTTTGTCGTTTTTCCATGCTCTTCATCGGCAACGATACATTTCCATTTATTGACTTCCAGCCCTTCCGTCGTGGAAGAAATCAGCGGATTCGGCGATGTGCCGAGGGACATAATAACCGTATCAACATCCATTACAAATTCAGAACCCGGAATTTCAACCGGCCTTCTTCTGCCGGAAGCGTCCGGCTCTCCCAGTTCCATTCTGATACATTTCATACCGCAGACCCATCCGTTTTCATCGGCAAGGATTTCGACCGGATTGGTCAATAAGTCGAATATAATCCCCTCTTCTTTGGCATGGTGCACTTCTTCCACACGGGCCGGCAGTTCCTCTTCGCTTCTCCGGTATACGATATGCACCTTCGCGCCGAGCCGGAGCGCCGTCCGCGCCGCGTCCATCGCCACATTTCCGCCGCCGACAACCGCAACCTCTTTTCCCTTCATAATCGGCGTGTCCGAATCCTCACGGAACGCTTTCATCAGATTGCTTCTTGTCAGATATTCGTTGGCGGAAAAAACGCCGTTGCTCTGCTCGCCCGGAATGCCCATAAATTTCGGCAGACCCGCGCCGGAACCGATAAATACGGCATCAAAGCCTTCTTCCCCAAGCAGTTCGTCGATGGTTACGGACTTTCCGACAACAACATTTGTTTCTATTTTGACGCCGAGAGATTTGACATTTTCGATTTCTTTCAATACCACAGCTTCTTTCGGCAGACGAAATTCCGGTATACCGTACACAAGGACGCCGCCCGCCTCATGAAGGGCTTCGAAAATCGTCACGTCATAGCCCATCCTCGCAAGGTCTCCGGCACAGGTAAGGCCCGCCGGACCGGAACCGATAACGGCCACTTTTTTATTTTTCTTTTCTTTGGCGCCCTGGGGCTTTATTCCATTCTCTCTCGCCCAGTCTGCCGCAAACCGCTCCAGCTTGCCGATGGAAACCGGCTCGCCTTTGATGCCGCGGATACATTTGCCTTCACACTGGCTTTCCTGGGGACAAACGCGGCCGCATACGGCGGGCAGAGCGGATGACTCGCTGATAACCTGGTAGGCCGCCTCCATATTGCCCTCTTTTATCTGTTCAATAAATCCCGGAATATTGATTGCAACAGGACAGCCTTTGATACATTGCGCGTTCTTACAGTTGATGCACCTCGCCGCTTCACTCATCGCTTCTTCCTTATTATATCCGAGACAGACCTCTTCAAAATTGCCCGCACGCACTTTCGCGTCCTGTTCACGGACAGGTACTTTTTTTAAAACATCCATCAGTCATTACCTCCGCAGTTTCCGCATCCGCCGTGATGGGTTGCCCCCTCTTTGGCCCTTAAAAATGCTCTTCCTTCTTCCGTCTTATAAATCTGCTGACGTTTCATCGCCTGGTCAAAATCGACCTTATGTCCGTCAAACTCCGGCCCGTCTACGCAAGCGAATTTTACTTCTCCGCCCACGGTAACACGGCATGCACCGCACATGCCCGTACCGTCTACCATAATCGGATTCAGGCTGACAATTGTCGGAATATGTAATTCTTCCGTCATTTTGCAGACGAATTTCATCATAATCATCGGACCGATTGCGACGCAGACATCATATTTTCTGCCCTCTTCCACAAGGTCTTTGATTGTCTGGGTTACCATGCCGCTTCTGCCATAGGAACCGTCATCCGTCGTAATGAAAAGGTTTCCCGCAACGGCTTTCATTTCCTCTTCCAGAATCAGCAAATCTTTCGTTTTGGCGCCGACGATGACATCCGCTTCAATGCCTTTTTCATGAAGCCATTTCACCTGTGGATATACAGGCGCCGTTCCGACACCGCCCGCCACAAAAAGCATTTTCTTATTCCGGAGACTTTCCAAATCTTCTCCGACAAACTCCGAAGGACATCCGAGCGGCCCTACAAAATCATGAAAACAGTCCCCGGCCTTTAATGCCGCCATCTTATGTGTGGCAGCGCCGACAATCTGAAACACAATCGTGACCGTTCCCTGCTCCCTGTCATAATCGCAAATGGTGAGGGGAATCCGCTCCCCGTCCTCGTCCATTCTGACGATGATAAACTGTCCCGGCTGACAGGACTTCGCAACGCGCTCCGCCTCCACCACCATCAGGAAAATGTTCGTCGTCAGTTCTTCTGCCTGTAAAATCTTATACATACAATAACCATGCCTTTCTATGCTCACTTTGGAATGACCTTTATTTTCACGGGCTGCTTTTTTTGATGCCCGAAAAAAATCTCCATTCCTAATAATAAAAGAAGTATCCGCAATTTGCAATCTTTTTTTAAATCGGAACGGCGGCGAACTCTCCGTTTTCATCATAACCGAGCCTCGCGGCAGCCCCCGTATAGACCTGAATAAGAAATACTTTATCCGTTCTGCTCATCAGTCCGGTTCCGTCGTCATAATACTCATTAATCGTAAAATAAGCATCTTCCCCTATCTGCAGCACGGAGCTGAACTGGTAGCTGAAGGTTCCGCTCTGCAGCTCCACTTTCCCGGATGCATTCAGCAGATAATGGGTTTCCACGAGCCGGGCAATCAGTCTCTGCACGGCTTCATCCGTCGTTATGGTATTCCGCAGACGGAGCGTGTAGGTACGCATTGTCACATCGCTGTATATACCGTCTTCACTGACATTGACAAATTTAAAATTCGTCGTCCCAAGCGGCATCGGAATCGGCCCCGAATAAGGAACCGAGTCTTTGGTCGGCTGTGAATCGTCGGTCGTATAGAAAGTGGAACAGCCCGCCTGCTCGTTTACGGATATCATCATGGGCTGCGTATAGATACCGCTGTACAGCTCCACTTCCGGCGCACCCGGAACTTCCAGATTAATATGATAAAACTTGCTCACAACTTCGCTCCTGATGCCATAGTCATTGATAAAAAGCGCACTGATTGTATGGTCGCCGTTTTCCAGAAAAAGCGGCGCCGTATAAATCTGGCTGTTTTCATCCGGCACGGAACCATCCGTTGTATAGTAAATCGTCCCTGATGTATTGGAGCTTAATTTTAACGGAATCACTTCCGCATAATCGCCTTCCACATAACTGAATTCCGGTTCCTTTGCCATATAGCCCTGGAACATATTGACAATGGAATCTTCTGTACAGTTAAGCAGCAGCTCGTTTATCTCTTCGTAACGTTCTTCCTTCGTGTAGACTGCAATCATCTTATCGTAGGCTTCTTCCACATCTTCATATGGATAGCTTTCCTTATCAATAATCTGCTTTAACGCCAGCAATGCCGATTCGTTATCCTCCAT
>CAJTRL010000029.1 GCA_910578715.1 uncultured Lachnospiraceae bacterium | reverse complement strand
GGGGCTATACCGCCTAATCTGAAATTACTTCCCTCTAACCGTAAACATTTGATTTTACTGGTTTTCTTTGCCAAGCGTTTTCATCGTCGGGAACAAAAGCACATCTCTGATTGCCGGAGAATTAGTCAACAGCATTACCAGCCTGTCGATGCCGTAACCGATGCCTCCCGTCGGCGGCATGCCGATATCGAGTGCATTCAGGAAATCTTCGTCGGTATGGTTCGCTTCTTCATCTCCAGCCGCAAAGGCTTCTTCCTGTGCCTTAAAGCGCTCCCGCTGGTCGATAGGGTCGTTCAGCTCCGAGTAAGCATTGCACATCTCGCGGCATGTAATAAACAGCTCAAACCGTTCCACATAGTCCGGCTTGTCCGGCTTTTTCTTGGTAAGAGGAGAAATCTCTATCGGGTGGTCGGTAATAAATGTGGGCTGTACCAGATGTTCTTCCACAAATTCTTCAAAGAACAGGTTC
This sequence comes from uncultured Lachnospiraceae bacterium, assembly GCA_910578715.1. Taxonomy (GTDB): domain Bacteria; phylum Bacillota; class Clostridia; order Lachnospirales; family Lachnospiraceae; genus UBA3282. Next base: position 41,961 of record CAJTRL010000029.1, on the reverse strand, counting down.
AGGATATCTCCCTTTTTATGCCGTTCTTCATAATGAACGCCCTTTTCGTCCGCAATCTTTTTCGCTTCGTCCGTATCTTTGATTTCGTCAAAATCAACGCCCGCGTATTTCTTCACGGCTTCCGTCATCGTCATCCGGGCAAACGGCTTTCCTAAGTCAATTTCCGCATCGCCATACGGAATCAGCGTTGTTCCGCAGACTTCTTCTGCCACATGGCGGAACATGTTTTCCGTCAGCTCCATCATGCCGTTATAATCCGTATATGCCTGATACAGCTCCATCAGCGTAAATTCCGGGTTATGTCTCGTATCCAGACCTTCGTTTCGGAAAACGCGCCCGATTTCGTAGACTCTTTCCATACCGCCCACAATCAGTCTTTTTAAGTAAAGTTCCAGCGAAATGCGGAGCTTGACGTCTTCATCTAACGCATTATAATGAGTTTCAAAGGGCCGTGCAGCCGCACCTCCCGCATTCGATACGAGCATCGGCGTTTCCACTTCCAGAAATCCCTGTCCGTCCAGATAACGTCTGATAGCGCTGATAATTTTGGAGCGCATGACGAAGGTTTTCTTCACGTCCGCATTCATAATCAGGTCCGTATACCTCTGGCGGTAACGGATGTCGGTATTGACAAGCCCGTGATATTTTTCTGGCAGTATTTGTAAACTTTTGGATAGGAGAATCACTTTGGCGGCATGAATGGAAATCTCTCCGGTCTTGGTCTTAAAAACTTCTCCTTCGATGCCGACGATGTCTCCCACATCATATTTTTTGAAATCGGCATAGGCTTCCTCTCCGACACTGTCCCGCGCCACATAGGTCTGGATATCTCCCTGTAAATCCTGTACATTGCCAAAAGATGCTTTTCCCATCACGCGCTTGGACATAACGCGCCCTGCAATAGATACGGTCTGTCCTTCCAATGCGTCAAAATTATCTTTGATTTCCTGACTGTGATGTGTCACGTCATATTTGGTAATGGCAAAAGGGTCTTTGCCGCTTTCCTGTAAAGCCGCAAGTTTTTCCCGTCTCACTTTCAGAAGCTGATTGATATCCTGAACCTGCTGCCCGTTTTCCTGAATCCGTTGTTCTGCCATTCTGCCACCCATGCCTTTCTCCCGGTCCGCCGTCTGCCGCCGTATTGTCCGGCGCGCGGCTTTCATCCGCTATCGTCAAAATATGTTAATTGGACCGCTGAATCTCCAATACTTTATACTGCAGCACGCCCGCCTGTGTTTCGACTTCCACAACATCGCCGATTTTGCTTCCAATCAGCGCCTTTCCTACCGGTGATTCATTGGAAATCTTCCCTTTCAGGCTGTTTGCCTCGGTGGAACCTACGATTTTATATTCCAGTTCTTCCGCATATTCCATATCGAGAATCGTCACCTGACAGCCGATATTGATTTTGTCCAAATCAACCTCGTCTTCCACAACGACCTCCGCGTTTTTCAGGATTTTCTCAAGTTCCTCGATTCGCGCTTCGATATCGCGCTGCTCGTCTTTCGCCGCATCGTATTCCGCATTCTCAGACAGGTCTCCCTGTTCTCTCGCCTCTTTGATTTTCTGTGCGACTTCCTGGCGTTTGACAACCTTTAATTCATGAAGCTCGTCTTCATATTTTCTAAGACCTTCATAGGTTAAAATGTTCTTTTTTTCTTCCATGACAATACGCCCTTTCCTGCCCTTACTTTGTTTTTGTTTTCAGAGAATCTCTGATTAACTTAATTATCATAACCACTTTTTACCATAGTGTCAAGGTATTTCCGGGGAGACTGATAGAAAATTCCCCTGTATTTTCTTCTAAATAACGCTTCCTTTTCCTGTGATGAAACAATATCCAGATATATGCCGCCGTGCTTTAACATAGAAAACGGCAGCTTTCCGGAATATCCATAGTCCAGAAACAGCGAAGGGCTTTGTCCGTACGGGCGGCTGCTTTGTCCGGCCGCGGCTTCCGTGCCGCAGATTATCCGGCTGACCAGACCGTATTCATAATAAAGCCCGTCCGTATATTCCTGAATCACTTCCCGTAAACGTGACGCATTCCGCTCTTCCTCTGTCGGCCGGCCGCTTTCCGCAGCCGTTTCGTCCTGGACGTTCTCGCTGCTTTTCCCGCCTTTCCCGTGCCAGGCTTCTTCGCTTCCCATACTTTTCCCATCCCGGGCGTATTCTTCGCTTCCCATACTTTTCCCATCCTGGGTGTATTCCCCGCTTCCCATAGCTTTCTCATCCCAGGTATCTTCCGTCTCATAGAATACTGTAAGGGCATTGACCCGGGGCAGATAAGGCCCTATCATTTCCGCAAAATGCTGCAATTGTTCTTCCGGAAAAAAAACGGCCCCCATCAAAAGCACTACCGATTCCGGTCCGGCTTTCGGGCCATGTATTTCCCCTGTCCCGGCTTTCGGGCTCCGGCCTTCCGCCATCCAATCCTTTCCGCCCCTGACGGGGAACTGCTTCCGCAGCATTTTTTCCGAAAGCGGAAAACATATGGAAAGAAGCGCATCATTCTGCCCGAACCGCTCCCGCGTCCCGGCATTTTCGGAAATACCCTGCTTATTTTTATCCTCTGAAGCCAGCATATGCTGTATTTCAGGCTGCACAAGTATCTTTGCGCCGCGAAAATACAGTGGATGTTTTTCCGCGCTTTCCTGTATCAGCCGGAGCAGCTTTTCCGTCTTCCATCCCTTTTGTCGTCTTGGAATTAAAAAAACAACAACCGTCATTTCTTCTTTTTCCACCACAAAGGAATCCAGCCGTCTTTTCTGCCAGAAGGATTTTTTCACGGATTGCGGGAGGCCCGTTACCGTTTCTTCCGTAACATAATAAAATATTGTTTCGTTTCCCATATGAGAATATACGCTACATTTGTCCGATTAATTCCTCCAGCGCAGCGAAACTTTCCAGCGTATTCGCCTGTTCTCTAAGCCTGGCGGAATGGGGCATTCCGGCGGTATACCAGGAAAAATGTTTGCGCATCTCGCGCACGCCCGTATATTCGCCTTTATACTGTAACTGCAGTCTTGCATGGCGCAACATCGTTTCCCGGCATTCCGCGTCGGTTTTCGGAGGAAGCGCCGTCCCGTCTTTCAGATAGGCGTTTATCTCCCGGAAAATCCACGGATTTCCCCTGGCTGCCCGGCCGACCATGACGCCGTCGCACCCGGTCTGCCGGAGCATCCGGGCCGCGCTTTCCCCATCTGTGACATCCCCGTTGCCGATGACAGGAATGGAAACGGCTTCTTTCACTTTGGCAATGATTTCCCAGTCCGCACTGCCCGCATAGAACTGCTCCCTCGTCCTCCCATGCACCGTAATTGCCGCAGCTCCCGCATCTTCAAGGACTCTGGCCATTTCCACCGCGTTAATATGTTCTTTATCGAAGCCGCTGCGGATTTTCACCGTAACGGGTTTTTTTACCGCATGAGCAACCGCGGAAACAATTTCTCCCGCCAGCTTCGGATTCTTCATCAGCGCGGAACCCTCCCCGTTGTTGACGATTTTCGGCACCGGGCAGCCCATATTGATATCCAGTATGGAAAAAGGGCGTTCTTCCAGCTGTTTTGCGATTTCGCTCATAATGGCGGCGTCGGAACCGAATAACTGCAAAGAAACAGGCCCCTCCGCCGGATGTATTTCCAGAAGCAACTCCGTATTTTTATTTTTGTAAAGAACCGCTTTGGCGCTTATCATCTCCATGCAGACGAGCCCCGCTCCCTGTTCTTTGCATAACAGACGAAAAGGCAGGTCTGTTACGCCTGCCATCGGAGCAAGTATGATGGAATTGTCTAATGTTATGCTGCCGATTTTCACAATAACAACCATGCCTTTCTCTCAATTTGCAGCCTTTATCATATCCGCATACGGACACTTCATTCATACAGACTGCTTTCATTTCACATTATCCGTTCCGGCGGACACTCATTCCAATTCGATATTTTCCTTTAAAATAAAGACCCGGTAATACAGGCTCAGCGATTCCAGCATTTCCTGTCTGTTCCGGCGTATTTCCCGTATCAGAAGGCCGCTGCTGATTTCGTCGTACAGAAAATCATCCTCTTTTGCATCCGTTTCCAGCGAAACGCTTCCGTCTTCCTCGAATACAATCGTAAAGACGCCTCCGACCTCTTCCGTAAACAGAACGCAGATAATATGCAGCTCTTCTTTGATGGAATCCGGAATCGCCGCAAACTGTTCATTAAAATAATATTTCTGCTCGTATGCGTTTGCGCCGCAGAGCACGATACGCCCGTCTGTCATGATAAACAGCCTCCTTCTTTCCGCACGTCTCTCATATATACCCGTACAGCCCGCGCACGGACACTTCGCCCGCATAAACCGTCTTCATCTCGCCGTTCTCTTTTTCCACCAGAAGCTCTCCCGTGGTGCTGATGCCTCTCGCAATTCCCGTATAGCTGCCTTTCGGGTCCAGTACATTGACCTCCGCATTCAGATTCAGCAGATATTGACTGTACGCCTCGATTAACAGGCGCAAATCCAATGTTGTGACAAATGTGTCATAATTTTCTTCAAAACGTTCGAGTACATGCCGCAAGAGCTCCGCCCTGGAAAAACCGGTTCCTGATTCTATTCTCAGGGAGGTTGCCGTCTGCCGGATTTCCTCCGGGAACTCTTCCGGCGCCGCATTATTGACATTGATTCCGACGCCGATAACGACATGCCGGATATAATCCATTTCCGCATCCAGCTCTGTCAGTATGCCGCATACTTTCTTCTTATTGACAACTACATCATTGGGCCACTTGATACCCGCTTTGAGTCCTGTTGCTTCCGTAATTGCCTGAGCCACGCTGAGCGCCATGACCAGCGTCAGCATGGAAGCCTTGTCCGGCTCAAAATCCGGTTTCAGCATAATCGTCATATAAATAGCGCTTCCCGGAGGGGATTCCCAATATTTTCCACGCCGTCCCCTTCCGGCATTCTGTTTTTCCGCAACGACCGTCGTTCCGTGTGGTTCTCCTTCTTCCGCGTATCGTTTGGCGTCAATATTCGTGGAACCCGTTTCGTCAAGATAAAATAACCGCTGCCCGGCCCATTTTGTTTCCAGCCTGCTTAAAATTTCGCTCCGGGAAAGCACGTCGGGACTTTCCAGAAGCCGGTAACCTTTACGGGAAACCGCTTCAATCCGGTAACCTTCTTCTTTTAACTGATTGACCGCTTTCCAGACCGCTGTCCTGGAAACGCCAAACTGGTCGCATAACTGCTGCCCGGACACATAATCCCGGCTGTTCCGGAGCAGCGCAAGAATATCTGATTTGTCTGTTTTCAAACTAATAACCATGCCTTTCTCTCTGTCCGCGATATTTGGGCCCGCGCGGCCTAATCCGGCATACCCAGTGTTACCGCCATAACCGCCTTAATCGTGTGCATACGGTTCTCCGCTTCATCGAATACGACGGACTGGGGAGATTCAAATACCTCGTCGGTCACTTCCATTTCCTGAAGGCCGAAATTCCCGCCTACTTCTTTTCCTATCTTCGTTTTCAAATCGTGAAAAGCCGGAAGACAGTGCATGAATACCGCATGTTCTCCCGCGTTCTCCATCACGCTGCGGTTGACCTGATAGGGCTTCAAGTCCTGAATGCGGCGTGCCCATACTTCTTCCGGTTCTCCCATAGAAACCCACACATCGGTATAAATAACATCCACATTCTTTGTTCCCTCTTCCACGCTTTCCGTCAGGCGGATGCTGCCGCCCGTCTGCGCCGCGATTTTCTCACATTCCGCAACAAGCGGTTTTTCCGGGAAATAGGCTTTCGTCGTACAGGCGGTGAAGTGCATTCCCATCTTCGCACAGGCCGCCATCAGGGAATTTCCCATATTATAACGGGCATCCCCCATATAAGTCAGCCTGATACCCTGTAAATGCCCGAAATATTCCCGAATTGTCAGCAAATCGGCAAGCATCTGGGTCGGATGGAACTCGTTGGTCAGGCCGTTCCACACGGGCACGCCCGCGTATTCCGCCAGTTCATCCACTATTTTCTGTTCAAATCCACGATACTCAATTCCCTCATACATGCGGCCGAGCACTCTTGCTGTATCGGCGATGCTCTCTTTCTTTCCGATTTGAGAGCCGGCCGGGTCGAGATAAGTTGTTCCCATGCCCAGGTCATGAGCCGCCACCTCAAAAGCACAGCGGGTCCGCGTGCTCGTTTTTTCAAAAATCAGGGCAACGTTCTTTCCCCGGCAGAAATCCGTCGGGATTCCCTTCTTTTTCTTTTCTTTTAAGTCCGCCGCCACATCCAGCATATAAGTAATTTCTTCCGGCGTAAAATCCAGAATTTTCAAAAAATTGCGTCCTTTTAAATTAACTGCCATCGACATATCCTCCTGATACGATATCAAAACTTTTTCTCTATTTCCGGGAAGCATTACCGGCATATCATAATATTCTAAGCAGAATATCATTTTCCGACTTTTATCGGGAAATAATAGTTCATCTGCTCATATCCCATAATTTGCTGTGCGAGCGGCGATGTAATTACATTTCCCAGTTCCAGACGCGATGTGTCACGCTCAAATCCGATTTCGCCCAGGAACTTATCCAGCTCCGCATTCATACTTTCCTTGTCTGTTTTTTGGTCAATGTCAGTCGCAACAGCATAAAAACCGCCCTGGAAATCTGTTATTTCAAATTCCGGTGGAACCGTCATACCATCTTCATACATATACAGCCAGACGAACCCCTCCCCGTCCCAGTACAGAAAATCTTTTGGAAACATGCATCGCTTCTGCGAAGAAAACCACTCTTCAAACCGATTAAATTTTTCTTCCCCAAACATGCCTGTCCCCGATGAAACCATTTTACAAACCGGCATTTCATAAATTCTTATACTCTGCATTTTTCCCTCTTTTCTGCATATCCCAGAATAGGACGGTTCCCAGGAACCGCCCTATCATCATAATGCGTTACTATATTATAATTCTCTCCGCTCAGTCTTTGAAAACTTCTTTCGCGGATGCCGCAAGTCCGGCCATTCCCTGAATTTCCGAAGGAATGATAATCTTGGTCGCCTTGCCGTCCGCCGCCTTCTCGAAGGCTTCCAGACTCTTAATGCGCAGAACTGCTTCATCAGCGCCCGCTTCGCGAATCATGCGGATACCGTCCGCCGTAGCCTGTTGTACTTTCAGAATTGCTGCCGCTTCACCTTCCGCTTCCCGAATCATCTTTTCTTTCTGCGCTTCCGCACGCAGAATCGCCGACTGCTTCTCAGCCTCCGCTTCCAGAATTGCGGATTCTTTTTTACCTTCCGCAACAAGGACGGTGGATTTCTTCTCACCTTCCGCACGCAAAATCGCCTCACGGCGTTCACGCTCCGCCTTCATCTGTTTCTCCATCGCATCCTGAATCGCCGCCGGAGGAATGATGTTCTTCAATTCAACTCTGTTTACTTTGATACCCCAGGGGTCCGTTGCAATATCGAGAGACGCTCTCATCTTCGTATTGATGACCTCTCTGGAAGTCAGCGTCTGGTCGAGTTCCATCTCACCGATGATATTTCTTAAAGTTGTAGCCGTCAGATTTTCAATCGCCATAATCGGATTTTCCACGCCGTATGCGAACAGCTTGGGGTCCGTAATCTGATAAAATACAACCGTGTCGATTCTCATCGTAACATTATCTTTCGTAATAACCGGCTGCGGCGCAAAGTCTACAACCTGTTCTTTCAAAATAACTCTTTTCGCTACTTTATCAACAAACGGCATTTTAAAATGAATGCCTACCGGCCATGTCTGCTGATAAGCGCCAAGCCGTTCCACAACATAGGCATACGCCTGGGGAACAATCTTAATACAGGACGCCAAAAGAACAATCACTAAAATAAATAATACGAGAATAAAATAAAGTCCAGCCATAATTAAACCTCTTTTCTTTCTTCTACGATTAGTTTCACGCCATCGACACCGAGCACTGTAACAACGGTTCCTGCCGGCAATACCACGTTATGATAGCTGCTTCTTGCAGACCATTCCATACCGCCTGTATTCACCTGACCGATGCCTTCCAGGTTATTGATTTCGCTGATGACAATCGCCTGTCTCCCAATCATGCTTTCCACATTGGTTCTAACTCTGTCTCTGTTAAAATATTTGACAGCAACCGGCCTTGTAAAATACAGAAGGAGTCCCGAAACAATCAGGAATATCAGAATCTGAAGCGCCAACGGTGTTCCCGGTATGGAAATCAGAGCCGCCGCCAGTGCGCCGCCCGCAAACCAGATTGTCGTAAGTCCCATCGTAATCAGCTCGATGACTACCAGAATTACAAGAATCACAAGCCATACTACTGTCATATTTACATCCAACATCGCCATCACCTTTCACCCCTTTCCTATCTATCTTACTATATTATCGGGATAGAAACAAGGTTTTCCGGCAGGTTTATGATTTTTTAAACAAATTCATTGTCCAGCTTTGTCCGAAGCCGCCTTATTTCTTCCTTGAGGCTTTGGATATCCGCATCTTTCGCGGCGACTATGTTCTCAAATTTGCTTTTTTGTTTCGCAATGATTTTCTTATAAGCGCGTATTTCCTGATAATATTCTTCCCTGGCCAGGCACCGTTCCCGAATCTGCTCGTCCGCGCTGAGCTGAAACATCGTTTGGGCCGCTTCATTCATATAATTGTTTTCAGATGCGAGCATTGCAATTTCCTCCCATGTATTGGCTTTGAATAGTTTTGCCCATGAATCAAGATGGTACTTCTTGTCTTCTTCGGTTGCCAGGTCTATTCGAGATAAGTTTACCACACTCAGTGTCAGGCTGTCACTATAAATATAATGTTTTTTCACATTAATTAGTTTATATGTAGCGTAAAATTCCGAAAATTTCTCAAAAAGTGTATAATTGAGAAATCCGATATGTATTGCCGGTTTTGCTTCCAAATAATTCTGTCCGTGTTTTAGCTGGTCAAAAGAACGGCACAGATAAAGAATGGAACGATTCTGCCAGTTTAATTTATCAATCAGCTGCATTTCCAGATTAATGAACAGGCTGTTATTCAGGCATATGTGAATATCCAGCTGAAATTCCTTATTATCAATGGATTCCCCCAAAATAATTGGATTCACAATTTCCGCGGAAAGAATTTCCGCTTCCGAAAAATGCAGCAAAGAACAAATAAGTCCGCGAAGCACTTTATTATTCGTTTGTAAAACGGCTCGGAACATATAATCATTTGTCATGTTAAACCGTACAGAACCTTTCATATCCTCGATAGAAAGAAATGATACCTCCGGTGAAACGGAAATAGGAAGAGTAATAACAGATTTGTTTTGATTCATAGACATGTCTCCTTTATAAAATAGAATTGTTAATGGCGGACATAACAGAATGTCATGTCCGAAGTTGAATATATACTTTATAACACATTCAAAAGAAATTAGCAAACACTTTCTTAGTATAAAAACGCCCCGGTTCCTCCCTGACTGCACAGATACCATGCAGTCAAAGCTCCCCGGAGCATATCCATTTTTCCTATCGTCCAGCGTTCCTTACAGTTTTAGAAAATCTTTTCGCCACTCGCTTACCAGAATACCTGATTGTCTATCAGAATCCCTTCGTGGTTTCCAGCCCTTCTAAAATGCGTTGCGCCTCCCACGTTGCTCACGCCCGCCATCGCTTCCTGGGCAGCCGTATAACAGCTCGGCGCGATGTCCGTATTATAAATTCGGGCAACCTTACCGTTCATCGCCGGTGTAAACTGTCCTGACGCGTAAATAACGCCGGAAATCGTATTCGGGTATGCGCCGCTTCTGACTCTGTTCATAACAACTGCGCCCACCGCAAGCTGTCCCTGATAGGATTCTGAACCGGCTTCACAGTAAATTAACGCCGCCAGAAGTCTTAAGTCATCCGCATCCGCGATAATCGCCTGATTCGCGTCCTGCATCGCCTTCTTTTTCGCCGCCTCAGCCTCTTCTTCCCGCTGTCTGATGACTTCCATCGTCTCGCCCGCGTCGATGTGGAAGTCCACATCTACATATTCTGCAAGCACATAGGCGTCATCGTGAAAAAAATCTACCTTAATCCATTCTTCATCCATCACTTCGACGACATTCAGCGCGTCGTTCTGCGCAAGAAGTCCCAGCACTTCCGCATCCGCATCCGGTTCCTGGCGCACGCGCAGCGCCTCAGCCTCGCTCGTTATGATGAGATTGCCCACTTCGCCGGCCAGCGCTTCCGCCTCGTCATCAAAAAGAAGAAACTCGTCGCTTGCCCAGCCGACCAAATCGCCGGACTCCAGTTTGGTCCAGCCGTCCTTTCTCTCCAGAATTTTACCGCCGCAGTCTTTATAAAGAAGTCCTACCTTCTCCGAATCCTCCGATGCTTCGGCGCGCACGTTTAATGCCACCTGTACGTCCGCCATCACAAGGTCCGATTTTTCTTTTTCCGCTTCTTCTACTATCTGCGTCAGTTCTTCGATTGCTGCCTCGTTTCCACTTCCGCTCGAATCAATCACATTGGAAATACCCACGTTCAAAGAATCAAGATAATCCTTTGTACTGGACGCAGCAGCTTCTAATTTCATTCCGCCAAACATGGCCAGACTGATAATCCATCCGGCCAGCATAAGGAACATGCCTCTGCCTCTTAACATGAATGCTTACCTCCGCTTTTTTCTACTTTGTTACAATTATTACAAAAATATTAAGTAATTGTTTTGGATAATTCTAGCAAAACATCAACCCTTTGTCAAGTTTTCACAGATTTTCTTTAATTTATAAGCAGAAATAAGCACAAAATTGTTACAGGCTCTTAGTTTTTTCGACACAAGCGGCAAGCGCATCCATCACCGCACCGCGCATTCCCCTCTCTTCCAGCACGCGCACGCCCTGAATGGTCGTGCCGCCCGGAGAGCATACCATATCTTTGAGTTCTCCCGGATGTTTTCCGCTTTCCAGCACCAGTTTCGCGCTGCCGTATACGGCCTGCGCTGCAAATTCATAAGCCTGTGCCCGGGGCATTCCCGCCGCTACGCCCGCATCGGCCATCGCCTCGATAAACATGAAAACATAAGCCGGAGAACTGCCGGAAACCGCACCCACCGCGTCAATCAGCCGTTCCGGTATCAGAATCGCCTTTCCAAAGCTCTCCATCAGACGGATGCTGTAATCTTTTTCTTCCTCGGAAACTTCTTCATTGGCGCATACGCCCGTACATCCTTCTCCTACGAGCGCCGGGGTGTTTGGCATACAGCGCACTACCTTCACACATCTTCCGAAAGCCTTTTCCAGCCAGTCAATGCTCTTTCCAGCCGCAATGCTGATAATCAGCGCATCCGGTTTTATCGTGTCTTTTATCTGTCCAATCACTTCTTCCAGAAACTGCGGCTTTACCGCCAGTACGAGAACGTCTGACTGCGCCGCAACGTCCGCGTTTGTTTCCAGGGTGTGGATGCCGAACTGCGCCGCCGTTTTCTCTCTGGTCGCCTGTGTCCTGGCCGTGCCGATAATTTCTTCCGGCTTCACCATTTCCTGACGAAGCATCCCGCCGATAATTGCCTTTGCCATGTTTCCAAGTCCGATAAATCCGATTTTCATGTTCTTTTTCTATCCTTTCTATATTTATTTTATACCCGATATATGATATATGCGCCCTTCCGTGCGCTTTGACAGACCTTTGGACTTATCCCCGCCTGTCTGCCTCAGCAAGTTTTCAATTCAAAAGTAAATTGCTTTTAATTTCCCGCTCTTCTCTGCCGCGCCGCCTCAAACAATAGCACCGAAGCCGCCACCGCCGCATTGAGCGATTCCACTTTTCCTTCCATCGGAATCCTGACGGAAGCATCCGCACAGGCCGCCGTTTCTTCCCGCAGACCGTTTGCCTCGTTTCCAATCAGAAATGCCGTTCTGCCCCGGTAACTGCATGTATCGTAGACCTTTGCCCCCTGTAAATGGGCGGCATAGACGGCAGTTCCTTTTTCCCGCAGCTTACGGATGGTTTCTTTCATGTCATCCGTATACAAAAAAGGCATCCGGTATATGGAACCCATCGTGGAACGGATGGTCTTCGGATTATAGATGTCCACCGTATTTCCGCTCATTAAAATGCCTGTCACGCCCGCGCCCTCTCCGGCCCGGAACATCGTACCGAGATTGCCAGGGTCCTGGATATCCTCCAGAAGCACAAGCAGCGGCTCCTTCGCCGCAAGCATTCTGTCCATCGAATATTCCGACTGTCTGACCACGCATAAAATGCCCTGGGGCGTTTTCGTATCGGACATTTTCCGAAAAATATCGTCCGATACAATTTCCGGACTGCCCGCCAGCGCCGCAAGTTTCTCCCGGCATGCCGGAGGCATTTCTTTTCCAAAACTTTCCGCCGCATAAACTTTTACAATGCGTTCTTCCGGCGCTTCCAGAAACATCTTGACGCCTTCCACGACGAAAAGTTTCTTTTCCGTTCTCACTTTGGCCTTCTGCAAAAGCTGAATTACTTCCCTGACACTTTTATTGGAAGGACTCGTTATCATAATGCTACCTCCTGCGCCCCTGCGCATAAAAAACTTCCCCATATGGCATTTCCATACGGGGAAAACCTGTTTCGTCCATTCAAATCAACTACGGAAGAATCGCCCCAGGCGAAGCGCATTTGCGAAGCAAATCGTAGAATTTCTTAGTCCGCGTTCTGTGCGGACTTAGAAATTCTCTTCACCACCCTATAAGGACAGAATCTTGCTTACTTCAAAGATATACTCCGGAATTTCTTTTTTCATATTCAGCGCTTCCTCGATATCGAAATCCAGGAACTCTCCATGCTGGTAGCCGACAACCCGGTTTGTCTTGCCTTCGCAGAGGATATCGGCCGCATACGCGCCCATGATGGAAGCGTAGTAACGGTCTTTACAGGTGGGTGAGCCGCCGCGCTGCATGTAACCGAGAATGGTCGCCCTCGTCTCGATGCCTGTCGCCGCTTCAATCCGGCGGGCCATCGAGGTAGAATGTCCGATGCCTTCCGCATTGATAATGATATGATGGGTCTTGCCGCGTTTTCTGTTGGCAATGATGTTATTGATTATCTGCTGTTCGTTATAGTCATACTTTTCCGGTATCAGAATATCTTCCGCACCGTTCGCGATACCACACCATAGTGCGATATAGCCCGCGTTTCTTCCCATTACTTCGATAATACTGCACCGCTCATGGGAAGAAGAGGTGTCGCGCACCTTGTCTATGGCCTGCATCGCAGTATTAATTGCCGTATCAAAACCGATGGTGTATTCCGTACAGGCAATATCCAGGTCAATCGTTCCCGGCAGTCCGATGGTATTGATACCGAGTCTGGAAAGCGCCTGCGCTCCCCTGTAAGAGCCGTCTCCGCCGATGATAACCAGACCGTCTATCTTATATTTTTTACAGACATCCACTGCCCGCTGCTGCCCCTCTTCCGTGCGCATCTCGGAACACCGCGCCGTTCCGAGAATGGTTCCGCCGCGCTGAATGGTATCGGAAACATACCATCTTTCCAAATCCATAATTTCTTCATTCATCAGGCCCTGATAGCCCTTTTTGATACCTTTCACTTTAACGCCGTTGGCAAGCGCCTTTCTGACGACCGCACGGATTGCGGCATTCATGCCCGGCGCGTCTCCTCCGCTCGTTAAAACTCCAATCGTTTTAATTTCTTTTGCCATATGATAACCATGCCCCTTCCCCGGTCCGCGAATGTCCAGATAATTGACCGATTCCATTTTACTCTAATTATAAAGGGTTTTCAATCCTTTTTAAACGACCCGGATATTTTCTTTGCCATAGAGGGTTTCCAGCCTGTCGATGAGCTCGCCGTCCGCATTGACATTCTGGTTCGGCGGCAGCGTCTTCATGGCTTTCGGGTTTTCAATATAAATGACAACACTGTCACTTCCCTCCGAATCCCGAAGCGACGACAAAAGTTCCGCTTCTTTCTGCTCAAAAGTCTCTTTATCAGGGAACTTAATCCACAGCTTCTTTGGCATTTCTTCAAAAGTCGTAATTTTCTCGCATATCAGCTTTGCGTCTTTTTCATCTTCCACGGAAACGCGGCCCTTGATAAAGACTTTTTTATCCTCTATGAGCTTATCCGAGTATTTTTCATAATCCCTCGGAAAGACGATAACTTCCGCCGTTCCAAGCAGGTCTTCTATCTGCAGAAAAGCCATTACTTTCTCGCTCTTTGTATATTTCAGACGCTTATCCGCGATGATACCGCCGATAACGACGGACTCTCCATCTTTTACGACAGTCGTGTCGCTTTCTTCGTCCAGCAGAAAGTCCGAGGTTTTGTTGGTGATATTTTTCTGCCAGATTTCCTGATATTCTTCGAGCGGATGGCCGCTGACATAAATGCCGAGCACCTCTTTTTCAAAGCTCAGCTTCATTTCTTTGGAATATTCGCCCACGTTGGGAAGGCGGATTTCGTAATTTTCTTTTTCCTCTTCCCCGGCGATGTCAAAGAGGGAAATCTGCCCCGCCATATTATTCTTTTTATCCTGATGAATGCTGTCCAGAATCTGCACATATACGCTCATAAACTGCTTTCTTGTGCCGCCCAGACTGTCCATCGCTCCCGCTTTGATAAAGTTTTCGATGGCGCGTTTGTTCACTTCCCTGTCCGCCATCCGGGAAATAAAATCTTTCAGATTCGTATAGGGTCCCCGCTGGTTCCGCTCTTCCACCACCATTTCGATGACGGGCCTTCCCACGCTCTTAATGGCCGTCAGCGCATAACGGATGGAATTTCCCGATACGGAAAAGCCGATTTCGCCCTCGTTGATATCCGGCGGCAGTATTTCAATGCCCATGCTCCGGCAGCTCATAATATATTCCGATACTTTCCCGGAATTGTCGATAACGGAAGTGAGCAGCGCCGCCATGAACTCAACCGGATGGTAATATTTTAAATAAGCCGTCTGGTATGCCACAACCGCATAACATGCCGCATGGGATTTGTTAAAAGCATATTTGGCAAAATCCATCATCGTATCATAAATGTGGTTGGCCACCTGTGCGCTGATGCCATTCGCCACACAGCCGGGAACGCCTTCTTCCGGGTTTCCATAGGTGAAATTTTTCCGTTCCTGTTCCATGACATACTGTTTCTTTTTGCTCATGGCACGCCGCACCAGGTCGCTCCGGCCCATCGTATAGCCGCCCAGTTCCCGCACAATCTGCATGACCTGTTCCTGATAAACGATACAGCCGTAGGTTGGCTCCAGAATCGGCTCTAACTGCGGGCAGTCGTATGTGATGGAACTGGCGTTGTTTTTTCCTTTGATATATTTCGGGATAAAATCCATTGGCCCCGGACGATACAGGGAAATACCCGCAATCACATCCTCAAGGCTCTGGGGTTTCAGTTCTTTCATGAAGTTTTTCATCCCACCGCTTTCAAGCTGGAACACGCCGTCCGTCCGCCCGGTTCCGATGGAGGCGAGCACCGCCTGGTCGTTATAGTCGATATTGTCGATGTCAATATGAATGCCTTTGTCTTTTTCCACCATTGAAACGGCGTTCTGAATGACGGTCAGCGTGCGAAGCCCCAGGAAATCCATTTTCAGGAGCCCCAGCTCCTCTATCGTCGTCATCGTAAACTGGGTATTTATCGTACCGTCCGCGCCTCTGGATAAAGGCACATAATTCTCAGCCGCCGCCGGGCAGATAACCACGCCCGCCGCATGGGTTGACGTATGCCGCGGAAGCCCTTCCAGACGCCTTGACATATCCACCAGCTCGCGCACCTGTTCTTCTTCCGTATAGAGCTTTTTGAACTCCGGGTTCATTTCCAGCGCCTTGTCGATGGTAATGTTCAGCTCTTTCGGCACCATCTTGGCTATCGAATCCACATAGGCATAGGGCAAATCCATAACGCGCCCCACGTCCCGGATAACAGCTTTCGCCGCCATCGTTCCGAAGGTCACAATCTGCACCACTTTATCCGCGCCGTATTTCCGGCCCACATAGTCAATCACTTCCTGTCTGCGCTCGTAGCAGAAATCCACGTCGATATCCGGCATGGAAACACGCTCCGGGTTCAGAAAACGCTCGAACAGAAGGTTATACTTAATCGGGTCTATATCCGTAA
This sequence comes from uncultured Lachnospiraceae bacterium, assembly GCA_910578715.1. Taxonomy (GTDB): domain Bacteria; phylum Bacillota; class Clostridia; order Lachnospirales; family Lachnospiraceae; genus UBA3282. The sequence continues at coordinate 25,873 of CAJTRL010000029.1, read as the reverse complement.
TCCGCAGACAGTACGAAACAATGCTGCCCGCCGCAGAGCCTCTTCCCGGTCCCACCGCGATGCCGTTTTCACGACAGTAATTGATATAATCCCATACAATCAGAAAATAATCCACGAACCCCATCGTATGAATAATTTCAAGTTCATAATCCATCCGTTTCCGAAGCGTTCCGTCATCCTCCGGGTATCGTCTGGCAAGCCCGTCCAGGCACAATTTATTCAGATATCCCCAGGAATCATATCCCTCCGGCACCTCATAATGAGGCACTTTATAACTGCCAAATTCAATTTCCACATTGCACCTGTCCGCAATGCGCTGTGTATTTTCCACCGCTTCCCATGCGTAGGGAAAAAGCCCTTTCATCTCTTCTTCGCTTTTCACATAATACTGTCCGCCCACATAGCGGAGTCTGTCCTCATCCGCCAGTTTTTTCCCCGTCTGCAAGCAAAGCAGAATATCATGGGACTTCTCATCTTCCGCATAAGTGTAATGTACATCGTTCGTCGTAACCAGCGGAATTTCCAGCTCTCTGCTCATATTTAAAAGCGCCGTATTGACCGTTTTCTGGGCCGGTATGCCGTGGTCCTGTAATTCCAGGAAAAAATTGCCCTTGCCGAAGCACTCCTCGTATTTCAGCGCGGACTTTTTGGCTTCCTCAATCATGCCCTTCTGGATATAACGCTGTACTTCGCCCGCCAGACAGGCTGAAAGCGCGATAATCCCCTCGTGAAATTCCCTCAGGATTTCCATATCCACGCGGGGCCTGTAATAATACCCTTCCGTATGGCCCCGGCTGACGATTTTCGTCAGATTTTCATAGCCGGTATTATTTTCCGCCAGAAGAACGAGATGATAATACCTGTCCTCGCCTCCGGTAAGCTCTTTATCGAACCGGGAATTGGGCGCAACATAAACTTCACAGCCAAGAATCGGTTTGATGCCCACTTCCTTCGCCGCCTTATAAAAGTCGATAACGCCGTACATGACGCCGTGGTCCGTTATCGCCGCGCTGTCCATGCCGAGTTCTTTCACCCGTTTGACATATTCTTTGATTTTATTGGAGCCATCCAGAAGACTGTATTCCGTATGGACATGTAAATGTGCAAAAGCCATGTTTTAACCTCTCGTATTATATTTTGGTCATTCTGCAAGTTGAGGAAGGCTTGCAACGCAAGTCTTCCTCAACATAGTATATCGCATTTTATTAAAAAAGGATATGCCTTTCGACATATCCTTTTTTATAAAGTATGGTTTTACGCAGTGTTTCAAAACCTATTCCGCACAATTAGAGGTATTTCTTCAAAACATCCACCTTGTCCAGTTTCTCCCACGGTAAATCCAGGTCGTTACGGCCGAAGTGTCCGTAAGCCGCCGTCTGCTTGTAAATCGGACGACGAAGGTCGAGCATTTTAATGATGCCCGCCGGACGGAGGTCGAACTGTTCGCGGATAATTTCCACGAGCTTCTCATCGGAAACTTTTCCGGTTCCGAAGGTATCTGCCATGATGGAAGTCGGGTGTGCCACGCCGATTGCATAGGACAGCTGAATCTCGCATTTTTCCGCAAGACCCGCCGCCACGATGTTTTTCGCAACATAACGCGCCGCATATGCCGCGGAACGGTCTACCTTCGTGCAGTCTTTGCCGGAAAAAGCGCCGCCGCCATGACGCGCATATCCGCCGTATGTATCAACGATAATCTTACGGCCCGTCAGACCCGCATCGCCGTGCGGTCCGCCGATAACAAAACGGCCTGTCGGATTGATAAAGAATTTCGTTCCCTCATCAACCAGCTCCGCCGGAAGCACCGGGTCGAAAACGTATTTTTTAATATCCTCATGAATCTGTTCCTGTGTCACATCCGGGTCATGCTGCGTGGACAAAACGACCGCTTCCAGTCTGACCGGTTTGCCGTTCTCGTCGTACTCTACGGACACCTGGCTCTTTCCGTCGGGTCTTAAATATTTCAGTGTTCCGTCTTTGCGGACCTTCGTCAGCTGTAACGCCAGTTTGTGAGCGAGGGAAATCGGATAAGGCATATATTCTTCCGTCTCGTTTGTGGCATAGCCGAACATCATACCCTGGTCGCCCGCGCCTGTCGCTTCGATTTCCTCTTCGGACATTTCCTGACGTTTTGCTTCCAGCGCTTTGTCAACGCCCATTGCAATATCCGCCGACTGCTCATCAATGGCAACCATAACGGCACAGGTGTTGCCGTCAAAACCGTACTCCGACTTGGTGTAGCCGATTTCTTTTACGGTATCGCGCACGATTTTCTGGATATCCACATAAGCATTCGTTGTAATCTCGCCTGTTACAAGAACAAAACCTGTACAGGTCGCCGTCTCACATGCAACACGGCTCATCGGGTCTTTTTCCATGCAGGCATCCAGAATGGCGTCTGAAATCGCATCGCAGACTTTGTCGGGATGACCTTCTGTTACTGATTCAGAAGTAAATAATCTTTTTTCCATCTCTTCTCTTCTCCTTTTTCTGTTTATTTTTGTCTGCCAATCTGTACAAAACCGAGTAGGGAAGATTTTCCCCTACTCGCTGTGCGCGACATTCGCCGGATGTGCGTGTATGCACTCATAAGTGCATGCACTCCCGCCCGGCTCATTGTCCGCGCATAAAAAAATCCGCTTATCTGAATAAGCGGACCTGACAGTCGATAATCAAATCCTCTTATTGTTCGAGCTGCCAAAAGGCAGTTTGTTCGCTCAGGTTAGCACCTTCCATATTGGGGTTGCTGTGGGTTCATCGGTCCTATGTACCTCCACCACTCTGAATAAGAGAACACACAATATTGAATTTTCATATCTGCATGACATCTATAAGTAACATACACCTATTAGGTAGCGCTGTCAATAAAAATCAGACATTCTTTTCAAAAAATTTTCAAAACTGCAGACCGTACCAAAAAATTTATCGCCGGACAAATATTCTTACCGCAGTTTTTTCCGTATCAGACTACCTTCAGTTTGAATTTCTGAAGCTCCCGCTCAGTGCTGATTTTCTCTATCTGTGCGCCGAGAGACTGCAGTTTCAAATCGAAATCTTCATACCCGCGCTCAATATACTGGATATCGTCGATGGTCGTCGTTCCTTCCGCCGCCAGCGCCGCGATGACAAGCGCCGCGCCCGCCCGAAGGTCGGGAGCCGATATGCTCGCCCCTGTATATTTCTCAACACCATCGATAATGGCGGTATTGCTTTCCACTTTGATATTGGCTCCCATTCTGGTAAGCTCGTCCACATATTTGAAACGGTTTTCAAAAATGCTCTCCGTCACAATGCTCGTTCCGCCGGAAAGTCCGAGCGCAACCGTAATCTGTGGCTGCATATCCGTCGGAAAACCGGGATAAGGAAGGGTCTTGACATGGGTATGCCCAAGCGGTTTAGATGCAACCACCCGGACCGCATCGTCGGATTCCTCCAGTTCGCATCCGATTTCCAGCAGTTTTGCGCTGATAGATTCCAGGTGCTTTGGAATCACATTCTTGACCGTCACATCGCCCTTTGTGACCGCCGCCGCAAACATGAAAGTTCCCGCTTCAATCTGGTCGGGAATAATCGTATATTCCGTTCCATGCAGTCTGGGAACGCCTTTGATTTTAATCACGTCCGTACCGGCGCCTTTGATATTGGCTCCCATGCTGTTCAAAAAGTTAGCCAGGTCTACGACATGGGGCTCTTTGGCCGCATTCTCAATAATCGTCTGTCCTTCCGCCATGACAGCCGCCATCATCACGTTAATGGTAGCGCCGACGGTAACGACGTCCATATAAATATGATTTCCGACTAATTTTTCCGTTTCGGTAATAATCAGGCCATGTTCGATTCTGACATTCGCGCCGAGCGCACGAAATCCTTTGATATGCTGGTCGATTGGCCGCAGTCCGATATTACAGCCGCCCGGCAGCGCGACTTCGGCCTTTTTGTATTTTCCAAGAAGCGCGCCTATCAGATAATAGGACGCCCTGATTTTTTTGATATAATCGTCTTCAATAATCAGGTCATGAACCTGTGCGGCATTCACCCTTACCGTGTGTCTGTCTAACTTTGTAACAATAACGCCAATGCTTTCCATAGCCTGTAATAATACATTGGTATCTCTTACATCCGGTACATTTTCTATCAAAACAGTCTCATCCGTCATCACGGCAGCCGCAAGAATCGCCAGAGCGGCATTTTTCGCACCGCCTATCTCTACTTCCCCGACTAACGGATTTCCACCTTTAATCGCATATTGTTCCATATATAGTCCCCTGCATCATTTCATTTCAAATGCAAATATTATTTTATTTTCCATCCTGATTTATCGTATCGTAAAGGAGCCCGGACGGGCATCCCGTTTATCCTGAACAATTACCATACAGTATACCATAATTTTCATATTTGTAAAGTGCGAAGAGAATTTCTAAGTCAGCAAAATACGCAGACTAAGAAATTCTACGATTTGCTTCGCAAATCTCCTTCGCACGAAAGAATGCCTCTTTGAGGCATTCTTCCAGGAGAACGCCGCCCAAGAAATTCTACGATTTGCTTCGCAAATCTTTCTCGTACGAAAGAATGCCTCTGCGAGGCATTCTTCCAGGAATACGCAGACCAAGAAATTCTACGATTTGCTTCGCAAATCTTTCCTCAATCGCCCTAATTCAAATAATTCAACGGATTGACCTGGGAACCGTTTATCAAAATTTCAAAGTGCACATGCGGGCCGGTGCTGACACCGGTATTGCCGCTTAAAGCAATCTTCTGGCCCTGGGAGACGGTCTGGCCCGTCGTTACCAGCACCTTGCTCAAATGGCCGTATCTGGTCTGCCGTCCGTCGGCATGATTGATATAAACCACATAGCCGTATCCGCTTCCCCATCCCGCTTTGACAACCGTTCCCGCGGAGGAAGCCATAACCGCCGTGCCCGTCGGCGTCGCCCAGTCGATTCCTTTGTGATAGGTGCTGGCGCCTCTCGTCGGCGCATTTCTTCTGCCGAAGCCCGACGACATTCTTCCGCCGGAAATCGGTTTGATATAGGTGGGCGGAATCTTTGTTCCCCGTTCCACGATTTTCGGAACCGCTTCATAAGTAATTTCTTCTTTCAGGATTTCCCGTGCCACTTCCTCCTGATTGCGGTAAGACACGTCCGCAACAACGATTCTGTGTCCGGCGGAAGGTTCCTGTAATGTTTTGGTCTGCGTCGTATACCAGTCGTCATTATCCACATAGATAATTTCCGCTTCGTAATCTTCTTCGTAATAAACTTCTTCCGTGCGCTCCACGGAAAGCTCCGGTTCCGGAACGGTAATGATAAGCTCATCCCCGACGCGGATGGTAGAGTTTGCATTTTCAATGGTATCGTTCATCGCGATAAGCTCGTCCAGTGAAAGCTCATTCCGCTCCGCAATCTGGGACAGCGTGTCGCCGGGCACCACTTCATAAATCTGTTCTTTCTCCTGGTCCTTCGTCACTTCTTCTATCGCATCCTGTAAAGAAGTGATTTCATAGTCCTGAAGATAAGCCTCTACGACTTCCACCGTATCGCCAAATCCAATTGTCTGAAGCCCCAGCTCGTAATCGGAAAAATCCTTTTCCACCTCCGGCTCCACCGATGCAAAGATATCATCCAGCTCCGCATCAATACCGGCGCTCACAATCATGTCCTGCTCTTCTTCCACAGCCTCTTCTTTGGCATAAATAGCTGTTGTCAGAACGGTAAGCTCTCTGTCAGGGTCCATTACCAGGTCCACATAGTATTCTTTATTCGTATCATACTTGCCGAGAGAAGCCTGTAACAGCGCCAGCACTTCCTCCGCACTGGAAAGATTCACGGTATATTCATTGATTTTTACCGTATAAGACCGGTTCAGCGTCTCCCGCTCGCTGTTTCGAAGAACCGCAGTCATGTTATCAATTATGACACTCTCATCATCAATTTCACCCCACAGCACTTCCTGTCCCACATAAGACAGTTCGCTGTCGGCAAGCACCATCTCGTCGCTGTCTCCGGCAATTTCCCGGCGCGCCGCAATCAGACAGCCGTCCACCTTCTCCAAATCACCGACAACGCCCACTTCTTCTCCGTTTAAGCTGATAACGAATAAATTGTCTCCCGTGCTTTCCAGTTTCTGGTAATGCGGCAGAAAAAAAGCTGCGGCAATTATAGCAAGTCCTGCAGCTTTAATATATGCAATTTTCATTTTTTTATAATGCCTGCTGATAAATTTCATAAAACAAACTCTAAACTCCCCAAAAATTTCTATCTGTCCGTGCGATACTTTTCTCCGGATTGTAACAAATTCGTAATATTTTATATTCTAACAGTATTTTGGGAAAAAGTAAAGAGATATTCCGCTTCAAATCCCGCTTTCCATTTTATCCGATATCCGGAAATGATACGGTAACCGCCGTTCCTTTTCCGACAGCGCTTTCTACTTCCACTTTCGCATGATGGATTCTGGCGGCATGCTTCACGATGGAAAGTCCGAGCCCCGTCCCGCCCACCGCTTTGGAACGGCTTTTGTCCACCCTGTAAAACCGCTCAAAAATACGGCCCTGGTGTTCCGGCGCGATGCCAATCCCCGTATCTGCCACAGATAAAACAACTGCGTTTTCCCCGCTTTGTATGGCAACCGTTACTTTTCCATGCTCGTGATTATATTTAATTGCGTTATCGCAAAGGTTATAAATCATGCTGTACAGAAGATGGGATATGCCGTTCAGGGTAACGGAAACGCCGGAAAGTTCTATTGTAACGCCGGCCGCGGCCGCTTCCGGCTCTAAACTCTGTACGGCCTTCTGCGCCATCTGATACAAATCAATGTCTTCATGCTTCATATCCGCAGCGCCTTCGTCGAGGTGGGAAAGGCTGATAATATCCCCCACCAGCCGTATCATGCGCTGCGCTTCATCATAAATCTTCCCGCCGAAGGGCACGATGTCGCTTTTCTTTACCATATCGTTCTTCAAAAGCTCCGCATAACCGGAAATGGAATGAAGCGGCGTCTTCAGTTCATGGGAAACATTGGCGGTAAATTCCCGGCGCATCTGCTCCGCTTTTTCTTTTTCCGTGACATTGAAAAAGAACAGCGCCGCCCCTCTTACGATGTTTTCAGAAATAATCGGACTGGCGTTCGTCTGGTAACTTTCCCCCTGTAACGGGATAATCCGCTCTCCCCGTTTTCCCCTCAGGGCATCCCCCAGAATTTCCTGTAAATCAAGATTCCGGCTCAAAGACAGCATATCCATACCGACACAATCCGCACTGGCGTCCAGCAGCTTTACGGCGGCGGGATTAATGCTGATAATCTTTCCCTTTGGGTTCAGGAGAATAATTCCTTCGTTCATGCTTCCGATAATCGTATTTAATTCATCGCCCTTTTGTACCAGCTCCGCTTTCTGCTTATTCAGCTGCTTCTGCTGGCTGTCAATGCGGCGAAGGAGCGGAGAAAGCTCGTCATATCCCTCGTTGGACAAGGGATTGTCAAGGTCGATTTCATTTAGCGGTTTTACAACTTTTTTCGAAACCTGGACTGCCAATGCAATCGACAAAACTAACGCAATGATGAAAACAATGCCGATAGGCTGCACCATGCCCAGAAGGAGCATTAATATGGAATTTTGCGATATGGAAAGACGCAGAATCGTCCCGTCGTCCAGTTTCTGTGCGGAATAAAGAGAACGCTCCATCAAAGTGTCGGAATACCGTCTGCTTTCTCCATAGCCTTTCGAAAGCGCCAGCAGCACTTCTTCCCGCTCCAGATGGTTTTCCATCTCCGCAGTATCTGATTTACTGTCATACAAAACATTTCCATACGGGTCTATCCAGGAAATACGATAGTCTTTAATTTTCAGACCGCTGAAATATTCCATTCCCTCATTTGTAACGCCCTGGGCGGCAAGCTCTGTCTGCATTTTCAGCTGTGCCTGTTCCACGTCTGAGAAATACTCATACAAAACGCCCATAATCAGAGCCACCGCCGCAAGAAAAACAATCAGCGCCACAAGACATATCGAATGAAAAATACGTTTTGTCATACTAATAACCATGCCTTTCTCTCTGTCCGCGATATTTGGGCCTGAAAGGCACAAATTCGCAGTTGAAAAATCTCTGATTTTTCAACCCATTACCTCCATCCGGTACCCGACGCCTCTTACGGTTGCAATATAGCTTCCGCATTCGCCCAGCTTTGTCCTGAGCGTCCCTATATGAACGTCCACGGTCCGGGTCTCGCCTGTATAATCAGTTCCCCATACGATTTCAAGAAGCTGGTCTCTGGTAAATACCCGTCCGGGGGAATCCATAAAAGTACAAAGCAGCTTATGTTCTTTTAACGTCAGCTGAACCCGCTCGCCGCATACAAGAACCACATAAGTTTCCAAATTCAGTTCAAGATTTCCGATTTTTATGATTTTCGCTTCTTTTTTCGGCTCCGTGCGGCGCAGCACCGCCCTGACGCGGGAAATCATCTCCATCATGCCAAAAGGCTTTGCAAGGTAATCGTCCGCCCCCAGGTCAAGCCCGGTTACTTTGTCGTATTCGGTTCCTTTGGCCGACGCCATAATAACCGGTATTTCTTTTGTTTCCGGCTGCATGCGCAGTTTTTTCAGTATAGAGTATCCGTCTTCGCCGGGCAGCATAATATCAAGCATAATCAGCTGCGGCAGTTCTGTCCGGCAGGCGTCAAAAAGACCGTTTCCGCTGTCAAAACCTCTTGCCTCAAACCCGGAGGCATTCAGCGTATATATCATTAAATCCCTGACTGCATTATCGTCTTCCACACAATAAATCATTGTCTTTTATCCTTCATCCTGTTTGTATTTGAATTTATTCAACATTACCATCATACCACATGGACCGTCTTTTATGAACCGCCCTGTCCTCATGGCATATTCTTTGTGCGCGTTTTCAGACGCATTTTTACCCTTCCTTATTTCCGGTAATGGAAAACAGCACCCATTTTGCAATGTTTACCGCATGGTCCCCGATACGTTCAAAATATTTGGCAATCATCAGGAGGTCTACCGCGTATTCGCCGTCCGTTTCCGGCTTGCTGAACAGCTCAATCAGCATCTTTTTTGCCTCGTTAAAAAAGGAGTCCACGACATCGTCATAATCAATCACCGCCCTTGCCATACCGATGTCTTTTTTGACAAAAGCGTCAATGCTGTCCGTCACCATCTTAATCACGGCGGCGGACATATCGTGGATAATCTGCGTATCGTCATCCGCATGGATATTTGCCAGCGTAATAATCTCCGCGATGTCCGCGGACTGGTCTCCGATTCTTGCCATATCCGTCACCATTTTCAGCGCGGAGGACACAATCCTTAAATCTTTTGCCACAGGCTGCTGCTGCAATAGCAGCTTTAAACACATCGTCTCAATCTCGCGTTCCTTGTGGTCTATCTGGGCGGACAGTTCGAGAACCGTCTGTGCAAGTTTCGGGTTCCCCTCCGCCAGCGCTTTTACGGACATCGCGATGGCATTTTCACAGAAGGCCCCCATTGTAATCAGTTCTTTGTTTAATAAATCCAGTTGCTCATCAAATCTGGGACGCATTATCCAAACCTCCCCGTAATATAATCTTCCGTCCGCTTATCCCGGGGCATGGAAAATAATTTTTCCGTTTCCCCCAGTTCTACCATTTCCCCCAGCAGAAAAAATGCCGTCCGGTCGGAGATGCGCAGCGCCTGCTGCATATTGTGCGTTACAATGACAATTGTGTATTTCTTTTTTAATTCCGATGCCAGCTCTTCTACCTTTGCCGTGGAAATCGGGTCAAGCGCGCTGGTCGGTTCGTCCATCAGCAGAACCTCCGGTTCCACCGCCAGCGCGCGGGCAATGCAGAGCCGCTGCTGCTGGCCTCCCGACATGCCGAGCGCAGATTTTTTCAGGCGGTCTTTGACTTCGTCCCAGATTGCGGCGCTCTTCAAAGAACGCTCCACAATTTCGTCCAGCGCCGCTTTAGAGCGGATGCCATGGGTCCTCGGTCCAAACGCGATATTGTCATAAATGCTCATCGGAAACGGATTCGGCTTCTGAAACACCATACCCACGCGTCTGCGCAACAGGTTAATATCCATATCGCCGTAAATGTCTTCACCGTCCAGCCGAATCGTTCCTTTTATTTCACAGTCTTCCACCAAATCATTCATCCGGTTCAGGCTTTTTAACAATGTGGATTTTCCGCAGCCCGACGGCCCAATCAGCGCGGTTATCTCACGTTCCTGAAACACGACGTTGATTTTTTTCAGGGCCTGAAAATTCCCGTAAAATAAATCCAGATTTTCCACTGTAATTTTTTCCATCTGTACTGACTCCTCCCTGTCTGCTGCTCTGGCGGTTTTCACGCCCGGAATTCTGCTTCCCTATTTTTTTGGCCACAAGGCCGGACAGACCGTTTATCAGAACAACCACCGCCAGCAGAACCACCGCCGTAGCATAGGTCTGGTCGATATACAGTCCCTCTCCCGAAAGGGAATACATATGAACGGATAAGGTTCTTGCCGAGGAAAAAACGCTGTCCGCTATTTCCGCAACGGTTCCGGCGGTAAAAATCAGCGCCGCCGATTCTCCGACAATGCGCCCGATGCCGAGAATGACGCCGGACAAAATCCCCGGAACGGCACAGGGCAGAACAATCGAAAATACGGTCCGCAGTTTTCCGGCTCCAAGCCCAAAGCTGCCCTCACGGTAACTGTCCGGAACACTTCTTAACGCTTCTTCCGTCGTGCGCATGATAAGCGGCAGAATCATAATGCTCAGGGTCAGCGCACCGGATAACAAAGACAGTCCCAGACCAAGAAATTTTACAAAAAACAGGGAACCGAACAATCCATAAACAATCGACGGAATGCCTGATAATGTTTCGGCGGTGATTCCTATGACAGAAATCAGCCTGTTCCCCCGCCTTGCGTATTCCGTCAGATATATTGCGGCGCCAATTCCTGACGGAACCGCAAACAACAGGGAAAGTGCCGTGATAAATAAGGTATTGACAAGCGCCGGAAGCAGGGACACGTTTTCCGTTGTGTATCTGACGCGGAATAAATCCGGCGTTATATTCGGCATCCCTTTTACAAGAACATATACAATAATAAAAACTAACGACAGCATTGTAAGAAACGCCGCGGCGCATACCATAAGAAACAGAAACAGGGATTGGGGGTCGCGCCTGTATGCGCGCCATCTCTTCTTTAGATTTACGGCCATTTATCTCACTCTCCTTTTTATCCGGGAAAGGAACAGATTGATGATAAGAATAAAAACAAACAGGACTACCGCTGTTCCGATTAACGCTTCTCTGTGCAAATCCGTGGAATATCCCATTTCCAACACAATATTGGTGGTCAGTGTCCGGACGCCGGAAAGAATACTGTCCGGAATGACCGGCTGGTTTCCCGCCACCATCATGACCGCCATCGTCTCGCCGGCCGCCCGCCCAATCCCCAAAACCACGCCGGCAAAAATGCCGCTTTTGGCAGCCGGAAGAACCGTATAAAAAACGCTTCTTTCATGAGAGGCTCCAAGCGCAAGTCCGCCCTCATAATAACTTTCCGGCACCGCCTGGATTGCGGTTTCAGAAACGCTGATAATCGTTGGCAGAATCATCAGGCCAAGTAAAACAGAGGCTGTCAGAACGCTCATACCGCGCCCGCCAAACAGTTCCCGTACCAGAGGCACTAAGACCACTAATCCGAAAAATCCATATACGACCGACGGAATCCCCGCCATCAGATTCACCGCGGCTTTCAAAGGCGCATAAATCTTTTTCGGGCAGAACTTCGCCATAAATACCGCCGTCAGTATGCCGACCGGCACGCCGATAAATAATGCCCCGGCCGTTACGCAGAGAGAGCCGGCAATCATTGGCAGAATCCCGTATAGGTTATTGGCCGGTTTCCATTTCAGGCCAAACAGAAACCTGAAAACACCTATTTCTCTTATTGCCGGGATGCCGTTTGCAAACAGGAAAATACAAATCAGCACAACCGCTGCTATGGAAATGCACGCCGTCAGGAAAAAAAGCAGCTTCATTCCTTTTTCTTTTATTTGTTTCATAATCGCTCCTTATGGAAAAGAGGCTGCGGCCTCATCCGCGGCCCCGTAAAAAATCACTGTAGTATGACGCTCCAGTCAGAGACATTTCCCATGAAAATCTCTTTCACCTGTTCGCTTGTAAGATTGCTTACCGGGCAGTCCGGATTTACAATCACCACGATACCGTCCATTGCGATTGTCATATCTGTCAGTCCTTTTTCGCTCTCGGAGCTTTTCAGACTGCGGGAAGACATACCGATGTCGCAGGTTCCGTCTATGGTGTCAGCCATACCCGTAGAAGAGTCGCTCTGCTGTACCTCAATCGTCACGCCCGGATTCTTCTCAAGATAGGCCTCCTTTAATTTTTCCATAACCGGAGTGACAGAACTGGAACCCGCCACGGTGATTTTTCCCTCATCCATTTTTCCGCCGTAAGGCGCCGCGCCGGACACAGGAATATATCCGTTCTCTTCAATGACCGCCTGGCCGTCCGCGCTCATAATAAAGTCAATAAAATCCTGCGCGGCGCTGCTTAGACCATCTTTTGTGGCGATGATAAAGGGACGGGCAGCTTTATATGTACCGTTTTTAATATTTTCGACGGACGCATCCACTCCGTCAATCTGAACTGCTTTTACAGTCTCGTTCATGGAACCGAGGGATATGTAGCCGATGGAATATAAATCTCCGGCAACGGTAGTCATCATAACGGAAGTGGAATTTGTAACGACAGCCGTCTCCGTCGTATAGTCAACTTTTTCTCCCGCTTCATTTTTCTGCTCGATGCCAAACAGTTCTACAAACGCCCCCCGTGTACCCGAACCGTCCTCACGGGTTAGCATATTGATTTCTCTCGCTGTGTCAAACTGCCCTGTGCCGTTTCCGCCGCTGTTACCGCACCCTGTCAATACAGACAGAGTCAGAATACCCGCCAGGGTAATCGCCAGGTATTTTTTCATTTTTCACGTCCTCCTCTGCGTTCTCACACTTTCTTTACAGATACAGCATACCGGAGAAATGTCAAATCCAATATCGCGGCATTGTAAAATCGGTGTAAAATTTAGAGTGCTTCAGGCTATTTGATTTAAAGCGGATTTATGATAGAATAACGATAGTATCAAGCGACAAGGGAGGCCCCCGCAGAATGGAACAGATTATCTTCCATATCGACGTTAATTCCGCATATTTAAGCTGGAGCGCGCTCGACAGGCTGCAGCATGGCTGTGATATTGACCTTCGCACGATTCCCGCCATCATCGGCGGAGATATGGCGAAACGGCACGGCGTCGTGCTTGCCAAATCCATTCCGGCCAAATCCTTCGGCATCGTGACGGGCGAGCCCATCGTAAACGCCCTGCGCAAATGTCCGGGACTGCGGGTGGAGCCGCCGGACCACAGACTGTATGACAAAAGAAGCGCCGAGCTGATGCGGCTCCTTTCCGATATCTGTCCGGACCTGGAACAGGTCAGCATCGACGAATGCTATATGGACTATACGCCCATAAAAACGCGTTTTCCTTCCCCGGAAGCCGCCGCCGGACACATCCGGGCCCAGATACGGGAACGACTCGGATTTACGGTCAATATCGGCATTTCCGACCGTAAAGTACTGGCGAAAATGGCCTCCGATTTCAAAAAACCGGATTTAACGCATACGCTTTATTCTTATGAAATTCAGGAAAAGATGTGGCCCCTCCCGGTTTCCTCTTTATTTTTGTGCGGACATTCCAGCGTGGAAACGCTTCATAAACTGGAAATCATCACCATAGGCGACCTGGCAAAAAGCGATGTGTCGATTCTGACGGCACACTTAAAAAGCCACGGCAGAACGTTATGGGAATATGCCAACGGCATCGATGAATCCGTGGTGGAGACGGAACAGGCCGAAGCAAAAGGCATCGGCAATTCCACCACGCTTTCCAAAGACGCCATGACAAAAGAAGAAGCATACCGCGTCCTTCTCATGCTGTCCGAGTCCGTTGCCCACAGACTCCGCAGCGCAAAGCAGAACGCCGAAATGCTCAGCGTTGAAATCAAATATAATACCTTCCGGAAAGCGTCGCACCAGACTGCCCTGCCCGGCCCCACTTCCGGCAGCGACACCATTTACCGGACCGCCTGCGCGCTCTTTGACGAACTCTGGAACGGCACGCCGATACGACTGCTCGGCGTCCGTTCTTCCAAACTCGTCTCCGCCCAGGAACCCGTACAGCTCAGTCTGTTCGACCTTCCCACGGCTCAGGAAACAGGCGGTGGTTCCGTCCCCCATCTGTCGGCCGCCAAAGAAGCCCGGCTCGAAGAGGCGCTGGATTCTATCCGCCAAAAATACGGAGCAGACGCCATTGTGCGCGGCAGTCTGCTCCGTCCCAAATCCTAATCCGTTTTTTCCTGTCATTTTCACTTTTTACGCTGGACGCTGTACCCGAAAAAGCCGATTTCTTCTCCGGTAGAAAGATATCTGCCATGAGAATAAACAAGCGGCTTTGCATCGTTTAAATGAAATCTGCCCGTTTCATCCATGTACTGCTCATCCACATGAACCGCCACCACTTCCGCAAGGAACATGTGATGGGAGCCGAGCTCCTTTTTCTCAACGACTCTGCATTCCAGGTTGACGGGGCTCTCCTCCACCATCGGCACAGCTACCTTTTCGCCAGGTATCTGATGGAGCCCGCTCTCTTTCCATTTATCCACATCCTTCCCGCTTTTTACGCCGCAGAAATCGGTCGCAAAAGCGAGTTCCTCGGTAGTCAGATTGATAACAAATTCCTGTGTTTCCTCTATCATATGATAGGAATACCGTTCCGGGCGGACGGAAATCGATACCATTGGCGGGTCGGAACAGACAGTTCCCGTCCAGGCAACCGTCAGAAGATTGCTGTTCCCTTTTTTATCCGCCACGCTGACCAGCACGGCCGGAAGCGGATAGAGCATATTTCCCGGTTTAAAATTCTGTTTTCCCATTTGAAAAGCCCTCTTTTTCCAATTAAATTAAAAAGGTTTAAAATTGAACAGCTGCAGCACATGTATCGCAATATCCGCAAGAAGCAATAGAAGGACGGCAATCGTAAGCGGCAGAACGGCTTTTTGTTTTTTCCCGGATTCTTTCTGTGCCGCCGTCAGCGTTTCCGTCTGCTTTCCCAGCTCCTCCGTCATGGCCGCCTGTACATTGCGGTAAACTTTAACGCTCTCCTTATGGAAGGATTCTTCCGACTGGCGGAACGCCTCTTCCAGCTGTTTCTTCATTTCTTCCGAAATGATTTCCGGCTGCTTTTTCAGCTCTTCGGAAAACGCGGACTGCTGTTCTTTCGCTACGCCGGCAAGCGTTTCCTGTTGTTTTTTCATTTCTCCGGCTAACGCTTCCTGCTGCTTTTTTATTTCTCCGGCAAACATGGCCTGCTGCTTTTTCAGTTCTTCGTCTAACGTTTCCTGCTGTTTTTTCAATTCTCCATTCAACGCGGACTGCTGCGCTTTCATTTCTCCGGCTAACGCTTCCTGATGTGCTTTCATTTCTCCGGCTAACGTTTCCTGTTGTTCTTTTAACGCGGCGAGCGCTTCTTCCATCTGCCTCTTTATTTCCAGCAGCGCTTTATCCCTTTCGGCCTGTTCCGCATTCTCCGTCTGAAACGCTTCCAGCTTTTCGACGCCGGTCTGTATCGCCTTGCGCATCTTGTCTACATTTTCCGCTGTTCTTAAATTAACTTTGCGCATCTCCTGTAACAGATGCTCATACTCGTTTACCTGATTTTTTAGTTTCTCCATTTTCGCTGCGTCCGCGGCGGCATTCGCATCAATCATCCCCTGTGCTTTTTTCTTCTGCGCAAATTTATCCATAAAAGTATCCATTCTTTCCCGGCCCCTTTCTCTTTCGACAGTATCTGCTGATTGCAATAATTATGGCAATTATACCACGAAAGGGACGCAACCGCAATCGGGTATCTGCTTCTACGGAAAAAGTGCGTCTACGAAAAAAACCGCCTCCGGCAGACTGAGGATTACCGCCTGGCTGTAATATATTCGCCGTTGGCATATTTTAATTTTTTATGATTTATACAAAATCCTTTTTTCTTCAGGCAGACAATGAGAATGTGCATAAAAAAACCATGTGTAATAACAAAACAGTCCTCCTTCTTCTGTAACAGCATCTCCACAAACCGTTCCGCACGGGAAACGGTATTTTTTCTTCCTTCCGGCTGACGCGGATGATTAAAAAACCATTGCAGCCGCCCCGACAGATTCCAAAACAGCAGCGGCAGTTTTATTTTCGACACAATGCTTGAACGCAGCGGCACCTCATCCAGCAGCTTTGTGGCAGTAAAATTTTTCTTTCCAAATATCTGAATCGCAGTATCCCTGCTTCTTGGCAGACTGCTGATATAGATTTTTGCAGATTTATTTCCAGGAATCCGGGCAGAAAAAGAAGTTATTTCTGCCTTATCATACGCCATACAGTCCCTGTCGAACTGCTCCGACGTACTCCGGCTCCTCCACTGAAAATCCACTTTTCCATGTCTGATTATCATTACATTCATCGTGGGACATCTCCCTTGTGTTTTTTATTACTTCTATATGTTCTTTCCGGCAGACAAAGCCTTTTGGAAATAAATGTACTAACCGCACATCCTCCTTTTCAGGCTTATACCTATGTCCGCTGATATTTGAAGTTTTCTATACTCTTTTTTGTGCATTTTTTATATTTTCTTCCGCCGCTCTTTCCGTTTTTTATAAGAATTAACGATAACTTCATATCATGTTCATAATTTATTCACAATTTCTGTCTATAATAAAATTATCCTAATAAATGACAAACACATAGATAAATTTTTTCATAATAGCCCGGGTGTCGCAAGACGCCTGGGCACTCCTCATTTATGGGAATTAAGGCAAAAAAGAGAGATAGCATTTCTATCCCTCTCCCAACTGCTGTATCTCTTTATTCAGGCTCAGCATTCTGGCGTCCAAATCCGATACGATTCTCGAACATTCCACCAGCTGGTCCCTGATGCTGTCCGGCGCATTGCCCTCAAACTTATAATGTATTTTGTGCTCAAGGCTGGCCCAGAAATCCATCGCTACGGTCCGAATCTGTATTTCGACCTTCGTCTGCTCGATGCGGTCTGACAGATAAACGGGAACCGTCACCAGCATATGGTAACTTTTGTAGCCGCTCGGCTTCGGATTCACGATATAATCTTTTACAGAAATGACATTGATGTCACTCTGGTTGCTTATCATTTCCGCAATCTGATAAATATCGGAGGTAAAGGAGCAGATAACGCGAATGCCCGCAATGTCATTGACGTACCGCACCATGTTGCCGATTGTGGATTCATATCCGTGTTTTTTCAGTTTTTTAACTATACTTTCCGGCGTTTTAATACGAGATTTAATATGTTCTATCGGGTTGTATCTGTGTACATGCTGAAATTCATCGTTCAGTATTTCCAGTTTCGTTGAAATCTGTTTTAATGCCGAATTGTAAATCAGGGTCACTTCTTTCCAACTGTCTATATCATTTCTATCTGTACTAACGTCCATATTCAGTTTTTATGCTCCTTTTACACAATTTTACTGCATCGATACCGCCTGTTTTCTTTTGTATGTCTAGTGTATCACATTTCTCGAAAAATGTATATATTTCACAATTTTTTTATTAAATTTTAATTTTTATTGTCTATTTTTCATGTTGTATTTTGTCGTTCTCTGCCCACCATACACAACATCATGGGGCTGCTTATCACAAACGGGTACATATAGCGTATCAGAACCGTCGGGGACAGTAACAAGGTCAAGTAATACGCTGCCAGAAAAAGCGCCGGCATCAGCATTCCGTACTCTTTTCTGTACAGGAAAAAAGCGATATACAGGCACAGCATCCACCAATAAAAGGCCGGCGCAAAAATAACGGACAGAACCGGAATTTTCTGATACTCGTTATCCGAGATGAGCCGCTCCATAAAAAGACGCATCTTCGGGAGATAGCTGTGCTCTATGATTTCATATCCGGCGGGCATTGTCCGGTTATCCGTGGAAAGATATCCAAAACCGCTCTCCATGCCAACGCCATATATGGTCGAATGCGTTTTATCCGCCAGATACCAGTAGCCGATGGAATTATCCAGAAAAGCGTCCACATACGTCAGCGGAAACTGTATACCAAGCTGTGCCCATGTTTTTATCAGTCCCGCCGGGTCATCATGAATCACCGCGCGGTTTTTGACCGGGTCGGCCAGATATGGATTGTAGGCGGCAAACACCCACTCCGAAGGCAGATAGGCGTCCAGCCTCTGCCGCATGGCGTCGTCGATTTCCGCCTCGTGCATGACCCGCGTTCTGGCCATCTGCTGCAGCGGCACGCTGAGCATTTCTCTTGGGCTTCCGCTCTGTGCGGAAACCGCTGTTTTCAGCCCCATGCTTCCAAGTGCGAAAAGAAAAAGCGTTGCCGCCGCAATAAGAGCATAGCGCTTTAGCACGCCCTTCTTTCGGGCAGAAAAGAGCAGAATCGGCTGACAGACCAGCCAGGCATAGACCGCATTGTTGCGAAACAGCAGCATCAAAGCGGAAAGCAGTACAAAGCCTGCCCCGAATCCTTTTGTTTTTTCCATTTTCCCGTTATACCACCGGTCCAGCATTACAATGTAAAGCAATACCAGCCCGGAAAAAAGCACATCTTTTGTCGTACTGACTGCCAGAATGGAATTGACAGGAAACAACGCATAAAAAAGAAGCAGTACAATGCGCATTATCCACGAGGTTCTTTCACGATATAAAACAGTCAGCGCATATCCTAAAATCAGCGCCATGAAAAACATCTGTACAATGGAATGCAGCGCCATCCCCGACGAATAAGAACCGGGCAGTTTTTCCCCCAGTCTGAAAAAGGCTCCTAAAAATAGTGTATGTATCAATGGGTGATGGGTGCTGTAATCATTTGCCATGACCTGATAAAGCTGCCCTTCCGCATCATATGCAAATACGGTTGGATAATATGCAAGAAATACGGGAAGCCAGCACAGCAGAATAACCACCGTATAAAAAGCAAATAAAAACCGGCTGTCATATTCTTTCTGCCCGAATCTGCTTTTTATATGCCCGCCGCGCAGCGCCGTCAGAAGCATAAAGCACAGCCCGGTCACAATAGATGACATGAATGTCATAACGGCAAGTATTGCCAGCATCTGCACCAGTTCCACGAGGCTGCGGCATGTACGGTGTTCGTTTGTCAGCATACTGCCGAGAACAAACGACAGGGCGAGCAAAAACCCCAGGCCGAAGGTATACTTTAGAAAGCGCCTGTCTTTTGGCAGTGCCGAAATGCCGTCCGGAACAGCGGAATATGTTTTGGATGTTTTATTGGTCGCGGTTGTTTTCATGAAAATATTCTAGCATTTTTAGAGGAAAAGAAAAAGGACATATTTCATATTTACATTTGGAAATATGACCTGTATAGTAATGTGAGGAGAAGCTCCAAAAAACCCGCACCATCAGGTGCTTTGTTATATGTTTAAAGAAAGGGCCGTTTATGTTTCGTTTATGGGCAAAAGAATGGAAAGACAATCATATGCTGAAAGATACCGTCGTCTGCGACGACCGGGAAGAGACGAGAACACACAAGGTCTTTCATGCGCTGGAGGAAGTCTGCTACCAGTTCGACCTGAGCAGGCCTATCTGGCTGGACGCCAATATCCAGGATTTCAAGCGGCATGACAAGACCCGTTTCACACAGGATAATTTTATCGACGGCATTGATTTCGATTATCTGGAAATTCATGTGATTGAGGAGGATTGAGCATCCTCCCCCTACCCCACATCCTTCCTTTCCACACCGCATACCGCCAGATAAACCGACACCGCCGCCAGCATAAGTAGCAACAGGTAAAAAGGCGCGCTGTCCGCCAGCGTATACGAACCGATATTTCCCTGTGAAAAACAGGCCACAATTACCGCGGCCACAATCGCAGCCTTAGAAGAATGTAATTTTAATCCGACCGGCAAGGCAACAAATGCAATACTCACCATCACGATAGAATTTAACAGTATATACAGCCAGAAATCCGGCGACGCGATTTGTATCTCATTTGTTGTTATATGTGCCACGGGATTTGCAAAAAGCAGTACGATACTGATGACGATTTTGCTCACGACAAGCGCCGCAACGTTAAAAATCCAGACTGCCAGCATTTTGGACAGAATGATTTTTCTCCGTTTAATCGGGTAAGAAAACATCAGGCTCATTGTTCCTTTTTCATATGCCCCTACAATATATGCGGCAAGCATGACGCCCGTAAAAATAACATAGGACATATTCGTAAAAATGCCGACCGCAGCATCGAATACATTTCTCCCATAAAACTCCGTTTCCGCAGCAGAGGAAACATTGGTTCCGACAGGATTTCCGCTGCTGTCGTGCAGTCCCGCCGTCGCGACGGAAAGCAGTTCCCCCGACGTGCCGACGATGAAAAGGCACAGCACCGCCGTCATAATCATTGCTATCCAGATACTTTTTCCGATATTATTTTTCTTCCACTCTAGTTTTATCAGTTTTAACATGATATTCCATTCCTTTCCGCCGCCTGAGCTTTAAAACCACAGGCGCAAACTCATCAAAACAAATTTATTCCGCCTGTTTGTCCGCAGTCATTTTCAGAAAATATTCTTCCAGATTCCCGGCCTTTTTACCGATTGAAGTCACCGCCACGTTGTTTAATATCAAGGTCTTTGACAATTCCTGTGTGGAAACGGCCGTATCGTAAATGCGGATTTCGCCGTTCTCCAGAATCCTGAAATTGGAAATGCCCATTTTATCGCTCAGCACATAGGCCGCCTTTCTGGCATCCGGAACGGTCAGCTCAAGATACGCAAGGCTCATCTGCTCGATTTCTTTCATGCCGGTTTCCTGTTTCATTCTGCCATGCGCGATAACGCCAATCGTATCGGCAATGCTTTCGATTTCCGACAGGATATGGCTGGAAACCATTATCGTGATTCCGTATTCCAGACAAAGTGTTTTTAACAGGCTTCTTACCTGTTTCATCCCCGCCGGGTCAAGGCCGTTCGTCGGCTCATCGAGAATGAGAAGCTCCGGTTTCGTCAGAATCGCCCGGGCGATGCCGAGGCGTTCCTTCATGCCAAGCGAATAATTTCGCACCAGTTTTCCGGCCGCATCCGCAAGGCCGAGCATCTCCATTGCCTCCTCGATGCTGCCATGCTGATAAAAGCCCATATACTCGCAATGAAGCCGCAGATTTTCGCGTCCCGAAAGATGTTCATAAAAAACGGGAATTTCCAGAATGCTTCCCATCCGCTTCAAGACCTCGTAAGATTTTGGCGTAAGTGTTTCTCCAAAGAGCTCGACGCTTCCCGTCGTCGGCTTCCAGAGATTCGTCAGCATTTTCATGACACTCGTTTTTCCGGCCCCGTTGGGCCCGAGAAATCCGTAAATTTCTCCTTTTTTCACATGGAGACTGACATCCGATACAATCTCCTTTCCCGCAATGGTTTTGGTAAGCTGATTCGTCTGTATGATATATGGCATATGATTTGCCCCCTTTCAAATACCATTGTAGAGGACCGGATTTTCAAAACTGTTGCGCAAATCTTACAAATTTCTTTCGCCGGAAAATTTTTTAAACCAGGGCAAGTTTATTGTAAAGGTCGTTTTTTCATAAGGAATGCTGTCGAGCGTAAGCGTTCCTCCAAGCTGCTCTGTCAGATTTTTTGCAATCGCCAGGCCCAGACCGTTTCCCTGAATTTTGCGGCTTCGGGAATCCTCCATCGTAAAAAGACGCTCGAACACACTGTCCGCAAAGGCCTTGTCGATTCCCTTTCCCTTATCCGTCACTTCTATCATCGCAAGCCTGTCCTCCGTCCGAAGCGTTAATGCACAGTACTTTCCGTCGGCTCCATAACGGATGACGTTGGAAATCAGATTCGATATAATCCGCTGAATGGCTTCTTGATTCCCCTGTACATAAACCGGCGTTTCAGGCAGGGAAACTTCAACCTGAAACGCTTCTTTCGTAAGTATTTCGTAAAAATCGAGAATGCTTTCGCGGCAGATTTCGCTGAGATTGACCGGCACAAGTTCCGGCATCATATCGCCGGACTCCAGTTTGGAAAGGGTAAAAAACTGATTTATCAGTTCCATAACGTCCTTTGCCTTCTGTTCCGTTTTCGCCAGCATTTCGTCCGAACCGCCGTCCTTCATCCGCAAGATTTCCAGATAGCCCAGAATAACCGTCATGGGTGTTTTAATGTCATGGGAAATATTGGAGAGCATCCTTTTGGAAGCCATCTCGGAACGCCGGTAATCCGCTTTTGTTTTCAGATGGTTTTCCAGAAGACGGTTTATCTGCGCCGCCAGCTCTTTCAGTTCCGCATTATCCGTAAAAGTAAAAATCTTTTCGTCGCTCCCGGTATCATTGATTTCTTTCAGCTTCCGGCCTATTTCCCGCAATCCCGCCCGAAGGCCCGTGCGGTATGTAATCGCCTGATAAAAAATGACGATAAGCAATAAAAAAATGAGAATAAGTAAAAAAATGAGTATCGTTTTATAAGCTAACATTCTAACCTCCATGTCAGAGCAGCAAATATGCCTTTTTAACTTCCCAGTTTGTACCCGATTCCCCAGACTGTCAGCACATACCTGGGATTGCGGGAGTCTTCTTCAATTTTATTCCGCAGTCTGCTGATATGTACATTGACCGCGTTTTCATCCCCGAAATAAGCATCGTTCCATACAAGGGAATAAAGCTGTTCTTTCGTGTAAACCTTTTTCGGATTCTGCATAAGCAGCTTCAGAATTTCAAATTCCTTCGCGGTCAGTTCCACGCTTTTTCCGTTTTTGGTCAGGGTATAATCCGACAGGTTCATCGTCAGTTCTCCAACCATGATAATGTCTTTCTCCACGGATGATTTTTCCGAAACCGTCTGCTGTCCCCGCAAAGCATCATACTGCGTCGCCCTTCGGATATTTGCCTTGATTCGCGCCAGCACTTCCACGACAGAAAAGGGCTTTGTAATATAGTCGTCCGCCCCCAGCGCAAGTCCCAGTGTCTTATCCGTTTCCGAATCTTTGGCAGATACAATGATGACCGGAACAAAACTTCTTTTTCGGATATGCTGCATCACATCCATCCCGCTGATTTTCGGTATCATCAGGTCCAGCAGAACGAGATGAAAAAGCGCGGAATCGAATTTCACACATGCTTCTTCCCCGTCAAAAGCACAAATCACCTCATAATTTTCCGTTTCAAGATAATTTTTTAACATCTCGCTGATTTCCGCATCGTCTTCAACGAGTAAAATCCTCTGCCGCTCCATCGCTTTTCCTCCAGTCTTCCAGCCTCTGTCTACGCAGCGCTCCCGCTCATTATAGCCTGTAATATGGGGAAAAACAATGTCAATCTTATGCAACAGTTCGTCCTCCGCCCGGACAGAGCATCATTCTCTGGCGGAGGTCCTGTAAAGGATGTCGGTTCTTAGCGAAAAGGCAGCTTGCTGCATTTGAGCTTAGTACCGCTACATCCTTTAGCGGAGCGCAAGCGTGCCTCCAAAGAGAATGATGCTCTGTCCGGGCGGAGGACGAACCGTTATCAAAAAATATGGACAAATGTATTTTTATGTTGACTTTGCATATGATATGGTGTAGAGTTTATATATGTTATATGTAGTTTTTAAAACTATGTGTTGAAGTTTCTCATATTTCTCTGCTGTTCAAAGGAAAATTCATGTAAAATTCGAATAAATATATGAACGGCATGAGGCAGTGGGAAAGGAGGTTTCTTATGCAAATAACAATTCGTGAACCCGGAAGCGCAATTACACATTTTATTGGCATGATGCTGGCAGTTTTTGCCTCTACGCCTCTTCTGGTAAAAGCGGCGGTCTCGGACGGCTTTACCACATTCCTCGCAATGACCGTTTTCATGCTCAGCATGATTGCTTTATATGGCGCAAGCGCCCTTTATCACAGCGTCATGGTTAAGGACCGGCTTTTAAGAGTCTTCCGCAAAATAGACCATATGATGATTTTTGTCCTGATTGCCGGCTCTTATACGCCTGTCTGTCTGATTGTTCTCGGCGGAAAACTCGGCTATACGCTGCTTGTTGTCGTCTGGGCAATTGCCGTTCTCGGCATGCTCATCAAAGCCTTATGGATTACCTGTCCAAAATGGTTTTCCTCCATTATTTATATCTCGATGGGATGGGTCTGCCTCGGCGTTTTCGGACAGCTGTGGAATACGCTGCCGCACAGCGCGTTTCTCTGGCTCCTGGCCGGAGGCATCATCTATACGGTAGGCGGCGTCATTTATGCCCTGAAACTGCCCCTTTTTAATAACAGGCACCGATATTTTGGCTCCCATGAAATTTTCCATTTGTTCGTCATGGGCGGCAGTATTTGTCACTTTATTTTTATGTATCTGTATGTGGCGTAAAACATACAGCGTTTCCAAGAGTCTTCGAGTCCGGTGCTTATACGCTTTCAGCTTTGCCCGGACTCGCGAGCCTTAGTCTTCAAAAAATCCGAAAAAATTATCAAAAATACATTGCATTTTTTTCTTTTCAGTGTTATGCTGTATTACATCATCAGTGTTATCTTTGGAGCCTTGCTCCATCTTATGCCTATTATCTTTTCAGGATATTCTGTCCTGTCATATTTTGAAAGGGTCTGTCTTATGAATCTCAAACCTACTGTCTTAAAGTCTCCCGCACAGCTTGCCCGAAAATTATGGGATGGCATTCTCAAATCCATGCTGCAGCATATGCCGGAACAGTTTCTTCCACTTTTGAATCATGTATTTGGTAAAAAATACCCAAATGACGCTCCCATTGAACTGCTCTCCGCAGAATATTCCGCTCCTGGAAAATCCAATCCCGGAACGCTCTCTTCCATTTTTGCCGCTATCGTTCTGCGCGTCGCCGGAACCGACATCTATCATCTGGAAGGACAGATGGAAAAAGAAACACTCCTGTCCTTCCGCATGTTTGAATACGATACCCATATCGCACTCTTATACGGCTCTTCAGACAAAAGAACTCTCTCAAATGACATCGGCGCAGACGCGGACTGTACGACACCGATACTGCATTTTCCGGCTTCCATCATTCTATATCTTGACAACAACCATACCGTTTCCGGCCAGAACTGCTGTAAACTCGTGCTTTCCGATAATACTGAAACCCTGTATACCGTTTCCGTTGTCAAAATACAGGACTACTCCCTGAAGCAGATTCGCGAAAACCACCTGACGCTTTTTCTGCCGTTTACGCTTCTCCGCTTTCGTCCGCGTCTTTGCTCCGTCAGAAATCCGCTGACGAAAAAAGAGTTGACTATGTTCGTAAATAAGATTATTATAATATTAAAAGAAGAACTTAACCAGAATAATATTACCCAGCGGCAGTACAAAGATTACATCAATTATCTTCGTGACGCCGCCAGCCAGATATTCATACATCATACAGAATTATGTGAGGAGGTAATGGACATGCTGACAGATATTGTTCCTTCTTACAGCGCATTGGAAGACCAGCTGACAGAATGGATAACGGCCAAAGTAACCCGCGAAGTGACCGCCAAAGTGACCGATGAAGTGACTGCCAAAGTAACTGATGAAGTGACCGCCAAAGTGACCGATGAAGTGACTGCCAAAATTTCAACAGAATTTCAGAAGCAGTTACAGGAAGAAACCGCTCTGTTCACTTTACAGTTACAGAAAAAGGAGTCACAGCTCTCCGCCGCCAATTCGGAAAATGCCAGACTGCGTGCGCTTTTAAGGAGACTGTTTCAAGTTTTGTGTAAACTCAAAAACTGATATAAGATTTGTTGATAG
>CAJTRL010000028.1 GCA_910578715.1 uncultured Lachnospiraceae bacterium | reverse complement strand
CAATGAACAGTGGGGACTTGCAGTGGAGACTAAGGGCCGGACGACGTATATTTCCCAAAGAGGCCCTGGAAAAACGCCAGCACTTAGCGAAAAAACGGCTTTTGCGTTTTTGAGCTTAGTACTGCTGCGTTTTTCGCGGAGCGAGAGCGTGCCTCTGCGGGAAATATACGTCGTCCGGCCCCGCTTTCACCGATTATTTTCATTTTCTTGCAAGTTCCATATTGAAAGATGAAAAGAGTATGGTAGAATAAAAAAGTGTAAATTCGCGCGCTAAGAAAGGAGCATGATTATATATATGATTAAAGCGGGAATCATCGGGGCAACCGGATATGCCGGGGGAGAGCTTGTCAGGCTTCTGACGGCGCATAAAGAAGTGGAAATTAAGTGGTATGGCTCCAGAAGCTATATTGATAAGAAGTATTGTGAAGTCTATCAGAACATGTTTCAGATTGTGGATGATGTCTGCATGGATGATAATATGGAAGAACTCGCAAAACAGGTGGATGTCATTTTTACGGCGACACCACAGGGGTTCTGCGCTTCTCTGATAAACGATGAGATTCTTTCTCAAGTTAAGATTATCGATTTAAGCGCCGATTTTCGCATTAAGGACGTGTCCGTTTATGAAAAATGGTACGGCATCGTACATAAGGCGCCGCAGTATATCGAAGAGGCTGTATACGGGTTGTGCGAGCTGAACAGGGAAGACGTGAAAAAGGCGAGGCTGACGGCCAATCCGGGCTGTTATACGACCTGTTCCATCCTGACCGCCTATCCCCTTGTCCGGGAAGGACTTATTGATGCCGACACCTTAATTATCGACGCCAAGAGCGGTACGTCCGGCGCGGGACGGGGCGCCAAAGTGCCCAACCTGTATTGTGAAGTCAACGAAAACATTAAGGCTTATGGCGTTGCGAGCCACAGACATACGCCGGAAATAGAGGAACAGCTCGGCTATGCGGCGGGAAGGCCGCTGATGCTTAACTTTACGCCCCATCTCGTACCGATGAACCGTGGGATTCTGGTGACCGAGTACGCATCGCTTGTCCCGGTGAAAAAAGCGGACGGAACTATGGGACTTCCGGATTATGAACAGATTAAAGCGGTTTATGATAAATATTATAAGGAAGAAAAATTTGTCCGTGTCCTGGAAAAAGGCGTCTGCCCGGAGACAAAATGGGTAGAAGGCAGTAACTATGTGGATATTAATTTTGTCATTGACGAGCGGACCGGCCGCATCATCATGATGGGCGCGCTGGATAATCTGGTCAAAGGCGCGGCGGGACAGGCCGTACAGAATATGAATCTGATGTTTGGCCTGAAAGAGAGCGAAGGGCTGGAGCTTGTGCCGCTGTTTCCGTAGGAGTCACAGAACCATAGGATAAGAAAGAGCGAACGAAGTTTCCGCATTGAGAGAAAGGCGTGATTTTGATATGATACGGGCGATGACGATAGAAGATTACGAGCAGGTGCGCTGTCTCTGGATGACCATCAGGGGATTCGGCATCCGGAGCGTGGACGATTCCAGAGAAGGAGTGGAAGCCTTTCTGGAAAGAAATCCGGGAATGAGCGTGGTCGATATAGAGGATGGAGAAGTGGCGGGCTCGATTCTGTGCGGACACGATGGTAGAAGAGGATGCCTGTATCATGTCTGTGTGGCGGAAAAATACAGAATGCGCGGTATCGGAAAGGCGATGGTCGTATTCTGCATGAACGCTCTGAAAGAAGCGCATATTAATAAAGTGTCCCTGATTGCCTTTACTAAAAATGATATTGGAAACGCCTTTTGGAAACAAATAGGCTGGACAAAACGGGAAGACCTGAATTATTATGATTTTGTGCTGAATGAGGATAATATTACGAAGTTTAATATGGAATAGGAAAATACAGAAGGGATTGAGAAGTATGAAGGTAATTGAAGGCGGCGTAACTGCGGCGCAGGGATTTGAGGCGGCGGGAGTGGAGGCTTCCATTAAATATCAGAACAGAAAGGATATGGCGCTTGTATACAGCCGGAAGCCATGCGTGGCGGCGGGCGTTTTTACGAGCAATATCGTCAAGGCGGCGCCGGTTATCTGGGACAAAGAGGTGGTGGCGCATTCGCCTTATGCACAGGCGGTTATCGCAAATGCGGGGATTGCCAATGCCTGTACTGGGTCCCAGGGGTATGAGTGCTGTAAGCAGACGGCGAAAGCAGCGGCGGAATATCTGCAGATTCCGGAAGATGCCGTGCTTGTGGCGTCCACCGGCGTAATCGGCCGTCAGATTCCCACCGACAAAATTATGGAAGGCGTGAAAAAGCTGGTGGAACAGAAGGCCGATACCATAGAAGCGGGCCGGATTGCGGCGGAAGCCATTATGACGACGGATACGATTTCCAAACAGGCCGCTGTTACTTTTGAAATCGGCGGAAAGAGCGTGACGCTCGGCGGCATGTGCAAGGGCTCCGGCATGATTCATCCCGATATGTGTACCATGCTCGGTTTTCTGACGACGGATATCGCGATTTCCAAAGAACTGCTTCAGGAAGCGCTGCGGGAAAATGTAACGGACACTTTCAATATGATATCGGTAGACGGCGATACCTCTACGAATGACACACTTGTTATTTTGGCGAACGGTATGGCGGGAAACCCGGAAATCACTTCAAAAAATGAAGATTACGAGAAGTTCATGGAGGCGCTGAATCAGGTAAATACGACGCTTGCAAAGATGATGGCGGGAGACGGCGAGGGCGCGACGGCCCTGTTTGAAACAAAGGTCATCCACGCGAAGACGAAGGAAGACGCCAGAAAACTGAGCAAATCCGTTATCAGTTCCAGTCTGAGCAAGGCCGCGGTGTTCGGCCATGACGCGAACTGCGGAAGATTTTTGTGCGCGCTCGGTTACGCGGGCGTGGATTTCGACCCGGACCGTCTGGATGTTTTTCTGGAAAGCGAAGGCAGAAGCATTCTTGTTTACCGGGACGGCAATGTGACGGATTACAGCGAGGAAGAGGCGACGCAGATTCTTTCCGCGCCGGAAGTACGGGTTCTCGTGGACGTCAAGGAAGGCGACGGCGAGGCGACCGCATGGGGATGCGACCTGACCTACGATTATGTGAAGATTAATGCGGATTACCGCAGTTAAATGTGGAAAAAGAAGAACGGAAAAGCAAGAAGTATCAAGAAGAACTGAGAAGTAAGAAGAGCTGAGAAGCAAGAAGAACTGAGAAGCAAAAAGAGCTGAAAAGAAAAAGAACTGAAAAGCAAGAAGAACTGAAAAGCAAGAAGAATCAGAAAGTAAGAAACCGAAAGGCACGGGAAAACAGAATGGAATCAAAAGAAATGAACCAGATTCTGGGGAAAGCCGAGGTATTAATCGAAGCGCTTCCTTATATACAGAAATTTAACCGTAAGATAATTGTCGTAAAGTACGGCGGAAGCGCCATGAGCAACGAGGAACTGCAAAAGAATGTCATCAAAGACGTTACGCTCTTAAAGCTGGTAGGCTTCAAGCCGATTATCGTCCACGGCGGCGGCAAGGAAATCAGCCGTTGGGTCGGTAAAGTGGGGATGGAAGCGAAATTCGTCAACGGACTGCGCGTTACGGACGCAGACACGATGGAAATCGCGGAAATGGTGTTAAATAAAGTCAACAAGAGTCTCGTCAGCATGGTACAGGAGCTTGGCGTCAAGGCGGTCGGCATCAGCGGGAAAGACGGCGGCCTTCTGGAATGCGGTAAAAAGTATGCTGACGGACAGGATATCGGTTTTGTGGGCGAAATCAAAAATGTTAATCCAAAGGTCTTATATGACCTGCTGGAAAAAGATTTTCTTCCTATTGTTGCGCCAATCGGGCTGGACGAACATTTTCAGACTTACAATATCAACGCGGATGACGCGGCCTGTGCGATTGCAAAGGCTGTTTCTGCAGAAAAACTGGCTTTTCTGACAGATATCGAGGGTCTTTACCGGGATATCGAAGATAAATCCAGTTTTATTTCCAGACTGACGGCGTCACAGGCCGAAGAGCTGATTCAGGGAGGCTGTATCGGCGGCGGAATGCTGCCGAAGCTGACAAACTGTACCGATGCAATCAGAGAGGGCGTAAACAGAGTACATATTCTGGACGGCCGGATTCCGCACTGTCTGCTGCTTGAGATTTTCACCAATCACGGCGTCGGAACGGCAATTATCGCGGACGACGAACAGTAACCAACGGGGAGGGTTATAATAATGCTGATGAAGGAATATATCGACGAGGCGGAGAAGGCGCTTTTACATACCTATAACCGTTACCAGGTTGTTCTGGAAAAAGGCGAGGGTGTTTACCTGTATGATATGGAGGGGAAAAAATACCTGGATTTTGTGTCGGGAATCGCGGTTTTTGCGCTCGGCTACGGGAACCGGGAATATAACGACGCGCTGAAAGCGCAGATAGACAAGATTATTCATACTTCCAACTATTATTATAATATACCGGCCATCGAAGCTGCGAAGAAGTTAAAGAAAGTTTCCGGCATGGACCGGGTCTTTTTTACAAACAGCGGCGCGGAAGCGGTGGAAGGCGCCATCAAAGCGGCCAGAAAGTATGCTTATTTAAAAGATGGGAAGACTGACCATGAAATCATAGCGATGAACCATTCGTTTCACGGCAGAACGTTTGGGGCGCTTTCCGTAACGGGAAATCCCCATTACAGAGAGGCTTTTGAACCGATGATTGGCAATATCCGGTTTGCGGATTTGAACGACTTCGACAGCGTGATGGCAAACGTAAATGAAAAAACATGCGCTATTTTATTGGAAACGGTGCAGGGAGAGGGCGGACTTTACCCGGCGGAAGAAGCGTTTCTGCAGAAAATAAGAAAACTGTGCGACGAGCGGGATATTCTGCTGATTCTGGATGAGATTCAGTGCGGCATGGGAAGAACCGGGTATTTTTATGCGTGGCAGAAATTCGGCATAAAACCGGATATTATGACTACTGCCAAAGCGCTGGGCTGCGGCGTTCCGGTGGGGGCGTTCCTGATGACGGAAAAGGTGGGGCAGAACTCTCTGAAAGCGGGCGACCACGGAACGACTTACGGCGGAAATCCGCTGGCGTGCGCGGCCATTTGTAAAGTACTTGATTTGTATGAAAAAGAACATATCCTGGAGCATGTGCGGGAGACGGGCGCTTATCTGGAAGAAAAACTGGATGCGCTGGCGGCGGAATTTGACATTATCGAGACAAGACGCGGCGCCGGACTGATGCAGGGGCTTGTCCTGAAAGAGCCGGTTGGCGGAATTATCGGCAAGGCCATGGAAAAAGGGCTGATTCTGATTAACGCCGGAAGCAATATCATTCGTTTCGTGCCCGCGCTCATCATTGCCAGGGAGCATATTGACGAGATGACGGATATTCTGCGGGAATGTCTGTCCGAAAGATAGGAGAACAGGTGTGATTTTTAGAAAAAGACTTTTTACCGTTCTGCTGATTGCGTGCGCGGCCGGCGCATTATATGCGGTCAGCCGTACCGGACTTACGGTAGAGCCGGCGGAGGAGACGGAAGAGATAGAAGAACCCCTTTTTGGACATAGGGAAACGCTGTACTTGTGGTATACGGATGAAGCGATGACGGATTATTTAAGCAGCGTGGCGGTCGCCTATAACGATTATCAGGAAGAAGCCCGCGTAATACCGGTATATACTTCCGGCGCGGAATATCTGGAAACGCTGAACCAGGCATCTCTTCATTCCGAGGAACTGCCGGATTTATACATTGTAGGAAATGATTCTCTGGAAAAAGCGTATCTGGCCGGGCTTGCTTCGGAAATCCAGGTGCCGGAGGGCGTTCCTTCCCTGGAAAATTTTTATACGCCCACCGCCGTCCAGGCGGCGACTTACCACGGAAAACAAATCGGCTATCCGCTCTATTTCGAGACAAGCTCTTTTTTATATAATAAGACTTATCTGGAGGACTGGGCGCGGGCACAGATAGAGGCGGAACGGGATGTGGCGGAAGCGGAAGCGGCGGAGGCCGCGCTCGCACAGAACGGGCCGGAAGAAGAGGCGGTGGAAACGGACAGTTCAGGCGCATCGGACGGAGCGGATGGCTCTGCGGCTGCGGACGGCAATGCGCCGGACGGCGATGCACCAGACAGTGCCGGAGAGTCTCAGGAGCCGGACGGTATCGACGAAGCGGAGGTTGCGGCGCGGGTAGAAGAGACGCTTCCCAAAACAATCGACGATATCCGGGCGTTTGCGGACGTATACGACGCGCCGGAACAGGTAGAGGCAATTTTTAAATGGGATGTATCGGACATTTTTTATAATTATTTCTTTGTCGGAAATTATATTGATGTAGGAGGCCCTTCGGGAGACAGAGACGATTCCATCAATATTTACAACGAAGACGCGATTCGCTGCATGCGGGTTTACCAGAATCTGAACCAGTTTTTTTCCATTGATGCGGAGGAAACCAGTTATGCCGGTATTCTGCAGGATTTCATTGACGGAAAAATCGTATACACCGTGGTAACGACGGACGCGCTGGCGAAGATAGAGGAAGCGAAGGAAAACGGGGAATTTCAGTATGAGTACGGCACTTCCCTTCTCCCGGACGTAAACGAAGAGCTGGTGTCCAAATCCCTGTCGGTGACACAGTGCGTCGTCGTCAACGGATATTCCGAACACAAAGACATGGCGAATGATTTTGCGGTGTATTTGTCCTGTTATAACGTAGATAATCTTTATGACAGAACGGGAAAAATTCCGGCAAAAACAGGTGTTACTTTTGAAAATGAGAATGTCCAGGCATTTATAGAGGAATATGAAAAGTCCGCGCCAAACCCCAAAATGATAGGAACGAGCAATTACTGGGTGGAAATGGAAATCGCTTTTGCGCGAATCTGGGTCGGAAACGATGCGAACGCGGAATTGAAATCCCTTTCCGAGAAAATTATGACGCAGGTCAGAGGCGAAGCGTATACGGAAGAATATATCGACGTCCCGGAGGATATTATCCCGGAAGAAGAGTATCTGGATGAAGGGATGGAGGCAGAGACGGAGTAGATTCTTCACTTGAAGCGGCCGGATATATCTTATGTCCTATGATACTGAAAATCTTACGATGGAGGAATCTGTCAATATGACTGATTTACAAGATAAGAATTACTGTCCCGCTATTACGCAAATAAACGAGTTTGTCAGAAATCCTGTTTTCATGCAATTTTGTTCGGAAATCAAAGAAACGTATAAATGTAAAGAAAAAATAGAATACAGTTCATGCAGCTGGGAAAAGGGCTGGAATATAAAATTCAAAAAAGCAGGAAAAACATTGTGTACTGTCTATCCAAGAGAAAATTATTTTACGGTTATGATTGTTGCTGGCGTAAAGGAAAAAGTACTTGTTGAGGCTATTCTGCCGGAATGTACGGCTGAATTGTCTGATATATATCACCAGACTCAGGAAGGAAATGGACAAAGATGGTTAATGATTGATTTGGAGGATAAGGGAGATTTGTATAATGATGTTTTACGTTTAATCAAGATTCGTAGAAATTGTTAAATCTCCGGTTTGTCGGGAAATATAAGTTTTTGGGCAGCGCATATTTTTTATGATATCAGGGCATGATAGTACAAGATGATTTCGGTCATCTTGTATTTTTTTGCACGGACAGGAAAAACCTTTTCTGCCAGGCCGCAAACTTGTAGTAAGACGTTGTTTTGGAAAAAGAAGGGAGTCGTCATGTTTGGATTTATCATCGCGTTATTGTCCGGCGCTCTTATGAGCGTTCAGGGGGTGTTTAATACACAGGTTACCAAATCATCCAGTATCTGGGTTGCCAATGCCTTCGTGCAGTTCACGGCGCTGCTTGTCTGTCTGGGGGCGTGGCTTTTTGCGGACCGCACTTCTTTCGGCGTCCTGTTCAAAGTACAGCCCAAATACATGTTGTTGGGCGGGGCGATAGGAGCGTTTATTACTTATACCGTTATCAAGGCAATGGAAATGCTTGGCCCGGCAAAGGCCGCGATGCTTATCGTTATTGCGCAGCTCATTGTGGCATATGTCATCGAGCTGTTAGGACTCTTCGGCGTGGAAAAACAGCCGCTCGAGGTGCGTAAGCTGACCGGAATGGGCATTGCAATTCTGGGAATTATTATTTTTAAGTGGACATAGACTTAAATTTATTTTACAATAAAAGAAGTGCATAGCGGGGACTTCCTGAGCCTCTCCGGCATGGCCGGAGAAGCGGAAAGGAAACTATGCGTACATCATTTATCAAACAATTTATGAGGGGAATCTTTTGTGTTTTTGCAGTTCTTATGTTAAGCGCCTGTACCGGGCGTAACGAGCTTGTTTTAGAACCCGCCGGACAGGAAAACGAAGCGGAGCAGACACCGGACGCAGCCAGTGCAGACGGCCGGGCGGAGCAGACACCGGATGCGGCCAGCGCAGAAGGTCAGCTGGTGCAGACACCGGGAGCGGTCAGTGCAGACGGTCAGACTGTGCAGAATCCAGTAGCGGCCGGCACAGGGAGCCAGGCGGTGGAGAATCCGGGTGCGGAGCCGGGAAGCGGTTTGGAATCTTCGGCGGCGATGGTGCAGCCGGAGATTTATGTACATATTTGCGGCGCGGTTAAAAAGCCGGGTGTTTATGCGTTGGAGGCCGGAAGCAGGGTTTATCAGGGCATAGAAGCGGCGGGAGGATTTGCGGAAAATGCCTGTGAAGATTTTATCAATCAGGCGGGCGTTCTGGCAGACGGCCAGCGGCTTGTCGTTCCGACGGAGGAAGAAGCGGAAGCGGTAAAGGCGGACGATTCATACCGGGAAATATGGCAGACCGGGATGCGGGAAAACGCCGGAGGAAGCGGGATGGCGGCGGGAACGGGAAGCGTGGCAGATACCGGAACTGCGGTGGGAAGTGCTGCGGAATCCGCGGGGAGTGCAGGCAGCTTAGGTGCGCTTGTGAATATCAATACCGCGACGGAAAGCGAGCTGAGTTCGATTTCCGGTATCGGCGCGGGAAAAGCGGCGGCAATCGTAAAATACCGTCAGGAAAACGGCGAGTTTGCGTCCATTGAGGATATTATGAAGGTCAGTGGCATAAAGCAGGGAACTTTTGAGAAGATAAAAGATAAGATTACCGTAAATTAGAACAGGGGATTAGTATGGGTAGAAGAGTATTGGTTGTGGACGATGAAAAGTTAATCGTGAAGGGAATCCGTTTCAGCCTGGAACAGGACGGCATGGATGTGGATTGTGCATATGACGGGGAAGAGGCGCTGGAACTGGCGAAAAGAAACGCTTACGATATGATTCTGTTAGATGTGATGCTGCCGAAGATGACGGGATTTGAAGTGTGCCAGCAGATTCGGGAATTTTCCAATACGCCGATTGTAATGCTGACGGCCAAAGGAGAAGATATGGACAAGATACTCGGTCTTGAATATGGGGCGGACGATTATATTACCAAGCCGTTTAATATTCTGGAAGTGAAAGCGCGTATTAAGGCCATCATGCGCAGAACCGGGAAAAAGAATGATGATAAGGAGGATGAAAGAATCATCGAAAACCGGGATATGCGTTTAGACTGCGACGGAAGAAGAGTCTATATTAAAAACCGGGAAGTAAATCTGACGGCAAAAGAATTTGAAGTTCTGGAACTGCTGATGAAAAATCCCAATAAAGTATACAGTCGGGAAAACCTTCTGAATATTATCTGGGGCAGCGACTATCCGGGCGATGTGCGTACGGTGGACGTACATATCAGACGGCTGAGAGAAAAAATCGAGAGTACGCCGAGCGAGCCGGTGTATGTGCATACAAAATGGGGAGTAGGTTATTACTTTGCATAGATGGAATTTTAGAAAATTAAAGATTCTGCGCAGCCTGAAAGTGCGCCTTTTTCTTATTTTGTTTATCGTAGGGATGATACCCTGTGTTTTCATGCGGTATGCGATTCTGGAGAACTACGAACACCGGGCGGTGAGCGTGCGTACGTCCGATGTACAGGCGCAGTTACGGATTCTGGCCAATCATCTGATTGCCTACCGATACATGCAGGACACTTCCTCGGAAGTGATTAATGCGGAGTTAAGCCAGCTTTCCAACCTGTATGACGGACGTGTTCTTATCATCAACCATAATCTGAAAGTACTCAAAGATACTTACGGCATCAGCGAGGGAAAGACGATTGTTTCCGAGGAAGTCATCCGTTGTATGAAGGGCGAGAATACGAGCAAATACGACGCGGGGAACGGTTATATCGAAATGACAATACCGATTACGGAAACGGTGGTCATGGATGTTCCGGGAGAGAACGGGAAAAAATTTGACGTGATACAGGGCGTGATGCTGACCAGCGTTTCCACGGATAATATTACCGTAACGATGGAAATTCTGAGCAGACAGGCGCTTGTGGTGGAAGTCATTGTTATTATCGCAATGCTGCTTTTGTCCATTGTGCTGTCCAATCTATTAATCAGACCTTTTGAAAAAATAACAGATGCTTTGAGCCAGGTCAAGGAAGGGTACAAAAACGACCCGATTTCCGTACCGGATTATCTGGAAACGGAACATATCGGGGATGCCTTTAATCAGGTGCTTGGCCGCATGAAAGTACTGGATGATTCCAGACAGGAATTTGTCTCCAACGTTTCCCATGAACTGAAAACTCCGATTACCTCCATTAAAGTGCTGGCGGATTCGCTGCGGGGACAGGAAGATGTGCCTGTGGAGCTGTACCGGGAGTTTATGGAAGACATTGCGACGGAAATCGACCGGGAAAATAAAATCATTAACGATTTGCTGGCGCTGACCAGAATGGACAGGGCGGCGTCGGGGCTCAATATTTCCCAGGTGGACGTCAATCTTTTAGTCGAACTGATTATGAGAAGGCTCAGGCCGATTGCCATCAAAAGGGATATTGAGCTGGTTTATGAAAGCATCAGGCCGGTTACGGCGGCAATTGACGAAGTTAAAATAACATTAGTTATTACAAATTTGATAGAAAATGCAATCAAATACAATAAGGAGCACGGATGGGTTAAAGTGACCGTGGATGCGGACTATCAGTTTTTTACCGTGGAAGTGGCGGATTCGGGTATCGGCATACCGGAGGACTGCACCGAGCACATCTATGAACGTTTCTATCGGGTAGATAAGTCCCATTCAAAGGAAATCGAAGGAACGGGACTTGGCCTGTCGATTACGAGAAGCGCCGTCCTGATGCACAGAGGAACGATTAAAGTTGTCAGCGAGGAAGGAGAGGGCACGACTTTCACCGTAAAAATCCCGCTGACATATATCGCGGTATCATAAAAAATACTGCGGGCTGAGAGAAAGGCATGGTCATCTGTATGAAACTTTTTATCAGGAAAAAAGTGCTTCCGCTGCTGTTTCTGGCGTCCATTGTTTTCGTGACGGCATGCGGAAAAGATGAAGAAACTGTATCGGGAAAATCCTATGAAATATATTATGTAAACAATGACGAGACGGGTATTTTTTCAAACCCTTACCAGACGGAGACGGAGGACAGTCAGCTTCTGCTGAATGAGCTGATGGAGCAGCTTTCCACGAGGGCGGAGAAAAAGGAGTATAAGGCGCCTCTTGCGGAAAACTTTGAGCTGCTCGATTATTCCTGGGACGGAGAGAAGCTCACGCTGAATTTTAACGAGCAGTATAAGGATATGGATAATATCAAAGAAGTTCTTGTGCGGGCCGCAATCGTCCGGACGCTGTCCCAGATAGCCGATGTAAAATATATTGCGTTTACCATTTTGAACGAGCCGTTGACGGACAGCAATAACGTAGCCATCGGCACGATGTCGGCGGACACTTTTATCGACAATGCGGGGGATGAAATCAATACTTATGAAAAAGTCAATCTCCGCCTGTATTTCGCCAATGAAAACGGAGACATGCTGGTGGAGGAGAACCAGCGGAACGTTGTCTATAACAGCAATATTTCCCTGGAAAAACTGGTGGTGGAAAAGTTAATCGAGGGTCCGACGGCGGCCGGAAGTTATCCGACCATCAATCCGGCGGCAAAGCTGCTGAGCGTTACGGTCAACGACAGAATATGTTATGTAAACTTCGACGAGGCGTTTCTGACGCAGCCTTACAGCGTAACGAGCGATGTTACGATATATTCGATTACCAATTCTTTAATAGAACTGCCTAATATCAATAAAGTACAGATTTCCGTCAATGGCGATACTTCTCTTTATTATAAGGAAAGCGTCAGCCTGACCAATATTTTCGAGCGGAATCTGGATTTGGTGACAAGCGCCGCTTCTGCGGCAGAATGAGAGGTGTCATGAGAAGACCGGTGTGTCTTATCGGTCTGGCTTTTGTCATGCTCATTCGTCTTTACCTGTGTCTGCATCCGCTGCCGGCGGCGGAGACGGACAGCATCCATAAGACGGAAGTCATTCTGACAGGTCAGGTCGATAAAAAGGAATATCGCATTTCTGAAATAAATTCTGTTAAACAAAAAACTCTTGTTATTTATCTAAAAGAAGTTCAACTTATCAATCCACAGGCGGAAAATATAGAAATCGAAGGCGTTATCTGTTATCTGGAGGGCGGATGGGAACCTCGGATGGGAAGCGCTGTACATGTACAGGGAAAGCTCTGTGCATTTGACCGGGCGACGAATCCCGGCGAGTTCGATGCCGGGCAGTATTATCAGATTCTCGACATACAGGCCAGAGTGCAGAACGCCGTGATACTGGAAGAAACGGAGGAGTTTGACAAGGTCAGGGAGGGACTATACCGGGTGCGGACGGTTCTGTCCGCCTTGCTGGACAGCTGTTTCAGGGAAAAGGATGCTTCCGTTATGAAAGCGGTTCTGCTCGGGGAAAAGGGCGGGCTCGACGAAGAAACAAAGCAGTTGTATCAGTTAAACGGAGTCATTCATCTTCTCTCCATCAGCGGACTGCATATTTCCATTATCGGTATGGGCTTTTATAAAATCCTGAAAAAAATCCGCTGTCCATTAATAGCTAATGTTATTTTATCAACGGCATTCATGTATGGATATGGCATTATGACGGGGATGAGCATTTCCGCTTTCCGGGCAGTCGTGATGTTCAGTTTTCATGTTGCCGCCGGATTGTTTGGCCGCACCTATGACATGCTGACGGCAATGGCCGTCGCGGCCATGCTGGCGCTTGCCCGCCAGCCGTTATACCTGTATCACAGTGGTTTTCTCTTTTCTTTCGGGGCGATTCTGGCAATCGGACTTTTTCTCCCGGCAGTGGAGGAGAATCTCTTATGCGCGGATTGTAAAATACGCGCGGTCGTCAAAATCGAAAAGCTGATGTCGGCCAGCCTTGCAGTGACTATCGTCACGCTGCCCGTCTATCTGTGCTTTTATTATGAATATCCGCTCTATTCCCTGTTTCTGAATATGCTGCTGATTCCCGGCATGGGCCCTGTTCTGGTGGATGGGCTCATAAGCCTTATGGCGGCGGCATATTATGTGCCTCTTGGCAGAATCCTTTTGTTTCCGGCCCATATGATACTCACTTTTTATGAGCTCTGCTGTACGTTTATGCTGCGCCTGCCGGGAAGCAGAACGATTCCCGGAAAGCCGGAAAACTGGCAGATTGTTGTTTTTCTTCTGATTTTATGCGTTATCGTCCGATGCAGTCATCGTTTTAGCAGACTGCAGTTCTGGCAGTGGACGTTATTGGCGGTCATGTGTCTTACCCTGCGGTATCGAAGCGGGCTGCAGATTACTTTTCTGGATGTGGGTCAGGGAGACTGTATTTATCTGGCCGATGACTGCGGCGGCCGTTATCTGATTGACGGAGGAAGCTCCAGCAAAAGCGATGTGGGAACTTATCAGATGCTTCCTTTTCTCAAACAGGAAGGCGCCGATACGCTGGACGCGGTATTTGTGACCCATATGGACAGCGACCACTGCAACGGAATCCGGACGCTGATGGAGGAAACGGGCGAAAGCGGCATCGTTATCAAAAACCTGATACTCCCGGACATCGGGGCTGGAAGCCGGGACGAGGCATATAGGGAGTTTGAGGAACTGGCGGAGAGCCGGGGGATTGCGGTGCGGTATCTCCATAGAGGAGAAACGCTGCGGCACGGTTCTCTGCGCCTTACCTGTCTGCACCCGGAAAAAGGAGCGGAACTGGAGAGCAACGAGGCTTCCGCCGTACTTTATCTGGAATACGGAGAGTTCAGCGCGCTTTTTACCGGAGACCTGGAGGGGAGCGGAGAAGAGGAGGTCAGGAAACAGCTGGAAGCGGTTCTGCCGGAGGGAAAAGGCATTACGGTGTTGAAAGTGGCCCATCACGGCTCCCGAAATTCCACCGGACAGACTTTCCTGAAAACGGCGGCTCCGCAGCTTGCGCTGATTTCAGCCGGGAAAAATAACCGGTACGGACATCCTCACGAAGAACTGCTCGAAAGGCTCACCGGGGCGGGCTGTTATCTGTTCGAAACGGCGGAAGGCGGCGCGGTGACGATGCGCGTGTCGCCGGGCGGAAAGCGCGTGCGGGTGCGGGAGTTTCTGGGGGAGTGAAAAAGTTGACAACCCTCCGCCCACTGCTGTAAAATAAAGTATCAAAAATAATTGTCTGAAAAAGGAAGCAGAATAAAATGAGGAACCTTCCAATCTGATGCGGAAATCACGAAGACAGTAAAGAAGCCTTGAAATTACGGCGTTTTATGCGCACGGGATTTTGTTTCAGGGCGTTTTTGTGATATCCGGATTTGGAGAGGAAGGTTTTATGATGCAAAAAAAGAATATTTACCTCATGTATGCGGTTTCCTGTTTACAGGGAATGGTCTTTTACGGGCCGATTGCGACGCTGTACCGCCAGGCACAGGGGGTGTCGGTATTTGAAATAACGCTGATTGAAAGCATTTCGCTGGCATTGTGCCTTGCGCTTGAACTGCCATGGGGTATCGTGGCGGACAGGATTGGCTACAAAAAAACGATGGTCTTCTGTAATCTGCTCTATCTGATATCAAAGATTGTATTCTGGCGGGCGTCGGGTTTTCCGGCCTTTCTGCTGGAGCGAATTATGCTAAG
This sequence comes from uncultured Lachnospiraceae bacterium, assembly GCA_910578715.1. Taxonomy (GTDB): domain Bacteria; phylum Bacillota; class Clostridia; order Lachnospirales; family Lachnospiraceae; genus UBA3282. The sequence goes on along the minus strand of CAJTRL010000028.1, from coordinate 27,702 downwards.
CGTCGTGATGGCGGGACTTTCTGGCGTGGACACGAGTATTTTGTATTTGTCCGCGGCAAAAGAAAACAGCCAGAAGGTGTTCGGATTCTATAACAGTCTGGGAACGGCGGGGCTGCTTGCGGCGGCTTTTGTGTATTCGGCGGTGGTCGGTGATAATTACCGGCTGGCGGGATTTCTGACGGTCGTAAGTTATGGAGCGGCCGCGGCGTTATCCCTTTTTTTGTCGGAAGTGAAGGCTGGGGAGCGGGAAAAAACAGCCGCAAAGGAATTTTACAGCTGCTTGAAGAGGACGCTTTCCGATAAATATCTGTTCTTGTTTCTGCTTGGCATTGCATTTCTGAATGAGACACATCAGACCGTCACCGTGTTTCTGAACCAGCTTCTGTATGTCCGTGCCGGTATCGGAAGCAAGGCTATCGGCTGGCTTTATATGTTTGTCACGGTCATCGGCATGTGCGGCGTTTTTTCCGCCGCGCTCACGCGCAGGTTGGGAGAGCGTTTTCTGATAAGGGCCTGTTATCTGTCTGCGGCGGCCTCCTGTCTGCTGCTGGCTTTCACCGACATTCCGTTGGGAGCGGCGGGCGGAATCGTAATGCTTCGGACAGCGTTCGGACTATTTTCTCCCTTACAGACGAGACTGCAGAATGAACAGATTACCACGGCGGACCGGGCGACGGCGCTTAGCATCAATGCAGTTATCATCGACAGCGCCGGAGTCGGAACCAATCTTGTTTTCGGCGCGCTGGCGGAAAAGAGTCTGACGGCGGCGCTTCTGGCCGGGGCGTGTCTGTGTGTTACGGGACTTTTTTTCATAGAGCGTATATGGAGAGCAAAAAGATTTTCCGGGGCAGATGTCTCTTAAGAAAATCTGAATTTGGAAAAGAAGGGCATAAAAATCAGGACAGGAGGAGGCGGAATGTACAGAATCCTAATTGTGGAAGATGACCCTGTTATTGCCGGACAGGTCGGCGCTTATCTGACAAAATGGGGCTATGAAGTGAAAAATGTTTCGGATTTTAGCGATGTATTATCGGACGTGGCGGGATTTGCGCCCCATCTCGTGCTGATGGATATCGGACTGCCTTTTTATAACGGCTATTACTGGTGCGGGGAAATCAGGAAAGTATCGAAAGTGCCGGTTCTTTTTCTGTCCTCCGCCTCCGATAACATGAATATCATTATGGCGGTCAATATGGGCGGAGATGATTTTGTGGCGAAGCCTTTTGATTTGGAAGTGCTGGCGGCCAAGATTCAGGCTGTTCTGCGAAGGGCATACTCGTTCCAGGAAGCCTCTTCGCTGTTAGAGCATGGCGGCGTTATTTTAAATATGACGGACATGTCGTTTCTGTACAAAGGGGAGAAACACGAACTGTCCAAAAACGAATTCAGAATTTTGCAGATTTTGTTTGAAAATGCGGGGAATACCGTGACGCGGGAAGAAATCATGCGGCGTTTGTGGGACGATGAATGTTTCGTGGATGATAATACGCTGACCGTCAATGTGAACCGCCTGCGGAAGGTGCTGGAAGGGGCGGGTTTAGAGGATTTTATCCTGACGAAAAAGGGCGTCGGCTATCAGTTAAAATCGTAAAAAGGGGGAGTAAGATTGAAAATAAACATTTTCAATCTTAGAATTTGTGCCGGAGCGTCACAAATTCAGTGATGGCCTGTTCCTATCGTAAGACGCTCTGGAATGGAGGAAACCATGAAAGGAATCAAACAGGAACGCCGGATATTCGGAGCCTGGCTGAAAGAACATTTCCGGGCGGCCGTTCTGTATGGGACGGCCGTTCTGATTATGATTGGAATGGCCGCCCTCTACGATTATAAAACAGTGCTTCGGAATATGTTATACGGCGCGTTTCTTGCCGTTTTCTGCGGAGCGGTATACGGCATGTGGGATTATCTGCATTATCGAAGAAGGTGCCGGATTTTACAGGAAATCCTTGCAAAGAGCGGAGAAAGGGCGGCGGCCTTTCCTGAACCGGGCTCGTATTTAGAACAGTTATACCAGGAAATAGCAAGCGTTATGGAAACAGAGGAAAGAGATACGCTGTCGCAGTACGATGAAAAAAAGCGCGACATGGCCGATTATTATATGATGTGGACACACCAGATTAAGACGCCCATCGCGGGCCTGAGACTCCTGTTACAGGGGGAAAAGCAGAAGCTCGAAGAACTTTTCAAAATCGAGCAGTATGCGGAGATGGCGCTGCATTATGCGCGGCTTGAGAGCATTTCGGCGGATTTGCTTTTTCAGACGCAGGATGTGGCCGCTATACTGCGGGCGGCGGTCAGGAAGTATTCTATTTTGTTTATCGGAAGCGGTCTTGACTTTCGGCTGGAAGAATTTTCGGCACATGCGGTCACGGATGAAAAATGGCTTTCCTTTGTTTTTGAACAGATTTTGTCCAATGCGCTCAAATATACGAAAGACGGCGCGATTCAAATCTACGGGCTCGACAAACAGGGAGAGAAAACCCATGACGAGGCGGCTTATGTCGTCATTGAGGACAGTGGAATCGGCATCCGGGAAGAAGACCTTCCGAGAATTTTTGAACGCGGTTTTACCGGTCATAATGGCCGCCTCGACAAGCGTTCTACAGGAATCGGACTTTATCTGTGCAGACAGATACTGGACAGGCTTTCCCATTCCATCCGGGCGGAGTCCCGTATAGGAAAGGGAACGAAGGTGATTGTCGGCCTCATGCGGGAAGAATAATGTGACAGGAATGTAAGATTGGGGAAGGAAATGTAAGCTGAATCGATGGCAGCGCATTTCCTTTTTTCGTTATGATATAGAAAATGAGGATACAAGAAACGCCGGGGCCGGCAGACAGAGAAAAAAGTTTCTGCTTCAAGGCGCGCTCTCGCTCCGTTAAAAACGTAGCGGTACTATGGATTTTGTGCCGCAAGCGTCTCAAAATCCAAGTGCCGACGTTTTTAGAGGGCCTTTCAGCAGAAATCTTTTTCCTCTGTCTGCCGGCCCCGGCGTTTCTTATGTCAATATGCAAATGGAGGAAGAAAATGGCAATATTGGAAGTGAAAAACGTAAAAAAGATTTACACGACCCGGTTCGGCTCGGTGAAGGTACAGGCGCTGAGCGACGTTAATTTTTCGGTGGAGGAAGGGGAATATGTGGCGATAATGGGGGAGTCCGGCTCCGGCAAGACGACGCTGCTTAATATTCTCGCTTCCCTCGATAAAGCGTCCAGCGGACAGGTGCTTTTGCGGGGACAGAATATCGCCGGCATCAGGCAGAAGGAGCTCTGCGCTTTCAGGCGGGAGCATCTCGGATTCGTCTTTCAGGAGTTTAATCTGCTAGACTCGCTTTCCCTGAAAGATAATATCTTTCTTCCAATGGTGCTTTCTGGGAAAGATTATGGAGAAATGGAGCGGCGTCTTATGCCGCTCGCCAGAAGGCTTTTAATCGACGACGTGCTGGAAAAATACCCGTATGAAGTATCGGGCGGGCAGAAACAGCGCGCAGCCGCCTGCCGCGCCCTGATAACGAAGCCGGACATCGTTCTTGCGGACGAACCTACGGGAGCGCTGGATTCCAGGGCTTCCGGGAAGCTGCTGGCCCTGTTTGAGGAAGTCAATGCGGAAGGACAGACGATTCTGATGGTCACACACAGCATTCAGGCGGCGAGCTATGCCGGACGCGTCCTGTTTATCAAAGACGGATGCGTATATCATCAGATTTACCGGGGCAGTCAGACCAAAGACGACATGTACAGAATGATTTCGGATGCGCTGACGGTTCTTCAGACGGAAAAGCAGTCTGGCGGGAAAGCACAGAATGAGAACAGGAAGGGGGATTTGACATGAAAAAGGGAATGATTCTGCCGAGAATGGCGGCGAAGGGCATCGCATCGAACGGCATTGTATACTATCCATATATAGCGGCTGTTATTTTTGCGGCTTTTACTCATTTTGTATTTTCCTCCATTCTGCACAATGATTTGATGGAAATACTGCCGCATAAAGCATACGCGTGGATTATTCTGGAGATAGGAAAAGGGCTTCTGCAGTATATTTTGTTTTTCTTTCTGCTCTATGCGAACAGCTTCGTCATGAAAAGGCGTAAAAAGGAAATCGGCCTGTACAGCCTTCTCGGCCTGGAGAAAAAGCATATCGGCATGATGCTTTTGCTGGAAAACTGCATTATCTATGCGGTGACGATGGCGGGAGGCGTTCTGCTCGGCCTGACCCTGTCCAAACTGTTGTTTCTGCTGCTGCTCCGGCTGAGTAACATTTCGCTTGACGTGGAATTTGTTTTTACAAAAGAAGCGTTCGGGGAAACCCTGGTTTATTTTGCGGTTGTTTTTCTGCTTCTTTTTTTCAACCAGCTGTGGGAGGTGGAAAAAGCCCGTCCGGTGGAGTTATTGAGCGGGAGCCGGAAAGGGGAAAAAGAGCCCCGTCTGCTGGCCCTGTGGTCTCTGCTCGGCGTCATCGTTTTGTTTTTCGGCTACCGGGCTTCCGTCATGTCGCGGGCGGATTCCATGATTCTGATGAATTTTGCCCTTGCCGTATTTCTGGTAGTTCTCGGCACATACCTTCTTTTTACATCGGGAAGCGTGTTTTTTCTGAAAATTGTCAGGCGGAATAAGAGGGTATATTATAAGCGGGAAAATTTTATCACGATTTCCGGCATGTATTACCGGATGAAAAAAAGCGCGGCCGGACTTGTCAATATCTGCATTTTTTCCACGATGGTTCTTATTACCCTGATTTGCACCATCTCGCTGTACTGGGGATTAAACGGTGTGACCGGGTTTATCTGCCCTTACGATGTGGAACTGGAACTGGACGAGGGGAAAATGACGGCGGAGCAGCTTATGCCGGAACTCGAAGAACTGACGGCCAAATACGGCATCGGAGTGGAACGGGCCGATGTGTATGATTCGATATCCTTATCCTGTTCCCTGGAAAATACTTTTGATGAAGCTGCTTCGGGTAAAAGAACCTCTGGCGGAAACATTTCTGTTGAAGATGCTTCTGACGAAGACGCTTCTGGCAAAGCGGGACGCTTTGAGCGCAGGAAGGAGGATGATTATGACGAAAGAAACTGCGGCGTTATCCTGATGACCCTTGCGGCATATGAGGGAATCAGCGGCGAAAAGGAAACGCTTTTAGAAAACGAAGTGCTGATATACACGGAGGGAGCGGATTTTGGCCGTAATACCCTTACTTTTATGGGAATTGACGCCGAGGTGAAAAAAGAAGTGCGGGAGTTGTATCCTTATCCAAAGGCGGAGGAAAACAATAACGCACGATATGTTATTGTTGTGCCGGACGATGCGGCTTTCCAGCGGCATGTCAGGGCCTGGGCTATGGAAAACGGCGTGGAGGATATGGAAGCCTTTCTGCACAGCGGAAGATGCAGAGCCGGTATTGTATTAACGGGAGAAGAGGAAGAAAAGGAGCCTTTTGCAGAGGAGCTTATGGAATGGGGATGGACACAGGACGGCATCCGCAATGTATCAGACGGCCTGGAACAAAAGGCGGAGCTCCGTTCCATGTACGGCGGCCTGCTGTTTATCGGAGTTATTTTCGGACTGGACTTTTTCCTGTGTCTGCTCATTATTATGTATTATAAGCAGATTTCGGAAGGCTATGAAGATATGCAGAATTACACGATTATGCAGAAGGTCGGCATGAGCGGGGAGGAAATCAGCCGTACGGTGCACAAACAGATTCTTCTTGTTTTCGGGCTGCCCCTGTTCGGTGCGCTTGCGCATACGTTTGTGGGTATGTTTATGGTGAAATGGCTGATGATAATAATCGGTTTTTTCGACACCGGGCTCATACAAAAATGCGCGCTGCTCGTTTCAACAGTTTTTATGCTGCTCTATGCGGTCAGCTATTTTAAGACCGCAAAGACTTATTACCGGATTGTAAACCGTACGGCTTCGTGATAAACTGAACATGTATTTGACCGGAAGGACGGGAACAACTCAGGAACGGGAAGAAAGTCTGCTGTGAAATTCTCACAGCTGGGAAGAGCGCATGGATAATTATTTTAAAATAATAGGCGTTATCATACTGCTTGTATTTTATACGGTTTATCTCGGCAAGATGATGTTACAGAAGAGAAAAGGAATACAGACCGACCAGATAGCGAAGGGAAAGGAAAAAGGAAAGCGCTTTTACATCGAGCTGGTTATGAAAGCGGCAACATATACGGTTGTGGCGGCGGAGGTCATCAGTATCTTTGCCGTTACGCCGTCGCTGCCGTTTCCGATTCTTGTCATCGGCGTGGTACTTGGCTTTGCCGGAGACGTCATTTTCATGATGGCGGTTGTCACGATGCGGGACAGTTGGAGAGCGGGCATTGCGGAAAATGACAAGACCGAAATAATAACAAACGGTATTTATATGTGGAGCAGAAATCCGGGGTTTCTCGGCTTTGACTGTGTATATCTCGGACTGCTCCTTTTGTTCTTCCATCCGCTGCTGCTGGTCTTTTCCGTCTGGGCAATGGTGATGCTCCATCTGCAGATATTACAGGAAGAAAAGTTTTTGTTACAGGTCTTTGGCGGGGAATATGCTGCTTATCAGGGCAGGGTATGCCGTTATTTTGGAAGAAAAAAATAAGTAAAACATCAAATCTGCCGCACATATTGCGTCTTAAGTTCGTTATAAATATCAGAGTTGTATATATCAGATAAAAATCCCAGCAACACACAGCCAAAGGAGAAAAAGCGATGTCGTCAGACCTGGAATCCAACTACGACAAAATTTACCGTTACTGCTATTTCCATCTGCATGAGCGGGAACTGGCCGAAGACATAACACAGGATGTTTTTCTCCGGTATTTTTCGTCCTGCCGCACGCTGGATTCCCTGTCAATGCTAAAGTACCTTTATACGATAGCCCGGAACCTCTGCATTGACGAGTACCGGAAAAAGGGAAGGTGCCAGGAAGAAAACTATGAGGAACCGCCGGAAGGACAGGCCTGTGCGGATTCTGAGGAAGAACAGACGATTGTCTCTTATGCGGTGCGAAAAGCCCTGGAGGAAATGGAAAAGGAAGAACAGGAGCTTTTGCTGCTCCGCTATGTGAATGAGATGCCGCTCGCGGTAATTGGGCAAGTATACGGCATTTCGAGATTCGCGGCATACCGGAAGCTGCGTTTTGTCAGGGAAAAATTCAGAGAGAAGCTGCGAAAGGAGGGATTATGTTGAAAAATCACTGGAAAAAGGAATTAAAAGATGTTTTTGAACCGCCGGAGCCCTTGCGGAAAAAAGAATTTATCAGGCAGTTTGAAAGGCCCGGCGCCAGCCTTTGCGAATGTATCATCGTACAGGCCGGTTATATCCGCAAATGGGTCTGGCTGGCTTCTGTGTTCGTCTGCTTCGGCGCGCTTTATGGTTCCGTAATGCTTTCAAAGGATATGCTCTGGTGGATATGCGCATGGACGCCGTTGTTTGCGATAACAGTTGTTTCTGAAAGCGGCCGTTCCGAATGCTATGGGATGGCAGAACTGGAAATGGCGACCCGTTTTTCGTTAAAAAGCGTGCTTTTCGTGAGAATGGGGGTTCTCGGAGCGGCCAATCTGCTGTTTTTATGTCTGCTGTTCGCGGCCGCCTGGCGCAACAGTCAGGCGGGCCCGGTACAGGCCGCATGTTATATGCTGACGCCTTTTTTTCTGACTTCCTTTGTGGGATTTTCCATTCTGCGGAAATTCCGGGGAAGGGAATCGACGTATTTGTGCGCGGGAGCGGCGGCCATTATCGGGGCGACGGTTATTTTACTGCACGATAATTTTCCCCGCCTGTATGAAGAAGACTGCCTAATCTGGTGGGCTGTCTGCGCGGCGGCTCTGCTTCTGGGAACGGTAAAAAGATATTATCAGCTCATGAACGGAATGGAGGATTTCATATGGAACTGGTCATAGACAGGGTATCGAAACAGTATAAGAACCGTATCGCGGTGGACCGGGTTTCGCTCAGACTGTCCAAAGGCGTATATGGACTGCTTGGGGAAAACGGGGCCGGCAAAACTACGCTGATGCGGATGATATGCGGCATACTGCGGCCAACGGGAGGCAGTATCACGCTGGACAAAATGGAGGCGGGTGAAGAAGCATACCGGGACAAACTGGGATATCTGCCGCAGGATTTCGGGTATTACCCGGAGTTTCGCGCCGAGGATTTTCTGCTGTATATCGCCGCGCTAAAAGGGCTTCCAAGAGCATATGCCCGGAAAAAAGTGAAGGAACTGCTGGAGCTGGTGGCGTTACAGGAGGTGCGGCATAAGAAAATCAAGACCTTTTCGGGCGGAATGAAACAGCGGCTTGGCATCGCACAGGCGCTTATCAACGAGCCCGAACTGCTGATACTGGATGAGCCGACGGCCGGACTCGACCCGAAAGAGCGCGTGCGCTTCCGCAATATGATAGAAGGTCTGGGAAAAGAAAATATTGTTCTGCTGTCCACGCATATCGTTTCCGATATCGAGCACATAGCGGACAAGGTTCTGATTATGAAAAGCGGACAGCTGGTCTTTCAGGGGGAATGGGAGCATGACAAAGGAAGCCTGGAAGAATTTTATCTGGGGCAGTTTGGGGAAGAGGAGTAAGATTGAAAATTAAAATTTTCAATCTTGGAATTTGTGACGCTGTGCGTCCCAAAGTTCCTACGGATTAAAATGCCGCATGCGCGGCGGAATGAGAGGAAAAATGAAACAAATCGGAGTTCTTTATCAATATGAGTTGAAAAAAATCCTGAAAAAGAAGCTCGCCTGGGTCACTTTTTTGCTTTGCATGGCGCTGGCGGCGACGGCAGTGCTGTCGGATTTGATGGGAAGTTACTATGTGGACGGGGAAATCGTCGATACCTATTATCATATGTTTCTCGTGGACAGTGGATATGAAAAACAGCTGTCCGGGCGGAAAATCGGCCAGGAACTGCTGGAAGAAATGGCGGAAGGTTATGGAAAGATTCCGCAGACGGCGGACGGAAGATATACGCTGACCGACGAGTATCAGACTTATGCCAGGCCGTACAGCACTATATTTAACACGGTCAGAAGATGGAGCGGTATGGATAAGGATGCCCTGATGGACTGGGAGGCGGACGAAGAGGAGCTTTATGCAATGAAAGAGGAGCTGCAGAGAGAATACTGCGGGCAGTTCTTTTTAACGGAACGGGAAAAGGCGTTCTGGGAGGAAAAGGGAGCGCAGACAGATGAGCCTGTTACCTGGTTATATCATGAAGGATATGCAGTACTGCTGAGAAAGCTGAAAATGCTCGGGCTGCTGATGCTTCTTCTGACGGCGGTCTGCCTTTCCGGAGTATTCCCGGAAGAACATATGCGGCGGTCGGACCAGCTGATATTGTGCTGCCGCCGGGGAAGAAAAGAGGTATACCTGGCCAAAATACTTGCGGGCGTCAGCATATCCGTTGCCGCTTCGCTGTTTATGGCGGGGCTGACTGCGGCGCTTTCCTTCGGAATTTATGGGACGGAAGGATTTGAAGCGGCTTTCCAGCTGTTCCCATCCCGTAATATGTGTCCTTATCCGCTGACAATCGGCGAAGCCTGTCTGATTGCATACGGTGAGCTGCTTGTCACGGCCATACTGTTTGGCATATTTGTCATGGTATTGTCGGAACTGCTGCATAACGGCATGGCGACGCTGGCCGTTTCCGTCGGGGCCGTGATGGCCGGTACGATATGCAGTATACCGGAGCAGTACCGGATTTTGTCGCAGATATGGGACTGGCTGCCTATGTCGTTTCTGAATATATGGAAGATATTTGACATCCGTACGCTTACGGTCTTTGGGCAGAGTTTTGTCTCCTGGAAGGCCGTACCCGTACTGTACCTTATTTGCGCATGCATACTTACGGCGGCCGGGAGCCGGGTCTACAAAAGGTATCAGGTTTCGGGGAGGTAGGAAAGGGTAAAGGTGACGTTTCAGCCGCCGCCCCGGACGGGGCATCATCTCTTTGGAGGCACGCTTGCGCTCCGCTAAAAATGTAGCGGTACTAAGGATTTTGAGTCACAAGTGCCCCAAAATCCAAGTACTGGACTACTTTCAGTAGTCCACATTTATTACAGGGCCTCCGACAGAGAACGATGCTCTGTCCGGGGCGGCGGCTGAAACGTCTTTTGCTATATCTGCAGTTATGTCCGCCATTATCACCGCAATATAATGTTATACTAGTCAAAATGCCCTTCGGATAGTATAATAGTATAAGAAGAATTTCCGACATGCGGGCAGGTTCTGTTTTTGTCGTAATTCAGGGAATTTTCAGGGAAGGTATCGTGGAGGGCCGGGATGCAGAAATTGAATGAGGATTTAAAGTCCGGGCAGTTGAAGCAGGTCTATCTGCTGTATGGGGAAGAGGATTATCTGCGCAGACAGTACCGGGACAAACTGAAAAAAGCGCTGACGGGCGACGGCGATTCCATGAATTTCCATTATTTTGAAGGAAAAGATATCCGGGTGGGAGAGGTTATCGACCTGGCTGAGACGCTTCCTTTTCTGGCGGAAAGGCGTGTAATCATTATCGAGAACAGCGGCCTTTTCAAGCGCGGCGGGGAGCAGCTTGCGGAATATCTGAAAGAGCCTTCCGAGACCGCTTTTTTTGTTTTTGCGGAAAAAGAAATCGACAAACGGAGCAGACTGTTCAAAGCCGTGTCGGCGGGAGGGCGCGCCGTTGAATTTAAACCACAGGATGAGGCGGTTCTGAAACGCTGGGTTCTTGGCATTCTGAAAAGAGAGAATAAGAAAATTACGGAGCGCGATTTAGACCTTTTTCTGGATAAGACCGGCGCCGGTATGGAAAATATCAGCAAAGAACTGGAAAAGCTGGTCTGCTACTGCATGGACAGGGAAGTGATAACGGGTGAGGATATCGAGAAAATCTGCACAAGACAGATAAATAACCAGATTTTCGATATGATGAACGCGATTGCGGAAAAGAGGCAGAAGGAGGCAATGAATCTTTACTATGATTTGCTGACGCTGAAAGAACCTCCGATGCGCATCCTTTTTCTGCTGGCAAGGCAGTTTAATCTGCTTTTACAGGTCAGGGAATTAAAGAAAAAGGGATATCCGGTCAGGACGATTGGAGAGACCGTCGGTCTGCCGGGATTTGTCGCCGGAAAATATGTAAGCCAGGCGGCGAAATTTTCCACAAAGTCGCTTCGGCAGGCTGTAACAGACTGCGTGGAAGCCGAAGAAGCGGTGAAAACCGGAAAGATGAACGATGTGCTGAGCGTAGAGCTGCTGCTCATCAGGTACAGCGGAGCAACATAGGAAAACGGAAGGAGAGGGGAAAGGTTTCAACATGAGTATTATATGGTCAGTGGTTTTCTTTTACATTGTGTACAGGCTGGTTAAGAACCGGCAAAATTCCGAAGGCGGGAGGAGCGGCCCCGGAGGTCCGCCTGTGGTACATACAACGCCTATGCAGCATCGGGAGCGGCGGAATAAACCTGTCATCCAGCAGACGAACCGCCCGGTAAACAATCGGAACAGACATGCGGCGGCTCCGCCAAAGCAGACGGCCGGAAAACAGCCGGAGGAACGGGAAATTTCCACAATGGAGTATCTGGAAGAAAAAGCGAGACAGGACGCGGCGGAACATGCGCGGGATAAATGGGAGGAAAACATGCGGCTGCATCAGAATTACGGCGGCCTCAGCGTGGCGCAGCGGCTTTTTGACGGAGATACTGTTCCGGGCGGAAAAAAATGCGTCGTTTGTAAATACTGTGGTGCGGAAAATCTGGTTCCGATGATGCCCAGGGAACGTTACGGCTGTTATTTTTGCAGAGAACCGCTGTGACAGATTTTACCGCATAGAAAATAAAATGTCTGCAAGGCAGACGGATAGGAGTAACGATGGGTAAAATTGATGAAGTAAGAGCGGAAATGGTCGCAGCAATGAAGAATAAAGATAAGGAAAGAAAGGATTCGCTTTCCATGCTGTTATCTGCGTTGAAAAATAAGGCCATTGACAAAAGAGCTGATTTAACGCAGGAGGAAGAGTTTGAAGTTATCGGACGCGAAATAAAGCAGACAAAAGAAACGCTGGAGACGGCTCCGGCGGACAGAGCGGATATCAGGGAACAGTGCGAGAAGCGGCTTGCGGTTTACCGGGAATTTGCCCCGGCGCAGATGAGCGAGGAAGAAATCAGGAATACAATACGGGAAGTCCTGTCGTTACTCGGCATCGAAGAACCTTCCGGCAAGGATAAAGGAAAGATTATGAAAGAACTGATGCCAAGGGTCAAAGGCCGCGCCGACGGCGGACTTGTCAACAGGCTGGTCGGCGAAATCTGTTCCGCATAAAACAGTTTTTTTACAGGCGGATTCTGTCTGTGGTCCAACATTTGCAGATATGGAAAGGAATGGGTGATTACAATGAAATGTATCAGAGCGGCAATAGAGGCTGATGTAGAAAAATATGAGGCGGGCAAAGGGCTGGAAGACGGTTTCGAACTTCTGGCGGATGTCATAACGAAAGGCTGGATTGTAACGGACAGCCTGGTTAAGATTAAAAAAGAAAACGGCAGCATTGTATGTCCTTATATTGTGCACCGCAGAGGGCGTACGTTTATCGGAGAAGGCGATTATATTATAACGGACAGCGACGGAACAAAACATGTATGCGGGGCGGATAAAATCTTTAAACGCTATCAGATAGTGGAAGACGGCACGAAGGAATAGAACGGTGTCTCTGAATACAAAGCGGCAGACCTTGAGAAAATCAGGGTCTGTTTTTTTTGTGAGGGAATAAAGTACCGTTTATCGGACTGTGTATCTGATATAATAAATTCAGGTATTGAAAAAATCGAACAGATGTTTTATTATATAAATAGAACAAATGTTCCTTGCGCGGAGAAAGGGGAGTGATACAAATGAAAAAGAGAAAAATTTTGTATGCAGCGGCGGTGATATTATCTGTTCTTGTGATATTTTTCTGTGCGAAAGAAACAGTGATGAGCCGGAATAAACTGGGCAGTCAGAGTGAAAAGCAGTACTTTGCGGCAATGGAAAAGGCATATTGTGCGGATATGGCGAAGCTGCTCGGCGATAAAGGGTATCATAACAGCGGCATTACGATTCGGTGGGTTTCCGGGGAAGAGGGCAGAAGAGATTATACCGTAATGATTCATCACAGAAATATTGAACTTCTGGATGAGGAAGGAAAGGAAGAGCTGCTGCGGGAACTGGCCGGAACGGAGTTCCGGGATGAAAGATGCGCTTTTCGTTATGAATTTTTTTGAAAACGAAGTGAATGACATTTGAAAGGTTTGGGATTATAATAGTACAGGAAGTAATTTGCGACAATAGTACGGAAGATGTATCTATCATCGGAAATGGAGCGGAAAATGAGGCATAATCCACAACCACAGGAAGTGTACAGACACTTTAAAGGAAATCTGTATCAGATTCTCTGTCTTGCAAAGGACAGCGAGAACGGGGAGATGATGGTCGTATATCAGGCGATGTACGGAGACTTTCAGATTTATGTAAGGCCGCTTTCCTCTTTTATGGAGGAAATAGACAGAAAGAAATATCCGGACGCGGAAGGATATTATCGTTTTGAACTGTCAGGCGCGCAGCAGGTGCACCAGCCGGAACAGGCTCCAAATGACATTAAGGAGCCGGAGGAAACAGTCTGGGAAGCACAGAAAGCGGACGGCCGGGAATCGGAAGGGAAGAGAGCAGATACACCGGAGCCGGAAAAATATGAAGCGGCGGATGCGGATGCCGCACAGGAAGAACTGAATATCAATCCTCTGGTACTGCAGTTTCTGGACGCGGATTCTTATGAACGGCGGCTGGAAATCCTGAGTATGCTTCACAGCTGTATAGACCATGATATGATTAATACGATGGCGGTTGCGGTGGATGTTGAAATCAATGACGGAGAGCTGGAAGACAGGTATGAAGAATTAAAAAGCTGCCTTCTGACTTTTGAAAAATTTGAGTGCAACAGGCTGCGGTATTAGCAATCGGAAAAGGTTGTTCGTCAGGTCTTAAAAACAACGGCGCTCCGACAGAGAATTGGTAATCAGACGAAGCATAGAGGGTGTTTGATGAACAATTTTATGTCAGGAGGGATGTTATGTTTTATGATTTGGAGAACAAACTTGTTGTCGGCGTTTCTTCCAGAGCGCTGTTTGATTTATCCTGTGAGAATGAAATTTTTGAAAGAGACGGGGTAGAAGCCTACTGCAGATACCAGGTAGAGCACGAGGATGAAATCTTAAAACCGGGACCGGGATTTCCTCTTATCAGGGCGCTGCTGAATCTGAATAATCTGCCGGGCAAAGAGGGCTGCGTTGAGGTGATTATTATGTCGCGCAACAGCCCGGACACATCGCTTCGCGTATTCAATGCCATTGCTTACTATGGACTGAACATTACGAGAGCGGTACTGGCGAGCGGCGCATCGCTGGCTCCCTACCTTGAGGCTTTTCACACGGATTTGTTTCTTTCGGCATATGAGGACGACGTGCAGAGTGCAATAGACTCCAATATTGCGGCGGGCATTATATGCAGCGACGGAATACACACTTATGACTGCGAACATCAGATTAAGCAGATTCGGATTGCCTTTGACGGGGATGCAGTGCTCTTTTCGGATGAATCGGAGCGGATTTCCAGAGAGTACGGGCTGGAAGCCTTTGAGGAGAACGAGCGGAAGAATGCCGGAAATCCTTTAAAAGCGGGACCGTTTGCCAAATTTTTAAGGACATTGTCGGAATTACAGAAAGATTTTACGGCAGAAGAAGCTCCTATCAGAACCGCGCTCGTTACTTCCCGGTGTGCGCCCGCTCATGAAAGGGTTATCCGTACGCTGCGGGCATGGAATGTCAGAATTGACGAGGCATTTTTCCTCGGCGGCGTACAGAAAACGGATGTGCTCAAGGCTTTTGGAGCGCATATTTTCTTCGACGACCAGGCGGTACATACGAATAATGCGTCCGAAGTGGTTCCGGCAGCGAGGGTGCCTTATAAAAATAAAGAACCGGACGACGGATAATACCTTTAACTATTGATTTGAGCGTCTGCTGAAGCAGACGGATAGGTGTAACATGAAATATCATCATATATCACAGGCGAAATTCCTGTCCAGGCCGAATCGTTTCATCGCATATGTGGAACTGGACGGAGAGCGGACGAAGGTTCATGTTAAAAATACGGGGCGGTGCAGAGAACTTCTGCTGGAAAACGCGACGGTATATCTGGAAAAAGGCGAAAATCCCGGACGGGCGACTGCCTATGACCTGATAGCTGTAGAAAAAGAAGGACGGCTTGTGAATCTCGATTCCAACGCTCCGAATAAGGTTGTGGAGGAATGGCTTTCCAGGAGGGCGCTTTTCCCGGATTTAACGCTCATACGTCCGGAGACATTTTACCGCAATTCCCGTTTTGATTTCTATCTGGAAACGGAATCGGGCCGGAAGATATTTATGGAAGTTAAGGGAGTCACGCTGGAAAATGACTGTCTGGCGGCTTTTCCGGATGCACCGTCGGAACGCGCCATAAAACATGTAGAAGAACTGACGGCTGCAAAACAGGAGGGCTACGAGGCATATATTTTATTTGTCATTCAGATGAAAGATATAGAGGCCTTTATGCCTAACGAAGAGGCACAGCCCGCTTTCGGAGAGGCCTTAAGACGGGCAAGGCGTGCGGGTGTAAAAGTGCTTGCCTATGATTGTGAGGTAGGAAAGGACAGCCTGGAACTGCGGACGGAAGTGCCCGTGGTTTTATCGCCGTTAGACAGGATAGCTTTGCCGCTGCTTGCCTGGTATGACAGGGGAAGGCGGATACTGCCCTGGCGTGAAAGCCCGACGCCCTATCATGTGTGGATTTCCGAGATAATGCTCCAGCAGACGAGAGTAGAAGCCGTTAAACCCTATTATGACAGGTTTATCAGGGAACTTCCTGATGTGGAAAGCCTTGCCGGCGTGGAAGAGGAAAAACTTCTGAAACTGTGGGAAGGGCTTGGATATTATAACAGAGCCAGAAATCTGAAGAGGGCGGCGGAAAAAATCGTTGCGGATTATGGCGGGGAGATGCCGGGAGAATACGAAGAACTTGTAAAACTGCCGGGAATCGGCAGCTATACGGCGGGGGCTGTTTCGTCCATTGCCTTCCGGCGCGCGGTTCCGGCGGTGGACGGCAACGTTCTGAGAATCTTGTCGCGTCTCCGTATGGACGAGAGGGATATTCTGGATGCGAAAGTAAAAAAGGAAATAGAAGCGGAACTGTCGGAAGCGATACCCCGGGAACGGCCGGGCGATTTCAATCAGGCATTGATGGAGCTCGGAGCTGTTGTCTGCGTGCCAAACGGTGCGCCGAAATGCGAAAGGTGTCCGTGGGAAACATTCTGCGAGGCAAAAAAAACAGGACGTATGACGGAGTTTCCGCATAAGTCCCCCAAAAAGCCAAGGGGAATCGAGCAGAAAACGATTCTTCTGATTCGGGATGAAGATAAGATTGCTTTGCATAAACGTGCGGATAAGGGACTGCTTGCGGGGATGTATGAGTTTCCGGCGATGCCGGGGGAGCAGACGGAAGAGAAGGTGCTGGCATACTTAAAAACGCTCGGAGTGGCGCCGCTTCGAATCGAAAAACTGCCTCCTTCAAAGCATATTTTTACGCATAAAGAATGGCACATGACCGGGTATGCCATCCGGGTGGACGAGCTGGAAAGAATGCAGCCTGCGGAAAATTTGCTTTTTGTAACGCCCGGCGAGATAGAAAACGGTTATCCGATACCTTCCGCATTCGCGGCATACAGAGAATTTATTTAACTAAGGGTTTGTGATGCTGCGCGTCCCAAAGTATTGATTGAAAGCCGCTTGTGCGGCGGAATGAGAGGAAAAATGAAACTTCTGACGATAGCGATTCCGAGTTATAACTCGGAGGCATATATGCAAAAATGTATTGAGTCGCTGCTTCCGGGCGGCGAGGATGTGGAAATACTGGTGGTGGACGACGGTTCAAAAGACAGGACGGGTGAAATCGCCGATGAATATGAAAGAAAGTACCCTGGCATCGTCAAAGCGATTCACCAGGAAAACGGCGGACACGGTGCCGCGGTCAATACGGGGCTGGAACATGCGTCCGGCCTGTATTTCAAAGTAGTTGACAGCGATGACTGGGTCAAAGAAAGCGCATACCTGACGATATTACAGACGCTTCGGGAGCTGGCGGGCGGAAGTACGGCGCTCGATATGCTGATTAGCAATTTTGTATATGAAAAAGAAGGCGCAAGAAAGAATAAGGTGATGAAATATCATCATGCGCTTCCGAAGGATAAAATTTTCACATGGGATGAAGTAAAGCATTTTCGCAAAGGGCAGTATATTCTGATGCACTCCGTTATTTACAGGACGAAACTTTTGAAGGAATGCGGACTGAAATTACCGGAGCATACATTTTATGTGGATAATCTCTTCGTGTTTGAACCGCTTCCATATGTGAGGACGATGTATTATCTCGATGTCAATTTTTATCGGTATTACATCGGAAGGGAAGGACAGTCCGTGAACGAACAGGTCATGATTTCCAGAATTGACCAGCAGATAAAAGTCAATAAACTGATGCTGGACTATCTGCTGGAAAAGAAAGCGGAAATATGCAGGCGTCCCAGAATGAAAACTTATATGATAAATTATCTGGAAATTATTACAGTCATATCGTCTGTGCTTCTGATTTGTGCGGATACGGAGGAATGTCTGGAAAAGAAAAAAGAACTGTGGAAATATATTAAACAAAAAGACGCGCTGCTTTATATCAGGCTCCGGTACGGAATTATGGGTAATTCCATGAATCTTCCGGGAAAAGGCGGCAGAAAAATATCTGTGGAAGCCTATAAAATATGCCGGCGGTTCTTTAAATTTAATTAAAGTATCAGGATAAAAGATTTGGAAATGAAATGGGGTCAGAGAGTCTCCGGCCCCATTTTTCTTTTGTTTTTGTGATTCAGACTGTGCTTTAAGTTCAGCAGAATGTCGAAACGGTATACGAGCAGATACATTACGGCCGCCATCATAAATGCGGTCATTACATCGAAAGCGGAATGCTGTTTCGTAAACATCGTAGAGAGAATAATCGAAACACAGAGCACGAGTGAACCGATGCGGATTCCCTTATGCTGTGCAAAATGTCTGCTCTTTGCGATGGCGAAATGACAGCCGAGGGAATTGTAAACATGAATGCTTGGCCACAGGTTTGTGGGCGTATCGGCACGATAAATCATTGCCACAAGCTCTGTAAATATATTTTCTCTTGGTAAAATGAAAGGCCGCAGATGATGCCCGTTCGGCCACAGGGTAGAGACGAGAAGAAAAACAGTCATTCCCGTAAAAAGGAAGGTACAGCATTTATAATAATCGTCTTTATCCTTTAGAAAGAAAAATGCAACAGTGGCCGCAACATAGACGAACCACAGTAAATAAGGGACGATAAACACCTCGCAAAACGGAATATAATCGTCCAGGGCGACATGTATCAGTCTGTAATGCTTTACAGTCCGTTCCAGATGACCGAACCAAATCAGGTAAATGGGCGCATAAATCAGGAGCGGAACGATATGCTTATATTTTTGACAAAAAGCCTTCATGCTTCATCAGGCACCTTTCCCGGTCTGCATGCAGCAGACTTAAATCTTTTCTATGAAACATATCATAGCAGATTGTATACAAAAGTCAAAATCACTTTTGTATAAAAATTTTATCCATTTTACCGCAAAAATATCAAAAATGTGCAAAGGCTGAAAGAACTGCATTCTTTCAGCTGCAAATTTGGAGATGCGCTTTCAGCATGCGCTTTCAGCGCCGCACAAATTCGCGCGCTGAGAAAGGAGCATGGCTAAATACGGGTTCAGGCGAGAAATTGGGCTTTTTGTTTCTCACAGGATAAGTAAATATGGTCAGATTTAAAATACACCTCTCCGTCGGTGTGAATCCAGAGCGGAACGGAAGTCCTGATTTCGATGCGGGCCGCCCGATAGTGGAATATCTGCGGGAAAAGATAATGCTTTCCGAAAAAGGCGGTTGGCAGAGCCAGCAGGATGACCGGTTTGGGAAGATTTCCGACAAGGCATAAATCGAGAAGGCCGTCGCCGTCGTCGGCCTGGGGACAAAACATAAAGCCGCCTCCTTCGTATCGGCGTATCATGGAAGCCGCGAAAAGAAAACGCTCCAGATGAATGCTCTTTTCGTCATCCAGCAGAATATCACAGGATACGCGTCTGGCGGTCATCAGCTGTTTAAGCGCGATGCCAAGATAGGTCAGTTTGCCGAGTTTCATCTTATTTAAAATGTCTTTCAGGCGGGAAGAAAGAGCCTCTTCACATACGGCGGCGTCAAAGCCGATGCCGCTGCTGATGACAAAAAGGCGGCTTTTGGATGCCGGCGAGCCCTTTCTTTTGGGCGTAGCTTCCAGAGGTCCTTCGATATCGAGCCGGCCCAGGTCCGCCTTGTGAGGGGCATTATTATTCAGAATCGATTCGAGAATTTTTACAGGATTTCGTCCGAGCCTTAAATCTCTTGCCAGGTCGTTGCCGGAGCCCGTGGGAATAAATCCGATATTGACGTTGGAAAAGTCCCGGATTCCCTGAAGCGCTTCGTTTACCGTGCCGTCCCCGCCCAGTATGAGCAGATTGACGGGAGAGCCGGAGAAATCCGATGTGATTTCTGCCGCAAGCTCCGCAATATGCCCGCTGTGCGTGGACATCATCAGGCGGTAAGGAATCTTTTTTTCCAGGAAAACCGATTCCAGTTTTTTCCAGATACGCAGTCCTCTGCCGGACTGGGAAGAAGGGTTCATGATAATATAGTACATGGTTTTTATCCTTTGCTGGTTTTTATGCTGCTTATTTCTTTGTCCAGTATAGCATAAATATGCGGTGGATGTAAAAAACTTTCCCGCCGGAGGCGGAACGGTTACTTTCTTTATAAGAAATTCCGCCTGACGTATTGCGTCCGAAACGGGGCTTGTGATATACTTACTCTGGTTTTGTTTGAAAAATCTCAGATTTTTCATAGCCGGATTTATTCGGCAGGCGAATATCACAGATGCAAATGATTGTATAAGAAAAGAAAGGCAGGAACAGGGATGTATTCATTGGACGAAGTAAAAAGAACGGACCCGGAAATCGCACAGGCAATAGAGGACGAGCAGCAGCGTCAGAACTCACACATTGAGCTGATTGCGTCGGAAAACTGGGTAAGCAGAGCGGTCATGGCGGCTATGGGAAGCCCGCTGACGAATAAATATGCAGAAGGCTATCCGGGAAAAAGATATTACGGCGGCTGCGAATGTGTTGACGTTGTGGAAAATCTGGCGAGGGACCGGGCGAAAGAGCTTTTCGGCTGTGAATATGTGAATGTTCAGCCCCATTCCGGCGCCCAGGCGAATATGGCGGTCTTTTTTGCGGTGATGGAGCCGGGAGATACTTTTATGGGAATGAATCTGGACCACGGCGGACACCTTTCCCACGGCTCACCGGTAAATATGTCCGGCAAATATTTCAAATGTGTGCCTTACGGCGTCAATGACGAAGGATTCCTGGATTATGATAAGGTACGGGAAATTGCGCTGGAGTGCAGACCGAAAATGATTGTTGCCGGGGCATCTGCATATGCGAGAACGCTTGACTTCAAAAAGTTCAGAGAAATTGCAGACGAAGTGGGAGCGGTTCTGATGGTGGATATCGCCCACATTGCGGGACTCGTGGCGGCAGGACTCCATCCGAGCCCGATTCCTTATGCACATGTGACGACAACGACGACCCATAAGACGCTGCGCGGTCCCAGAGGCGGCATGATATTGTCTTCTCAGGAAGTGGCGGATAAATATAATTTTAACAAGGCTATTTTCCCCGGCATACAGGGCGGCCCGCTGATGCACGTTATCGCAGCCAAAGCGGTATGCTTCAAGGAAGCGCTTTCTCCGGCATTTAAGGAATATCAGCAGGGAGTTATCGACAATGCGCAGGCGCTTTGCAAAGGACTTCTTGCAAGAGATGTAAAGATTGTGTCCGGCGGCACGGACAACCATCTGATGCTGGTGGATTTGACAAATTATGATTTGACAGGAAAAGCGGTGGAGAAACTTCTGGATGAAGCGAATATCACGGCGAATAAGAATACGATACCGAACGACCCCAAATCTCCTTTTGTAACGAGCGGCGTTCGTCTGGGAACTCCGGCGGTGACGTCCAGAGGACTGAATACGGAAGATATGGACCAGGTTGCGGAAGCGATTTCCATCGTAATCAAAGAAGGCGAAGCGGGACTTGACAAAGCCCGTTCAATCGTGAAAGGCTTAACGGATAAATATCCGCTCAATTAAGGTGAAAGAGAGGGTTTAAAGGAAAATGATTCAGGTAGCGGTTTTAGGATATGGTACGGTAGGCAGCGGCGTTGTCGAAGTAATAGAGACAAACAAGGCGGACATCAACAAGAAAGCGGGAACGGAACTGAATATTAAATATATTCTGGATTTGAGGGATTTTCCGGGCGACCCTTACGAGAAAAAAGTAGTGCACGATTTCAATATCATACTGGAAGACCCGGAAGTTGCCGTTATCTGTGAGACGATGGGAGGCCTCGAACCCGCTTATACGTTTTCCAAAAAGGCGATTCTTGCGGGGAAAAGTGTCTGCACGTCCAATAAGGAACTGGTTGCCAATCACGGCTCGGAGCTGATACGGCTTGCCAAAGAGAACCATTGCAATTATTTGTTTGAGGCGAGCGTTGGCGGCGGCATTCCGATTATCCGGCCCCTGAATTACTCTCTGACAGCGGAAAAGCTGGACGCGATTACGGGTATTTTAAACGGAACGACTAACTATATTCTTACCAAAATGGAAGAGGACGGCGCGGATTTTGCGACGGTTCTGAAAGAGGCACAGGAAAAAGGGTATGCGGAAAGAAAACCGGAGGCGGACGTCGAAGGCTATGACGCATGCAGAAAAATTGCGATTCTCTCTTCCCTGATGAAGGGCGAGACCGTAAATTATGAAAAAATATATACGGAAGGAATCACGAAGATTACGACGGCAGATTTTGCCTATGCAAAGAAGATGAACCGCACCATCAAGCTGCTCGCCATGAGCAAAGGAACGGAAGATGGATTTTTTGCGATGGTAGCACCGTTCATGATTCCGGAAGAACATCCGTTATTTAATGTGAAAGGCGTATTCAACGCGGTATATGTGCATGGAAACATGCTCGGCGATACGATGTATTACGGAAGGGGCGCGGGAAAACTGCCGACGGCCAGCGCGGTCGTTTCCGATATCGTGGACTGCGCGAGACATCCGGGAAAGACCATTATGTGCTTCTGGGACGATACCCAGGTGGAGCTGATGGATATCGCCGATACGAAACGCCGGTTCTTCGTGCGCGTTGCGGCGGATAAAAAGGCGGAAGCGGAGACTGCGTTTGCCGGACTCGAAGAAGTAAACGCCGGAATAGCGGAAGAATTTGCATTCATAACAGGTGTTATGGCAGAAAAGGCATTCGATGAGAAAATTGCGTCCATCGGCGGCGCGGTGAACAGGATTCGCCTGGAGAATTAGGTTGAAAAGCGGAGAGCTTCAATTACAACCAAGACGATATTAGGAGAAGAATCATGAAATATGTAATCGTTTTAGGCGATGGAATGGCGGATGAACCGATTGAAAGCCTGGGCGGAAAGACGCCGCTTGAGTACGCGGCAACGCCAGAATTGGATGCGCTGAGCAAAAAGGCGGAAATCGGTATGGTCCATACGATACCGGAAGGCATGAAACCGGGTTCCGATACGGCGAATCTGGCCGTGCTCGGGTATGACCCGAAAAAGTACTACTCCGGCCGTTCTCCATTGGAAGCGCTGAGCATCGGCGTTCCGATGCAGAACACGGATATCGCGATTCGCTGTAATATCGTGACGATTTCGGAAGAAAACGTTCCTTTCGAGGAACAGACGATTATTGACCACAGCGCGGACGAAATCAGTACCGAAGACTGTGCCGTGCTGCTCGATGCGGTCAGGAAAGAACTGGAAAACGATATTTATCAATTTTATGTCGGAACGAGTTACAGGCATTGCCTGATTTGGAAAGGCGGAAAAGTTGTAGAGCTGACGCCGCCTCATGATGTACTGACGCAGACCATCGGGCAGCATCTTCCCGAAAACGATATTCTGCGGGAAATGATGAAAAAGAGCTTTGCGATTCTTGCAAACCACCCCATTAATATAGAAAGAAAAAAGAACGGGCTGCATCCGGCAAACTGCTGCTGGTTCTGGGGAGCGGGAACAAAGCCGATGCTTTCCTCATTTGAAGAAAAGACCGGGAAAAAGGGAATCATGGTGTCCGCCGTCGATTTGTTAAAGGGAATCGCGGTCGGCGCGGGCATGGGCGTTGCCGAAGTGGAAGGCGCGAACGGGGGCCTTCATACGAATTACGAAGGCAAAACACAGGCGGCGCTGGACGCACTGTTGCGTGGCGGGTATGATTTTGCTTATATCCATCTGGAGGCGCCGGATGAAATGGGACATCAGGGCAGCGTGGAGCGGAAAATACAGGCAATAGAATATCTGGATGCGAGAGTCGTCGGGCCGCTTCGAAAAGCGCTGGATGAGGAAGGCGTATCCTACCGTATGCTGGTGCTCCCGGACCACCCGACCCCGGTAAGAGTCAGGACACATACGGCGGACAGTGTGCCGTATCTGCTTTATGACAGCACGAATGAGCTTGACAGGACCTGGAATTATAATGAAAAAGAAGGGGCGGCAGGCGGTAATTGTTTTCCGGAAGGATATCGATTGATAGATTATTTGTTTTCACGCTGACGCAATGGCGTCCGGCAGCATAAATCGCAGACTGAGAAAGGAACCGTTTTAGAGATGAGAAAAGTAGTAAAGTTTGGCGGGAGTTCTCTTGCCAGTGCAGAGCAGTTCAAAAAAGTCGGTAACATTATCCATGCCGATGCGGAGCGGAAGTTCGTGGTGCCATCGGCTCCCGGCAAACGGGATGCGGACGATACAAAAGTGACGGATATGCTCTATGAATGTTATGACCTGGCGGAATCCGGAAAGAACTTTAAAGAGCAGTTACAGGCCATAAAGACGAGATATCAGGAAATCATAGACGGCCTTGCACTAAAACTTTCTCTGGATGAGGAATTTAAGACCATTGAAAAGAATTTGAAAGAGAAGGCCGGCAGAGACTATGCGGCGTCCAGAGGCGAATACTTGAACGGCATTATTATGGCGGCATATCTGGGCTTTGAGTTTGTCGATGCGGCGGAAGTCATCCGTTTCGACGAGCATGGCGAATTTGATTCGGAGACGACGAATAAGCTGATGAGAGAACGTCTGTCACACTTAAAGGCAGCGGTTATTCCGGGCTTTTACGGAGCAAAAGAGGACGGTACGGTGAAAACCTTTTCCCGCGGCGGTTCCGATATTACCGGTTCCATCGTGGCAAGGGCGGTGAAAGCGGACGTTTACGAGAACTGGACGGATGTGTCGGGATTTCTCGTTGCGGACCCAAGAATTATCTATAAACCGGAGCCTATTTCCACGATTACATACAAAGAACTGCGGGAGCTGGCCTATATGGGGGCGAGCGTGCTTCATGAGGACGCCATTTTCCCGGTCAGAAGAGAGGGGATTCCGATTAATATCAGAAATACCAACGCGCCGGAAGATGAGGGAACCTGGATTGTGGAAAGCACCTGTCAGAAGCCCAAATACGTCATCACCGGAATCGCCGGAAAGAAAGGCTTCTGCGCGGTCAATATCGAGAAGGACTCCATGAACTCGGAAGTCGGTTTTGGCAGAAAGGTTTTACAGGTCTTTGAGGACAGCGGCATTTCCTTTGAACATGTGCCGTCGGGAATCGACACGATGACGGTTTTTGTACATCAGGATGAGTTTATGCACAAGGAACAGAAAGTGGTGTCGGGCATTCACAGGCTGGCCGACCCGGATACGATTGAGATAGAAGCGGATTTGGCGCTGATTGCGGTCGTCGGGCGCGGCATGAAGTCCACGCGAGGAACGGCCGGACGTATTTTTTCCGCGCTGGCACATTCCAATGTCAATGTCAAAATGATTGACCAGGGCTCCAGCGAGCTGAATATTATCATCGGCGTTGCCAATGCCGATTTCGAAACGGCGATTAAAGCGATATACGATATTTTTGTGCTGTGTCAGCTGTGATGCTTTTAAATGTAGAATTAATGTAGAGAAACGGGAGCGAAATTTCGACTTTTTTCGCTCCCGTTAAATTGTTTCGGCTTATTTCGAACTTTATCGGTTAAAATATTTACTTGTTTTGTAAAATATGCTATATTGGTGTTATCAGCCACTTGAATATGAGTACATAATGCACAAATCCAAATGACTGAAATCTGAAATTCAATGCTTCATATCCATATTCTGTGCTCATATTTAAGGAGATAAAGTAAATTCTTTCAAATTTAAGCGTAAATCGAAATTTTTACATGCGGATGTTTTGCTTCCGCGGACAATGAGCTGAGTGACTGGATGATATTCGTTATGCGAATATTGCTTCTTCTTGTCACAATATCGTAGGCTGAGAGAAAGGTATGGGGATTAGATTGAAAAATCAGTGATTTTTCAATCGAGAATTTGTGCCTGCGGCCCAAAGTTCGCAGGCTATGGGAAAGGCATGGTTATTAGTATGGGTAAGATGACAAATGACGCATTGGTTTTTACAAACGATAACTGTATTGGCTGTAACAAATGTATCTCCGTGTGCCCGGTACTGACTGCAAACTATGCGGTCAATGAAAATGAGCAGAACAAAATTGTGGTGGATGGAAAACAATGTATCAGCTGTGGAGCCTGTTTTGACGCCTGCGAGCATCTGGCGAGGGAATACCGCGACGATACGGAACGATTTTTTGACGATTTGAAAAAAGGAGAAAAAATTTCGCTGCTTCTCGCGCCCGCTTTTCTGGCGAATTATCCGAAAGAATATGCCTCTGTATTGGGCGGCCTGAAGGAAATGGGCGTAAACCGGATTATCAGCATCAGCTTTGGTGCGGATATCACAACGTGGGCATATATCAAATATATTACGGAACACCATTTCAAAGGGGGCATTTCACAGCCCTGTCCGGCAATCGTAAGCTATATTGAAAAATATATACCGGAACTGATTCCCAATCTTTTGCCAGTGCACTCTCCGCTGATGTGCGGCGCCATTTATGCCAAAAAATATATGAAAGTGCCGGACAAACTGGCGTTTATCAGTCCGTGCATTGCCAAAAAGAATGAAATAGAAGACGCAAACTGCGGCGGATATGTGTCCTATAACGTTACCTTTGACCATCTGATGAAATATGTCAGAGAACATAAAATCACCGGAAAGCCTGTGTCCGATGAGATTGAATACGGTCTCGGTTCCATTTATCCGATGCCGGGCGGCCTGAAAGAGAACGTATACTGGTTCTGCGGGGAAGAAATTTTTATAAGACAGATAGAAGGAGAAAAGCATGCGTATGAATTTCTGGAAGATTATAAAGAAAGAGTCCTGAACGGAAAGGAACTGCCTTTTATGGTAGATGCGCTGAATTGCGCGAAGGGCTGCCTGTACGGAACGGCTGTGGAAGAGGAAAAGGCAAAATGCGACGATACGCTTTATGAGGTGCAGAAAATCAAAGCGGCGAGCAAACGAGGTGGAAAGGCGAGCGCATGGAGTAAAAACCTGACGCCGAAGCAGAGGCTGGCACGCTTTAACAAACAGTTTAAAAGCCTTGATATCAATGACTTTATCAGGCGCTACACGGATAAGTCGGCGGAAGTAAAAATAAGTTATCCGGATACCGCTGAACTGAACGCTATTTTTGGGGAGATGGAGAAAACAAGGCCGGAGCGGCAGACAATCAACTGCTCCGCCTGTGGATATAAGACATGCCATGATATGGCGGCGGCAATCTATAACGGCTGTAATACAAAGGACAACTGCATCCATTACATAAAAGACGCCGTTACGAAAGAGAAGCTCGTAGCCGAGGAACTGTCCGCTGAAATGCAGGAAAAGAACGAAGTAATTGAAATTAAAAATCAGCAGATTTCAAAGGTGGTTGGCGAAGTAGCCGTTGATTTTGACAGCCTGGACACCTCCATCAGCGAAATGTCCATGGGCAATAACAGCAATGCGGAAGAGAGTACCGGAATATCCATGTCCATGAGTGAAGTCGTGACATTCTGTGATGAGCTTCGTTCGGCACTGACGCAGATTCAGGCATTGCTGGGAAAACTGGAAGAAAATAATCTGGAAATTACCAATGTGGCGGAAGAAACGAATCTGCTCGCTTTAAATGCCAGCATCGAAGCAGCCAGGGCGGGCGAGTCCGGAAGAGGCTTTGCAATCATTGCGGAGAATATCAAGAAACTGGCCGATTCATCCAAAGAAACGGCCAGCGACAGCGACCGGAACAAAGAAGAGATTCAGAATGCGATTACGAATCTGTTAGAAAATGCGGAAAAATTAATCGACGTTATCGACGGTGTCAATGTCCGCGTGACAAATCTCGCGGCTTCTACGGAGGAAATTGCGGCGTCAGCGGATATGATTAGCACCATTTCTTCGGATTTAAGAGTAAAACTGAAGAATCTTGAAAACGGACAATAGAAAGAGGCAGTGTAGAATGTTCTTTTGAAACGCTGAAAAACGGGCTTTCTGCCGGGGA
>CAJTRL010000027.1 GCA_910578715.1 uncultured Lachnospiraceae bacterium | reverse complement strand
TATACGGATGTGGCGACGGGGATTCTCTGCAATTCCGATTTCCTGAACGGCCTGCATGTGGCGGAAGCGAAAGAAAAAATGATTGCTTTTCTGGAAGAAAAGGGTATCGGAACGGCCAAGACGAATTTTAAACTCCGGGACTGGGTATTTTCCAGACAACGTTACTGGGGAGAGCCGATTCCGATTGTATGCTGTGAAAAATGCGGCTATGTGCCGCTTGACGAAAGCGAACTGCCATTAGAGCTGCCGGAAGTGGAAAGCTATATGCCGACGGATAACGGAGAATCTCCGCTGGCGGCAATGACCGATTGGGTCAACACTACCTGCCCATGCTGCGGAGGCCCGGCAAAGCGGGAGACGGACACGATGCCGCAATGGGCCGGCTCTTCCTGGTATTTTCTTCGTTATACGGACCCGGAGAACAAAGAAGCGCTGGCGAGCAGGGAAGCGCTCGATTACTGGATGCCCGTAGACTGGTATAACGGCGGAATGGAGCATACGACACTGCATCTTTTGTATTCCCGTTTCTGGCATAAATTCCTGTATGACCAGAAAGTTGTGCCTTGTCCGGAGCCTTATGCAAAAAGAACTTCTCATGGAATGATTCTTGGCTCCAATGGGGAAAAAATGAGCAAATCCCGCGGCAATATTGTAAATCCCGACGATATCGTCAGGGAATACGGCGCGGACACACTGCGGACTTATGAGATGTTTATCGGCGCCTTCGACTTGTCGGCATCCTGGTCTGAGGACGGCGTGAAAGGCTGCCGCCGTTTCCTGGAAAGAGTCTGGAAATTACAGGATATTATGACTGACGAAACCGGATATTCCAAAGACCTGGAAACGAAAATGCACCAGACGATTAAGAAAGTCAGCAGCGATTTTGAAAATCTGAAATACAATACGGCAATTGCCGCTATGATGGCGCTGATAAACGAATTTTACAAAAAGAACAGCGTGACGAAAGACGAGTACAGAACGCTGCTCGTGCTGCTCAATCCGGTGGCACCGCACATTACGGAAGAACTCTGGCAGACTGCGTGTTTTGAAGGCAGACTGTATCAGGCGAAGTGGCCGGAATACGATGAGGCGAAGACCATAGAGACGGATGTGGAAATCGCGGTGCAGATTAACGGCAAAATGAGAGCGGCGCTGATGATTGGCAAGGACGACCCGAAAGAGACTGTCATTGCCAGAGCGAAAGAGGCGGTAGCCGATAAACTGACAGGAACCATTGTAAAAGAAATTTATGTTCCCGGAAGACTCGTGAATATCGTCCAGAAGTGAAATACCACGCACAGGGCATCATAGCCTGAATGCGCAGCAAGCTGCGAGGTATTACACCCTCGCGGCAGTCATTGCCCGCGGGAATAAAAACATCCCGGTTATTCAGAGAGAAAAACGCTTCTCAGGCTGCAAGCGGCCTGAGAAACGTTTTAGACTGTAAATCTTTCTGGAATTAACTTTTTTTCCGGCTGCGGAAAATTGCAGTCATTTTATTCATTTTGTCGATTTCTTCGGGGGAAGAATATTTTTGAAGCGTCTGGATAATCGTATTGATTTCTTCCTCCGTAAAACTGATATGATTGTCCTTTCCACGTTTGGCGACTGCCATCAGAAAGGGCAGCATCTGCTCTTTGGAAAGTCCGTTGCTTTCAAAAACGAGCATTTGCAGAAAATCCAGTTTGGACTTATCGATATGTGCAACATCGGGGTCATCTAACCATGCTCCCATAAGAAAACCTCCTAACGTTAATGGAATATGTTATGTCTGACTGCTGAAAGCATCGAACATCGCTTTTTGCTCAGGAGAGAGCATGCCCATCAGAATATTTTCCATCGAAGCGGAAGAAGGGTCAGCGTCTCCGTTTCCCATATTTGGAAACATTTCCTGCATGGCGCTCATGGTCTGGCTCATTTCCTGATACATTTCCATTGTCTGTAACATGGACTCCATCTGTTCCAGTTGTCTGACTTCGGCTTCTGTAGAGTAAGGTTTTAATTCCTGACAGAGTTTTTTGAAATCAGGTGCCTGTTTTTCAGAAGGGGCGGAGCAGATATGAAAAGGATGCTTCCGGCATAAATCCATTGTATATTTCAGTTCCATATATTTGATATAAATTGCCATATTTTTTTGCATGGAAGGCTCTATATAAGGAAGAAGAACCTTTAGTTTCTGTATTTGGTTGTTTGTGTACAGGGCATCAAATGCCATGACGTTTGAAGATTCTTCTTTCATTGTTCCAAGTGCCTTTCGATGTCCGTTATGAACATTTATCAAAGTATATGCGCGGTAAGAGAAAAATAGGCTCACATACGGAGCCTATTTTCCAGATGTGTTACATAAGAAGTGAAAAAAATTAGCAGAAGGAATTGCCGCCACAGCAGCAAAGAAGGATTAACAGCCAAATCCAGCTGCCGCATCCGCATCCGTCGGAGTTGTTATTGAAAAGACCAAAGCCGCTTCCGCCGCATCCACAGCCGTCATTGTTGCCGCCGCAGATGGAGAATAAGATGATAAGCCAGATAAGAGAACAACAGCCGTTGTTTCCTTCTCTTGTGTTATTGCATCCGCAATGGGTTGCCGATAAATCACTCATGTGTTTGTGCCTCCATGTTTTTGTTTTGTTTTATGATTTATCTTATGTATGTGGCAGGTCCAGGTTTCCGGGAAAAATAAAATTTGTTGAAAAAACAATAGAAACAGAAAAATGTATTGACATTGAGTGCCTGCCCAAGCAGGCAGATGGGAGTAAAAATGAACATACAGGTACAATGCTGCGGCATCGCCATTCTGCTTTTATTATGGATATTTTATTTAAGACAGCGTCCGCTCGGACTCTATTCCGTAAAGCTGTTTCTGATTACGCTTGGAATGACGTCTTTCTGTGTTACAATGGATATTCTTTCTATTGTTGCAATTCATCATATGGAAGAAATCCCGGGATTTTTTCTGGCGTTTATCTGTAAGACCTATATTGTGTCCCTCATCTGGGTAGGATATTTCGGGCTGCTTTATTCCGGTATGGAACTGACGAATACAAGGGCAGAAAGGATGAGACAGAACAGGGCATATACGGCGGCGGTTATCATCGGTACATTTCTGATTTATATTCTTCCGATTCATTATTATCTGGAAAGAACGATTGTATATACTTATGGACCAAGCTGTATGACAACCTATGCCTTTGCCCTTCTGTTTGTGCTGCTGACCATTTTTAAGATGGTATTCCGGGGAAAAGAAATGAATGCCAAGCGTCGTAAAACCGTGATTATCTGGATGGTTATCTGGATGATAGCGGCTTTCGTTCAGTTTTTAAATGCCAGGCTGCTTCTGGTAGGTTTTGCGTCGGTGCTCGGCATGGTCATTCTGTTTTTTGAACTGGAAAATCCGGATGCCAATCTTGACAGGGAGACGGGTGCGTATAATGCTCATGCGCTCGGTGAGTATGTGAAGCAGCTTTACGGGGAACAGAAGATTTTTTCTTCGATGATGCTTGTTTTGTCCGACGTAGGAAGGACGCACGACGATGACCAGGGGGCGCGTCAGGATATCGCCTTTCGGGAAATTGTAAGATATCTGGAGAAAATAAAAGATATTAGGGTCTTTAAAACGGTAGAGCATGAGCTGATTCTGATTATGGATAACGTGGAACAGCTGCAGAAAATCTTTCGTATGCTGCAGGAACGTTTTAAACATCCATGGTATAGCAGACGGCTGGAAGCGTCGATGCAGCTGAGCCCTTATTATGTGCTGCTGGAAGATTCTTCTATATTCAGGAACGCGGAAGAAATTTTTCAGATGCTGCGGTATTTCAGAGTGGAGGAAAAAAATCCGGAAAAGCATATTATTGTGATGGATAATAAGCGGATAGCGCGATTCCGGGAAAAAGAAGAGATGGAAGAAATGCTCGCTTCCGCAATTAAGGAAGACCGAATCGAGGTTTTTTTCCAGCCCATTTATTCCACGAAAGAAAAATGCTTTGTCTCAGCGGAAGCGCTCGTACGGCTTCGTGAAAGCGACGGCAGCATTGTTCCGCCGGGAAGATTTATACCCGTTGCGGAAGAAAACGGCCTGATTTCCAGAATCGGGGAGAAAGTATTTGAAAAGACCTGTGCGTTTATCGGGCGGAATCACCTGAGGGAACGATATGGAATCCGCTATGTGGAAGTCAATCTTTCGGTGAAACAGTGTGAAAAGAAAGAGCTGGCCGAAACGTTTATCAATATTATGCAAAAATATGAAGTGGAGCCTTCCTGCATCAATCTGGAAATCACGGAATCCGCTCCCATTCAGACGAGAAATATTTTCCAGAAAAATATGGAAAGGCTGTTAGACTACGGCGTGTCGTTTTCCCTGGACGATTTCGGGAGCGGAGAGAGTAATCTGAACTATATTGTAGAAATGCCGGTCTCCATCGTCAAATTTGACCGGGGGATGAGCCAGGCGTATTTTGCGGACCAGAAAGCCAAATTCGTCATGGAAGCCGCTATGCACATGATTCACGACCTGAAACTGAAAATCGTGTCGGAGGGCGTGGAGACGAAGGAACAGATGGAAATTATTTCCGGACTCGGCATCGATTATATCCAGGGATATTACTTTTCCAAACCGCTGCCGGAAGAGGAGTTTCTGACCTTTATCGGGGAAAAAATCCGCGAAAGGTAAAATTGCACAATACAAGATATGGCGTTTATTTTTGTTTTCTTGTGCCGTGCTTGCTATATTTTGATTATTTTGGGTGATTGACGAAATAGCATACATAATTTTTCTATGTTGATTTGCATAAAAAGCGTTTGTTTTTCTTTTTCTGTTGTGCTATAACTACTATAACATCTATCAGTTCTTTGAATAATCATTCTTTGTATATTCTTTCTTCGAATATCATTTTCCGAATGATATCTGTATTCTGTTTCAGATTTCCACTATTCAAAAACGATGGTCCCATGAACAACAGGAAAAGGAGAATAAGCGCATGAGAAAAAAATTGATGAAGTGTATTGTGGCGGCCGCCGCAGCATCCGCCTGTATGACCTCGGCCGTTTTGCCGGTATTGGCGGAATCCTCTTTGAAAAGCAGAGGAAATCTGGTGTATGAGGAAGGTGAGGTATCGATTTATGCTGCGGACTTTGATTATCTGCTGGCGGAAGCGGATGAGATACGGCAAAAACAGGAATTATCGGAGCTGTCGGCCGCCCGGACGGAAGGAACGGGCAGAAGAGAGCATATTCGTTCGAAGGGAGTTGTAAATTATGATGACGGAGCGGTCGTTATGGACTCCGCCGATTTCTTATGTCTGGCGGACCGGCTGGACGGACTGGAAGCCGCCTATCGGGACAGTACGGCAGATGCTGCAGAAGCCCTGAAGCAGATAGGAACATATTTTACGGCGGACGGCTCCGTAACGCATGTGCCGGAGGAAGCGGATTCCGGGGAAAACGGTATGGAACTTCCATATCATAAAATCTGCGACGGCATTTTGAAGTCCCAGTCGGTATCGCATCTGGCGGATAAGGAAATCTGCGCCGCCGTTTCTGATAATCTGAGCAGAGGCGCGGCAGCCTGGGTCGATGGGACGCTGGTTGTCGGAAACGGTGCGGACAATGATGCTTTTTACAATAAGGGATATACGAGCGGAGAAGAGTCCGGCTACCAGACAGGATACGCGGCGGGAGTAAAGGAAGCCGAAACGAATGTGAATACCTCGTCGGCCAGCTACCAGGAAGGATATGCGCGGGGAAAGGCGGATTCCGCGCCGGTCGTTCTTACCGGAGCAATTTCTGATTTTGAAGCTACGACTGAGAAGCTGAAAGGCAGCGTGCAGGTTCCGGCAGGACTGACCTATGTCTGCGCCGGTATGAGCATATCGGAATGCGCGGCATATGTATATCCCGACGTCAACAGCTGGCGGATAAGCAGCAGCTGGAGCTACGACCGTGAAACGGGAATGGTAAATTTCATTTTCAATATAGGAGGGGAAAAGCATCCGTCTTCCGAGCCCGTTTTAAACTATACCATTATGTATATTCCATAAGATAATCTGTATGAACTTTGTAAGAAAAACCGTGTCTATTGATAAGAAGCCTCTGAAATGATATAATCAGATACGAAAATGTTCTAAGCGAAGGAGTTGTTCTGGCTATGGCAGATTACACCGTTGCGGGAAGAAAGTTCCGGACCCAGTCTGATTATAAAGCGGCGCTGCGGGACCAGGCGCAGATAGATGCAATCAGAGGCAGAATCAATATGGAACAGCCGGGCGAAGTGATTCGTCTGGCTTCGGATATCAGAGCGGGAAAATATCAGCTGACGACGCTGGTAGGCAGAGATTTTAAAGACGAAATACAGGAACTGGCGGAGAAATATCAAAAACAGGGCTATACCAAAGACAGTAAAGTAAAGCTGTCGAAACAGAAAAAGAAAACGACAGGAAGCGGCCCAAAAGCCGGAAAAACCAAAGCGAAAAAAATATCGTTAGCCGATTACGATGAAAAAATGCAGAAAGAAATTCGGGAAGTCCTGAAAAAGAAGGAAAGGAACCGGAAACTGATTGTTGCGCTTTGCAGCATCGTTGCCCTCTGCTGTTTTGGATATTATGGCGTATACTATTACACTGCGGACAAAACGCAGTCGGATTATAACGACCTTGCTGAGCTGAAAGGCAGTACGACGCTGGCTTCCCCGGCCCAGGGCGTCACGATTCATTACACGGACGAAGAGGAAATAGAGCTGACTGTGCTGGAAGAATACGAGACGCTTTATAATAAGAACAGGCGCCTCATAGGCTGGCTGAAAATCGAAGATACGAATATTGATTATCCGGTGTTACAGACAACGGACAATGTATATTATCTGGACCATAATTTTGAACAGGAGTACGACAAAAACGGAAGCCTTTTTCTGGATGCAGCATGTGATATTGTGCACAGAAATACCAATCTAATTATCTACGGACATCATATGCGTTCCGGGAAGATGTTCGGAAACCTGAATAAATACAGCAGCGAAAGCTACTATAAGGAACATCCCTATATCCAGTTCGATACGATTTATGAAAAAGGAACCTATGAAGTGATGTATGTGTTCCGCTCCAAAATCTATAACGAAGATGAAATTGTTTTCAAATATTATCAGTTTTTTGACGCGGTTTCCGAAAAAGAATTTAATTCCAATATGCAGGAAATGGCGGCGCTTTCCTTGTATGATACGGGCGTTCGGGCGAGCTTTGGAGATGAACTGCTGACTTTGTCCACCTGTGATAATTCTGAAGCGGACGGACGCTTCGTTGTGGTTGCCAGGAGAATTGAATAAAGATTTTTTATTGGAATAAAGTTATAGTTCCGTCTCCGCCCGGCCAGAGAACGATGCTCTGGCCGGGCGGGGACTGAATTGTCACACACTTAACGTAATTTTGAACAAATATATTTGACAAATAATTCTGCTTGTGATATGCTGAATATATCAGAAAATTCTAAAAAAGTACATCTAATGAGCGTTTGATGCACATTTGTACAATTTGTACGTTTCGTACATTCGGACAGTTTCTGTCAGATTTTCTAACGAATGAATCAAATATGGCAGGAACTGGAAATGCCGATAAAAAGGCATGTGCTTTATCCTGTCGGAGTAAAGGAGGATAAAGAATGCCGGGCATAATCAGGAATTGCTGGAAAAGTGCAGAGTACTGAGGGAATACGCAGAATTTGTGAAAATTTCAAGGGAATGTGCATTGGAAGCAGACGACCGCCAGGAAGCGTTGAATATGGCAATAGATTATTGCATCAGCTATAATATTCTGTCTGTGTTCCTGAAAAAATTTCGGTCGGAGGTGCTGGGGATGTTATTGGAAGAGTTTGATGTGGATAAATATGAAAGGACAATCAGAGAAGAAGGAAGAGAAGAAATCCTTGAGCTGGCCGGCAGACTGCTGGAACAGAATCGCTTGGACGATTTGAAACGGATGGCCAAAGATGCGGAATACCGGGAACGGCTGTTCAGAGAGTTTGGATTATAGAACGGATTCAGAAGGCGCATTGTACATTTGTATGAAGCGCCTTTTGCGTTGCTTTCCAATTAAATATCATGATATAGACCCAAAATCCTGTTTCTTATAATACTGATACCAGATATAGTATGGAATGTTTTTGGGGTTCGCTAAAAAAAAACTTGCATAAATCCACAAATATAGTAAAATAAAGTTGTGTATTACAAAGGAAAAAGGGGATTATCCTGTATATGGTATTGGGGTGGGTACGATATCGGGGCGTGTTCTTGGAGCTGTTCTGACACATTCTAATAAAAATCAGGAAAAAGACTAATCAAACAGATGCAAAATGCCGATATAATATAGTAATAATAATGCCTCGCAGATGATACCGTTTCTGGAAATCTTTCCGTTCAGACGGATATTTTGCTGTAATCATCATGAAAACTGTGTATATCATATAGCAGACGGATAAAAGTGTTACTGACAGAAGGAGAGAGTGATATGTCAAAGAAGACACCGGTCAAGAAATCAAAGAGAAGATTAAAAAGGAGCGTGAGACGGAGTCTTGCGGCTGTTTTAATGATAACCGCAATCGCGGTGGCGGCGATTCCTGTACCGGAAGTGGCTGCGGACGACCCAGTGACGCCGGGCGGCGGTACGACTGTGAAACAGGATGTACATAATATGAGCGGCTTTGAATATACGGAAACAGGTACTTATAAAGGTGCGGACGGAACGGATACGACAAATCTGTCCGAGGATGAAACGGGTATTACCGGGACAAATTTTGTATTAGATAAATATGCAAATACAGAAATAGAAAAGATTACAATTAATGAAGATGATAGTGCGGATAAGGGGACAAATAGCAACAGACCTGTTTATGCATCGCTTGCCATTATTGAAGTGGACGGTGTTACTACGCTGAACTGGCAGTTTATGTATTATAATGTGGTGAACCCGGCGAATAATTCCGTGGGAGGTGTTGTCTGCAAATATAACAGTGCTTATTCTGCGGATTTGGTCAATTTGGGCCTGAACCCGATTACGGCATATTATACCGTGGAGACTTCGGACTATGATGCTTTTTGGTACGGTGTAAGAAAACTTGATGGGAATGGGAACCCCGAGACTGACGTAGATGGAAATCCTGTGTATACTAAGGCACCGAACAAACTGGCTACGGATGAAAGAGTTTATTCGTTTGAGGATTATGCGGGGGACCAGGTTTCCGGCGGTGGCGGCGGAACTTCTGCATCCCAGGAGGATTTGAACTTTTTCCAGACATATTTTAAAACGGAATTTGACCAGAAAACAGCAGAATTTAAAAATTATTTTGATAATTATCAGAAACCGGGATTCACCGGAACGAAGCCGGTGCCGTTAAAAAAAGTGCCGGT
Source organism: uncultured Lachnospiraceae bacterium (assembly GCA_910578715.1). Lineage (GTDB taxonomy): Bacteria > Bacillota > Clostridia > Lachnospirales > Lachnospiraceae > UBA3282. The sequence continues at coordinate 34,338 of CAJTRL010000027.1, read as the reverse complement.
GGATAATCTGAACGATGAGCAAAAACGAAAATATTATTGTGACATGGACAAAGGTGTGTTGGGTGAAGGTTACACATTACGCGTTGTGCATGATAACAGACCGAATAAAACTGGTGAAGTTTATATTGCACATGGCGGAACACCGGGCGGAAATCAGACAAATGATGAGAGCGGTTATCTGGTAAACAGCAGAAGTAAGGTGCTGATGATAGCCATCGGTGACAAGACTTTTAAAAATGTTAGAAATGTTAAAAATATGACAATTCCTAAAATGATAGAGTATATCGGGAATGAGGCTTTTGCGGATGCAGTTCTGATGGAAAGCATCACCATCAATAATGCGAAGCAGATTGGTAACAGAGCATTTAAAGGGTGTGTAGCTTTAAAGACAGTAGAGCTTGGACAGGGTACCAGTATTATCGGGGCAGAATGTTTCAGTAATACTGCGCTGGAAAAAGTAACAATGCCCTCGACTGTCAGTGTTATTGGGTATGGTGCTTTTGCAAATTGTAAAAATCTCACGTCGGTTGACATGGACAGCATCAGAACGAGCTGTGAAATGAAGGCATATGCTTTCTATGACTGTTATTCTCTGAAAGAAGTAAAAATGGAAAATGCTGCTATCGAAATGATGGGCGATGGTGCATTTTCTGTTGTCACGGGTTCACAGCAGTTTGGTATTACGCTGCCAAAAGGGATGAATAAGGGAAATACGATTGGAAAATATCTGTTTTCAGGCCGTGCAGGGCTTCAATATGTTATATTTCCGCAATGGGGGCCTTTGAGCAGCAATAATCCCACAATATCGCCGGAGATATTTCATGATTGTACGGGACTTGAGTATGTGGAGTTTCCGGCACCGGCTGATGCGCCCAATTCTTGCGGTTATGTTTCGTTTGATTCTAACCAGCTGTTTGCTGATGTGTCCAATCCGAATTTTTATGTGAAGGGCCCTTATCAGAACAACAACTTACAGGCGGCGATGCCTCGCCAGAAGACGTGGGTTGCCAAAACTGCGATAGAAGGCATGGCGGTACCGTATTTATACTGTATTGACGGTAAGAATTATTATGAAGTATCACAGAACGGATATCTTCTCTGCGTTGATGAGAATGGAATCCTGATTTCCTGTACGCTGGCCGAGGGCACGACGCCAGGAAAAGAGCTGGTGATTCCTGAGATGGTAGGTAATACAAAGGTACAGGGGATTGCCTCCGACTGCTTCGCCAAGTTTGATGAAGGGAAGAAGGTTGTTGAGACGCTGATAATCAGAGACAATTCTATTTCCGCTATCGACGATTCCGTTTTTGAAAACTGGCCGAACCTGTCCGAAGTATATATTGGAAATTCCGTAAGCAAAATCGGAAATAACGCATTTAAGGGATGCAGTAACTTGGTAGACGTCACGTTCGGAAGTCCTCTTGGAGGATATGAATCCTTCACGATAGGAACCGACGCATTTAAAACGGAAAGCCCTGAACTGACCTTCCACGGCGATATTGCACAAGGATATGCGCCTTTTGAATGGGCGATGTCGCCGGACAATATCATACAGTCCCGGGACGGCATCCGGGTATGTTATAAGAGCCTGTCCCCGTACTTCCTGACCGTCATGTATAATCCGGTTACGGAATATGTAACGCTGCTGGATTATCCGAAGTACAGCCAGGTCGAGAATATTCTGGATGAGATACATAGGACGAAGGGCGATATCGGAGGTAAGGGCCAGCCCAATACTTATGTGGAGTGGCGGGAAGACACCTTATATACCCAGTATGCGGGTTCGGAATACAACAGTTACAGAACCGCGTTTGCGCAGGCATGGAAAGCGGCCGACGGAGACGTGGCTGCGGAAGAAGAGATATATCAGGATAAGGCGCTTTACGGCCCCTGGGTAAAGGATGTTGATAACTGGGAAGGCTGGGCGGACGGTTCATCCCAGCCGCCGACTACTTCGGACACAACAACTTCCGGCGGTGGTGATACGGCTTTGCATAAAATAGCGGATTTCCTGTTCGAGCCGATTACCGTATATGCGGCGCCATCGAAACCGCTGGCATACTATGACAAATACCCATATGATGTCATAGAAAACGCAACTTCCAACGACCCTTACCGGGCGCCGACGGCAGAAGAAGAAGCGTTGGTAAACGCAACAAAGAATATTGTTGTGCCGCAGGGTGTGGAGTCGATTGATGTTTATGGCTACCGCTATAATCTGGATGAAAATGGTGAAGAATACAAACCTTCGGATGGAAGTACTGTAAAACCGGCGGTAAGCAATACCGGAAACTATAATACTTATTTCCAGAACAAGTCATGGGATGCTGCAACAAGCAACATGTATTTATCGAAAAAGGGAGAAAATGTTGTTCCGGGTCTGTTCAGCGGAAGCTATAAGGATTATCCGGCCGAGAACGAGTATGAAAAGGATGTACGGGGTAACGACCTGATAGAATCCGTGACACTGAACAGCGTGAAGTATCTGCCGGATTATGCTTTTGATAACTGCGAGCGTCTGAGCATGGTCATTTTGGGGCCTGACTGCGCCGATATCGGCAAAGCGCCGTTCAGAGGATGTACCCGTCTGCAGGCGGTCAGCAACAATGATTATTATAAGACAGAAAACGGTATCGTATATTCGGTTAATGAGGACGGTTCGTATACAATTGAAGAGTGTCTTTCCGCGAGAGGAAATCTGGTCGGCACATCCTACATCGATACGACGGTGGACCAGAATATTGGAAAGGTGAGCGCAATCAAAGACGGTGCCTTTGAAGACTGTGGAAGTATTGTGCGCGTTGATTTAAGCACTACTGCCGGACTTCTGAAAATACCGGAATGCTGTTTCAAGAACTGTAAAGAATTGATAGATGTCCGTCTGCCGGATTCCGTGAACAGCATTCAGAGTGAGGCTTTTGCGGAAGATAATCCGATTACGGTGACGATTCCGGGCCGGGAAGTCTTTATTGCGACGGATGCCTTTATACACAATGACCAGAAGGTTATGATTCGGACTTATCCGGGCACTTCGGCGCATGAATATGCAACGTATTATAAGATGGGCATCGATGATACGCTTGGTGTAAAATGTCTCGTTACCTTCCTGGATTTTGACGGCTCGGAGATTAAAGCGGAATATATAGAGAGCGGTTCTTATGCGGAAGTACCGGAATTCCCGAAACGGGATAAATGGATTTACACGGGATGGCGCTCGGCGAACGGTAAGGATGTCAATAAGGATAAGATTACGGAAGACACGATATTCGTAGCACAGGGTTATTCTACCGATACGATGGTAGAAGGAAAATACAAGGTAACGTTCTTTGATACGATATCTTTTGAAGTGCTCAGCACACAGTTTGTAGAGCCGGGCGGTTCGGCAGTTGAGCCGAGAGTACCGGAGCATCCGGGATATTCTTTCGTAAGCTGGAGTGATACCTTTACTAATATTACGGGTGAAAAGAGTATTTACACGGTATTCAATGTGGTTGGCGGTACCAATCCCGGAACAAGCGGTGGAACAACGAATACAAGCGGCGGCACGACGAATACAAGCGGCGGAACGACCAATACGAGCAAAAAAACGACATCGACCAGCAGCGGCACGACGAGCAATACCAGCGGCTCTTCCACATCCGCAACGTCCACGTCGGGACAGAATGCCGGATTATATGCGGTAACGATTATTAACGGAAGCGGAAGCGGAACCTATCCGGCTGGCTCAACCGTCCTGATTATGGCGAATGAACCGGCGGCCGGCAAGCAGTTCAGCAAGTGGGTTGTTAATTCACAGGGTGTAACGCTTGCGAATGTCAGCACAACGCTTACCACATTTGTAATGCCGTCGAGCAATGTTATCATAACGGCGGAATACATGGATAAAGCGGCGGCGCCCACGACCGGAACCGTCAGCACAAGACCGGCGGGAAATACGACGGATAACAGCGGCACAAGTAACAATAATAACGGCGGAACCAGGGTGGATATTACGAAACCGGGCATCAATAACAAAGACCTGGCGACGGCAAATGTCAACGGTTCTACGGATAACTTTATCGTGAAGATTTCCGAGACGCCGGAAGCGACGCAGGCGGTTATGAACGCGCTGAATAACAAGTACGGAAGCCTTGACAATATCCTGTATTATGCGATGGATGTCAGCCTGTATGATTCCACCGGAACAACGAAGATTACGGATACGACAGGCCTGACGGTAGATATTACGATACCGCTTCCGGATGCACTGATTACTTATGGCGGTAATAATATGATGGGAGCCGTAGTGGCTGACCAGATGGAAGATTTGGCGGCAAGATTTACAACAATTAACGGTGTGCCTTGTATCAGCTTTACGGCAACCCACTTCTCACCGTATACGATTTATGTCAATACACAGAATCTGTCGGAAGGGCTGCTGGATACGACACCGAAGACGGGTGACCCGATTCATCCGAAGTGGTTCCTGTCAATTGGCCTCGCCGCACTGTCTGTCATTCTCTTTATGAAGAAAGACAGGAAAACGAAGGTCAGAACGGCGTAACTGATGATTCCTGGGAGAGCGTCCTATGGGGAAAAATTTTAGAAGAGCAACAGGCGCTATGTTGATGGCGATAGCAATCGCCGTCACACAGCTGCCTGTATCGGATGTAGAAGCGGAAGGAACTGCGGCGGATGCCGCAGCGGAAACCGCTTCCGTATCTGATTTTCAGGTAAACGGAACTACATTGGTAAAATACAACGGCACGTCTGAGAACGTGTCTATTTCTAATTATGTGGAGAAGATAGAGTCGGAAGCCTTTGCCGGAAATGATTATGTCCGCACGGTGACGATTGGCGATGGTGTATTAAGTATCGGTTCCGGCGCTTTTAAGGGATGCAGTCAGTTACAGTCGGTAACGGTGGCAGATTCGGTGGAGACAATCGGCCAGGCGGCATTTGCGGACTGTCCTTCTCTAAGCAGCGTTCAGATTGGCAAAGGACTTACGGAGCTGGGAAATGGCGCTTTTGCGGGTGACGAAAGCCTTACGTTTGTGAGTTTTGACGCCGGAAACCGGAAATTTGTCTGCAATGACGGCGCTATTTACAGTAAAGAAAATCAGGATGTGCTGTACGCGCTGTTAGCCGGAAGGCAGAACAGTCATTATGCCATGCCTTCGACGGTCGGCACGATTAGCACTTACGCTTTCTGGGGCAATAAAAACTTACAGAGCGTCGATATCGGCGGCAATGTGAATGAGATATCGGCCTATGCTTTTTCCAACTGCTGTAATTTAAAGCTGGTCAATATTCCTTATTCGGTGAGAACGATTTCCCTGAAAGCCTTCGAAGACTGTGTACGCCTGCGCAATATCACCATTCCGATTTCTGTCAGTTCCATACACAGTACCGCCTTTGACGGCTGTACGAAGCTGAATATTCATGCGGAAGAGGGAAGCGTAGCCAAGACTTTTGCGGATACGCTGGTATTGGAAGATATTGAGGTGGCGGAGTACGAAGATACATCCTTTGATACAATAAACGGGATTGTGCCGGATAACACACAGGAAAATGCGGACGACGTCGATATAGACTATTATCACGAAGTAACCCATATGAACCCTCTGGAATCGGAAGAGGACGCATCTGTAAAAGGAAAGTCCAGAGTCCTGGATAACCAGGTGTTTGTATTTGTGGATAATGCCAGCGCGACAGTGAATAACGGAGAAGTGGATATTACCAGACTGGAAGGCATTGCAGTAGGCGATACCGGGGAAACGATTGCAAGCATTTCCGGCAATGCCGGTAAAAAAGGGTCCTTTCCGAAATATACGATTGTGAATGAGACAATCATTGCGGACCAGGCATATTACCAGGATGAGAGGTCTTCCATCGAGATACCGGAAACGATTACGGAAATCGGGGATTTTGCATTTGCGCGCTCTGCCCTGACGCGTATCGTTATTCCGGAGGGCGTTACGCATATCGGTTACGCGGCGTTTTACCATTGCGACGGGTTGACCGATGTGGTCATTCCGGGAACAGTTGAGGAGATTGAACCGTCTGCCTTTGCAGGAACGGCGTGGCTGCAGAATTGGGAGCAGAGCGGAAACGGAGACTTTCTGATTGTCGGGGACGGGATTCTGCTGGATTATTGCGGAAGAGGCAGTATTGTTACGATTCCGGACGGCGTGAAAACAATCGGAGCGGATGCGTTCGCGTCTCAGACGGGCATTACAAAAGTTATCATACCGGACAGTGTGGAAACGATTGGAGAGAGCGCTTTTGCCGGGTGTGAAAATCTGGCGTCGGTAGAAGGCGGCCAGTCGGTGCGCCGCATAAAGGACCGGGCATTCCAGGGCTGCCCGCTTCAGAATATCAGGATTCCGGCTTCCGTAGAGGAAATCGGACTGAAAGCCTATGATGTGGCGGATTCCGTAAAAACGGCGGGGAACGGCGTCGTTATTTTCGAGGGAACTGCACTGCCGAATCTGTCCTATGAGGCTTCTTCCGGCAAATTATACAACGATAGTTACAGAGGACTGGCGTTTGACGGTATTCATGCTGCAGTCGTCCCAAAAGGAGCGGTCAGTTTTGAAAATACAGTTCTGGATAGCAGTCTGTCGGGTTTCCGGGGCGTTATCTGTAACGTGGACAGTAAAGAGAAGTCCTTAAAAATCTGCCGGATGCAGCTGGACAATGTATCGTTGGTTTCTTATCCCGATGTTTTCAGAATCAATACAACGGATTATACGCTGGATAAAGTACAGGTTCCGAGAGAGAGCGTTTCCGGCAGTCCGGGGCGGACAGATGGTGCGACGGCGGAAGCGGCATCTGGAAATGGGGACACTCAGGCCCGGATATCCGTTCATCTGGAAAGTAGTTCCATTGAAAACGGCGCGTCCGTGAGTGCGGTGCTGGAAGGTGCGGAGAGCGGATATGTTCTTTTTATCGCAGACAGTAACGATGCGAAGAAAGAGATTCAGAATGCTTATAAAGATATTTACGGTAATAAGAAGCCTGCAAATCTGCTGGCTTATGAGATAACCTTACAGGAAGCGGACACTTCCATACCGATTACCGGGCTTGGCAGACAGGAAATGGAAATTACGATTCCTTTTCCAAAGGGCATCGGAGAAGAAAATCTGCATGTGGTCTGTCTGGACGCCAATGGACAGCTGGAGGAAGCAGAAAGCAGAATTATTTCTGTGGGCGGTGAAAACTGCATTGCTTTTAAGGCAAAACATTTTTCATCATACGGCATTTATAATTATTTATCCGGCAATACGGCGGTTGTCCACAATGGTCAGGCAGTTTTTACAAGCTCTTCCGGCATGAAGGATGTATCGCCCGATACCGGGGATTACAGCATACATCCTAAATGGTTTCTCGGAGCGGGCCTTTTCTTCGCCGGGCTTGCAATGTTCTTTTACAAAGGCAGAAAATTTAGAAAAACAGGATAAAGTAACGGAAAGAAAGCTCCCGGCATAAGATAAGGAAAAAGCCGGGAGTTTTTAATGTACCGCGTAAGAAAACAACTGGGCTGCAGCGAATGGCTGCAGCAGTCATGCAAAGGCCCGGCGGTGACGGTTGCCGTATTGGACACAGGCGTCTGTCGGCATCCCGATTTGGCGGGACGAATTGTGGCATTTCAGGATTTTGTGAACAACCGGAGCGAAATGTATGATGACAGCGGACATGGAACCCATGTGGCCGGATGTATCGGTGGAAGCGGTGCTATGTCCAAAGGAAAATTTAAGGGCATTGCGCCGCAGAGTCTTTTTTGCATTGGAAAGGTACTGGATAAAGACGGAGAAGGTTCCATTGACAGCATGTACCGCGGCCTTTTATGGGTTATTCAGAACCGCCTGAATTACCATATCCGCGTGTTGAATATTTCAGTCGGAATCGGCGAGCCGGATGAGAGAAGGAGAATTGAAGAAGTCGCCGCACTTTTGGAGGAGGTTTGGGAATCCGGCATTGTCGTTGTCTGTGCAGCCGGAAATGCCGGACCGGGGAACGGGACAATATCGCCGCTCGGCAATAGCCGGAAAGTGATTACCGTAGGCTGTAATGAAGGCGGATATTTTGGCAACAGAAGAGGCCTGTGCGAGAGCTATTCGGGAAGAGGGGATAAGAACGGCCCTTTCAGAAAGCCGGATATCGTTGCACCCGGAACCGATATTATTTCCTGTCATAACAAAGGGGGCAGTTATGCAAAAAAGAGCGGCACCTCGATGGCGACGCCCATCGTATCGGGAGCCGCGGCTCTGCTTTTGCAGAAATATCCATATATGAACAACGAGCAGGTAAAACGGAAAATGGTTTACAGCGCGCGGGACCTGGGAGAATCCTGGAATAAACAGGGATGGGGCATGCTGGATATCGGGCGTCTTTTTGCTTGACATAGGCCGTATGATTGTATACAATTATACCATATATAAAAAGGCGCATTGACAGATACGGCGCCTGATGAAAATGAGGGAAAAATGAGCGATTATGATATTCGGAAAGCAGTAAATGATAACTATTCTCTGCGCGGCAGAGTGTTTCAGAAAATCAGAGAGGATATTCTGAGCGGCAAATATAAGGAACATGAAGAACTGAAAGAAGTTGCCATCGGAGAGGAGCTCGGCGTCAGCAGGACGCCCGTCAGAGAAGCCTTCAGACAGCTGGAGCTGGAAGGCCTGATACAGATTATTCCGAACAAAGGGGCCTATGTAACAGGGATTACGGCGAAAGATGTCAAAGACATTTATATGATTCGTTCCTTGTTAGAGGGTCTCTGTGCGAGGATGGCAACGGAGAAAATCACCAAAGAGCAGTTAGAAGAGATGGAGGAGAATATCTATCTGGCGGAGTTTCATGCGGGAAAGGGCCATATGGACCAGATGGCGGAGCTGGACAATCGTTTTCATGATATTTTATATGAAGCGTGCGATTCCAAAATGTTAGAGCATCTTTTGCGGGATTTTCATCAGTATGTCCTCCGTGTCAGACAGAAGACATTATCGACCAATACCCGCGGACGGGCTTCCAACAAAGAGCATCGGCAGATTATGGAGGCGATGAAAGCGAAAGATGCGGAAAAAGCCGAACAGCTTGCCAATAAGCATATGATTAACGCTTATGATAATATGGTAAAAAACGGGCTTTTCGAGATTTACGGTGAAGAAGCGGCGGAAGAAACGAAGGATAAAGCGGTGGAAACCGGGAAAAAGGAAAGCGGCAAAGCGGAGAATAAAAAGGGAAAATAAAAGAGGGCGGAAAGCGGTAAAAGCGCAGAAGGAAAAAGGAATAAAAGGACAGAACGAAGAAAAAAAGAATTTGAAGCAACAGAAAGCGCTATGTAAAATAATCAAAAAAGAAATCGATACTAAAAGGAGAAAACAACATGGAAAAAATCAGAATGACCACGCCCTTAGTCGAAATGGACGGGGATGAGATGACGAGAATTCTCTGGAAAATGATTAAAGAGGAATTATTACTGCCGTATATTGATTTAAAGACGGAATACTATGACCTCGGTCTGGAATACCGCAATGAGACCAACGACCAGGTGACAGTTGATTCGGCGGAAGCGACAAAGAAATACGGCGTTGCGGTCAAATGTGCGACAATTACACCCAATGCGGCGCGTATGACGGAATATCATTTGAAAGAAATGTGGAAAAGCCCGAACGGAACGATTCGTGCGGCGCTTGACGGAACCGTATTCCGCACGCCGATTATTGTCAGGGGAATCGAGCCCTGTGTGAAGAACTGGGAAAAACCGATTACGCTGGCACGTCACGCTTACGGGGACGTGTATAAGAATACGGAAATTAAAGTGCCGGGAGCCGGAAAGGCAGAGCTTGTTTTTACAGCCAAAGACGGTACGGAAATCCGGGAGACGATTCATGAGTTCAAAGGCCCCGGTATTTTACAGGGGATTCATAACACGGACGAGTCTATTACCAGTTTTGCGAAAGCATGTTTTAATTACGCATTAGATACGAAACAGGACTTATGGTTTGCCACGAAAGATACGATTTCCAAGAAATATGACCACAATTTCAAAGATATTTTTCAGGATATCTATGAGAAAGAATATGAAAGCAAATTCAAAGAATCCGGTATCGAATATTTTTATACCCTGATTGATGATGCGGTGGCAAGAGTCATGAAAGCAAAGGGCGGATTTATCTGGGCATGTAAGAATTATGACGGTGATGTCATGAGTGATATGGTATCTTCTGCATTCGGTTCTCTTGCAATGATGACTTCCGTGCTCGTGTCGCCTTCCGGCGTTTATGAATATGAGGCGGCGCATGGAACGGTACAGCGTCATTATTATAAGCATTTAAAGGGAGAGGAAACCTCTACAAACTCCGTAGCGACGATTTTTGCCTGGAGCGGTGCGCTCAGAAAGCGCGGAGAACTGGACGGCATCGGGGAGCTTGTCCGGTTTGCGGATAAACTGGAGAAGGCGACGATTCAGACCATTGAAAGCGGGAAAATGACAAAGGACCTGGCGCTTATCACATCTTTAAAAGACGTTACCGTTTTAAACAGTGAGAATTTCATCAAAGCGGTTAAGGAGACTTTGGAAAGTCTTTAAAAACATGGGAAATTAAAAACCGCGGTCTTCGGGTATCATTCTTACCGACGGCTGCGGTTTTGTTTTGCTGTTGCGCTTTGTGCGCTGCGTTCTGAAAATGTTTCTTTATGCCTCGGACAGCTGCTCCCACTTTTCATAGAGCACTTCCAGCTCGGCGTCATTCTGCTCTTTTTCTCTGGATAATTCCTGTAACCGCGCAACATTGGTGCAGACATCAGGGTCTGCCATTTCCAGGTCGATTTCGGCATTTCGTTTTTCCAGTGCTTCGATAGATTCTTCACACTTTCGGATATCATTTTCTTTTTTGCGTAAAGCGGCCTGTTGTTCTTTCTGGGTTTTCCAGTTCTGTTTGCTTTCCGAATCTGTTTTGGAGGCAGAGGCACTCAGAAAAGCGAATGCAGAAGAGATGCCTGAAGAAGCGGCGGCCAAAGAAGAACTCCCGGAAACCATTTCATTTTTCTTCTCCAGATAATAGTCATAATTGCCCTGGTATTCCGTGAGTAAATGTCTGTTCAGCTCCAGAATGCGGCCTGCCGTCCGGTTGATGAAATAACGGTCATGAGAGACATAGAGAACCGTTCCGGTATAGCTGTTCAGAGCGTCCTCCAGAATTTCTTTGGACATAATATCCAAGTGGTTTGTCGGCTCATCCAGAATCAGGAAATTCGACTCGGAAAGCATCAGCTTTGCGAGAGAAAGTCGTCCCCGTTCTCCTCCGCTTAGAGAGCCTATTTTTTTGAAAACATCGTCTCCGGTAAACAGGAAAGCGGCAAGCGTGTTTCGGATTTCCGTGTTGTTCAGGTACGGATAATCGTCGGAGATTTCCTCAAACAGTGTTTTATGCGGATGCAGAACATGATGTTCCTGGTCATAGTAACCGATTTCCACATTTGCGCCGAGGCGAATCATGCCGTCATCGGGCGGGAGCAGTTCGTTGAGTATTTTTAAAATGGTCGTTTTACCGGTTCCGTTGTCGCCGATAATTGCCACATGTTCGCCGCGCCGGATATCAAAGGATAATTGGGTAAATAAGGTCAGTCCGTCGAAGGATTTGGAGATATTTTCCACATGCAGAACGTCGTTTCCGCTGAGAATCCGGGGCTCCAGATGCAGTTTCATGTCGCTTCGGACTTCCACGGGTTTTTCCAGCACTTCGATTTTATCCAGCATTTTTTCACGGCTCTCGGCCCGTTTAATGGATTTTTCCCGGTTAAAAGAGCGCAGTTTTTCAATAACCGCCTCCTGATGCTTAATTTCCCGCTGCTGGTTCATATAGGCATTGTACTGTGCGATGCGCAGCATTTCCTTTTTGGCCGCGTATGCGGAATAGTTTCCGGTAAATACCGTTGCTTTCGTGTTATCCAGTTCAATGACTTTTCCGGCGATGCGGTCTAAAAAATAGCGGTCATGGGAAACAAGAATCACGGCGCCTTTATAATTGAGCAGATAAGTTTCCAGCCATGTGATGGAAGACATGTCCAGATGGTTCGTAGGCTCATCCAGAATAATCATATCCGGCTTCTGCAAAAGGAGTTTTCCCAGCGCAACACGGGTTTTCTGGCCGCCGGAGAGCGTATCGATGGATTTGGAAAATTCGCTTTCTTCAAATCCGAGCCCTTTCAGAACGCCTGTCAGCTCGCTTTTATAGGCATAGCCGTTGGCGGATTCAAAAGCGTGCGTCAGATTGGCATAGTGTTCCATCAGACCGGGAAGCATTTCTTCGGAAGCGCTTTTCATTTGTAATTCCACAGAACGCATCCGTTGTTCCAGCGCAACAATATTTTGCCTGACAGAGAGAAGTTCATCGTAAATGGAGTTTTCACCGGACACAGCCTGATTCTGCGAAAGGTAGCCGATGGACGTGTCTTTGGAAATCGTTACAATGCCTTCGTCAGGAGACAGCTCACCCATGATGATGCGCAGCAGTGTCGTTTTGCCGGCGCCGTTTATGCCGACGATGGCGGCTTTGTCACAGGCTTCGATATGAAAGGACACGTCCTGTAAAACGGGCGTTTCCTGAAAAGATTTATGTATATGGCTCACGGAAAGTATCATCTGGAGTACCTCCATATCTGTTTGTTTTAACGCTATTGTTCAGTTTACAGGGCAAAAAGGAAACTGTCAATTTGTTGACAGGAAAAAAATATTTTTATATACTGGATAGGAAAGAAATAGAATCAGGAGGCAGCATCGGTGGAAGAAAAAGAGATTTCACAGGCTGTAATCGGCCGTCTTCCGAGATATTTCAGATATCTTGGACAGCTCAAGGATGAGGGGACGGAAAGGGTGTCTTCTCAGGAACTGAGCGATATCATGAAAGTTACCGCCTCACAGATACGTCAGGACCTGAATCATTTCGGCGGATTCGGCCAGCAGGGATATGGCTATAATGTCGGCTATCTGTATGAGGAAATCGGCAAGATACTGGGACTTGACAAAGAGCATAAGCTGATTATTATCGGCGCAGGGCATCTGGGTCAGGCGCTTGCCAATTATGTAAATTTTGAGCGGAGAGGTTTTATCTTCTGTGGAATATTCGATAATAATCCGGCAATATACGGTATGAAGATTCGGGATATTGAAGTTCGCCCCATAGGAGAAATGGAAACGTTTATCAGGAATAATAATGTTGATATTGCGGTACTTACCATACCGAAACAGAGCGCGGCGGCCACAGCGGAGCGGTTAGTGGACTGCGGCATCCGGGCAATCTGGAATTTTGCGCATGTGGATTTGAATGTGCCGGAAGAAATCCAGGTGGAAAATGTGCATCTTCTCGACAGTCTGATGAAACTTTCTTATAATCTGGCTTCTCACAGGAAGGAGTAGGCTGAAAAATCAGTTTGATAGCCGATTTTTAACTGACAATTTGAGGCTCTGACATGGAGGAGCAGACCGAAGAATCGTTTTTTCTGGCAAGAAGGGGGAATTCGTATGCCGGGCATCAATGACGAACTGCAAAAAGCGCTGGACGGAAAAAATATTCCGCTTCTGACACTGGATAACAAGTGGCACTTGCTTCTTTCCGCGGCGGATAAAACACAGCAGATAAAAGCGTTAGAAGAAAAACTGAACGGCCTTGTCAAAAGACAGGGAAAAGTGACGACGGAAGGGAAAGACATCGTCAAGATTAAAAAGAAACTGATGAGCGAGATTCTTACCATTGCCGATGCGTTAAAGCGGGACCCTTATAATCAGAAATTACTGAAAGATATGGAAGAGCACGAACGGCTTCTGAAAGAATGCAACGAAAAAGTAGCCGTATATGAGGGAGAAAAAAAGGGACTTCCGGCGGAAATTGACAAAGTCAACAGAAAGCTGATGATGGCTACAATGGAAATCTGCTATCGGAAGATTCGGGACAATGCGAGAGAAATAAAATTTCTTGATGACTGGATTAGTCAAACACGCAGGGAGTTAAAGAAAAAGGCCGTCAGAAAACAGGAAATGGAAGAAACAAACCATAAAACATATGCGTATATGCACGATATTTTCGGAGCGGATGTCATAGAGCTTTTTGACAGAAAATATCATCCGGAAGAAACCGGTGCAAAGAGAAAGAAGGATAAAAAGGAATAGGAATGCGCCGGAATCAGAGATTTTGGCGTATTTTTGCGTATGGAGTCATGGAGAACCGGTATCTTATGTCGGAGACAAATGGACAGAGAGAAAGGAAGGGGTATTGGAGTGAAATATCTCGTAACACAGGCGGAGATGAAACAATATGATAATAATACGATAAATCGCCTGAAAATGCCGTCAATCGTCCTGATGGAGCGGGCGGCGCTCGTGACGGTCCGGCAGCTTGGAAAGGAACTGGGACGGGGTGCATACAGGGTGCTTGTTGTATCAGGATGCGGTAACAACGGCGGGGATGGCCTGGCCGTCGGGCGTCTGCTGATGCTGGAAGGATATCCGGTTGATTTTGTACTGCTCGGCTCCCGCGAAACATGCAGTAAGGAGACGGCTTTACAGACGGAAATTCTGGAGCAGTACGGATGTACGCTCTTTGACAGAATCCCGGAAGGTGAATATGATATAGTAATCGACGCGATTTTCGGCGTCGGGCTCTCCCGTGAAATCGAAGGAATTTACCGGGATGCGGTCTGTGCCATCAACAGGATGAACGGTTATGTCTGCGCCGTTGATATTCCGTCGGGCGTGCATGCCGATACCGGTCAGATTCTGGGCTGCGCGGTAAAGGCCGACCTGACGGTTACCTACGGATTTTATAAAGTAGGACAGTTTCTCTATCCGGGAGCGGCATATTGTGGTAAAATCATATGCGGACAAATGGGAATTGATGAGCATGGATTTTGTGGGCAGCCCCCACGGTTCTATACTTATACTTCCCCGGAAGACGCACGGCTTCCCGTGCGGCGGCCGGACGGGAATAAAGGAACTTTTGGAAAGGCGCTTGTCATTGCCGGAAGCGGGACGATATGCGGCGCGGCACTGCTGGCGGCCCGGAGCGTATTCCGAATGGGCGCGGGAATGGTCAGAATCGTGACCGCGCGGCAGAACAAAGAGACTTTACAGCAGACGCTCCCGGAAGCGATGCTGACGCTTTATGATGCGGAGCAGTGGATGGAAAGCGGGCCGGACGAAGGATTCCGGGCGGCTTTTAGAGAGGCGTGCGGCTGGGCGGACTGTATTCTGATTGGGCCGGGCATCGGAACGGGTAAGGCGGCTGAATGGCTGCTTAACCAATGTCTGTATGAGAGCGGACTTCCACTGGTTATCGATGCGGACGGTCTGAATCTGCTGGCGGCTCAGACTGCGGAAGCCATGCATACGGTGCAGACTGCAGATGCGGACAGAGAGCCTGTAAATAATTTTATGCGGCAGAGAAAACAGCAGCCGGAACGGAAAATGATTCTGACGCCGCATCTTGGAGAATTTTCCAGGCTGTCTGGATGTGAGATTCCGGAAGCTGCCCGGAATCTGACGGTTTATCCACAGGTTCTGGCGGACAGACTGGACTGCATCGTAGTATGCAAAGATGCGAGAACAATTGTTGCCTGTCCGGGAAAAACAGAGACTTATCTCAATACCTCCGGCAACGGCGGCATGGCAACGGCCGGTTCCGGGGATGTACTTGCGGGCATGATTACCGGGCTTCTGGCCCAGGGAATGGAAGCGGAGGAAGCGGCGGTCTGCGGCGTTTTTCTGCATGGCATGGCCGGAGATATGGCAGCCGGCGTTCATGGAGAACGCAGCATGACGGCGACGGATATCATCGGGCAGTTTCCGAAGGTATTCCGGGCCGTGGAAGAAGGGGAAACAGCATGACATTAGAACAATACGGGCGGGTATATGCGGAAGTGAATCTGGATGCACTTCATTATAATATGGAACAGATGCGCCGGAAAATTTCTCCGCATACCCGGATAATGGGCATTATTAAGGCGGACGGCTACGGGCATGGAGCGGTCCAGCTTGGCCGGGAACTGGAACAGCTGTCTTATGTGTCCGGCTATGGCGTTGCCACGGCGGAAGAGGCTTTTATTTTAAGGGAAGCGGGCCTGAAAAAACCGATTCTGATTCTCGGCTATACGTTTCCCTATGCGTATGAAGAACTGATTGCAAAAGAAATCCGAATGGCGGTATTCCGGGAGGATACGCTGGAGGAATTATCGTCCTGTGCGGCAAAACAGGGGAAAAAGGCAAAAATACATATTAAAGTGGATACCGGAATGAGCCGAATCGGTATCCGTCCGGATGAGAGCGGACTGCAGTTTGTCAAAAAAGCGCTTTCCTTTGAAGGCATCGAAACGGAAGGGATTTTCACTCATTTTGCCAGAGCGGATGAAATGGATAAAACGTCGGCCGAAAAACAGATTGACCTAATGAGTCAATTCATAGAAAGGGCGGAGACGGAAACAGGGTACAGGATTCCTGTCCGGCATTGCTCCAACAGCGCGGGGATTCTGGAACTGGAAAGGGCCAATATGGATATGGTGCGCGCCGGGATTACCCTGTACGGCCTGTGGCCATCGGAGGAAGTGCGCCGGGACAGTATTTCCTTACAGCCGCTTTTATCGTTAAAGAGCCGGCTTGTTTATGTTAAAGAAGTGGAAAAAGGAACACAGATAAGTTATGGCGGCACATACACGGCCGAGAAGAATATGCGGATTGCGACAGTCCCGGTGGGTTATGGGGACGGTTATCCGAGAGGACTGTCAGGAAAAGGTTATGTACTTGTCTGCGGAAAGCGTGCGCCGATTCTTGGCAGAGTCTGTATGGACCAGTTCATGGTCAGTGTGGAGGAAATTCCCGAAGCGAAGGAAGGGACGGAGGTCACGCTTATCGGGAAAGATGGTGATGAGCGGATTACAATGGAAGAACTGGGTGCTTTATCGGGCCGTTTCAATTATGAACTCGCCTGTAATCTCGGCAAGAGGATTCCGCGGGTTTATGTAAAAAACGGCCGTATAACAGGTACAAAAGATTATTATAAAGATTATCGATAGCTTTGCATCGTCAGCGATATGATATGTATACCTTCAGAGAAATTGGCAATACTATTGCTGTCAGTTAGAATTGCTGGATTGATTGAAGGAAGTGTGATTATGAAACGAGGAGATATTTATTATGCGGATTTACGGCCTGTCATCGGCTCGGAACAGGGAGGCGTCAGACCGGTACTGATTATACAGAACGATGTGGGAAACAAGCACAGCCCGACGGTAATCTGTGCGGCAATCACATCCAAGATGAACAAGGCGAAGCTGCCGACGCATATTGAGCTGAACGCCAATAAATATGATATGGTAAAAGATTCCGTCATTTTGCTGGAACAGCTCCGTACGATTGATAAGAAGCGTTTAAAAGACAGAGTCTGTCATCTGGACCAGGAAATCATGAAGGAAGTCAATACAGGATTAATGGTCAGCCTTGAGCTCAATACATAAGAAGGCTGAAGAGAACAGAAGAGAGGAGTATGGTTAAAGAAATGGAAGATGGTGTCACGAATCCGGGAACAGTGCTGATATTTTTTGTGCTGCTGGTACTGGAGATGATTGTGTACGGTTTTAACGCCGCGACGCAGAACCGGCATGAACAGGAACAGGAGGACGGACCTGGAGAGCCCGGTAAAAAAATGGAAAGGCTGCAATATCTGAGCGATAATCCCGCAAAATATGCGAACGCGATACAGCTTGGCGTCGTAACGGTCAATATGCTTTTCGGCGCGCTGTATCTTTACCGGCTGAACAGTTATTTCAGGTACGTCGTCTATCAGATGGTGGTAAACAACATAAGCGGTCTGGCGGGCTGGCATGTTACCTGTCTTGCGGTTCTGACGGCGCTTTTTGTTACGATAGTTCTTTTGTACATAGTGCTGACTTTCGGCGTGCTGATTCCGCGGAAAGCGGCTTCCCGCTACCCGGACGCATGGATTAAAGTCTGTGTAACGCCCATTTATTATTATGTGCGCATAGTAGCGCCTTTTACCGGATTTGTTTCCGCATCGGCGAAGGGAATTTTACAGCTGCTCGGCATCAGGGGGCTGGATGCGGGTTCGGATGTAACGGAAGAAGAAATCATTTCCATGATTAATGTAGGGCATGAACAGGGCGTTCTGCTTGCAAGCGAAGCGGAAATGATTACGAATATTTTCGAATACAGCGAAAAAGAAGCGAAGGATGTCATGGTAAACCGGAACAATATGATTGCGCTCGACTGCAATGTGACATTACAGGAGGCGGCCGCCTTTATTCTTGAGGAACACAACAGCCGTTTTCCGGTATATCATGATACGCTCGACCATATTGTAGGAATTCTGCACTTAAAAGACGTCATGCGCATGCAGATGAACGAAAAAATGCTGAATAAGCCGATTGGAAAAATCAAAGGACTGCTCAGGGAGCCCCTGTTTATCACAGAAACGAGAAAAATCGACGATTTGTTAAAGACCATGCAGAAAGAAAAGATTCAGATGGCAATCGTCGTGGATGAATACGGGCAGACCGCCGGACTGCTCGCGCTGGAAGATATCCTGGAGGAAATCGTCGGGAAAATTCAGGACGAATATGACGAGGAGGAAAGCTATATCAAAGAGAACGGACAGAACGAATACATTATTGACGGCATGATGCCGCTTGACGAGCTGGAAGAACAGCTCGGCGTTTCGCTGGAAGAAGAGAACTTCGATACCGTGAACGGATTTGTTATTTCCAGGCTGGAACATATCCCGGAGGAAGGCGAAGAATTTGAATTTCAGCATCAGGGGTACCTGTTCAGAATCCTGGAAGTAAAGGGCCGTATGATACAGAGCGTGCTGGCGGTAAAAATACCGGAGCCGGAAGAAGGCGGAGAAAAAAATACCGGAGCAGTTGAAGAGACGGAAGAAAAATGATAAAATAAAATATTGACAATATCAGGATAAGAGACGAAGGAGAGAAAAAATGTCAGGACATTCTAAATTTGCGAACATTAAACATAAGAAAGAAAAGAACGATGCGGCCAAAGGCAAAATTTTTACGATTATCGGAAGGGAAATTGCCGTTGCAGTCAAAGAAGGAGGACCGGACCCGAATAATAATTTCAAGCTGGCACAGGTTATCGCAAAGGCCAAAGCCAACAATATGCCGAACGATACGATTGAGCGCGGCATCAAAAAGGCTTCCGGGGACAACGACAGCGTTACATATAAATATGTGACATATGAAGGCTACGGCCCGAACGGCATTGCAATTATCGTAGACGCGCTGACGGATAACAGCAACCGGACGGCGGCCAATGTGAGGAGCGCTTTTACCAAAGGACAGGGGAATATCGGAACGCCCGGCTGCGTTTCTTTTATGTTCGACAAGCGGGGACTGATTATCGTGGACAAGGAAGAGTGCGATATGGAAGCCGACGATTTGATGATGATGGCGCTTGACGGCGGCGCGGAAGATTTCGCGGAAGAAGAGGACAGTTATGAAATCTATACGGCCCCGGATGATTTGGAAGCCGTATCGGGCGCACTGAAAGAAGGCGGCATTGAGATGGTGTCTTCGGAAGTGACGATGATTCCGCAGAACTGGGTGGAGCTGACCGATGAAACGGCCATCAAAAATCTGCAGCGGACGCTGGATTTGCTGGAAGAGGATGATGACGTACAGGCGGTGTATCATAACTGGGATGAATAAATGCCGAAAAGAATTTCTAAGAAAGAAACGGGGAAAAACGATGAGTAAACAATACGAAAAAGAAACAATCTGTGTACAGGCCGGGTGGCAGCCGAAGAACGGGGAGCCCCGCGTGCTTCCAATCTACCAGAGTACGACGTTTAAATATGAGACTTCGGAACAGATGGGAAGACTGTTCGATTTGGAAGAAGCGGGTTATTTTTATACGAGACTGCAGAATCCGACAAACGATTATGTGGCGGCCAAAATCTGTGAACTGGAGGGCGGCGTCGCAGCAATGCTGACTTCTTCCGGTCAGGCGGCCAATTATTATGCCGTATTCAATATTTGTGAAGCAGGCAGCCATGTGGTATTGTCTTCTACGGTATATGGCGGGACTTTCAATCTGCTTACCTGTACGATGAAAAAGATGGGAATCGAATGCACCGTCGTTGACCCGGATGCCGATGAGGAAACGTTGAGCGGCGCTTTCCGGGAAAATACAAGATGTGTGCTGGCCGAAACGATTGCGAACCCGGCGCTTGTGGTGCTGGACATCGAAAAGTTTGCCCGTCTTGCCCACAGTCACCATGTGCCGCTGATTGTGGATAACACGTTTGCTACGCCAATTAACTGTAATCCCTTTGCATGGGGAGCGGATATTATAACCCATTCCACCACAAAATACATGGACGGCCATGCTATGTCGGTGGGCGGCTGCATTGTGGATTCCGGCAATTTTGACTGGACGGCATATCCGGAGAAATTTCCGGGACTGTGTACGCCGGACGAGTCTTATCACGGCATTACTTATACGGAAAAATTTGGCAAAGCCGCATACATCACTAAGGCGACAAGTCAGCTCATGCGCGACCTGGGTTCCATTCAGGCGCCGCAGAACGCTTTTCTGCTGAACGTCGGCCTGGAAACGCTCCCGCTGCGCATGGAAAGACATTGCTATAACGCGCAGAAAGTGGCGGAATATCTGGAAGCCCACGAAAAGGTGGCATGGGTAAACTATCCGGGACTAAAGAGCAGCAAATATTATGACCTGGCGCAGAAATATATGCCGGACGGAACCTGCGGCGTAATTGCCTTTGGCTTAAAAGGCGGAAGAGAAGCGGCAGTCCGTATGATGGACAAGCTGAAACTTGCGGCAATCGTAACCCATGTGGCGGATGTGAGAACGTGCGTTCTTCATCCGGCGAGCCATACACACAGACAGATGAACGATGAACAGCTGGTTGAGGCAGGCGTTGCGCCTGATTTAATCCGGCTTTCCGTCGGCATCGAAAATGTCAGAGATATTATTGCGGATTTGGAACAGGCGCTTGCACAGGCGGATTAGAACGAAAGATGAAACGATAATGCCGTCTGCACGGCAGAATGAGAGGAAACATGATATATAAAAAAACATGGCTGAGTTATCTGCTGTGGGCGGTTTATGCCTGTCTGACAGGAGTCATGCTTGCCAATTACGCAATTCTTTTCTGGCAGAAAAAAATAAACTCTGTCATCGATTACGGTACGACGTTTTTTGTGATTTTTGTTATAGGAACAGCTGTCGGCATTTATCTTCTGATTCGTTATATTTTCGGAAAAATCAGGGGAAAATACAGTATGAGCGGCCATACGAAGTTTTTATGGGAGATATTTATTGCGCTCAGTATTTTTTTTACAGGGCTTCTGTTTCGTATTTCCATATATCTTCAGAATATAAATGCTCTTGCGGAAACATCCTATTACCGGATGGCGGCGGTCAGGGCGGAAACGGCTGTTGAACCAATGGTGCACGGCGCATCTTATCTGTATACGATGTGCCTGTCTTTTGTACTGTCTTTTCTCGGAAATAAATTAACGGCGGCAGTATGGATGCAGATTCTGATTCAGATGGCAGCCATTTTTCTGGCTTATTTCGCAGTCAGAAGACTGGCCGGAAGAATACCGGCCTGCGCTGCAATGCTTGTTTTGTCGGTATCCAGTGTCTATGCGGGTCAGGTTCTTGCCGCGACGCCGGAAAGTCTGTTTTTTATGCTTTATCTGGCGGGCATGTTTATTGTCGGCGGTTATGTGAAGCATACCTGTCAAAACAGGGCGGGCCGTCTTACTGATTTCCTGGGAGCTCTTTTGTCCGGCTTTATCATCGGGTTTCTGACCTATCTGGACGCGATAGCCGTAACGCTGTTTATCTTTCTGCCCGGTCTGATTACCGGAATATGTCGTGAAAAATCAGGGAAAAAGCAGAAAACGGCGGTATGGAAAGAACGAAATATGGGATTTTCCTTTTTTTTGACCGGTGTTTCTCTGGCCGCCGGAGGGCTTAGCTTTGCGGGAATGCTTGCGTTGCACGCTTATAGCAGCTATACGGGAACCGGAACGATGGCGAAAGAATGGTTTATACTGTACCGGACGCATCTTTCCGTCGATTATCTGTTTTATAGTACGGACTATTCGGTACTGGAATGTCTGATGCTGGTGATTCCGGCATTCTGGCTGGTAATGTCTTTCTGGAACCGTCCAAAGGTCCAGAATGCCACACCCTGGTTCCTGCTCTTGTTTCTGCTTGCGCCGACGCCGCTGGCGGCAACAGGCGTACTGTCTTATCAGGCGTGGTCCGTATTTCTGTGGGGCGTTCTGGCGGGCATCGGCGTGCAGCAGACGCTTGTCTGGGAAAAATCTTTTGTACGGCAGAAAGCGGCTGCGGAGCCTGTTAGGGCCTCCGAAGAACAGCCAGCTGCAGAAGACGCTCCCATACCGGAGGAACAGCCAACTGCAGAGCCCGTACCCGTGCCGGAAGAAGCATCGGCTGCAGAACCCGCGTTTGTCCAGGAGGAAACACTTCCTGAGAAACCGCGTTTCCTGGAAAATCCGCTTCCGCTGCCGAAAAAGCATGAAAAGCGGACGATGGATTTTCAGTATGAGTTTGAAGAAGATATGCTGAAATTTGATATTGAAATAGAGGACGATGATGATTTTGATATTTTGTAAAAAATATTTGATAAAGGATGTTATATAAAGGATAATGTAAAGGACAGCTGGAAATGAAAATACGGATGCGAAATAGATTCAAAGTGAAAATGTATGGACTGCTGGTTATGCTGACAGTCCTTTTTCTCTGTGTCATTGGCCGTACGGTTTCTTCTTCGGCGTCGGAGCATGTCGTTTTGAATGAAATATGCAGCAACAATTTTACGCTGGTTCAGGATATGAACGGTGCCTATACGGACTATATAGAGTTATACAATGCCGGTTCTGAGGAAATTTCGCTGGCGGGCTGTTATTTGTCCGATGACGCCGACAATTTGTGGAAATATCCGCTGGAATCCATAAAACTTGCGCCGGGAGAATTTTATGTGGTATGGATGGACGGCATGGAAGATGCGGAAAGCGGACGGAGCGGCTTTGGCATTTCAAGGCACGGTGAGGAAATTTTTTTAAGCCATCCCGATACGGGAAAAATCATCGATTCCGTTAAGGTTCCGGCGCTTGTTTATAATACGAGCTACGGAAGAATACAGGACGGAGACGGAGAATGGGAGAAAATGACAGCTACGGCCGGACACTCCAATGAAGGTGCCGAAATTCTGCCTTCCATAGAGCTTGAAAATCCGGTATTCAGTGTGGAAAGCGGGTTCTATGACAGTTCCTTTTCTTTGGAGATATCGGCGGGTGAAGGAGAAGTGATTTATTACACGCTGGATGGCAGCAATCCGACGAAAGACAGTCCCGTATACCAGAGCCCGATTCTCATCGATGACGCCAGCCTCCGGGAAAACATCTATTCCGCAAGGACAGACCTTGCGCCGACAAGAGATTATACACCGCCTTTCTTTGTGGACAAAGCAACGACTGTGCGTGCAGTCAGTTATAATGAGCTGGAAAATACGATGAGCGAAATCGTTTCGGAGGTTTATTTTGTAGGATATGAGAAAAAGGAGATTTATGACGGACTGGCAGTTGTCTCCATTGTAACGGACCCGGAGAATCTTTTTGACTATAATCGCGGAATATATGGGAACGGCGCCGCGATGGACGAATATAAAAAGTATGGAATGCAGGACGGGGAGCTGGCGGATTCCTATGTGGACGCTGATGGAAATACGCATTACCGCTATATGGCATCCAACGCGTTCCACGACGGGAAGGAGTGGGAGCGGGAAGCGGCAGTTTCCTATTTTGATGAGACACACAATTACTGTTTTACGCAGAATATCGGCATCCGTATCGCGGGACAGTCAACCCGTTCCAGCCCGAAAAAGTCTTTTAATTTATATGGAAGAACGATATATGATGAAAATGCGCTGTTTCCAGTAGATTTCTTTCCGGGAAACGCTTATTCAACTGTAAAACTGCGGGTTGCAGAGGATATTAAGGACGCCTTTTTAGTCAGCCTGGCCAGGGACAGGGCAGTTTCCATTCAGGAAGCGGAACCTTCCGTTGTTTTTCTCAATGGAGAATATTGGGGAATCTACGATATCCGCGAACGGTACAAGGAAGAATATCTGCAGAATCATTACGGCGTCAGTGCCGGAAACGTATGGATTATGGATGCGGACGCGGCGGCGGTCGGCGGGGCGGAAGCCCAGGAAGCGTATCAGTACATGTATGCGCTCATTACGGAATGCGATTTATCCTATGATGATGTGTATGAAATGGTATGTGAAACCATAGATGTGCAGAGTCTGATTGACTATTGCTGTATCAATTTATATTTGGACAACCAGGATGTTTCATTTTCCACCAATACGGCGCTGTGGCGAACAATTGAACCGGAGGATTCTCCTTACGGGGACTGTAAATGGCGCTGGATGCTGTTCGACTTGGACGATACGCTGCATGAGGAGTCTGCGGGGATGGGAGAGAACGCATTGTTTCTCGAACCGGTAGTGCAGAGTCTGATGGCGAACGAACAGTTCCGGGAGCAGTTCTGCATGACTTATATGGATATTGCCAATACTGTTTATGCCTATGATACTGTGCATGAAGAACTGATGCAATGGAAAGAGGTCTACGGGGAACAGATAATTCTGGACCGCAGACGCTTTGCCGATATGGAATATACGGAAGAGGATTTGGATAACTATATGATGGAAATAGATACTTTTTTTAAAAAAAGATTTCCGACAGCGATGGCGGAATTGAAAGAGCAGTTTGGACTGGAAAAAGAACTGGCGGATGTTACGGTAGCGGTAAATTCCGGGGGGGGGTATTTTACAAATCAATACACTGACGTCTGAAGGGGAAACCTGGAGCGGACAGTATTATACGGATTATCCAATCAGGCTTACGGCAGTCCCAGATGAGGGATATCATTTCGCCGGATGGAGCGGCGATGTGACAGGGCCGGAAGAACGGATAGAAGTGCCGATACCGGAGAATGGCCTGTATATAGAAGCTGCATTCGAAAGGGATTAGGTGTATGATGAAAAAGATTGGGATAATCACTTATATTATTTTCTATACGTTGATATTATCAGGCTGCCGGGAAATTCTGGATATGCCGGTTGGCGGAGGAAATGCGGAATCTGGCGGAGCAGAGTCTGAGAATGTCCGAGGGCAGTTTGAAATGACAAATTACGATTACGAAACGTCGGATGCCGGAGCGCTGGAGATTGATTTGGCACATCCCGATGAAAATGCCGGGGATTCTTATACTTACGACGGAAGGCGGCTTACCATCAGTAAAGCAGGTGTTTATCTGCTGAAAGGGAAGCTCGCTCAGGGGAAAATCGTTGTAAACGTCTGTGAAGACGAGATGGTTCATCTGATTCTGGACGGCGTGGAAATCAAATCGGCACAGGGCGCGGCTCTCTATGTGGAAAATGCCGCCAAAGTCGTTCTGACTTTAAAAGAAGGTACGGAAAGCACACTGAGCGACGGGCCGGAATATGACGGCGAGATAAAGGCCTGTATTTTCAGCAATGCGGACTTGACGATAAATGGAAGCGGTTTTCTGGCCGTCTATGGATATCATGCGGATGCGATTCGCTCAAAAGACCAGTTAAAACTCGTAGATACGAGGCTGTATGTGAAGTCAAAGAAGAACGGCATCAGGGGAAATGACGGCGTCATCATCTATGACAGCGAAGTGGAAGCGGAATGTGAGAAAACAGGAATCCTTTCGGCAAACGCTGCGGATATGGTCGTCATACAGGGCGGAAGCTGTAAGGTCGTCGCGGGAGAGAATGCGGTGGCTGCCAACCAGTATGTTTCGATTTCCGACTGCCTGACAGATTTTTATGCGGTTCTGGAAACTGTCCGGTGCGACGGCGTCCTGGAGATTGACGGAGGAGCGGAGCCATGAAAAAGAATGAGATGGGCATAAGACCGCAGATAACGGAGGAGACCGTTTCGGAAAAATACAGGCATGAGGATAAATATCTGTGTAACCGTATGCAGAATGCCGTTTTGAAGGCGCGGGCCGGAGCAATTTTAAAAAAGGACATACATTCGTCAAAGGACGGCTGTTACCGGGTGCGAAGCCTCTATTTTGATTCGATACGGGATAGCTGTTATTACGAGAATGAGAACGGCGTCGGGGAACGGGACAAATATCGAATCCGCATTTATGACGGGAACCCGGAGAATATTTTTTTGGAAAAAAAGAGCAAGCGGCGGCAGATGACCCTGAAATACAGCTGCCGGATAGAGGAAGAAACCTGTCGTCGTCTGATGAACGGGCGTCCGGTTGAAATTACTTCCAGGATGTCAAAACAGCAGCAGGGCCTGCTGGTACAGCTGCAAGGAAAAGCCATGCGACCGGCGGTCATCGTGGAATATCTCCGTTATCCTTATGTGGAGCATAACGGAAATGTGCGGATGACCTTTGACGAGGATATCTGTTCTTCCAATGACATCGGCGGATTTTTAGAGGAACGGATTGGCTGCAGGCCTGTTCTGGAAAAGGGAATGTCTGTTTTTGAAGTAAAATGGGACGAATTTCTGCCCGGCTACATCAGGCAGTTTATTCAGCTGGATTCTTTGCAGTGGAGCAGTTTTTCCAAATACTATCTGTGCAGAAAATATAATGCGTATGGAGGAATAAGAGTATGAGTACTGTTGATATATTAAAAAAATCTTTTTTTGAAGGCTATGCCTCTTCCGGCCTTTCCGTAAAAACAATCGCTGTATGTATGGTAATTACGGTGCTGATTGCCGCATACATATTTATTCTTTACCGGATGATAAACAGGACTTCTTTTTACAATAAAAATTTCAATATTGCGCTTCCGGCGCTGGCGGTCATTACGGCGGCCATTATTCTGACCATTCAGTCGAGCATCGTTATTTCCCTCGGTATGGTTGGGGCGCTGTCCATCGTCCGTTTCAGAACCGCCATCAAAGACCCGATGGATTTGGTTTTTCTGTTCTGGTCTATCAGTGTCGGTATCGTGTGCGGCGCGGGATTTTCCATTATCGCAGTCATCGCTTCCGTAGTGCTGACAATCGGGATTCTGCTGGCTGACTGGCTGCCGATTGCCAAAGCGCCGCAGATTCTGCTGGTCAATTCATCCGTGTATGAGAATGAAGAAAAGATTATGGAAATCGTGCACAAGTACTGTTCCTTACACAAAATACAGGCAAGAAATCTCACGAAAGACCATCTCGACATGGCGATTGAAGTCCGCGTGAAAGAAGAGGCAGCGTTGGTTATGGAACTGATGGCGTTAGAGAATATTGTTTCGGCTTCCCTGATAGCCCATGACGGAGAAGTTACTTTCTGATTGAGTGTCTGCTAAAGCAGACAGATGGGTATAAAAATAAGAATATCACAGAAACTAAAAGAGAATCGCTTTGTGATTCTCTTTTTGGTTATAAAAAAAGAAAGGCGGATTTATCATGGGAAATAAACAGGAGAACAAAGAGAACAAAGAGAATAAAGAGCATAAAGAAAACAAAGAGAATAAAAAGGAAAAAAACGAGAAAGAGGGAAGAGAAGAAGAGCGCAGGGAGGCTAAAGCCGAGGCCGAAAAGCACCGGGACGCGCGAATCGAATCAACCGGCCAGCTGACATTAGATGAAAACGAATCGCAGCACAATATCCACCTGATTACGATTATCGGGGAAATTGAAGGACATGATAATCTGGGAGGCTCTTCCAAAACCACGAAATATGAGCATATACTGCCACAGCTTGCCGCAATTGAGGACAGCCGGAAAATTGACGGCGTGTTAATTTTGTTAAATACGATGGGCGGCGATGTGGAAGCGGGGCTGGCAATTGCGGAAATGATTGCTTCTCTGAGCAAGCCGACCGTATCGCTGGTGCTTGGCGGAAGTCATTCCATCGGCGTGCCGATTGCGGTCAGTACGGATTATTCTTATATCGTGCCGACCGGGACGATGGTTATTCATCCGGTGCGGTTAAACGGTATGGTTATCGGCGTACCGCAGACATTCGATTATTTTAAGCAGATTCAGAACCGGATTACCGGATTCGTATGCGGCCATTGTAAGATTTCCAAGCCGCGTCTGGAAGAACTGATGATGGAGACAGGTATGCTGACAAAGGATGTGGGAACCGTGCTGGTCGGCAAAGAGGCCGTGGAAGAAGGCATCATCAATGAGGTTGGCGGTATCAGGGACGCCATTGCACATCTGCATGAAATGGTTAGAAAAATAAAAGATGACAAGTAAATTTGAAAATGCTATACTATAAATTGTCCGCATATGTTCGCAGGTTTTATCGAAATCAAAGGCATGGCCGTCTGACTGACTGCCTGCGGGGATAAAGAAGTCTGAAAGGCGTGGTTACTTAGTATGGCAGCAAATCAGGGAAGAGGAACGAGGAAAGGAAGTTCCGGCTCTTCCAGTCGAAATACAGGCAGGAAAAAAACAACAAACAGCAGAAATACGGGAAGAACAGGTCGTTCTAATGCCTCAAGGCGCGGGGAGCCGATGGATGTTGCAATTCGCAATGAGGTTATTTTAATTGCGTTCCTGGCGCTTTCCGTCATTCTGTTTTTATGTAATTTCGGCATCGTCGGGAAAATCGGCGATTCGGTCAGCACTTTTATGTTCGGCGTTTTCGGACTGATGGCATATGTGATGCCGGTTCTTCTTTTTCTGGCGATAGCATTCGGCGTGTCCAATATTGGAAACAATATCGCAACGAGAAAACTGGTTGCGGGCATCATATTGATTTTTATTGTCAGTATGGTATTTGAGCTGATAAGCGCCGGCTATACGGAAACAGATACCTATCAGTTTACGGAAATTTATCAAAGATGCAGTGAAAACCGGAACGGCGGCGGCATTCTCGCGGGTTCTGCCGCATTTGCGCTTTATCATCTGCTCGGCATTGTGGGAACGATACTCGCCATGCTGGTTATCGGTCTTATCTGCTTTGTTATCGTAACGGATAAGTCCTTCTTAAACGGTGTTGCCAGTCAGGGAAGAAAGGTTTATGAGCGTTCCGTGGAAGACGCGGCATACAGGCGCGAGCGTTCCAGAGAACGAAAAGAGGAAATGGAACAGCGCCGCCTTCAGGAAGAGGAGCGCAGAAGGCAGCTGGAAGAGGAGCGGGAAAACGAAAAAATCCTCAGAATGGACAAAAAAGTTTCCGGCGTTATGCTCGATACCGCGCTCGGGTCGGGACGCGATGCAAAGATGCGGGAAGAAACGGCGCATGTCCGGGATGATTTGCATGAAATTATGGTGAACGATGATGTGGAAGAAGAGCTGCCCGTCATCCGGGAACAGGATACATATCATTTGATTGAGAATGAATCGGATGAGCTGGATGAAATCCGTTTTCCGAAAGAAGAAATAAAAATAGAAGAAGAGGATATATCCGAAGAGGAAGAGGATTTTCAGGAGCCTTTAAAGCCCCAGGATTCCTATACTTTACAGATGGGGAACAGTATGCCTGTGGAAGGCCCGGTAAAGAGGGAGCGGCCTTCGGCTAAGATTTCCGCGCCGTCTGAGGCTTCCCGGCAGCCGTCGGCTCCGATGCCAAAACAATATCGGTTTCCGCCTCTTTCACTGCTTGCGAAAGGAAAGGGAAAGAACAACGGCAATTCCAATAAAGAACTGAACGAAACGGCGGCCAGATTACAGCAGACGCTGGCGACTTTCGGCGTCCGCGTGACGATTACGGATATCAGCCAGGGCCCTTCGGTCACAAGATATGAGTTACAGCCGGAACAGGGCGTCAAAGTAAGTAAAATCGTCGGACTTGCAGACGATATCAAATTAAATCTGGCGGCCACGGATATACGTATTGAAGCGCCGATACCCGGCAAAGCGGCCGTTGGAATCGAAGTGCCCAACAAAGAAAATTCCGCCGTTGCGCTGCGGGATTTGTTGGAGTCCAGAGAGTTCAAGGAATTTCCGTCCAATCTTGCCTTTGCGGTAGGGAAGGATATCGCGGGTAAAATCGTGACGACGGACATTGCCAAAATGCCCCATATGCTGATAGCCGGGGCAACCGGTTCCGGTAAATCCGTCTGTATCAATACCATCATCATGGGGATATTGTACAAGGCGCATCCTGACGATGTGAAGCTGATTATGATAGACCCCAAAGTCGTAGAATTAAGCGTTTATAACGGGATTCCTCATCTGCTTATTCCGGTCGTTACAGACCCGAAAAAAGCGGCTGGCGCGCTTCACTGGGGCGTTGCGGAGATGACGGAGCGATACAAAAAATTTGCGGATTTCAATGTGCGGGATTTAAAAGGATATAATAAAAAAGTGGAAGAAATGAAGGCGCGCGGGGATGCCGATGCGCCGGACAAACTGCCACAGATACTGATTATCGTGGATGAGCTTGCGGATTTGATGATGGTGGCGCCGGGAGAGGTGGAAGAATCTATCTGCCGTCTGGCACAGCTTGCGAGAGCCTGCGGCATCCATCTGATTATTGCGACCCAGCGACCGTCCGTGGATGTCATCACAGGTCTGATTAAGGCCAATATGCCGAGCCGGATTGCCTTCGCCGTTTCCAGCGGTGTGGATTCCAGAACGATTCTGGACATGGTAGGAGCGGAAAAACTTCTGGGAAAGGGCGATATGCTCTTTTATCCGCAGGGATATCCCAAACCGGCCAGGGTACAGGGGGCGTTTGTTTCCGACAAGGAAGTATCGGATGTGGTCGATTTCCTGAAAAATCAGGCAATCGGCAATGTTTACAGCGAGGATGTGGAAGAGAAAATTAAAAATATGGGGAGTTCTTCTTCGGAAGGCGGCGCGGGGGCGTCCGGCTCCGGTTCAGAATACGACCAGTATTTTGCCGAGGCGGGACGGTTTATTATCGACAAAGATAAGGCGTCTATCGGAATGCTTCAGCGTGTTTTTAAAATCGGATTTAACCGGGCGGCAAGAATTATGGACCAGTTATGCGATGCGGGCGTTGTCGGGGAAGAAGAGGGAACAAAGCCCCGGAAGGTATTGATGTCGCTGGAAGAATTTGAGCAGCTCGTCGAGGAAATTTTATAAAAAATATGGAACAGAATGTGGATACAGGGGGAGGACAGTTGAGAAAGGAGCAGGGTTATTGATATGAAAACCGATATCGAAATTGCACAGGAAACTGTACTGGAGCCGGTAGAGTCCGTAGCGGAACGCATCGGCATAGCGCCCGGTGATTTAGAACTCTACGGCAAATATAAAGCGAAAGTTTCGGAAGAATACCTGAGCAGAACGAAAGAAGCGCCGGACGGGAAACTGATTCTCGTCACGGCAATCAATCCGACTCCGGCGGGAGAAGGAAAAACCACGGTCAGCATCGGACTTGCACAGGCCTTTGGCAGACTGGGGAAAAAAGCGGTTCTTGCTCTGCGGGAGCCTTCTCTCGGACCGTGTTTCGGCATCAAGGGCGGCGCTGCAGGCGGCGGTTATTCCCAGGTCGTTCCGATGGAAGATTTGAATCTGCACTTTACCGGAGATTTTCATGCGGTTACTTCCGCCAACAATCTGCTGGCGGCGCTTCTCGATAATCATATCCAGCAGGGCAATGAACTGGGTATCGATACAAGACAGGTTGTATGGAAAAGATGTCTGGATATGAATGACAGAGCGCTTCGGAATATTGTGGTAGGACTCGGCAGCAAGGCAGACGGCTTTGTGCGGGAAGACCATTTCGTCATCACCGTTGCATCCGAAATCATGGCGATTCTCTGCCTTGCATCGGATATGAAAGATTTGAAAGAAAGGCTTGGCCGAATCATTGTTGCCTATAACATACAGGGAAAGCCCGTAACGGCTGCGGATTTAGGCGCGGTGGGCGCGATGGCGGCATTGTTAAAAGACGCCATGAAGCCGAATCTGATTCAGACGCTGGAGCATACGCCGGCGCTTATTCACGGCGGCCCCTTTGCCAATATCGCCCACGGATGTAATTCCGTCAGGGCAACCAAATCCGCGTTGAAAATGGCCGACTATGTGATTACGGAAGCGGGCTTTGGCGCCGACCTCGGCGCAGAGAAATTTTTTGATATCAAATGCCGCATCGGCGGTCTCAAACCGGATGCCGTCGTGCTGGTCGCGACCGTCAGGGCATTAAAATATAACGGCGGCGTGCCAAAAGAGGAACTTTCGGAAGAAAATCTGGAAGCCCTCGGACGCGGCATTGTCAATCTGGAGAAACATATCGAAAACCTGCAAAAGTACGGGGTTCCGATTATTTGCACATTAAATTCCTTTGTAACGGATACATCTGCGGAAGTGGATTTTGTCCGGCGTTTCTGTGAAGAAAGAAACTGCGAATTTGCACTTTCCGAAGTATGGGCAAAAGGCGGGGAAGGCGGCCTTGCGCTGGCCGGAAAAGTGCTGCATACATTGGATACAAAGCCTTCCGGTTTTCATGTGCTCTATGAATCTTCGCTTTCCCTGAAAGAGAAAATTCAGACGGTCGCGCAGGAAATATACGGGGCGGACGGCGTGGTATATGTCCCGGCGGCGGAAACGCAGCTCCGGAAGCTAATGGAGCTCGGATTTGGAGAGCTTCCTGTCTGTATGGCCAAAACACAGTATTCTCTGTCGGACGACCCGGCAAAGCTCGGCCGGCCGGAACATTTTGAAATAACGGTGCGCGAAGTATATGTTGCCGCCGGAGCGGGTTTTGTGGTAGTATTGACCGGAACGGTCATGACCATGCCCGGACTGCCCAAAAAACCGGCGGCGTACGGAATTGACGTAAATGACGAGGGCGTGATAACGGGATTGTTTTAAGGGGCAAGAATGGAGGATTTATATGCCACAGATTATCAACGGAAAAGAAATTTCGGCACAGATAAAAGAAGAATTGAAAGAAAAAGTTGCGGCGATGAAAGAAGAAGGGATTTCTGTCTGTCTTGCCGTGATTCAGGTAGGGGATGACCCGGCTTCCAGCGTTTATGTGGGCAACAAAAAGAAAGCCTGTGCCTATATCGGAATTACGTCCCTTTCTTATGAACTGCCGGAAGAGACCACGCAGGAAGAGCTTTTGAAACTGATTGAAGAGCTGAATAAACGGGAGGATGTAAACGGCATTCTGGTACAGCTTCCCGTACCGGAGCATATCGACGAAGACGCGGTAATCCGTGCGATTGCGCCGGAAAAAGACGTGGATGGTTTCCATCCCCAGAGTGTCGGCGCTCTCTGCATCGGGCAGAAAGGCTTTGTTTCCTGTACGCCGGCCGGCATTATACAGCTTTTGAAGCGTTCCGGCATAGAGATTGCCGGGAAAGAATGCGTTATCATCGGAAGAAGCAATATTGTGGGCAAACCGATGGCGCTTTTGCTGCTCAGGGAAAACGGAACCGTTACCGTAACACATTCCAGAACAAAGAATTTAAAGGAAGTGACAAAGCGGGCGGATATTCTGGTGGCTGCAGTCGGAAAGCCCAGGATGATTACGAGAGAGTATGTAAAAGAAGGGGCGGTTGTCATTGATGTGGGAATCCACAGAAACGAAAACAACAAATTGTGCGGGGATGTGGATTATGATGATGTTGCGCCCGTATGCAGTGCAATTACGCCGGTTCCGGGAGGCGTCGGACCGATGACAATTGCAATGCTGATGAATAACTGTGTGGAGTCGGCTGCTTTAAGACAGTAGAAAGGAAACTGCCTATGAAATGCCCGAATTGTGGAAATGAAATAGAAGAGGGCCACCTTATCTGCGAAGTCTGTGGCAATGAAATTCAAATTGTACCGGATTTTGAACCGGAAATTGAAAACAGCATAACGGAAGCGCTCACCACACTCGCCGCGTTACAGGAAGAAGAAGCGGAGAAAGAGACGCCGGAAGAGAAAGAACCGGAGAAAACAACGGAGACGGAACGGATAACCGCGCCTGTGGAACAACAGAAAAAGAAGAGAAGGCACAAAAAAACAGGCAGGCATAAAAAAGCGGATAAGGAAGCGCCGGAAGAAACTGATGAATACGATGAGGATGAAGAAAAACGGATTTCGGAAAGAAGCCGTCAGGCCGGTGTCCTGATTGCCTTTGGCATTCTGATTTTCATAGGTCTTTTATTCTGGGTATTCTATTCTTATCATGTGCAGACTGTCTCTTATCAGATTGATAAAGCGAAGGAATACGCGGCAAGAGGCGAGTATGAACAGGCGATTATCTACCTGGATAACGCGTACCGTAAAGACGATTCCCAGGCGCAGATTCTGTTTCTGAAAGCAGATTATTATTATCTGATGGAGGAT
>CAJTRL010000026.1:33834-45522 GCA_910578715.1 uncultured Lachnospiraceae bacterium | reverse complement strand
GAGCCTCGGCGTTCCCCGGCTTCTTCTGGCCAGCTCCAGCGCGCCTTTTTCTTCAATCATCACATGCAGTATCTGTGCGGAATGCAGAATAATCAGTTTCAGCTCTTCCACCGAATAAAATTCCAGATGGTGCATCACGCCGAACCGGTCCCGCAGCGGCGCGCTTAAAAGGCCCGCTCTGGTCGTCGCGCCGACCAGGGTAAAATGGGGCAAATCCAGACGAATCGAACGGGCGGAAGCCCCTTTTCCAATCATAATGTCGATGGCATAATCCTCCATCGCCGGATACAGCACTTCCTCCACCTGTCTGTTCAGCCGATGGATTTCATCCACAAACAGGATATCCCCCTCCTGTAAATTGTTGAGGATAGCCGCCATTTCTCCCGGTTTTTCGATGGCCGGGCCGCTAGTGACTTTCATGTGGACGTTCATTTCATTGGCAATGACGCCCGCCAGAGAGGTCTTTCCAAGTCCGGGCGGCCCATAGAACAATACATGGTCCAGCGCGTCGTTTCTCTGCTTCGCCGCTTCAATATATATCCGCAGATTCTCTTTGATTTTGGATTGACCGATATAGTCATTCAAAGTCTGCGGACGCAGCGAGCCTTCTATTTTGATGTCTTCTTCCATCAGATTTGTTTCGATTACTCTGTTTGCCATTATCACACCTGTCTTATCCGTATTAATACAAATATTTCAAAGCAGCCTTCAGGATATCCTCAACGCTGGTATTTTCATTTGTTTCCACCTGTCTGACCGCACGAAGGGCATCCGTCGCCGCATAGCCGAGCGCGGTCAGCGCTTCCACTGCCTCGTTCTTTTCTTTGCCGATACCGCTTCCGGCCAGCGCATCAGCGGACACGGCTGCCCCAGACGGCACTGTTGCAGATGGCAGCGCATCTTCCAGGGAAATTTTTCCTTTCAAATCCAGAATCACGCGTTCCGCGGTCCTTATGCCGACGCCCGGCGCTTTGGCAATGGCTCTGGCATCTCCCGATGCAATCGCAAAAACCAGCTCATCCGCACTCATCACGGACAAAATGGCAAGTCCTCCTTTCGGACCGATGCCGTTGACGGTAATCAGTTTCCTGAAAATTTCCAAATCATCCCTTGTCAGGAACCCGTACAGGCAGAAGGTATCTTCCCGCACGAGCGTATAAGTGTATATTTTGACGAAAGCCCCGATGCTGCCCAGTACATTTGCGGTCCGCGCGGAAATTTTGATATTATAGCCAATCTGTCCCGCTTCCAGCACGAGATTGTCTTCCGTAATCTCTTCTATTGTCCCTTTGATGTATGCGTACATTGTATCTCCTCTGTCTGTTTACTTCTTCCCTGTCCGGTTATCCGTTACAGCCGCTCATCCGCCCTTCCCGTTTTCCGTTACAGCCGCTCATCCACGCGCCCTTCCCCGTTTTCCAGCAGCCGGCTGATGCCGGGCTGCACCCGGACTGCGGTAAATCCGATGAGAAATCCCGTAACCGCTCCCGCCGCCAGCAGAAATGGCAGATAGAATAACGGCGCGGACGCTTCCACCACCAGACACGCAGCCGCCGTTTGTCCGATGTTATGAAATACACCGCCTCCTATGCTGATGCCCGCTATCGAAAACCGCCCTGTCTTTCGCAAGAGCAGCATCATGACAAAACTGCATACCGCACCGGATAGCGCATATAAAATTGCGGACAGATTCCCGAACAGAAAACCGGAAAGCACAATGCGCAGCAGATTGACCGCAAACGCCTCTTTTCCGCCATAGGAATATAATAGGAGCACTACCACAAGATTTGGCAGTCCGAGTTTCATGCCGGGAATCCCAACGGTAAGCGGCAGAAGGGATTCAATATAGGACAAAATCATGGATAATGCCAGTAAAAAGCCCAGAATAACGGTCTTTCGTCTCATCAATATACCACTCCATCCAGTTCCGTCTCCGGCGCGCCCGTAATTTCAATCACCAGCTTATGGGGCAGACAGACAATCGTCTCACCCGTTTCCGAAACAGCCTTATGACGCACGCAGATTAAGTCCGGGCAGCTGCTTTGCATCATCCGCACTTCTCCATTTTCACAGACAAACAGATTATATGCTTCCACGCCCTCTGCCTCAGTCAGCGCTTCCGCTTCCGTTTCCCAGGCATCCGGCGACAGTCTGTAAAGTCCGGCATTTCCGGCAGAATCCGTTTTCCACAGCACCAGATAATAATCCGCTTCCTTCCGGGAAAGGGATAATTCTAAAACAATACCGCCGTCATAAGATACTACCGCCCGGCTTCCCGGCTTCCGGACCGCATGAAATGCGAAGAGAAGCAGAAACGCCGCCGCCAGAACCGCAGCAAGCAGCCAAACGTCGGCTTTGGTCAGGGAAATCTCCCGTTTCGATTTTATATTATCACAACCGAACATACGTTTCAATATCATCCTTCCAAAAACTGCATATTCCGAAGTGTTTCATCCTCTATTTTCTCCGTTACCGAAAGAAGGTGATTCTGCAAAAAATTATCCTCCAGATTTGACAGTCCCTGGGCATTCAGCTCCTGTACGATAATATTACATATGGCTTCTATAATCAATACTTTATCTTCCGCTTTTTCCACCTGATAAAAAAGAAGTATCATATCGCCGATTTCCGAACAGCTGGGAAGCGATTTCATCCCCCTGTGAATCCATTTGTCAAAAGGCGCATACCGGCGGTTCAGTAAATAAACGAGCCGCATACTTTCCCGGATAAATTCATGCAGAAACAGGCCGGCGGCAACCCGCTCGTCCCGCCGCATTGCTCTCATATAATTATACTGCCCGGCTCTTGCCATCCGGGCAAGACATGCCACAATTTTTTTCACCCTCACGTCTTCCGGGTAATAGGAAAGAAACCCGTCCCTCATCCGGGAAAACGCGCCGCAGGGGTCTTCAAATACCGCTCCGTTGGTGGCGGTGGAAAGATTCTCGTCCTGTAAGCGGAACCATTCCAGTTTCGTCTCCGGCACCTGGCATGTGCCGAGCAGCCCGTAATAAAAATCTTCCAGACAGAGCACGCCCACCCGGCCTCTTCCCGTTTCCTCCGTGACCCGGCCCGGCACGCCCAGAAATTCTGCGGGCATTTGTTCATAAGCCTCCTGTACTTTCTGTCCGAACTGCTCATAAACATCTCTTTTCAGCCAGATACAGAAAGACGGGCCGTAATCGTGGTCTTTGGAAATTTCATCGTCGAAACCGAAGCATTCCGAGCCTCTGCCCACAAGCCCGGCCGCATATTCTTTTTCCAGCGCCGGAAACTGCGCAAGCATTTCTCTGCCATATGCCTCAAAATATTTTTTCGATAATTCCAGTCCCTTCATGCCAAATCCTGTGCCTTTCCATCGTCCATTTTTCTCTGAAAATTCTCCGGTATACCATCATAGACTGTTCAAAGAAACCTCTCCATAACTTCGCTGCCTTAACAAAACTCCGCTGCCTTATCCGAGAGACTCCCGGATTTGGGCGGCGGTCTCCAAATAAGCCTCCCGTTCCTCTTCCCTCTGCAGCTGCCCGCAGACTGCCGCACAGTTCTCGCACAGCACCGCATAACTCAGATTCCGGCCAAAATGCTTTTCCACTTCCGCCAGCGCCTTCTCATAGGCCGCCAGCGCTTTTTCATAGTCCTTCATACGATAACAGGCTTCTCCGACACCCGCCAGCGCACCGCTGTAATGCGCGTCCGTCCCGTCCTTATTCTGCTCAAAAAGCATAAGCGCCCGCTCCAGAAGCTCTTTCGCCTTTTCATAGCCGGAAACTTTAAAATACAACAACGCCAGATTTGTCAGCGTCGTTGCCGTTTCCATTTCTCCGCCTTCCAGCGTTTCGATGATTGCCAGCGCTTTTTCGGCATATTGAATGGCCTTATCGTTCTGCTCCATTTTTTCCAGCAGAATGCTCATATTGTTATAAAGTCCCGCGTACCGGTAATCGCCGGGCGGAATCAGGCCTTCATAAATTTGAAGAGCCTGTTCATAGTAAGTATACGCCTGTTTGTAATTGCCGGCCGCCCGGTAAGCTGTGGCCGTATTTAACAGCGTCGTCGCGAAATGCTCCGAACGGTCCAGCTGCAGTTCTTCCATCAGAAGCAGTACGTCTTCCGCTGCATCAAAGGCTTTCCGAAACTCCGAAACGCTCCTGTAAAAGCCTATCATTTCATTGCAGATGGAAATATAGGCGCCATAATCCTTTTCTTCCTTCGCCTGTTCCAGGGAACCACACAGAAAAGGTTCTACTTTCTCTATCTGATTTTCCGAAAAAAGCGCGTCCAGCTGTGTAAAAAAAGCGTTAATATCCATTTTTTAATACCATGCCTTTATCTCCGATTTTTCAATGTATGCTCTTTTTTCAATAATTGCCGTTAAATATCTGGGCAATCGGGGAATCGTCCGAAAGAATGACCGTTTTGTTATCCCCTTCCATACTCGCTTTTAGCGCATCCAGCGCCCGGACAAAGGAGTAAAAATCCGTTTTTTCCGGGTCGGAATAGGCTTCGGAAAGAATCCGCATATACTCCGCTTCTCCTTCCGCAATAATTGCTTCCGCCTTCGCTTCCGCATCGGAAAGCATGATTGCCACTTCCTTATCCGTCGTGTTTTCTATCATTTTCGCCTGGGAAGCGCCTTCTGCCGTATACTGCGCCGCAATGTTTTCACGCTCGGAAATCATACGGGTATAAACGGCCTGCTTGTTGTCGTCTGGCAAGTCCAGTTTCTTCACTTCCACGGTAACGATTTCAATGCCATACTGCTCTTCCGAGCGCGCTATCTGCGCCATAATCTCTTCCGTCAGAGACGTGATTTCGATAACCTCTTTCGTTTCTTCCGCGAGTTCCAGATTGTTCCCCGTCAATTCGTCATCCGCCTGGTCTACCGTAATCGTCATTTTTCCGTCGCGGCTGACGATGACCTCGTCCTGTTTCATATTGGAAATGGTATTCTTTGTCGCATTGTATACAATCGTATCTATACGCCGTTCCGCATTGGAAACGGAACCGCTCAGGGTCTGAGCAAATTTCAGCGGGTCATTGACTTTCCACAAAACATAACTGTCTACAATCATCGTTTTTTTGTCGGAAGTGATAACGTCCGAAGCCGGTAAGTCATACAATAAAAGCTGATTCGGAATGACATCCACCGATTCGATAAAGGGTATTTTAAAACTGAGGCCGGAAGTCGAGATAACCCGCTCTACACGGCCAAACTGGCGAATCAGCTTGTACTGGTTCTCTTTCGTGATAACAATGCTGTTCGCACCGACAACAATAAGCGCAATGAAAAGAAGGAAAACTACAATGCCTTTTCCTTTCTTTTTCTCTTTTCCGCCTTTTCTCTTCGTTCCGTTATTGCTGAAATGTTCATATTCCACATTTGACTGATTCTGCTGAAAATCCATATTTGATTCCTTTCCCGGCACTTATATAAGGCGCCGTCTCCTGTTCTTTCATCCGGCGGCTGCCGCGAGGTCACTCTTCCGCCGTTTCAGAAGAATTTCCGGAACCGCCCGCGCTGCCGCTATTCATGATGCTTCCGCCGGATTCACTGTCCTCTGTTTTCTCCCCGCCGGAAGAATTACCGTCCGATACAAAGCTGTCCAGAGGCAGAATGGTATTGGTCTTTCCGTCCGAGCTTTCGATGACAACTTTAACGTCCGGCAGAACGTCCTCCATCGCCTCGTAAAACATCCTCTTTTTTGTGACCTCCGGGTATTTGATATATTCCTGGTACATGGAATTAAAACGCGCCACCTGACCGTTGGCTTCGTTAATACGCTCCTGTTTGGCCGCTTCCGCATTCTGTAAAATCGCATCGGAATTTGCTTCCGCCTTCGGAATCTGCTCATTCCGGTATTTGTTGGCATTGTTCAGGGCTGTTTCTTTTCCCTGTTTCGCTGTCTCCACTTCTTTAAACGCATTGCTCACTTCCACCGTCGGAGGCTCCGCGTCCTGTATCGTAATATTAATCAGCTGGATGCCGATATCATAGGCTTCCAGTTTTTCCAGAATCATCTGGGTGATATTGGCCTGAATCTCATTTTTTCCGGTGGTCAGAACGCTGTCCACCGTATAAGAACCAATCGTGGTACGAATGCAGTTCTGGGCGATATTTTTCAAAATTTCCACCGGGTCTTCCGAAGCGTAGAGTGCCTTGACCGGGTCAGTCACCCTGTACGCCGCATAAAAATCCACATTGATAAAGTTATAATCGGATGTAATCATCATGGCGTCGTCCGCGGCTGTCATATTTTCCGCTTCCATCGAATAACCGATGGTAAACCCTTTAATGGTCGTATTGACTTTCGTCACCGTCTGGATAAACGGAATTTTAAAATGCAGTCCCGGCGTCGTTACCGCTTTCGGCGAACCGAACGTGCAGACCACGGCCTGCTCTTCTTCCTGAATTGTATAGTAGGAATTTCCCGCCAGCAGCAAAAGAACCGCGGCCACAACGATGATTTTCGCAATGACAGAGGCTTTTCCCTTGTTGAACGGTTTCTTCCCGGCTCCCGCCTGGTTCATCTGTCTGTTATTGAACATAATTCTCCTCCATTCGTCTGGAAATAACTTTTCCATTTATTATAATACAAACAGAACAAGAACACTAATAAAATATTAGTAAACTTTGTGAACTTTTGCCTTCAACAACAGAACAAAATATGTTACGATAGCGGAGAATCAACAGGAAAGGACTATCGAATTATGAGAATGATTTTCATCAGACATGGAGACCCGAATTATAAAAAGGACGGCCTTACGGAAAAAGGCATCCGGGAAGCGCAGTTATTAGCGGACAGGACTGCCAAATGGAAAGGGATTACGGAAATTTACTGTTCCCCTTACGGACGCGCACAGAAAACAGCGGACTATTCCCTGAAACGGATGGAAAGAGAAGCCGTTACGCTTCCGTGGCTGCATGAATTTGACTTCTGCATCGACGACCCGGTTACCGGAAGACATGGCGTTCCCTGGGACCTGATGCCGGAATACTGGACGGAAATACCGGAAATGTATGATAAAAAAGGCTGGCGTGAAACGGATGTCTATCGTTCCAATCCTGAGCTTCTCCCAGCCTACGACGATGTATGTGAGAATCTTGACGGGCTGCTGGCCTCTTACGGTTACCGAAGATATCACAATTACTACCGGACAGGCCATTCCGAAATCCCCGCCGCTCAGGACGCCACAATCGTATGCTTCTGTCATCTCGGCATCATTCTTGTGATGCTCAGTCATCTGCTCGGCATTTCGCCCGTCGTACTGCTGCATTCCTTTTATATCGCACCCACTTCCGTGACGGTGCTTGCGGCGGAGGAACGCGTTCCGGGCAAAGCGTCTTTCCGGGTACAGGTCATGGGCGATACAAGTCATCTGCGCATCGGAAACGAGCCTGTTTCCGCTTCCGGCTATTTTACCGATACGTTTTCGTTATAAAAGGGAGCCTTGCGGCTCCCCTTTTTCTGTAAAAGACTTATTGGGACAATGGCCTATCTTACTCTTTCGGGAAAGCCTACTTTTTTCTGCACCTTGCGCAGCGTTTTATTGGCATAATAGCCGGCTTTCTCTGCATTTGCTTTAATAATGCCGTCGATATAGGCCTTGTCTTTGCCAAGTTCCTCATACCGGGTCTGCAGCGGCCGTAAAACATCCACCACCGCCTCACCGACCGCCATTTTAAATTCGCCATAGCCTTTTCCGTCAAATTCCCGTTCCGTTTCCTGGGGTGTTTTTCCCGTACAGGAGCAGTATATGTCAATCAGATTACGGATGCCCGGCTGTTCTTCGCTGTACCGGACACAGCCTTCCGAATCCGTCACTGCACGCTTAAATTTGCGGATAATGGTGTCCGCATCGTCCACCAGATAGATGCTGGCGTTCGGATTTTCATCGGATTTGGACATCTTCTTTTCCGGGTTCTGCAAGGATTTGATATGGGCCCCTGTTTTGCCAAGATAAGGCTCCGGTATCGTAAAGACATCTCCGTAAATAGCGTTAAAACGCTGCGCAATATCCCGCGTAATCTCCAGATGCTGCATCTGGTCCCTGCCCACAGGAACCACATCCGCCTGATAAAGAAGAATATCCGCCGCCATCAGAACCGGATAGGTAAAGAGTCCAGCATTGATATTGTCCGCATGTTTTGCCGCCTTGTCTTTATACTGCGTCATGCGGTTCAGTTCCCCCATATAGGTGAAACAGTTCAGAATCCAGGAAAGCTCGGCATGTCCTGAAACGTGGGACTGATAATAAATACAGTTCTTTTCCGGGTCAAGCCCCGCCGCAATATATAACGTGAGCAGATTTCTGGCACGTCTGCGCAGCTCGGCCGGGTCCTGTCTGATGGTGATGGAATGCAAATCCACCACCGAGTAAAAGCACATATACTCGTCGCTGAGCGTCAGCCAGTTTTTCAATGCTCCAAGATAATTCCCAAGCGTTAAAGTGCCCGTCGCCTGCATGCCGCTGAATAAAACCTTTTGTCCGTCAATCATCGTTACCGCCTCCAGATTCGTATATTTTTATAAAGCTGTCGTTGAACATCAGAAAGAAAAATATCTGAAAGTAAGTGTATCATTGGCTTTCCGATTCGTCAACCGTTCGTGGGAAAAAGAGGCCAGACTGCCAAAAAAGGGAACGTCCGATAAACGTTCCCTTTCCGTATCAGAATATATGCCTCTGCTTCTTTAAGCATCGCAGCCGCAGTTATCTCCGCCGCCAAACGGTCTTGCATCGAATCTGGGTTCGAATCTGGAATTATTCCCGTCGCAGTCACGGTCACGCCCGCGGTCACAGTCGCAGTCTCTGTCATTTCCACGGTCGCAGTCTCTGTCTCTTCCGTTTCCACAGTCACAGTCCCGCTCTCTCTCATTTCCACAGCCACAGTTTCTGTCCGGGCAGTCGTTTCCGGTATTTCCACAGGAACCGTTCCGCTGGCTTCCACAGCCGTCACAACAGCCAAGCAATAACAATAAAAGAATCCAAGTGTTCATAAATTGATAGCTTCCTCTCTTTTTCTCATAAATTATCTTATGCAAAAGAAAGCCATCTGCTACAAGGACACTTACTTCTTTACAATTTTTCTACGGATATACCGGCAGGTGTAATCTTCTCCCCGCTCGGCCAGCATGTGCAGCAAAAATTCCAGCTTTTTCCGCGTTATCCGGTGAAGCGGAGCATTTTCCTTTCCGGCCTCATAATAAAGCAGCGGGTCTTCCGGCTTATAGTTTTTCCCATGATATACTTTGCATGCGGCAATTCTGTCCATCAGCATTTCCACAATATAACGGTCCGGCATCGGCGCCGGAGCCATTCCGCCCGGAATCTCTTTCGCGCTGTAATCAATCCAGTATTCGTAGTGATGTTTATTCCGTCCCTTGTGATGCAGCCAGGAAGAAGAATATCCAATATCCTCCCGTTCTGCATTGTTCGGGCTCCTGTCTCCCTGATAATATCTGGCCCCGACCAGAAATTCTGTAGGAGAATACTTGGACAGGTCGTGTAAAAGCCCCTGTTTGTACAGCCCTACTTTAAAGCATCCCCGCATCACCAGATATTTATGATATGTGATTGTCTTAAAATGCG
Source organism: uncultured Lachnospiraceae bacterium (assembly GCA_910578715.1). GTDB lineage: Bacteria > Bacillota > Clostridia > Lachnospirales > Lachnospiraceae > UBA3282. Next base: position 35,931 of record CAJTRL010000026.1, on the reverse strand, counting down.
CCCAGGCTTTTCCCATGCCGTTCCCCTGTTCTGATTCCACTTTCTGATTATGATTCGATTCTCTTGTTCTGATTCCGTTTCCGCTGCTTGTTTTCGTCCGACACAAATCCCGGTATGCCGATATCCTTTTTCACCTGAATATCTCTCGTGCCATAGATAACTATCGTGCGCGGCGGCACCAGAACATTATACGGCTCCGTCTCTTCCTTTTCTTCCGTGTTTTGCTCATCTGTCGTAAACAGGCGTACCCATTCTTTTTCCTTCGGCACCTGGGGAAGTCCGAAGGCATACGATTCCCAGTACATATTAATACCTATATACAAAAAATCGTCCTCATCGCTCTCTGAAGCAGCCCCGTACCGGCAGCAATACAAAATACCGAGGCTGCGGCTGTTCGAGCCGGTTTCCGGCCGCCATGCGTCCCGCCCGTGAAAAGAAATATCCGGGTAGCCGCAGAAAAGATAATCCATGCACCGAAGCGGTGTTCTACCATGCAGTACCGGATGTTTTTTTCGGAAATCTATCAGCGCTTTCGTATAAGAAAACAGCTCTTCCCCCTGTTTTGACAGATTCCATTTAATCCAGCACACAGGGTTGTCCTGACAATAGGGATTATTATTACCCTCCTGGGAGTTTGCAAATTCGTCTCCGCCGTATAATAACGGCGTCCCCTGGGAAAGCAAGACCAGCGTCAGCGCATTCTTCATCTGTTTCGTGCGCAGATTCAGAATATTTTTCTTCCGCGTTCTTCCTTCTATCCCGCAGTTCCAGCTGTAATTGCAATCATTGCCGTCCTGATTAAATTCTCCATTGGCTTCGTTGTGTTTGTTATCATACGAGACCAGGTCTGCCAGCCGGAAGCCGTCCTGTTTTGCAATGTAATTGACAATTCCTCTGTCCGGGGCGTTTTCCTTGCACAAAGAAATCAGCCGTCCGGTCATATCGGCATCGCCTTTCAGCAGCTTCCGCATATCATAGAGAAAAGCATCGTTCATAACGCCGTAATTCCGATAGCCCGGCCTCTTCTCTTCCCTTCCGGTTTGTCCTGCCGCCCACAGAGACTGGTTGAAATCGCCAAGCAGTTTCGTTTCCGCAAACAAAGGCTCCTCGCAAAGCATCTGCATGGGCAGGCTGACACCCATCAGCTGAAAACCGTCCACATGATAATCCAGCACCCAGTGTTTCAGAATCTCCAGGATTTTCACCTGACTGATATGCGGCGGAAAGTAAAACTGCATCATAATCTCGATTCCATTTTGATGCAGCGCTTTGACCATATCCTTGAACTCACTTACAGCGTCTTTGGATGCGGCATAAGTATATTTGGGCAGAAAATACAACCCTTCCTGATATCCCCAGTAATTGACCCTTGTAGTCAATTCTTTTTCTTCCGAAATCACGCCGGGAAACGCGGAAGAAAGCTCCTGCCCCGGTGTTTTGTTCTGGGGAAATACTTCGTCAAATTCATAAGAAGGCATTAAAAGCACCGCCGTAATCCCCAGTTCTTTCAGATAAGGAATTTTCTCCACAAGCCCCGCATAGGTGCCTTTGGCATGCACGCCGGAAGACCTGTGTTTCGTGAATCCCCTGATATGGAGCAGATAAAAAATGCTCTCCTCAAAGGGAATTGTCAGCGCTTTATCGTTTTCCCAATCGTAAGTCTGCGCCGGAACCTTACAGCGTGCCGGAGCGTCTTTCTTTTCCCCGTATTTCCGCTCATAGACAAGCGCCTGTGCATAAGGGTCCTGGAACAGTTCCTCCCCCTGATAAAACAGATAAGAGCAGCGCCTGTCATCATAATCTTTTAACAGCATCGAATGAACTTTCCCTTTTCTCCCTTCTTCCGGAAAAGGAATTTTAATGCCGTTTTTGTGCTTTTTATCAAACAAAAGAATACCGCAGTCCGTCCTATTTTCGCAGACCGCAGATACCTGTAAACCATCCGATACAAAACGTACACCTGGCGGATAAATGGATGAAGTCGTCACGTTGAAAGTATTCTGCATGAAATTCCTCCGGGGTTACTGCTTGTTTTTCGATTGTTTGTTACTCGAAAGCCCGTGCTTGCGCACTCTTTCGATTATTTGTTACTCGAAA
>CAJTRL010000026.1:0-33735 GCA_910578715.1 uncultured Lachnospiraceae bacterium | reverse complement strand
GCTTGCGCACTCTTTCGATTATTTGTTACTCGAAAGCCCGTGCTTGCGCACTCTTTGTTTGACTTCGTCAAACGCTTTCTCGTTAATGATGCAAGAAAAACAAATGTCTGCTTCGCAGCCGCTTGTTTTTCTTTTGCATCATTATATCATACCCCCTTTTTTTTTACCATACTTTCGGAGAATTTTCAGATAACTATTGAATCGGACGCATATATTCTGTAAAATAGATATTGAAATTCCGTTTCGTATGCGGATTGAATGATGAATGGAAATGCCCGTATACGAAGCGGATTGCAGAATAAAACTGAATTGCCGCATATGCGGCGGAATGAGAGGAAAAATGAAAAAAGGAAATGACAACGCGCAAAAAATAGAACCGCTTAACGCCGCCGAAGAAGAAATGACCGTCGACTTAGACCTCGATGACGGCAGACATGTTACCTGTTCCATCGTCACCATTCTGACTGTTTCTGGCCGGGATTATATTGCACTGCTTCCGCTAAATGAAAATGGGCTGAACGATAACGGAGAAGTATGGTTCTACCGGTATGCGGAAAATGAGCAGAATCCAAATGAAGAGCCGACACTCGAATATATTGATGACGATGAAGAATACGAAGCCGTCGGAGATGCTTTCGACGAATATCTTGACAGCGTCGAATTTGACGAAATGATGGATGAAGCCGATAAAGAACCGCAGTAATGCGGTTCTTTTCATCTGAATCCCTCGTCAGACCCCCTCGTCCCGTGGAATCGGATATTCCCTATGATAAAAGCGGTTCCAGAAACTGTGAGGGTCTGTCCTTTCCATTTTCTCTGCCATAATAAAGAAGATGCAGTTCTTTCTGCGCTCTTGTCATCGCCACATAGAACATGCGGCGTTCTTCGTCCACTTCTTCCGGCGTAACGGCCTGTCTCGACGGCAGTTTTCCTTCGTTTAAATCGGGCAGATAAACTGTCTGAAATTCCAGTCCCTTTGCCGCGTGCATTGTCAGCAGACGGATGCCGCCCGGCTTTTTATCCAAAGCCCGTGCTTCCGCCTCTTTCTGCTTTTCACTGACAAGCGCTCTGCATTGACTAATATAGTCACTCAGTTCCGCATAAGTATGAAATCCTTTAATCTCCTGTTGAAAATCATCCGCGACCCGCAGCAGTTTTCCGCCCTCTTCCAGCTGGTAAGTCTCTTTCAGATAATCGTCATAACCGATGACCTGCCGGATATAGTTCACGGCCAGATAAGGCCGCATCGAGCCGAGCTGTTCCAAATCATGGAACAGCGTACGGGATACTTCCTGCATATGGATATCGTTCCGGTAATAAGCAAGCAGCTCCTTCAGGAAAATCGTGCTGCTTCTTGCGCAGTCTTTCCGCAGATAGCGCAACGGCCTGTTCATGAACAGGTGAAAAATTTCCCGTTTTCTGTTGCCGTTCGCAAATTCCAGATAGGCGAGCAAATCTTTTATGACAAAATGGTCGTATCTGCATTTCAGCGTTTCTTTCATATAAAAAGGGATTTCCCGCAATAAAAGTTTTTCCGCCAGCATGCTGCATTCGTAATTGGTCCGGTAGATGACCGCCGTGCCGGAAAGCAGTTCCGGTTTTCCCCGCAGCGCCGTCTCCTGTAACATGGAAAGCAGTTCCTCATACTCCTCTTCCTGGCTGGCAAATGTCTGTATGATAACGCCGGGGCCCTTTGAATGGCTGGCATAAATTTTTTTGGAGAAACGGTTCCTGCCTGATTCCATGACCCGCAGAGACTTTTCGACAATACTTGCATGGCAACGGTAATTGACGTCCAGAAGGACTTGTTTTGCCGTGGGATAATCTGACAGAAACTGCCGCATAATACCCGGGTCCGCCCCCCGGAATCCATAAATGGACTGGTCGTCGTCGCCCACAATGAAAAGGTTGTCCTCCGGCTGTGCCAAAAGCCGCACAATCTGGTATTGAAGCGGATTGATATCCTGAAATTCATCGACCAGAATATAGGAATATCTCTCCTGCCATTCCTTCAGCGCTTTTGGATTTTCCCGGAACAATTTCAGGCATAAAAGTCCCATATCGTCAAAGTCCATTTTGTGAAACTCCAGCAGATATTCGTTATAATCGCGATATATTTCCTGTAATTCTTCTTGTGAAAATCCATCCCCGGAAAAACCGTCAAAACATTCACCGAAATTTTTTATCCGGCTGATGGCGCGAATCAGACTGTCAATTTTCTCATTTTCCGCAAGCAGCGGCGTCATGGGAAGCTGCAAAATCTGCGCCAGAAGATTTCTTTTCTGTGTTTCGGTAATCAGGGTAAACTGACGATATTGTCCGGTCTGCTTCAGGATAGAATAAAAGATTGCGTGGAAAGTGCCAAAAACGACAAAAGAGCCGATGCCTGTTCCCTTTGTCAGCCTGCGGAACCGTTGCTGCATTTCACCCGCCGCCGCTTTTGTAAAGGTAATGACCAGAATCCGCGACGGCTCCACGCCGCAGTCTGTAATCAGATAACGTATACGCTGTGTAATTGTGAACGTTTTGCCGCTTCCGGGCCCCGCAAGCACCTCTATGGGGCCGGAAACGGACGAAATTGCTTCCTGTTGTCTGGAACTTATCTTAATTTCCGGCATTCTGTAACTTCTCAATTCCTTTTCTGATTCTGTTAAGAGACTCCTCTTTTCCCAGTATTTCCATGATTTCCGTGGCTCCGGCAGGCGTCATCTGCTTACCGGATACGGCGGTTCTGACAGGCCACATCACATACCCGTTTTTGCATTCCTTTCGGGCCACATAGTCCGTCAGTGTCTGATACAGCGCGTCGTTGCTGTAATCCTCCTGTGCTTCGAGAAGGGGCATCAGTTCCTGTAATACTTCCAGAGAGGACTGCTCGCTTGTTTTCATCTTTTTGTGGGCATACATCGCGGTATCGTATTCCGGCAGCGTTTCAAAGAAATCCACCATTTCTCTGATATCCGGGAAAATCTCGATTCTCGTTTTGACCATCGCCGCAATCTTGCGCAAATCCAGGTCTTTCGTCAGGACTTCTTTCAGATAAGGCTCCGCCATCGCATAAAACCGCTCAAAGTCCATCGCTTTGATATATTCCCCGTTCATCCATTTCAGTTTTGTATAGTCGAATACCGCCGGAGATTTGGAAATATGACGGTAATCGAATTTCTCCACGAGCTGTTCCAGTGAAAAAATCTCTTCCGTCCCTTCCGGGCTCCATCCAAGCAGCGCCACAAAATTCACCACCGCCTCCGATAAAAAGCCCTGTTCGATTAAATCTTCATAGGAAGAATGACCGCAGCGTTTTGACAGTTTATGGTGCTCTTCATCCGTAATCAGTGGACAATGGACATATTTGGGCACGTCCCATCCGAAAGCCTCATAAAGCCGGTTATATTTCGGAGAAGAAGATAAATATTCGTTTCCCCGCACCACATGGGTAATTCCCATCAGATGGTCGTCTACCACGTTGGCAAAGTTATAGGTCGGAAAGCCGTCGGATTTTATCAGAATCATATCGTCCAGTTCCGCATTGTCCACGGAAATCTCTCCGTAAATATCATCCTGAAAAACCGTCTTTCCCTCCGTCGGATTGTTCTGCCTGATAACATAGGGCTTTCCGGCTTTCAGGTTTTCTTCGATTTCCTCTTTGGAAAGATGCAGACAGTGTTTGTCATAGACGTTGATTTCTTTGCCTGCCACTTCTCTTGTCAGCGTTGCGAGCCGCTCTTTGTCGCAGAAACAATAGTATGCTTCGCCTTTCTCAATCAGCTCTTTTGCATATTTTAAATAGATGCCCTGTGCCTGTCTTTCGCTCTGCACATAAGGACCAACGCCCCCATCTTTATCGGGTCCTTCATCATGAACCAGTCCGGTTTTTCTAAGCGTACGGTAAATAATTTCAACCGCGCCCTCCACATAGCGCTCCTGGTCGGTATCTTCGATTCTTAAAATAAAATCGCCGCCCTCGTGTTTTGCGATTAAATAAGCATAAAGCGCCGTCCGCAAATTGCCGACGTGCATCCGCCCCGTGGGGCTCGGCGCATATCTTGTCCTGATTTTCTGCATGGTGTATTGTGCTCCTTTTTGTTCTTTTCATTTTCAGGTTTTGTCCGGAATCTTCTGCTCCGCGGCCGCTTTAAAGCTGCCCACCGCTTTCGCCGCCTGTGGAATCGCAATATTCGTTCCGGCTCCGGCAATACAGCCGCCCGGACAGGCCATTCCTTCTATCAGACATCCGTTCTTCTTGCCGGCTTTGGCCAGCATCAGCATTTTCCGGCACTCGGACAGGCTTTCCGCATGCTCGATGTGAACTTCCACATCCGGATAATATTCACGGACGCATTCTTCGATAGCATTTGCGACACCGCCCGCAACGCCGTAACCGCGTCCCGCACCTGTGGCGCCCTTTAATTCATCTAACGCCTGTATCTCTTTTAACAGCATCCCTTTTGCCTCAAACATGCCGGCAAGCTCTTCAAAGGTTATGACAAAATCCACATCGGAACGGATTGTCCTTCTGGAAGCCTCCAGTTTCTTGGACGCACAGGGTCCGATAAAGACCACTTTGGCATCGGGATGTTCCGCTTTGATGACGCGCGCCGTCGCCACCATAGGCGTCAGTGCGTTGGATATTTTATCTATCGTTTCCGGGAAAAATTTCTTGGCAAGCACCGACCAGGAAGGACAACAGGACGTCAGACTGAACGGCAGATTGCCCGTTGCGACTTCCTTCGCATAATGCTCCGCTTCCGCCAGCGCACCCATATCCGCACCGATGGCGGTCTCGTATACATCGGCAAATCCCAGCTCTTTCAATGCGGTTTTCAGCATATCCGGCGTTACATCCGGCCCAAATTGTCCGGCAAAGGCGGGTGCCACCTGTGCGATAATCTTCTGCCCGGACTGAAGCGCGCGAATCAGCTGAAAAATCTGTGATTTATCCGCAATCGCCCCAAAAGGACAGTTCACCATACACTGTCCACAGGAAACGCACAATTCGTTATCGATAACGGCTCTGCCTTTTTCGTCATTCTTGATGGCGTTGACGCCGCAGGCCGCCGCACAGGGCCGTACCTGATGGGATATGGCGTCATAAGGACAGATAGCCTTACATTTTCCGCATTTGATACACTTCTCCTGGTCGATTACGGACTTCCCGTTCTTCATGGAAATGGCGTCCCGGGGACAGACCTCTCTGCACGGATGCGCCACACAGCCCATACATTTATCCGTCACCTGATAGCGGTTTTCCGGGCAGGCATTGCACGCCGAAGGAATAACCTGCATCAGCGGCGGCTCATAGTATTTTTCTGAAATATTGCTTTCTTCCAGCCCCTGTGTCAGATGGACTGGCTGGTTCTCCGGACGGAGGGAAAGCCCCATCGCCAGACGGATGCGCTCCCGCACAATGGCCCGTTCTCTGTATATGCTTTCATACTCCGACTCATCATAATCCACGATTTTATAAGGCAGAGCTTCCACATCATCTTTTAAATTTTCGGAAGTATACGCCAGATTGGCAACTTCTTTGAAAATCCGGCGTCTGTTCTTACGAACCTGGGTATCTATTCCTCTCATACGCATGACCTCACTTGTAACTCTATTCTTGCACAAACCGAGAAGGAAGTCAACCGCTACGCTTTTCGCCGCCGGAACCAGACTACGAACCCTGTCAGCAGAAGGCATACCGGTATGATGACGATGGAAAGCAGTCCGGCGATGGCAGCGCTTCTCGTGGAAAAGGTTATCCCGGTCAGATAGGGTTTCACCGGAATCAGAATCGTACTTTCCTGTTCCACAAGCGTTCCAATGATATTGCCAAACGTTTTCACATTATTGCCAGGCACGATGCTGTCTGCATCTTCCGTAAACATAAGTTCCACGGCCAGAATAACCCCTTTGGAAATGCCGTTATCCGGCAGCGTTTTTTCCGCCCGGAGCGCAATGACAAAAGGCCCTTCCTCATCCGTTTCCGTCTTTCGGAAACTGTCCGCCGCTTCCAGCTCTTCCGAGCCATACGCCCTGTTGTAGGAAGATTCGCCCGTTTCAAGCAATGGCGCATAAACAATATTCTGGACATTATTGTCATATAAAATACCCTGTGCGTAGGGAGCAAATACAATGGAATTCATAACCGATTCCGTCATTTCGTCCTCCCTGACTTCCGGAAACAGTAAATAAGGAAGCTGTCCGTAATAATGGTCCGAATCTTCTTCCAGAATAACACCGTCCAGAACAGAAACGCCGTAATAATCAAGAAGTTTATCAAAATTGGGCAGTTCTGCATCCGTCCAGGCCGGAATAATAACGGCGTTTCCGCCTTTTTCCAGATATGAGATGATTTTTTCCACGTCATCTTCCGAATAATCGCTAAGCGGCGCGTTTATCATGACAGCATCCGCATCTTCCGGCACGCCGTCCTCCGCTAACAGCAACAGTGTTTCACATTCGATGTTCTTCTTCTGAATCGTCTGTTGGAACTGTGCTTCCAGTTCCAGTTCGTTATGCCCGCTCACCACATACATCTTTGGCATCGCATCCGTCGTGACATACTCCAGCGCGGCAGCAATCTGCCCTTCCCCGTCATATCCGGAAACTGCGCGTACCGGATATCCTGAATAAGTAGAATATTCGTAATCATACATCTCCCCATAATCCACTACTCTGCTTCGCCTGGGACCGACGACAATCAGACTGTTGGTGCCCGGCTCCGTTTCCGTATAATTGGAATAGAACTGCGGATTTACAAGCGGGTCAACATAGGTGACCGAAATATGCTCCGACAAAGCCTCCATCCGCCGGAGCGTCTTATCCAGATTTTCGTCCTTATATTCTTCATTTTCCATGACGTAGATACGGATATCTTCTGACAATTCCGATACAAATGCTTTCGTTTCTTTTGTAAGCGTATATATTCTATTGGATGTAACATCCAGAGAACGCACCGATTCGGGAAGTTTGTCTGCCAGAACATTGACCATGACAATCAGTGCCACTGTCAGAATCATCATGACAATATTGTATGCGCTGATTTTCATCCCTCTGCCGGATGTACTGTATCGGCGCTTCTGTATGGACTGTACCGTACAGAACAGAAACAGCAATGCAAAAGACACATAATAAACGACCGAAGGCGTGTAAAAGCAGCCCTCTGTCATCGCATCGAAACGGCCTGTCATATCAAAAACAGAAAGAATGTCCGTCACCAGATTTCCGGTCTGTGAAATCATACTGCGAATCCCCGCCATCAGATAGCCGAGAAACAATGCGGCAAAGGTAAGAATCGCCGCAATGACCGGGGTTTCTGTCAGGGAGGAAAAAAACAACCCCAGGGCCAGCGCAAATGCCCCATAAAGCAAAAACCCAAACAGCGCCGTATAAGATACGCCCATCTGAAAGTTACCGAAAAAAGACAAAACCAACGGCATGATACCAAGAATAAATGCCGGAACCGCAAAAGCGCTAAGCAAAGCCAGATACTTTCCAAATACTACTTTCCAGACGGAAACCGGCGCGGTCAGAATCAGCTGGTCTGTTTTCTGTTTTCTGTCCTCCGCCAGACTCCGCATCGTCAGAATGGGGACTGAAAACAAAAGCAGAAAGATACTGCCCTGTAATACAGGGGCAATGCTCGGTTCCCCATAAAGCATCACAAAATATGTAAAATAGATTCCCATCAGCGAAAGCGTTGCCGCCAGATAAAGCCAGCCGGTAAAAGAATGAAAAAACGCCCGTACTTCTCTTTTATAAATTGCAGTCATCTTCTCCGGCCTCCTCTTTTCTCTCCTGTTCGGAATGCGCTGGTGCTTCCGCTTCCCCCTGTTCTTCCGCTTTCTGCGTTGGTGTTTCCGTCAGCTGTAAGAATATATCTTCCAGAGATTTTTCCACTCTGTTCATGGACAGCACCGGCATATTATGACCGGTAAAGGCGACGGACAACTCACTCCGGATATCCATACTGTCTTCGGTAAAAATTCTGACTTTAACGCTGTTTTCTTCCGCCGCTTTTTCAAACGTATAAGACTGTATATGTTCCATTTCATCGAGCAGCTCTTCTGCTTTTTCCCTGCTGCCGGACACAGTCATTTCTATTTCTGCGGTTTTTTCCATCAGTTTCTGCAGTCCTTCCGGAGAATCGCTCGCCACCAGTCTGCCATTTGCGATAATCATAATATGGTCGCATATGGTGCTGACCTCGGATAAAATATGGGAGCTCAAAAGAATCGTATGATTTCCGGCAAGTTTTCCGAGCAATGTCCTGATTTCCAGAATCTGCCGTGGGTCCAGTCCAGCCATCGGCTCATCCAGTATGATAACCTCAGGATATCCCGTAATGGCCTGTGCCAGTCCGATACGCTGTCTGTAACCTTTGGACAGATTTTTAATCAGCCGGTTCTCCACGTCCGAAATACCGACCATACGCATAATTTCCCGAATCTGCTCTTTCCGTTCCTGTTTTGGCACTTTTTTCAGTTCCGCCACAAAAAGAAGGTATTCGGACACCGTCATATCCAGATACAAAGGAGGCACTTCCGGCAGATAACCGATATGCTTTTTAGCCTCCTCCGGCTGTGTCAGTATATCGTATCCGCAGATTTCAACCGTTCCTTCCGTTGCTGCCTGATATCCTGTCATAATATTCATTGTAGTGGTCTTTCCCGCCCCGTTCGGCCCTAAGAAGCCATATATCTGCCCTTCCTTTACGGTAAAAGACAGCTGTTCTACCGCCACATGGTTTCCGTATTTCTTTCCCAAATTTTCTACCTTTATCAAGTCATGTCCTCCTTTGCGGCGCATAGAAGCTCTAACCTGCCCATTAAAAACGGGCGCTTCAGTCATAATGATGAAATTTCTAATTTTCCCCCAAGAACGCGACACCAATTATATCATATTATATTAGTAAAATCATTATGAATCTTTTATGAAAATTTTTTGCCAAAAAATTTTTGTAAGGAAAGGAACTCTATGGAAATAAGAGACTATAACTTTTGTAAAGATTTCGACAGATTTCCCGTTGCCATGGCTTATGTGCCCTGGCAGCGTCTGACCAATATTTATGAAGACCTGAATGAGGCGTTGGAAAACGGGACTATCTTTCCGGAACTGAACAAACCATTTACAGGAAGGAGATGCTGCTGATGGCCGGAAACTTTAAAAATGAACAGGAAAAACTGCTTCATAATATCAGACTGATGGATTTCGTTGTCGTAGAAATGAACGAATATCTGGATACCCATCCCGATGACACCGAAGCGGTCGATTATCTGAAACACTATGTCCGTATGAAAAATCAGGCAATGCGCGAATACGCATCCAAATACAGTCCGCTTTCCCTGGCAACGGCCGATGCGTCTGCCTGTAAAGAATGGAGCTGGGCAACAACACCTATGCCCTGGGAAGGAGGCTGCAATTAATGTGGAATTATGAAAAAAGATTACAATTTCCGGTAAATATTTCGAACCCTAACGCGATGCTGGCACAGGCAATCATCAGTCAGTACGGCGGCCCCGACGGAGAAATGGGCGCATCTATGCGTTATCTGTCACAGCGTTACGCCGCTCCTTACAGAGAGGTTGCGAGCGTGCTGACGGATATCGGAACCGAAGAACTCGCCCACCTGGAAATGGTCGCAACCATCGTTCACCAGCTGACCAAAAACCTGTCGATGGAAGAAATCGAGAAATCCGGCTTTGCCAATTACTATGTAGACCATACTGTCGGCATCTGGCCCCAGGCCGCGGGCGGCGTTCCGTTCAATGCCTGTGAATTTCAGTCAAAAGGCGATATCATTACGGATTTGATGGAGGATATGGCGGCAGAACAAAAAGCACGCACAACCTACGATAATATTCTCCGCCTCGTCCGCGATGAACCGGAAGTCTGCGAACCGATAAAATTCCTTCGTGCAAGAGAAGTCGTGCATTTCCAGCGGTTCGGTGAAGCCCTCCGCATCGTCCAGGACCGTCTGAATGAAAAGAACTTCTACGCATTTAATCCGGGATTTGACTGTTCCAAATAATTAAAACTGGTTTTATCTCAAGAGAAAGCCTCAACCTTTCCGGTTGCTGCTTTCTCTTTTTATGGAAGCAATCAAAAATTCACGCATTAAAAGGCAGTTTAAAAAGAATTTATGTAAACTGATAAAACGCTGACAAATCCATCCCGTAAGCCTGCTCCAATTCCCGTATTACTGCGGCCGTTTCTGCATCATACCGCTCGCCGGACAGGAAAATATCCAGCGCAAGATAACGCATTTTATCGTACTGGATATAACACAATATCTCCACTTTCGGCGTATAAGTTCCGTCATATCCTTTTTTCTGATAAGAAATCGTGGCATAACAGGCATCCTCAAAACCGGGCAGCGGCAGTATTTTACTCATTTGGATGTTAAATATTCTTTCCGGGTCACTCAGGCAAAGTTCACGTTTAATTTCTATATTACTTTTCAGCTCAGCCTGAGGTGTATCTGCCGAATAAAACTCTTCCACATCCGCCGTTGTCCATACGCCATGTCCATAGGAATACGCATGAAAATCCCCGATATTCCTACAATCCCCTTCCGGTATCATCACCGGGCAGGAGCCTCTCCCGTTATAATCTTTCAGAATCGTTTTTCCAAGATAATCATAGCCTTTCAGCGCTTCCAGTTTATTTTCACCTTCCTGGAAAGCATATTCCGCACCTTCCTGCAAGATGCTGTCCTGATGGAACTGTTCCAGTGTAATTCCATAACAGTCCTCTATCGCTTCGATAATCGGGTCGGTTTCCACATCCGCTTCTTCTGAAATGAATTGCAGTGACAGGTTGACACAGTCTCCGGTGGGTTGTACCATCATATATTCCAGTATTCTGATTTCAAGAGGCGTTCCGTCATACTGCACGCATCTTCCAGTATAAATAAAATATCTGTCTTCCCCGTTTTCCAACAGTCCGCTGCAGTAGATATCTTCATAGTCCAGCGCCGGACCGGGCAGATATTCCAGCATGAGGCCAAAATAATATGCGAAGTCATCATATCCTTTTATCCGATTGCCAAACGCACTGATATAAAGCCCATGCTGGTGATAAAAGCCATATCCTTCGCTAATCTCGCTTCCTTTTGGCATATAAAATTCACATGCTACGTCCGGGTCATTGATATCCCCTATGGTCATTTTTTCCAGATAAGAAGAGCCATTCTCTCCGCCTGCGGATGACGTTCCGCTTTCCACGGTCTCCTTTTCCGCCTTTTTCTCAGCCCTCATTTCTGCAACTGTCTGCATGTCCGGGACATCCGGTTTTCTGCCGCCGCATCCTGAAAGCATCAGAACCAAAGTCAGAAAAACAGATAACTGCACTACCGGCTTCCAACTGCATATTCTTTCCATCTGCATTCTTCCTTTTTCCGCTTTTTATGTCCGCACCAGTTCCCGGAGTTTCCTGATTTCGATTGGCCTGGAATAGTAATATCCCTGAAACCAGGTGGCCCGGTACATCCGTAGATAATTCTGCAGTTCCTCCGTCTCCACGCCCTCCAGACAGGTGCTCATGCCGCAGCTATTGGCAAATTCTACGATTGACTTAACCATAGCCTGCTTTTTAACGTCTTCGGTAATGCCCCGGATAAAACTCATATCCAGTTTAATCTCATCCATCGGCGCATGAAGCACAATGCCGGAAGATGCGCTTCCGGTTCCATAATCATCCATTGCCATGCGTATGCCATATCCCCGAAAAAACTCCACCTCTTTTTTAATGAGTTCCAACGGCATGTCTCTGCATCGCTCCGTCAGTTCCAGACACAAATGGGACGCCGGAAATCCCGTCTGCTCCAACATCCGCAGCACTTCCCCGCGAAATTCTTCCCGCTCCATCTGTCTTGCCGAAACGTTTACATTCAATACAAACTCCGGTAAAACTTCCAGCAGTCCCACCGTTTCTCCAAGCGCCGTCCGCAATACATAATTGCCGAGTTCATACATCGCCGGGTCCGTTTCCATCCATTCGATAAATCTGCCGGGCGGCACGGTTCCGTACGGTTCCTTCCGCCATCTGACCAGTGCTTCCGCCCCGGCGATGCGGCCCGTTTCTGAAACCACGATTGGCTGGTATTCCACATAAAATCCATCACAGCCGTCCCTGACTGACTGGTGAATCACCTTCATCAAATCCAAATCTACATTCCTGGATGTATATACTTCATCGTTAAAAATAATCAGTTTTCCCTGATGTTCCGTCTCCGAATGGCCCAGCGCGTATGCGGCTTTAGAAGTGATAGAATCCGCTTTACCATCATACTGTTCTATTAAAACCGCTCCGGCGCATATTTTGAGTTTAATCCGCCTGTTATTTACACAGATTCCTTCTGCCAGTCTGTCCCGGATATTCTGCTCAAAAGCGAGCAGTTTTTCTCTGCCGCTTCCCCTTAAAACAAATCCGAATTTAGGTCCGTCAAGCCGGTAAACAGCGCTGTTTTCATCCATCATATAAATAAACTGCAGTGCCGTTTCCTTTAGCAGCTGGTTCGTAAAATCATTTCCGTAAATAATATTCAGATTGTTGAACCGTTCCAGCTTAATCATGAATACGGCAAAGGGTGCCTTATTTTCAATTTCCATTTCAAGGTCCGATACAAACCGCGCCTGAGAATACAAATCCGTCAGAGCGTCGATGCGGGGCAGAACATTTTCATCGCGCAGCAGAATGAGCAGATACGCTTCCGCATTCTTCTCATCCGTCACAATGTCCGTATGAATGCTGAACATATGGTATTCTTCGAAAGCGCCCTTCATCCGGACGCACAATTCCCAGTCGAGGTTTTTTCCCTGTGTTCTCGGCGGAATCCCTTCTTCGTATTCCCACCAGTCTTCCGGGTGTATCAGTCCTCGCATAATCTCATAATGGTTTAAAACACAGGTTTCCCGGATTCCAAAATACTTTTTGGCAGCTTCGGAAAACCAAGCCCTGTCCTGTTTCAGATTCAGAATATAAAGATAGGTATCTTCCGCCAGCATATTCAGCTTATTCATTATCGAATCCATGTAGCTTTCATTTTCATGCCAGAATCCCCGTTCTCCCATGTTGATAATCCTGCTCTTTCTCATTCCGCGGGCCCGTCCGGGAGGACGGGCCCGAAGCGCCGTATCTTATGTTCTCCTAATACCATGCTACAATGAAAAAGGGAACGGGTCAAGAAGAAAGACGTTTCCTCTTATCAAGATTTTATGACTGCTTTTTCGTCACCGGAATCCATACTTCATATTTTGCATTCTGCGGGTCCGGGTTCAGATACACTTCGATATCCGGCGCATTGGCATACTCGTAACCGGATGTCGGAAGCCATTCGGTCACGATGCGCTGTTCCAGTTCCTGAACGGACTGGTTCGTTCCCGTTCCGGAAAAAATTGCCCAGGTCGATGCGGGAACCATGTATTCTTCAAACGCCTCGTCCTGTTTCGTGCTCGACACCGCAATAAAATATTTCCAGTCTTCTTCTTCATTACAGGCGCTTACCCCAAGAAGTCCCATGGGCTCAGCGTCCATCATCCCCGCCAGTTTCTGAATCGTTCCGTCGCCCGCTGCTTTGCCCCACATACCCGGCACAATTGTGAAGTTTTTTTCAATCTCCTGAAAAAGCGGCGCGGACACACCGACAATGCGAAAAGCCTTTTTCGTTTCAATACGGTATTCCAATTGAGCCGCCCCTTTTACCGAAATATGAAAGGAAAGCGGCGGAAAACTTTTAAGAGAAGCGCCTTCTTCTCTGACCGCCGAAGGCGCAATGCCATGTATGCCCTGAAACGCCCTGTTGAACGCCGTCGGAGAACTGTAACCGTATTTCGCAGCCACATCAATGATTTTCACATCTTTTTCCTGTAAGTCAACCGCTGCCAGCGACATTTTCCTTTTTCGGATATACTCGGATAACGTCATGCCAGCCATATAGGTGAACATTCTCTGAAAATGATAAGCGGAACAACAGGCGATTCGCCCGAGTTCCTCATAGCTTATCTCCTCCGTTAAATGCTCTTCAATATACTGCATGCTTTGATTTAATCTTTCAACCCATTCCATATGATTCCTCCTAATGTTTTTCTTTTTTCAGTATACCGTCTCCGTATCCGCCAGTCCTCTCTTTGTCTGCCCGAAAAAGAGAGCACATATCCGATGGAACCATAATCAGGACATCGGCAGACAAAGTTATTGTACGTCTTCGAGGCCATTCAAATCGGACAAATCATACAGCCGATAGTATTCCATCGGAATACAGGGTTCCACATGACCGGCATAAAACGCATCATATTCCGCACCGTCCTGTGGATGCTCATAGATTCCCGTCCCTTCATCATATACCGTATAACGGATTTCTCCACCGTCTTCCCTTAAATCCATATAATCAATATACATGCTGTACTTCGATACGTCCCCCGTTATCCGGCAGGCCGACCACTCATCTATCCCGGAGCCGCCCGCGCCATGCCAGTGTCCGTTGATTACCACCTCGTCCGTTTCCAGATTGATGCCGTACAAATTATTATACAGCAGAAAAACAGGTTCGTCCGTATAAGTAAAAACCGCCGTCAGCCGCATATACATGGAATACAGCAATAATTCAGGGGTTCCGTTTTCGTCGATATCGCAGAGAAAGTACCGGTCAAAAGAATAATGCTCTTCCCCGAAATACATGGACAGATAACTGAAGTCCCCATAATCCTCTATCAGCTTCCAGTTCTCCAGTAAAATTCCGTAAGCCTCTTTCCAGCTCTGCGGCCATTCGATATCCGCAGCATCCTGCGGCCTGTCCTCCGCCTCCGGTATACTATGCGCCTCATTCTGCGCTTCCGAAATACTATACGCCTCATTCCGCACTTCCGATACGTTCAGCGCTTCCTCCAATACCGGACCGCCGGACGACATTGGAAAAAGCGCCGGACAAAGAGCCGCCGCTTTCATTACATATTGTTCTGCACCGCAGCCGCAAAGCAGGGCCGCCGTTAATAATAATATTTCCGTCAGTCGGAAAGATTTTTTCATCATAACCTTCATGCTTTCTCCCTCAGTCCGCCGCAAGGATTCCTTTTCAGGTAAAGAAATTACCGAGCAGACTGGTTTCCACTCCGCCGTTCATCACATTTCTGTATGCGGCGGAAGAAAGCATTCCGAGGCTGTTCTGGCCGCCCAGAAGCCCCTGTGTCAGGTAACCGGAAAGTCCCGTCTGCCCTGACAACATACTATTCCAATATCCGCCCGGTGTCAATAACGGGCTGGCATACAATGCAGACGCATAGGGATAACCATAGGATAATGCCGCATAAGGAGAAGCGGAGCTGACCGCCGGATAAACCGTCGTCCTGACAGGGATTCCTTCCTCATGGCAGCTTTCCGGCGATGCGCCGATAATCTGATAGCCAACCGCCTTTGTTCCCGCAAGTTCCTGTCCTTTGCAATGCGTCCTGATTTTGTCGAGCACTTCTCTTTCCCATTCCGGCTCGTTTTTCATCTTTTCAAAGGCTTCTTCCTTAATGATAAGCGTATCGGAAAGATAAGGGGAACGTAAGACGTTCTCCGACTGGATTGCAGACACTTCGTTTCGGAACCACTGCCTGTACTCTTCTAACGACATTTCGTTTTTTTCCTGACTGGTTAAGGAGTTCCGGCTTGCGGTACTCCGGTATGAATAAGAGGCTGGCTGTGTGATGACCATATCCCCTTCCCGGGAAGCCGCCTCAACCGCCGCACTCCGTTTCTCCAGCGCCTTTTGCATAACCGTATCATAATGGTATGAGCCGACGCTCCCCGTCCTTTCGTCGGTATTCTTTACGGTCTGTGCATTGATTTCCCGCATGCCCAGCGAATTGATATACATATTGCTGTCCCCTTCCTTTCAAAACAATAACTTTACTTCTTTCCTTTATGTTCTATGGCAGTTTATCGTTCTGCATCATTACCGACAACGTAAACACCCGTCCCTCCGCCGACCAGTCCACTGCCCCGTAATATTTTTCGGCGGCATTTCTGATATTCAAAAGTCCCAACCCATGTACGCCTTTATCCGGTTTGCCCGTTACCGGAAATCCTGTCTGCGACGTTTGTCCTAGTCCGCCGTCAAAACTGTTTTCCACCTCCAGGAAAAACATCTTTCCCTTCCGAAAAGACGATACCCGGATAAAAAGAGCGGCTTCTTTTTCTTTTTCATGCAGCATTTCGCACGCTTCAATCGCATTATCCAGTGCGTTTCCAAGAATAACGCCCATATCATAACTCTGAATATACATAGAATCTGGGAAAAGCAGTCCGTCGGTTTCAAATTTCAGTTCCGGCATTGTGCGGCAGATTTCGTGATATTTCATACTGAGCAACGTATCGACGACCGCATTCCCTGTCCGATACCGCATTTCAAGCGCATCAAAAGAATGCCCCATTTCTGAAAGATATTCCTGTAAGGCCTGAATGCTTCCGCCATTTCCATCGCGCGCATCCTCCGAAGCTGTTTTTTCTATACCTTCGGTCAGCTGCATGATAATGGAAATCGTATTCTGCATATCATGTTTCATACTGCGGACGCCGCTATAAATTTGTTCCATCTCTTCTATCTGCTTCTGCATACCGTTTATCTGATTTTCCAGAATGGCCCGGCCGCTTTTTTCTCTGTTTAAGTCAGTCAGTCCCTGAAATACTTTTACCCCATACGGAATGGATAACAGGGACAACAGCAGAATCAGCGGAACAATCAGAATCAGCACCGGATATTTATCATATAAAAGGACAGGCCTTTCCTGTTCCATATAAAACATAATGATGCGCAGCATCACACAGGTAAACAGCCCGGTCAGCTCCGGTGCCAGCAGAAAAAAAAGCTCTCTCCTGTGCATCGGGTATTCTTTTTCACGAAAATCCTGTACAATCTGTTTTAGCACGGCAGTCATTATCCATAAAAAAGTGATATTCACAAACACAATCATTCCGTACCCGCCCCAATATGCTATATTCATCAGGCCGTCCACGCTGACGCGTCCTTTTTCCAGAGCCCGCGAAGCACAGTCCATCAGCAGACTGTACCCTCTCTGCCAGACGGTATAGCTCAGAAGATACCCGGTCTCACGGACGGACAGAAACGAAACGGCGAGAAACAGCCCCATACGGCGCCCCGCCCGGTAAAATCCGGCAAGCAGAATCAGGAGTATCAGGAAAAAAACTGCCATGCCGCAGAGAATCCGCAGACTTTCATAATTCAAATTTTCATAGTCTGCCACGGAAATCATTCTCCAGGCTTTTCTCATTACCAGATAACCTAAAATAACCGCACATCCCGTCCATTTCCCGCTTTTGAACCGCTTTTCCAGAAAGCTGCCATAAAACCATGCCAGACAGCAGCCTTCCGCCATACAGCCAAGCAGCTCCAATATTTCATCCAGCGCTCTATACACAGACCGTACCTCCATCCCGCAGATAACGCATATATGCCCTGACGAACTCATGATACTTTTCCCTGGCCAGATAAATCGTTTCCCCGTTACACAAAGTGATACTGTCTCCCGTATATCCGCTGATTCGGGAAAGATTGACCAGATAACCTCTGTGACAGCGGTAAAAAGGCTTTCCCAGCTCTTTTTCCAGCCCGTTCATCGTGGCATAAATTTCCAGAACCTTCTGCGTCGTGTGAATAACCGCTTTCCTCTGTCTGCTCTCAATGTAGAGAATTTCCTCCTTATCCAGTTTCATGCTGTAACCGCGGCGGCTGATAAGGAGCTGTTCCGGCCCGTTTTCTTTCTGCCTGCGCCTTTCCGCTTCGATAACGGCCTTTCCAAAAACTTCCGTAAATTTTTCTTCCTGAACCGGCTTTATCAGATAGTGAAATGCGGAAACGTCAAAAGCCTCGAATACATACTCTTTCATGCCTGTAACGAAAATCAGTACCGCCTCGTCCTTCCGCTCCCGAAGGCGTTTCGCCGTTTCAATGCCGTTTAACCCCGCCATCTGGATATCCAGAAAAATAATATCATAACGTTTAGAAGCCGCAAGAAACGCCTCCCCGGATTCGTAACAGTCAATGCTGCCAGAATGAAACTCCTGACGCTTTATATAATTCCGCAATTGTTCACAGAGTATTTTCTCATCATCACATATTGCAATTTTCAATGCTTCTGCCTCCGGCCGCAGTTGTTTCTATGATAAAATATAAAATTCCTGTCCGGTTTTCATCGGATATTACTCATTACAGTATACCTTATTTGCTGGGATTTGGGGACGAAAATGTCATGAAACCCGTCTGAAATGAAATAAAAGATAACATCAGCCGCCAAGTGTTCCTCCGGGATATACAATGTGTGAACCGAGACACTGGCGATACGTTTCACCGTACTCCTCCCAGAACTGATGTTATCATGATTTTATTGTACGCTTCTCTTCCTGTATTTGCAATGCTGTGGAGGAAATTTGTTTTATGAATACAGCTGTGCAGTACCTGGGCCGGGCGGGCAGTGTATCGTTTTCTTTGGAGGCACGCTCTCGCTCCGCGAAAACCAGTAGCGGTACTAAGCTCGAAAGCAGCTATGTGCCGCTTTCTCGCTAAGTACCGACGGTTTTCCAGGGCCTCCGTCAGAGAACGATACACTGTCCGTCCGGCCCAGGTACTGCATCGGCCCCATCCCTACTCTTTCGCCTCCGGCAGCCGCAGACGCAGAAAACGCTTCGCAAGCTGTTTCAGGTTCAGGGGCAGAATCGGATAGATATAGCTCTGTCCGGACAAGGTCTTGTTGCAGACAATCGACAAAAGCAGAATCACTATCGCCGCCACATAGCCGTATACGCCAAAGATTGCTGTCAGAATCAGATTCAGGATGCGCATGAATTTCAGCGCATAGCCAAGCTCATAGCTGGACTGGGTATAATTGGCGATTGCCACAAAAGCCATGTATAACATAACTTCCGCGTTAAACCATCCGCTTTTTACCGAAAATTCGCCCAATACAAGGGCCGCCATCACGCTGAGCGGCGTGCTTAACATGTTCGGCGTATTGATTGCCGCCAGCTTCAGACCATCGATTGCCAGTTCCAGCAGAAGAAACTGGGCTATCAGAGGGATGTTGCTTTCTTCTTTTAACAGAATAAAATTGAACGATTCCGGAATCCATTCCTGATGCTGCATCAACAGCAGAAACGTAGGTGTAATCAGATACGTCAAAATACCAATCAGAAACCGGGAAAGACGCAGATAAGTCCCTGTAATCGGGGGAAAATAATAATCGTCCGCTTCTTCCACGATATCGAAAATCGAAGTCGGCACAATCATCGCTGAAGGAGAATTATCCACCAGAATTATGATATCGCCTTCCAGAATCTGCGCCGAAGCCGTGTCGGGCCGCTCCGTAAATTTGAATTTGGGAAAAGGATTGAACCAGTTACGCTGGTACAGGCATTCCGCCAGGCTTTCCTGATTCATCGTCAGGGCGTCCACTTTAATTTCCGAAATCCGCTTTTTGATTTTGTCCAGAAACCGATGGTCCACCCGGTTATCCATATAACACAACACAATATCCGTCCGGGAGCTTTTGCCCGCATTCATCATTTCCATGCGAAGCTCCGTGCTGCGAATCCTGCGCCGTATCAGCGCCGTATTAAAAACAACCGTCTCCACAAAACCGTCTTTGGAACCGCGCAGCGTCTTATCCTTCTCCGGTTCCGATACGCTTCTGGCCGGATAGGTTCTGGAATCGATTAAGACACAGCGGTCGTAGCCGTCGATGAACAGCGCGAAAACACCCGAAAGGATATTGTAAAAAATATCGCTCCATTTGTCTTTTAAGTCCACTTCCACATAAGGCGTTGCACGCTTCGCCATCTCATAGGCGCTTTCCGGCATATTCTCCGGCGTCAGGCCGATGAAATACTGCAGAAGTTTCATCATCAGTTCATCTTTACAGAAACCGTCTATAAAATATATACAGGCCTGTTTTCCGCCCACGTCAATTACCCTGTAAACAACATCAAAACTCATATCCGGCTTTAAACGCGCCGAAAGATAACGCATATTTTCTTCCAGGGAAGTTGTCATGCGCTCTTTATCCGGTGTTGTTTTATTTTCCTGGTTCTGGTTTGTATTTTGCACAGATAAAAACTCCTTCCGAAACATTTTTGTTAGTATGTCCGGGAAGGAGCCTTTTATTCTTTGCTATGAAATTACTGTTTTTTCGGTTTCACTCTACTGCTTTCCTGTGCTTCCATGTCCGCCCCTGTCCGCATTGTCAAGGCTTTCCACCTCGTCAAAGAAAAGTTTCGGCTGATTTTCCACAATGCGGAACTGGCAGATTCTGTCGTTGATATGAATCTGCGTATCGCGCACCGCATAGACCGGCATAAACCACTGGTCGTTGTCCCCGCAGTAAGAACAGTCAATGACCCCCTGATGATTGGTCTGAATGATGCCGAAGTTTTTAAAAGTGGAACTTCTGGGCACCACATGGGCCTCGTAGCCTTTGGGAAGCTCCATTGCCACGCCGAGCGGTATCAGTTTAAACTCTCCCTTTTGCAGCGTAACTTCCTCTGCCGCGCGCAAATCTATCCAGTCCGATTTACCGTCGATATAGGTTAGTTTCTCTATTTTATCCGTAAAATATTTGATTTTGATTGTTTTTTGTTCCATATTTCCTCTCATTCCGCCTTTTTTACCGGCATAAGCGGGCCGAATTGTCTTTCTGCATTTATCCTTGTATTATTTATCCTTGCACTATATTGTAAAACTGATTTCTTTTTTTGTAAATATATTTTATACCGCTAATATCACGGCAAAAGATAGTTCTATTCGGAAAATTGCTGGCTATTATAAAAAGAACCCCTTA
Source organism: uncultured Lachnospiraceae bacterium (assembly GCA_910578715.1). Lineage (GTDB taxonomy): Bacteria > Bacillota > Clostridia > Lachnospirales > Lachnospiraceae > UBA3282. The sequence goes on along the minus strand of CAJTRL010000026.1, from coordinate 12,916 downwards.
TAAAACAAGGCTTTCAGACATGCCATACCAAAAAAACATCCAAATGAGAAAATACACATTCGGATGTTTTTCATTACACATTACGATTCTTCCAGATGGGTCAGCTGCCCGATTCTGCGTTCCCTGTATAACAGGAATAAAAACAGGATGGACATACATAACCAATAGAAAGCCCTGACTGTTTTCTTTAACATAGTTCCCTGTCCCTCTAATTCTCCATCCCTCATTTGCCTTATCAGCCAAGCCTGACATGATGCTTCAGCTGAAAATTCTCATCATTGGAACATAGATAAATAATTCCTTCAATAAATCCGACGATGGCCGGAATATATGTCCAGCAAAAGCACAGATACAAAATACCCATTCCGATTTTTCCCATATAAAATTTATGAACGCCTATGCCGCCTAAGAAAATTGCCAAAAGACCGGCTGCAAGTTTACTCTTAATGGGCCACGACGGGTCAATTCCGCTCACATAAACCGTCTGTGGCTGCTGCTGAATAACCACCGTTGGCTGTGGCTGCTGTACATAAACAGTCTGTGGCTGTGGATTATTGGGCGGCAGCTGTTGCACCAGCTTTTCTCCGCAGAATTTGCATTCTGACGCATTCGGGTCAATGGGAGCCCCGCATTGAGGGCATATTCGTTCGCTCATTTTACTTTCCTCCTCATATGAATGATATCATTACAATTTATTGTTTACCCAGAAGATACATGGGGATAAACACAAGACAAAAAACAAACAATAATACAAAATGTAACAGGAAAAAAACAACGGGCATGAACACCGCCGCTAAAACATTTAACAAATTTAATAAAATCGTATACCCTGCTGTGGTAATGACCAGCGGAATGAAATAACCGTTTTTTATCGGTTTTGAAATCGTATTTCCCAGAAGCAGTATCGCCAGAAAGCAAAAACCCAAGATTTCAAACGCCATTCCTGTTGCAAAATTAGGCAGTAAATGGAAATGCAGCACTGCAAAAAAGATATACAGCATAACCGCCATGTAAAACACCAGCAGAAATATCTCTGCCCAGAAGACAATATGCTTTTTTCCGCCAGATTCTTTCATTCTAATTACCACGCCTTTCTTTCATCCTACTCTACCTTCTTTCCACACTCCGGACAAAACTTTGTACCGGCCCCTAAAACAGCTCCACATTCACATCGTAATTCCTGAATACGAAAACCGCATTCTGGACAAAATTTAGCAGAGACTGCGATTGGCGCATGACAGGATGGACATTGTTTTGTTTCACTCTTCTGCATGGGATTACCTATCGTCCGGTTCATGGAAGCACCCATATTGACCGCGGCCCCCAATCCGAGTCCTCCGGCGGCAAAAACGCCGGCTGTGCCATTGGCATTATTGGCAGCGCCCTCGTATACATCAAAAGACCTTTTCGTGGTATATCTTCCGTCTCCCATAATCTCAAATGCCGCTTTATCTTCCAGAATCTTATTAATTTTTTCAAAATCTTCATCCGGGAAATTAATTGACTGAATATAAAAATTCGCAATTGAAAGACCATATTTTGTAAACTCCGGCGCAATCTGCTCTTTTACATTTTCTGACAGACTTTCCAGCTTCGTTGATATTTCCAGGGCGGAAATTCCATTCGTAATGATTGCATCTGCAATGGCAGACTTCACTTTGATAACCAACAATCCCCGGTAATATTCTTTTACTCTGTCGAATTTAACGATTTCAGTCCGCTGCATTCCGCCAATCAGTTCTTTTAATAAAGTAACGCTGTCCAAAATCTTCAATCCCATCTGGCCAAATGCACGGACCCTCAATTTCACATAATATTTCGGGTCAATTAATTGTATCGGGTCAGTTGTTCCCCAATGAATATCCAATTTGACTGTCATATTGAGAAAATATATTTCCGCACTAAAAGGCGTTGCACCGCCAAACGGAAGATTTACTAATCCCTTCAATATTGGCAGATTTTCCGTTGAAAGCGTATAAGTCCCCGGATAAAAAATATCACATACTGTTCCGCTTTTTACAAAAATTGCCGCCTGCCCTTCCTGTACGATTAATTGGGAACCCAGTACGAGTGAATCCGAAGGAAATTTATAAATCAGCCATTCTTTGCTTCGCAGTCCATCAAACCGTACAACACTAAAAATCGACATTCTTCCTAATCTCCTTATTGATTTCCTTTTCATATTATAACTTAATACGTTTATTTTTACAACACCTTTTTAGTTGTTATTTTCATAAAACCATTCATATATACTATATTAGAAACATATAATATGTCTAAGGAGTCCGTATGAATAATTCAAGGAAATCCATCGGTGAGCGTCTCAAAATCCAACGAAAAAAACAGCATCTGACGCAGGAACAGATGGCGGAAAAACTTGATATTTCCATTAAACATTACAGCGAAGCCGAGCGCGGTATCATCGGTTTTTCGTTAGATAACTGGATAAAAGTCTGTGAAATACTTGATATCAGCATGGATTATCTTTTCAGAAATATTTCAATTGACTATCCTCTTCCGGTTAAACTGATTGAACTTTATGATATATGTCCTGATGAAAAAAAAGAAATGCTACTGAAATTAATCGAATTGGAAATAGAATTGTTAAAATAAACAGGCAGCGTTCCTATCATCGCTGCCTGTTTTCATCTATATACCTATATCATGTTTACTCCCATCTGTCTGCTTTAGCAGACATTCAAATCAATAGTTGAAAATTTTAATTTTCAACCTTTGCCTGTAAGTTTATGCATCAGTCTGTGCAATACAGCACCGGCGCCGCCTCTTCCTGCTTCAGACTTTCCTGTACATCAATAACCCGCTGGTTCCTGCTTCCCTTCCATCGAAGTGTCGTATCTTTTTCCTCCACCACAAACTCTCCGTCAACCAGAACGTCGATATACTGCATGGCCGCGTCGTTTCTGACATTCTCCCACACATCGCCCGTATACAGCCAGATTGTCTTATCGGGATATTTCTCCCTGATTTCCGCCATAAAACTTCTGACTTCCGGCCGGTTGGCGGAATGAAACGGGTCTCCGCCGGAAAAGGTAATGCCGGAAATATAAGGCTTGTCCAGCTGGTCAAAGATTTCCTGTCTGGCGTTATCATCGAACGGCACGCCGCCATGCGGGTCCCATGTAACCGGATTATGACATTCCTTACAGCAGTGGGAGCATCCCGCAACCCACAGAACCACCCGCAGACCGTCTCCGTTCAGCATGTCGTCCTTTGTTATATTATGATATCTCATGCAGTTTCCTCTTTCTATATATCATGCAATTCCTCATCACTGCCAGAACAGCAGTCCATTTCACACCCTACATACTTTTCCGCTCCGCAATCTCCGCCATTTTGGCATCGCTTAATCTGGTATCGCCGTGCACGCGCGAATAGGCAAGATAACCGTTCATCCGGTCAATCTTCGTCAGATTACGGCTTCCGCAGACGGGGCAGACATCCATTTCCAGTTCCTGGTGTCCGCAGTCGTCGCAGTAAGCGAGGGAAAGATTGACGCCCTCATAAAATCCCATTTCCATCGCACGTCTGATAAGCGTTTTGATTGCCTCGATATTATAATCGATTGGATATTTGACATATTGAATCTTTCCGCCGTTGGCAAGCTCCCAGAAACGATATTCCAGATTCTGTTTTTCAATCGGCGTAATATCTTCCGTCACATGACAGTGGAAACTGTTCGAAACATACTCTCTGTCGGACACACCCTCGATGATACCGTATTTTGCCCGGAACTGCTTTACCTGTAAACCGCAGAGATTTTCCGCAGGCGTTCCATAAATCGCATATAAATGTCCGTCCGCTTCTTTATATTCGTTGATTTTATCGTTAATATGTTCCAGCACTTCCAGCGCAAACTGGCCGTCTTCCACAAGGGACTTTCCGTTATACAGTTCCTGTAATTCGTTGAAAGCCGTGATGCCGAAGCTGGCTGTCGCCGTCTTTAAAATCGGCTTAATTTTATCGTGGAGCTGCAGTCTGCCGCCCAGGAATCCGCCTTCACAGTATGCAAGCGGATTGGTGGAAGCGCGCATCTCTCCCAGATACGCATAGGTTCTGATATGAAGCTGTCTGATAAGATTCAGATAATAATCCAGCACTTCATAGAAATCTTTATTTTCCTGACGGGATTTCGCCAGAATCATCGGAAGATGAAGCGAAACAACGCCAATGTTGAACCGTCCCACAAATATCGGCGTATCGTTTTCATCCGCCGGGTGCATACCGCCCCGCTCATACCAGGGCGACAGAAAAGCCCGGCATCCCATCGGAGAAATAACCTTACCGTATTGCTTATACATGCTGGCAATATAACCTTTCCCGGTCAGACTCAGCCAGTCCGGGTACATGGTCTTTGCGGAACACGCCACCCCCGCCTCAAAAACATCTTCCAGTTCTTTTCCCGGTCCGTGAAGATTCTCATCGTATAAAAAGACAATTTTCGGAAACAGCACGGGTTTCTTACATTCTTTTTTACCCTGCCCGGTCTTGCGCACATTCAGCATGATAATCGTTGCGAGCTTCGCAAAACGCCCGATTCCGATTCCCGCCGTTACGGTGATAAAAGGATAGTCGCCGCGGCTGCTCGCCACCGTATTGAATTTGTATTCCCATCCCTGAAAGCCCTGCTCAAATTCTCTTTCTACATCGGCCAGCGCTTCTTTCTCCGCCATTTCTTTATCAATGCCGAGCCGCGCATATTTGTTCAGACTCTTCTGATAGGTTTTTTCCGCATAAGGCTCCAGTATCTTATCCACTTCCGGTACGGTAAAACCGCCGTACTGCTGGCTTGCCGCACTTAATACGATATCGCCGATGACGTCAAAAGCAACATCCAGCGTTTTCGGTTCGTTATACCAGATATTGCCCATTTCGAAGCCGCCCTGAAGCACTTCCGCCACGTTAAACAGACAGCAGTTCATCGTATCTCTTCTCGCCGACATATCGTGCACATAAAGATACCCGTCCCGGCACGCCTGAATCTCTTCCGTAGTCATAAAAAATTTCTGGTAAAGCTCTTTATTGAACTGATTAAAAATCAGGCTTCTTTTCGTAGATACAAGGGCGCTGTCCGTATTAGCGTTTTCCTTGTCCCCGATATACATAATCGACTGGCTCTTCTTATAGACATCGTCCATCATGCGCACGAAATCCTGTTTATAATTCCGATAATCGCGGTAACTCTTTGCAACAATCGGTTTTACATCCTCCAGTGCGCTTTCCACCACATTGTGCATAATCTGGATTGGGATTTTTTCCTCGCCAAGCTCGTTTACCCTGTCCACCACCGTCTGGCAGATATGCCTTTTTTCTTCCTCCGTGAATTTTGTCAGAGCGCGGTAAGCGCTTTTTCCCACAGCGTCAATAACCTTCTGGACATTAAAGTTTTCAAGACTGCCATCTTTTTTGATAACTTTTACGTCACCGGACGGTTTATACGCATCGCTGAAATTCTCTTCCGCATTCTGCCCCTCAAAAAGACTGCTCATTTCACTACCCGTACCTTTCTTTATCTATACAAAATATAGTTGTTGTTTACATAATATCCCTATATTTTGTGGTTTAGAAATAGTATAAGATAATACCAATAACGTGTCAATCGTTACATACTCAGAAAATATCACAAAAAAAGGGGACATGTTTTGTCACATATCCCAAATATCGGCTGTTACTGTATTTTGCAAAGTTTCTTTCCATTATCACGTTTCATCCGCTCTCCGGTAATTTTCCGCAATCTCTTCCAGATATCCTCTGTACTGCTCCACAATCTCCGCCGGCGCGGTCAGACAGGCGCCTTTGCCGAGTCCGGTAAGCCACCCGAAAAACTGCCCGCTGACAGCGACGGTCACGCGCGCCGAAAAATGCGCCTCATCTCTTTTCCTGACTGCGGCTTCCCTTCCAAACCGGTCCATCACCACGCCAATCAGCTGATTTTCCAAGAGCAGCGTAACCGTTTCTTCCCGTCCGCCAAACATGCTAAATGTCTTATTCGTATAATCCGCGATATCGAACCGCTCGAACAAAGCGCTTCCTTCCCGCCGGATGCCGGGCAGAATCTGAATATCGCCCATTTTATCCACGCGGAAGTGCTTGATTTTATCTTCCGCCGCATCATGAGCAATTAAATAGTAGTTTTCCTCTTTACAGGTCAGCGCCCAGGGGCTTATCCGGTAACGCTTTCCGCCCTTCCTGGGCACAAGCTGTCTTTCCAGATTCCATTCCAGATATTGAAACGAAATCTGTTCGTTGTTCTGAATCGCTCTGTGAATATCGTCCACAATATAATAGATGCTTTCGTTGGCCGTTTTGATGCGGTTCGCCACATAGACCTGTCTTTGTAACTGTTTCGCATCCCATTTGGAAGCCAGCTTCTCTATTTTGCCAATCAGTTCTTTGGACTTCTTCTGCGTCAGGAATTTGGATGACTGCACGACCTCCACGAGCAGTTTCAGCTCCGCCAGCTCAAAATCCCTTCCAGCCAGATAATAGCCGCCGTTGACTCTTGACTTTACATGGACAATATCATAGCCGAAATCAGTCAGCTGGTTTATATCGTCGTAAATGCTTTTCCGTTCTGCCCTGATTTCATACTTTGCCAGCTCCTCTATCAGCTCCCCGGAACTCATATAATGTTCTTCATCCGTCTGCTCCGACAAAATTTTCAAAATATAGAGTAATTTCAACTTCTGATTCGTCGATTTGGGCATTGGTAGTTCCTTTCTTTATGTTATGTTAATATCTTCATCAGCTCGTGCAGGTCCCGTATTTCATAATCGACCGGGAGCCCGGAATCATTGGGCTGTCCATTCGGATTATACCAGCAGACATCTATTCCCGCGTTTACTCCGCCTTGAATATCGCTCGTTATTGAATCACCTACCAAAAGGCATTCTTCTCTTGAAGTATTCGTTAATTGCTCAAAACAGGCGTCAAAATATTCTTTACGCGGCTTCGGATATCCCATCAGCTCCGAAACGAAAACGCCGTCCACCATCCGGTCAAGTCCCGACAGTCTGATTTTTTTCGCCTGAGTGCGGTTGACGCCGTTTGTTACGATATACTGGCGGAATCCCTGTTCTTTTAACCGCATGATAATCTTGTCCGCCTCATCCTGAAAAAAGAATACATCTCCGAGCGCATCCTGGTAGATGTCTCCAAAGGCTTCCGGCCTGATATCCACAATGCCAAGCCGTTCAAATAAAGTAAGAAAGCGCCCCCGGAGCACTTCCTCTTTCGTAATCTCCCCGCGCTCCATCCGCTTCCAGTACGCATCGTTGATAGCTGCATAAGAGGAGACCGTTTCTGCGTTTATTTCCATCCCAAACTGCCGGAAAGCATAACGCAGGGCATAATCCTGTGACTTTGCAAAATCCAGGATTGTCTGGTCCAAATCCCAAAGTATTGTCGTATATGTTTTCATCGTCCTTCCTTCCGGTATCTCATACAGTATCATATAATGGAAAAGGTGTTCATTTGCATGAACACCCTGTTTACTCTATTCCGATGCGCCGTTTATGCTTTTTCCCCGCCGGAAGTCTGCTCCGCTTCTCCGCCGCCCGACAGTGCCAGCTTCTGGTCCTTGCTCTTACGCCACTTTACGCCGATGATACAGGCAACGATTACGAGCGCAACAATTATAATAAATAACAGAAGATATGAAAAAAATGAATTTAAAAATAAGATTAAATTAGTCATCTGTTCATCCTTTCCGGCCAGCCGCATAAGGCGGCGCCTTCGTATTCCTTCTTTTACTGCCCTTTATTGTATCACTATCCCCGCGTTGTCGTCAAGCAGTATACTCCCATCCGCCGCGGATGTCGCCAGTGCATCGCACCGCTCGTTTTCGGGATGGCCGTCATGTCCTTTTACCCATTCAAAGGTCACCTGATGCGGCTGTTTCGCCTTCAAAAGCCTCTGCCAGAGGTCGATATTTTTCACAGGCTTATTCCCCGCCGTTTTCCAGTTCTTTTTCAGCCATCCGTCAATCCAGCGCTGGTTAAAGGCATCCGTCACATATCTGGAATCGGAGATGAGACGCACTTCACAGGGTTTCGTCAATGCTTCAAGCCCTGCGATAACGGCCATCAGCTCCATGCGGTTATTCGTCGTTTTCTTATAGCCTGCGGAATATTCCCGCTCATGCAGCGTCCCCCGTGAATCCACATATTGTAAAATCGTTCCGTATCCGCCCGGCCCTTCCGGGTTCCCCCGCGCCGCGCCGTCCGTATATATCGTTACCTTCATACGCTGCGATTCCTTTCTTTTCCCGTTTTAGAACTTCTTCTCACACATCCCATCTTCCGGTATTTAAAAACGCTTCCGCCATTGCCTCCGCGTCTTTTACAAGATTCTCCTCATATCCGAGCACCTTCAGCAAAGCGATTGCATTCCGGGTAACAGCCGGGCCTTTCTGCAGACGATAGGGGAAAAAAATATCCTCATCCGCAATTTCCTCTTCAAAATGATAGTTATCGTAAATGCCGCCTAAGAGATTGGTCAGTTCCAAATCGTGGGTAGCCGCAAAACAGAGGGCGTTTTTGCCCGCAAGCGCTTTCAAAATCTGCGTGGAAGCCGCAATGCGTTCCACCGTATTCGTTCCCCGCAGCACTTCATCCACAAAACATAACACATGCTTTTTATCTTTTTCCGCTTCCCGTACTTTTTCCAAAATTCGACGGATGGACTTTACTTCCACCATATAATAACTGTCTCCGCTTTCCAAATCATCCTGTAAGGACATGGACGAATAAATGCGGAACATGCTTCCCGTATAAGTATCTGCCATACAGGTGTGTATCGTCTGGGCCAGAATCGCATTCAGGGCGGCTGCCCGCAGAAATGTGGATTTACCGGAAGCGTTGGAGCCGGTCAGCAGAACCCCTTTTTCAACCTCTATGTCGTTTTTGACAGGGTCATTCAATAACGGATGATATAATTGTTCCATTTTCAGATACGCGTTTGCTTCTTTATCCGGTCTGAACACCGGAACGCAGTATGCTCCGCCCAGACTTGCGCGGTATTCCCCGATAACAACCACCGTTTCCAGTCCGCCAATCAGCGTAACCATCCGGTCGATTTCCGCCTGATGTTTCTGTAACAAGTGCAGCATCTGATTGAATTTAATCAAATCCAGGTAAAAAATCATCCGCAGATAGTCAAAAATAATTTCCAGGGGATTAGAGCTCAAAGCTACGCCGCCGGAAAACAGGATAAAAGAGTTCCGGCTGAACCCTTCCATCTCTTTACAACAGGCAGTCAGCTGCTCCCGTTCCGGAGCAATCTCCGCAATCGGCTCTTTTCCGATTTCCTTTGCGCTCTCCATCAGCCGGGTAATATAACGGAAGCTGGTCAGGTAGGGTTCTATTTCTTTCTGCTCTTTATAGTAAAACATCATATTCCGGCACAGGACAATCAGCAGAATACAAATACCGGCCCCCACAGAATAAAACATCGAACCGATACCGATGAGTACCAGCGCAATCGCCAGATAATACCGGACGCTGTTCCGCTCTCCGAGCGTATCCAGATATTCCAGATATTCGTACAGAGAATATTTCTGCATTCTGCCAAGTCCTGCAAAATGCTTCTGCATTGTAACGCGTTCTTTCTCATGGCCCATAAAATACCGGATATGCGCTTCCATATGTTCCAGCTCTTCTTCCGACTGCAACGGCGTCCGAAGTCTGTAATACAGATATTCGTCTCCCGCAGAGCTGTGGGAATAATTGATTTTCCGGTAAACGTCGTCCAGATTCAGGTCATGCCATGTAATATCGTCAATCTGATGCGCCTCTTCATGTTTTCGATAATACATGGCGATATGCTCGTCCAGTTCACCGCTTTTGTATTCCCGCTCAACCGGCTCACCGTACCGCTCAAACAGCTTTTTCTCAAATCTTTTCTGTTCCTGCCTGCTGTCCAGATACCCTTTTATCATAATCAGCACGATAAAAAGAAGCATCACTCCGGCCAAAATGACATATTCCATATCAATCATCATGCCTTTCTCTCAATCTGACATACCTCTGCTCTTTCAATCTGCCAGGTTGGAAATTCCCAGTCCCGTCTTGATTTCTTCCGCTTTATCATAAATCGCGTCAACATCGATAAAATCAGCAAACTTCCCGTTTTCGTAAAGTATCTGTCCGTTTATCATCGTCATTTTCACATTCTGCTTGCTGCCGCTGTAAACAAGATTTTTCGGAATATTATTCAGGGGCCGCATATTGGGCTGGTGCAAATCGATTAAAATCATATCCGCCAGTTTTCCTTCCGCAAGTACATCCGTATCGGGAAGATACATTGCTTTTGAACCATTCACCGTGGCCATTTTCAGCACTTCCCAGGCGTCCACCGCAGAAGCATCCTTTTCCCGCAGCTTGGCAAGCCCCGTCACAAGAAACATTTCCCGGAACATATCCAGGCAGTTATTGCTTGCCGGTCCGTCCGTTCCAATAGCGACTGTTATTTTTCTTTTTAAAAATTCAGAAATCGGCGCAACGCCGCTCGCCAGTTTCAGATTGGAAGCCGGATTGGTAATCGCATACAATCCCCGTTTTTCAAAAACTTCCATGTCCTCGTCCGTCATATGGACACAGTGATAACCGCCGCCGCCATAGTCGAACATGCCAAGCAAATCCAGAAACACCGGAGGCGTCATCCCATAGCGCTCCCGACACGCTTCCACTTCCGATTCCGTCTCGGACAGGTGGGCAAAAACCGGGGCTTTATAACGATGCGCCATCGCAGATACCTGTTCCAGCAATTCCTTAGAACAGGTATATTCCGCGTGGAAGCCGAGCTGATAGCTCAATAACGGCTGTTTTTTGTTCAATTTCTGAAACATTTCTTCCATCAGTTCCAGAGACTGGCTGAAATTATTCAGCGCGCTGACCTGGACACAGCGCATTCCCATTTCCACACAGGCGTCCGCAATCGTATCCGGCGTCAGGTACATATCGAAAACCGCCGTGATACCGCTTGTCAGATATTCCAGCACGGCGAGCTTCGTTAAATGCCCTATCATTTCTCCGTTCAGTTTCGCCTCTACCGGAAATATCTGTTCGTTCAGCCAGGACTGCAGCGGCATATCATCCGCATAAGAGCGCAGAAGCGTCATACCGGAATGCGTGTGGGCATCTTTGAAGCCGGGCATCAGCAGATTTCCCTCACAGTCAATTTCCCGGTCCCAGATAATACTCTTTAACGCTAACTTCCGATAAACATCTTCTGTCGCCGAACCGTCCCCCACATAAAGAATCCGCTCATCCCGGACCCAGACTTCTCCTTTGGCAATTTCCTGGGATTCCATTGTTAAAATACGGGCGTTATATAATCTGATATTCATAGAAAGACTATCCTTTCCTGATAATATTTGTTGATGCGGAGTATTTCACTCTCCGGTCACGCGGTAACAGCGCTGTATAGCGCATCTTCACACCGTCATTTGGCAAGATTTGACGGTCCGAATCCGTCCGGAAGCAGTTCCGACAATTTTTTTACCTGATATTCGCCTGTCGATTTGGCCGCGATAACCACAAAGTTTTCCGGCTCGCAAAATTCCATCATCACCTGGCGGCACACGCCGCAGGGCCAGGCATACTGCGCTATCGGCTGCCCGGCGGGGCCGCCCGCGATGGCGATTGCCCGAAAATTTCTTTTTCCCTCGCTTACCGCCTTGAAAAAGGCCGTCCGCTCCGCGCAGTTTGTCGGCGTATAGGCCGCGTTTTCGATGTTACAGCCCGTATAAATATCCCCTTCCGCCGTCAGAAGCGCGGCCCCTACCCGGTAATCCGAATAGGGGGAATAGGACAATTCCCTTGCCTGTAAAGCCCGTCCGGCCAGTTCTTCTATCTCCGACTTTTCTATTGCCGCTTTATTCATATAATTTCCCCAAACTTTTTCACGGATTCCGTCAGAAGTTTCTCGAATTTCGGCGCTACGGCGTTAGCCGCCTCCTGTACTTCTTCATGGGTCAGCGGCGCGCTGTTCATGCCGGCGGCGAGATTGCTGACACAGGAAACGCCGCAGATTTTCATTCCCATATGATTTGCGGCAATCGCTTCCACAACCGTGCTCATGCCGACCGCGCTGGCGCCGAGCGTCTGCAGCATCTTAATTTCCGAAGGCGATTCAAAGGAAGGCCCGGTCAGCTGTGCATAAACGCCTTCAAACAGCTCGATATCATTTTCTTTCGCCGTGCTTTGAATGATTTCCTGTAAGTCTTCATCATATACATGAGTCATATCCGGGAATCTTGTCCCCAGTTCTTCAATATTCGGACCGATTAACGGATTCGGCGCAAAACAGGAAATGTGGTCTTTAATCAGCATCAGGCTTCCCGCATGAAAAGCCGGATTGATACCGCCGGAAGCATTCGTAAGGAACAGAATTTTCGCTCCCATCATCTTCATCAGACGCGCCGGAAGCACTACATCCGTAATCGGATAACCTTCATAATAATGCACTCTTCCCTGCATCAGGACAACCGCTACATCTCCGATATAACCGAAAATAAATTTCCCCGCATGGCCGGGCACGGTGGAAACCGGAAATCCCTCGATTTCCGAATAAGGCAGTTCCGCCTTTACATCAACGGTTCTCGCAAAATTGCCGAGCCCGGAACCGAGTACGACTGCCACATCCGGCTTAAAATCTATTCTTTTCTGGTAACACTCATAGCATTTTAATAGTTTTTCGTATACTGCGTTCATGTGATGTCCTCCTGTGGTTTCATTTAATAACGTCTACACTCGCAAACACGCGCTTTCAGCGCTTCCTTCTGTCTGTACTCGCAAACTCGCGCTTTCAGCGCTCCCTGTCCGGTTTCACCGGACGTTTGCTCGTTACCGGCGTATGAAAAACAAATGCCGCTTCGCGTCGCTTGTTTTTCATTTAC
>CAJTRL010000025.1 GCA_910578715.1 uncultured Lachnospiraceae bacterium | reverse complement strand
ATTGTCATAAAACCTGCGGCCTGAAATAAATACAGGCTCATCCCAATCAACTGCCAACATCAAACTAAATGGAGAGAAATTTGAAGCAATCCCACTAAAATCAGGGACTAGACAAGGCTGCCCATTTTTTTACCTCCTACTTGTGCTCATACCAGATTCCACCAAAAAAACCAATCACTACAATGGCGATGGCGATGACAGACCAGACATCCAGCTGCATTTTGATTTCCTCCTTTGTTGCCGTTTTATCATGTCTTTGCCGGACATGACCCTTTTACACAACAAAAGTTTAGCATGGATTGAGGCTTTATCATAACAAATCGGGCCTTTCTTAACACAGTTCTAACGGATTCTTTGCACGCTCTTAGCGTATGCGGAAATGTACGGGCAGCATCAAAATACGGCGCCGGGATTTTGGGCCCGCCGCCGTAGGTTTTATGAAAATATTCAATAACGGATGTTACAATTATGAACCCATATTTGCGGATGCTGCATCTCTTGCGGCATCGAAAGTAGTAACATAGATATTGCCCAGCGTGCTTGTTTTGTACACCGGAACGGATGCGCCGTACTGGTTGAAATAGACATATTGCGAAGTGATGTTGATATTTTCATAGACGCCCGAAGCAACCACTTCCGGATTACTGCCGTCGGTGTACATTCTTTTCAGGGCAGGTTCCGTTTTGGAGCTTTTCTGATAATAGATGTAGCCGGAAGCGATGTTAAAGAAATCAACCCGGTCATTTGTCAGCACTTCAATGACGTCCGCGGACATGTTATAGCGGCACAGGCGATAGTTGTTCTGCACGTCCATATAATAAACGTAACCGTCCACAAAGACAGGATTCCAGATATCTCCGGCCCAGACAGAGGTAATCGTATCGTTTGCCGTATTTAATGTATAAAGTTCGTGGTCGTCCTGTGTGCCGTTAAAATAAATCAGACCGTTGACACAGGAAGCGGGATTGATGACATAGTCCGCAACTTCTGTTTTATCTGTTTTGTCAATTTTAATTTTCGTGAGCACCGTTCCCGTTTTATTATCATAGTCCTGATAATAGAGATAGTTACCGCATAACTGCATCGTAACGGCGAAAGTTCTGTCAAGACAGGAAACCCGTTTCCCGTTTTTTTCGCTGCGGTAAATGCCGGCGGTACGTCCCATAAAACCGAGGCCCTTTCCGTTGGTTCCGCTTTCCATATAATAGTAAAGATAATCGCCGCCGGCATTGATGGATGCGACGGAATTGCTGTTTAATTTTACGATTTCCGTTTCATCGGAGTTCATAGAATAAAGGGCGTTATTATCATAGGCATTGGCGAAATACACTTTACCGTCCGATTCGCAGAAAAGCCCGCCGTTGTTCAGATTTCCGGCAGTATTGCCGACGGTGGAAGCATCGTTCATCGGAATTTTGCCGAACAGTACAGCGACCGTAAACAATGCCGCGAGCACGCATACGACGATGCAGACAATGATGATATTCTTTTTGGTTGTGGTCATAAAATATCTCCCCTTTTTTGCACGCATATTTTACATATAGTATAGTATTAAACCCACTTGATAGCAAGCCGGTTTTGTTATAATATTAGGATGAGTACAGGTGAAAACCGGAGGGGAGCCGGCGGGCTGGCAGACAGAGCATCATTCTCTTTGGAGGCACGCTTTCGCTCCGCTAAAGGAAGCAGCGGTCCTAAGCTCAAATGCAGCAGGCTGCCTTTTCGCTAATGACCGGCATCCTTTACAGGGCCTCCGCCAGAGAATGATGCTCTGTCTGCCAGCCCGCCGGCTCCCCTCATGGTTTATAAAGATACATTCAGGAAAGGTAAAAACATAATGGACTTACTGGAATTAAGAAAACAGCTGGACGAGCTGGACGGGCAGATTGTGGCGCTGTATGAGAAGCGTATGGATATTTGTTCCCGGGTGGCGGATTATAAGATACAGACCGGGAAAAAAGTGTTTGATAAAGAACGGGAAACTGCCAAGCTGAACGCGGTTAAGAATCTGACGCATAATGATTTTAACGGCCGGGGCATTCAGGAGCTGTTCGAGCAGATTATGTCGATGAGCCGTAAATTACAGTACAAGAAACTTTCGGAAAGCGGGAGTCTTGGACGTCTGCCGTTTATTGAAATCGATACGTTGAAAGAACAGACAGCGCGGGTTGTTTTTCAGGGGGCGGAAGGCTCTTATTCCCAGATGGCGATGCAGACCTTTTTCGGGGAAAACGTGAACAGTTTTCACGTGGAAACATTCCGGGACGCCATGTGCGCCATAGAAGAAGGAAGCGCAGATTATGCGGTGCTTCCGATTGAAAATTCCACGGCGGGCATCGTCAATGAAATCTATGACCTCCTGGTGGAGTTTGAGAATTATATTGTAGGAGAGCAGATTATCAGGATTGAGCACTGCCTGATGGGACTGCCCGGAACAAAAAAAGAAGAGATACATACGGTCTATTCCCATCCCCAGTCTCTGATGCAAAGCGCCCGTTATTTAAACGAGCATGCTTCCTGGCAGCAGATTAGTATGCAGAACAACGCGTTTGCGGCGAGAAAAGTCATGGAGGACGGAGACAGAAGCCAGGCGGCTATCGCCAGCGAACAGGCGGCCAGAATCTACGGACTGGAGATTCTGGAGCGGGGAGTAAACCATTCCCAGACCAATTCCACCCGGTTCATTATTGTAACAAACCAGAAAGTTTTTCTGAAAAATGCGGGCAAGGTCAGCATATGTTTTGAAATACCGCACGAGAGCGGTTCTTTATACCATATGCTTTCGCATTTTATCTATAACGATTTGAACATGACGAAGATTGAGAGCCGTCCGATAGAGGACAGAAACTGGGAATACCGCTTTTTTATCGACTTCGACGGAAATCTGGCGGATGGCGCGGTGAAAAACGCGCTGAGGGGACTTCGGGAGGAAGCACGGAATCTGCGCATTCTTGGGAATTACTAAGTAAGGGGCCGCGCCTGAACCCGGACATAAAGATAAATAAAGGAGTAACATCATGAGACTGGAAGAACTGATTATTTATAAGGATTTTGCACAGGGGGAGCTGCTGCATCATATGGTGTATCTGATGGAGCATTACCGGGAAAAAAAGGACAGGGCTCTTTTTTATGACTGTATGCACGATTTGCTGGAGCTGGCCGCATCGCATGGATTTTATGGCAATCTCTGGCATTGCTATCTGACGAATCTTTTGGTTAATAATGAAAACAGTTACAGCATGGCCTGTGAGATTCGGGGGAGTGTGGAAGGGACAATCAACGAGGCGGCATTGCATGATATCCGTATTTTCAAGGAACTGTACGATTATGATTTTTCGGAAATGATGCGGGAATTACAGGTTCCGGAATTTGCGCTGGCGCTTTCCTATGAGAGCTGTTCCCAGAAGAGCAAGGTATATAACAGCCGTATCAGGGACAGGATATGTCATCTTGCGGAGCGGTTTAACGCGGACGATACGCCGGAAGCGATGAAAGAGTCGCTGACGGATTTTTATAAAGACTACGGGGTGGGAAGATTCGGACTGCATAAGGCATTCCGTGTCAGACATGATGAAACCGGCGCCGTCATCGAGCCGATTCTCAACATTGCGCATGTGCACCTCGATGACCTGGTAGGGTATGAAATTCCGAAGAAAAAGCTGGTTGACAATACGGAGGCGTTTGTCAGCGGAAGAAAAGCCAACAACTGTCTGCTGTTCGGGGATGCCGGAACCGGAAAATCTTCCAGCGTGAAAGCGATTGCCAATCAATATTATGACAGGGGACTGCGTATTATAGAAATATACAAGCATCAGTTCCAGGACTTAAACGATGTGATTTCCCAGGTCAAGAACCGGAACTATAAGTTCATCATTTATATGGACGATTTGAGTTTTGAAGATTTTGAAATCGAGTACAAATATCTGAAAGCGGTTATCGAGGGCGGCCTTGAGAAAAAACCGGAAAATGTGCTGATATACGCGACATCCAACAGAAGACATCTGGTGCGGGAGAAGTTCAGCGACAAGGAAGAGCGGCGGGACGATTTGCATGCGGGCGACACGGTACAGGAAAAATTATCGCTGGTGTCCCGGTTCGGCGTAACGATTTTTTTCTGTGCGCCGGATAAGAAACAATTCCAGCAGATTGTCGAGACGCTGGCAGGCCGCTATGGGATTACGATGGACAGGGAGGAACTGCTTCTTGCGGCCAATAAATGGGAGCTGGCCCACGGCGGGCTTTCGGGAAGGACGGCCCAGCAGTTTATCGATTATCTGCTCGGAGGCGTTGACTGAACCGAAGGACGGAAAGTGCCGGGATAACAGGAAGGGGAATATGTATGAAAACATTTGCGGCAATCGACGTGGGCTCTTATGAACTGTCGATGAAGATTTTTGAAGTTTCCAGGCAGAACGGGCTGCGGGAGGTGGACTGTATCAGACACCGCATCGACTTGGGAACGGACACTTATGCCACGGGAAAGCTCGGCTACGGAAGGGTCAACGAGTTATGCCGGGTGCTGCGGGAATATAAAAATATTATGGACGGTTACCATGTGGATGATTATCAGGCATATGGGACGAGCGCAATCCGGGAGATGGAAAACAGACGCATCATCCTGGACCAGATAGAGCAGCGGACGGGCATCAGAATAGAGGTGCTGAGCAATTCTGAGCAGCGCTTTCTGGATTATAAATCCATCGCCTCCAAAGGCAAAGTGTTTAACAAAGTCATCGAAAAGGAAACTGCCATTCTGGATATTGGCGGAGGCAGCATCCAGATATCGCTTTTTGTGAAAGATTCGCTTGTTACGACACAGAACATGCGGCTTGGCATTCTGCGGCTGCAGGATAATATGAGTCATCTGAATCTGAAACCGAGCCAGTACGAAAATATCATTGACGAGTTTATCAGCTCGCAGCTTGCCGTTTTCAAAAAGCTGTATCTGAAGGACAGAAATATCGAGAATATCATCGTCGTGGACGATTATATTTCGGCGGTTGTCAAACGTAAAATGGCTCATCTTGCGGACGACTGCATCGAAGCGTCCGAAATGGACACCTTTATGAAAAAGGTGCGGGAAAAATCGGTCGTGGAGGCCGCGAAAATACTGGATATGCCGGAAGAGAACATTCCGCTTCTTTACATATCAAGTGTTCTTTTAAACCGCGTTGTCAAGGTGATGAGCGCCAGAATGATATGGGTTCCGGGCGTTGCGCTCTGTGACGGTATCGCGTATGAATATGGAGAAAAGAATAAGATTACCAGGGCGAACCATGATTTTGAAGAAGACATTATCGCCTGTGCTCAGAATATCAGCAAACGTTATATGGGAAGTAAGCGCAGAAGCGAGACGCTTGAGCAGATTGCGCTGACGATATACGACAGTATGCGGAAAGTGCACGGGCTTGGCAAAAGAGAGAGGCTTTTGTTACAGCTTGCGACGATTCTGCATGACTGCGGTAAATATATCAGCCTGACGAATCTGGGGGAATGTTCCTACAACATTATTATGTCAACCGAAATTATCGGACTTTCCCATATCGAAAGGGAAATTGTAGCCAATACGGTTAAGTATAATCATATGGATTTTGATTATTATGAAATGATAGGGCAGAATGTGGATTTGGATAACGACGCTTATCTGAAAATCGCAAAGCTGACGGCCATTTTAAAAGTGGCGAACGGACTGGACAGAAGTCATAAGCAGAAATTTAAAGACATCAAAACGACTTTAAAAGAGGGCGAACTGGTTATCACCATCGATACGCCGGTGGATATCACATTGGAAAAAGGCCTGTTCTACCGCAGGGCGGACTTCTTTGAAGAAGTATACAGCGTAAAGCCGGTTATCAGACAGAAAGGCGGAAGCCTTAATTAAAACAGGGGGAAAGGACAGGATAAAAGGGGTATGGCGGAAAAATCGGAATTTTCAAAATCGGAATATTATACAAACAGGGAAATGAGCTGGCTTCTTTTTGACAGAAGAGTTTTGAGCGAGGCGGAAGATAAAAAACTACCGTTATTTGAACGGCTGAAATTTTTAAGTATTTCGGCTTCCAATCTGGATGAATTTTTTATGGTCCGCGTCGCGTCTTTGAAGGATATGGTAAATGCCGGATATACGAAAAAGGATATTGCCGGCATGACGCCGAAAGAGCAGCTTGCGGCGGTGAACGAGGAGACCCATGCGCTGGTGAAGAGGCAGTATGCTACATATCGTTCGCTGCTTCCGCAGCTTCTGGAAAACGGGCTCCGGGTAATCGGCCATCACGAGGAACTGACGAAAGAAGAGGCAGCCTATGTGGATGAGTACTTTGAGGATAACGTATATCCGGTGCTGACACCGATGGCGGTGGATTCTTCCAGGCCCTTTCCTCTGATTCGCAACAAGACGCTCAACATCGGCGCGCTTGTCAGAAAAAAGAGCGGCGAGGAGGACCTGGAATTTGCGACCGTGCAGGTTCCCAGCGTGCTCTCCAGAATCGTCTTTATTCCGGCGGCGGAAGGAAAAGCCGTTATTTTGCTGGAAGAAGTTATCGAGCGGAATATTCGGAAGCTGTTTTTAAATTATGATATTGTCTGTGCCCATCCGTTCCGGATTATGCGGAATGCGGATTTGCTGATAGAGGAAGAAGAGGCGGGCGATTTGCTGGTTGAAATCGAGAAGCAGCTGAAAAAGAGACAGTGGGGACAGGCAATCCGTCTGGAAGTTGAGGGGGGAATGGATGAAAGGCTTCTGAAAATCATACAGGATGAGCTTCATATCGGCAATGAGGACATTTACCCTATCGACGGACCGTTAGACATTACTTTTTTGATGAAAATGTATGGGCTGGACGGGTTCGAATATCTGAGAGAACATCACTACCACGGGGACTGGCCCGTGCCGGAGCTGTCGGAGGACCCGGATATTTTTGCCTGTATCAGGAAAGAAGATATTCTGATGTACCATCCGTATCAGACGTTCGAACCGGTCGTCCGCTTTATCAGGCAGGCGGCCAAAGACCCGGATGTGCTTGCAATCAAGCAGACGCTGTACCGGGTCAGCGGCAATTCGCCGATTATCGCGGCGCTGGAACAGGCGGCGGATAACGGGAAACAGGTTTCCGTGCTGGTGGAACTGAAAGCGCGTTTTGACGAGGAGAATAATATCGTCTGGGCAAGAAGGCTGGAAAAAGCGGGATGCCATGTCATTTACGGGCTGGTCGGTTTAAAGACCCACAGCAAGATTACGCTGGTCGTCAGGAGGGAAGAAAACGGTATCAGGCGTTATGTGCATCTGGGAACAGGCAACTACAACGATTCCACGGCCAAATTGTATACGGACCTGGGCCTCCTGACCTGTTCCGAGACAATCGGGGAAGATGCCACCGCGGTATTCAATATGCTTTCCGGTTATTCCGAGCCCCGTTCCTGGAATAAACTGTCGCTGGCGCCGCTGTGGCTGAAAGACAGATTTCTTTACCTGATTGCCAGGGAAAAAGAGCATGCCTTACAGGGCCGGCCGGCGAGAATTATCGCAAAGATGAACGCCCTGTGCGATAAAAATATTATCGAAGCGCTCTATGAAGCCAGCGCGGCGGGCGTGAAAATTGATTTGATTATCCGGGGCATCTGCTGCCTGAAAACAGGTATTCCCGGCATCAGCGAAAATATCCGCGTCCGCTCTATTGTTGGAAACTATCTGGAGCATGCGAGAATCTTTTATTTTGAAAATGACGGAAGACAGGAGTATTACTGTGCCAGCGCGGACTGGATGCCGCGGAATCTGGACAGACGCGTGGAAATTATGTTTCCGGTGGAGAAGCCCGCGTTACAGGATAAAATTATGCAGATTCTGGAATATCAGTTAAAAGATAACGTTAAGGCGCACGTGCTGCTTTCCGATGACACTTATGTAAAAGTGGATATGCGCGGAAAAGAAAAATTTAATTCGCAGCTCGCATTCTGTGAGCTGGCGGAAAACTGCGCAAAGAAACAGGAAGAGGCGGCGGACAGAAGGATATTTATTCCCGAGATGGGGCATGGAGGAGTCTTATGAAAATCATATTAGCGTCGGCCTCGCCGAGAAGAAAAGAACTGTTAAAACAGATTGGCCTTTCGTTTAAAACGATGCCGAGCACAAAAGAGGAAATCATCAGTAAGGAATCGCCGGAAGATATTGTAGAGGAATTGTCCTATCAGAAGGCGGTCGATATCTGCGGAAAACTTTCCGGGACGATGAAAGAAGACTTTGTCGTCATCGGCGCCGATACGGTAGTGTCCTGCTGGAATAAGATTCTGGGAAAACCAAAGGATAAGGAAGAGGCTTTTGATATGCTGTGGGAACTGCAGGGGAAGAGCCACCAGGTCTATACCGGGGTGACGCTTGCCTGGAAGAGCGCGGATATGCCGGCAATGTTTTATACCTTTCATGAATGCACGGACGTTACCGTTTTTCCTATGACGGAGGAGGAAATCGAGCGTTATATCGAATCCGGGGAGCCGATGGATAAGGCGGGCGCCTATGCGATTCAGGGCCGTTTTGCGGCGTATATCCAGGGTATCTGCGGCGACTATGCGAATGTCGTCGGGCTGCCTGTGGGAAGAGTTTATCAGGAAATGAAGCAGAGGGAACTGCTTGATTCCCGCGAGTAACGAGCCAAAGTCATGTTTACATGAATTTGGCAACTGCCGCGAGGGTGTAATACCCCTCAGATGGCTACGGGGTATTACACTGATATCCCATGTTTCCGGTGGGGTGATTGTCTAAAAAGCGAAAGGAGAGGGGTTTACGATGTTCGACGATGCTGTACTGCAATGTTTTTTGCAGAAACAAGGTCAGCTGTTTCCGGAGGATGTGGCGGAGACGCTGGAAGAAGCGGATAATTTTCTGGAGGAATGTATGGCGGTTGTTGTGGAATCCGTGAAAGACGTCTGGGATTATTTTGACGAACAGGGCGTGGACATGGAAGGCGCGGACGAGGAAGAAATTCTGGAAGCCGATGAAGTATTCGATGTCGGAGACGGGCGTTATCTGATTGTGGAATGTTAGCGCGAACTTTACAAGAATCGCGCAGAATGCTATACTGAAAAACAAAAAGGAGGGTTACAAAATGTCCAGTCATGTACAAGGTTTACCGGCGGAAGAGGCGTTAGCAAAATTAAAACAGGGGAATGAGAAGTATCTGAACGCCTCCGCCAATCCGGGAGATATTTCTCCGGCAATTCGTAAAAATACCTGTGAAAACGGCCAGTTTCCTTATGCGGTCGTGCTCACCTGTTCCGACTCCCGCGTAATACCGGAGAGCATTTTCTCAGCCGGAATCGGAGAACTGTTCACGATTCGCGTTGCCGGAAACGTGGTTAAGGATTTTGAACTCGGAAGCGTGGAATACGCGGCAGACCATCTGGGCTCTAACCTGGTTGTTGTGCTCGGCCATACGAACTGCGGCGCGGTAGGAGCGGCAATCGGCGGAGGAGCGGAAGGCTTCATTCAGACGATTACGGATGAAATCAAAGCGGCAATCGGAGAAGAGAAGGACGGATATAAAGCAAGCTGCCTGAATGTGGAGAACAGCATTCAGAAAATTAAGAGCAATTTACATATGGCCGACAGCGTAAAGGTGGTCGGCGCAATCTACCACATCGAAGATGGCCGCGTAGAGTTTATGTAGTGCAAAAGAAAAGCAAGCGGCCGCGAAGCGGACATTTGCTTTTCTTGCACTAATAGCGAGCAAACGTCCGATGAAATCGGACAGGGAGCGCTGAAAGCGCGGGTTTGCGAGTTTAAATGGTGAGAGGCCAATACAGAAAAACCGGAACCCGCGAAGCGGACATTTGGTTTTCCAGCGGGTGTTTTAAAATTTTGACAGAATTTGACAATGTAAAGTGCGTCAGGCAGAAGCCTGGCGCACTTTTGAGCGTTATCATGCGGCGGACACGAATTTTCAGGAAAGGAATGGATAGTATGAAGAAGGAAGAATACGCGGGAATGCAAAATGCCGGGCAGAGGCTGCTTACGCGAATCGTGGAGCCGAAACAGCAGATTCCGGAGGAGCGGAAACGTTTTTCCAACCGGGATTTGAAAAATCTGATTGTACCGATTGTGGTGGAGCAGTTTCTGGCGCTTTCGGTCGGCATTATGGATACGCTCATGGTCAGCTATGTGGGGGAGGCGGCGGTCTCCGGCGTTTCGCTGGTCAACCAGCTGAATAATGTCTTTATCATGGTGTTTAACGCCCTTGCTTCCGGCGGAGCGGTCGTGGCGAGCCAGTATGTGGGCAGCGGAAACCGTGAGAAAGGGATTGACTCGGCGAGTCAGCTCGTGATGACCGTTGCGCTGGTTTCTCTGCTGATGCAGGGAATTGTCTTACTGGCCGGGCGGCAGATATTTTCGATTCTGTTTGGCAAAGTGGAGGCGGATGTTCTGGAAGCGGGAATGGTATATCTTCGGATAAGCGCCTGTTCTTTTTTGTTCCTGGCCGTTTATAATGCCTGTGCCGGATTGTTTCGAAGCATGGGAAAGACAAAGCTGATAATGAAAGTGTCCATCCTGATGAATGCCATCAATGTCATCGGCAATATCATCGGGGTATTCGTACTGCATGCGGGGGTGGCGGGCGTCGCCATGCCCTCTCTGATTTCCCGTGTTTTTGCGGCGTCGGCCATGTTTTTTTTCTCGCTGGACGGGAAAAACCAGATATATGTGAAACTGTCCAGGGTTTTTGCATGGGACAGGGATATGATTCGGCGTATTTTTCATATTGCGATTCCGAACAGTGTGGAGAGCGGGCTGTTTCAGCTTGCCAAAGTCGCGCTGAGCTCCATCGTTGCGATGTTTGGAACGATGCAGATTGCGGCGAATGGCATCGCGCAGACTTTCTGGTCGATGGCTTCCCTTTTCTGCAGCGCGATGGGGCCTGCGTTTATTACGGTAATCGGCCAGTATATGGGGGCCGGAGATAAAGAAGGGGCGGAGTATTATATGAAAAAAATGCTGCGGCTCACCTATCTGGGAGGTATTCTATGGAATTTTGTCTTTTTCCTGCTGGCGCCTCTGGTGCTGCGGTTTTACAGTCTGGGCGGTGGGACGGTGCAGCTGATTCTGCTTCTGGTAGTACTGCATAATACGTTTAATGCGCTGATTTGTCCGGTTGCTTTTTCGGTCTCCAACGGAATGCGGGCGGCGGGGGATGTCCGTTTTACCATGTACGCCTCGATTTTTGCGACGGTGGTGTGCAGAACGTCTCTGGCCGTACTGTTTGGCGTTGTATGTCATCTCGGTGTTGTCGGTGTGACGCTGGCTATGATTTGCGACTGGGCGATTAAGGCTTCGCTGATTCTGTTTCGATGGAAAAGCGGACGATGGAAAGCGTATCAGGTTATATAGCGGTTCCCTTTTTCCGTTCCCGTTCATATAATAGAGCATGAACTTTTATGGAGCAGAAAAAGGAGCATTTTCATTTATGGCGATTGGCTATCTTTTGATACAGGCGAGAACCGCCCAGGATGCGATTCCGTTAGCGGGCGTGCAAATCAGGATTCTGGATGAACGGGGGCGGAATGTCTATGAACTGACGACGGATGAGAGCGGAGAAGCACAGCTGGTTTCGCTGGAAACGGTGGGAAGGGAGCTTTCCCTCGACCCTTATTATGGCGGAACACCTTATATTGGCTATGACGTCATCGCACAGGCGGCGGGATTCCATACGATACATGTCACCGGACTTCCCATTTATGACAGGGAGACCGCACTTCTGCCGCTTTCGTTCGTTCCCTTATCGGAAGGGCAGCGGGGGGCGGGAGCGACGGAAATTGCGCTCGGCCGGCCGGCGGCGTCCATGCGGGAAATGCGCCATCAGGAGGCGCCCATAGAGGAGCCCCGCGTACTGCGTCAGGTAATCATCCCGAATCCGATTACGGTACATCTGGGCCGGCCGACGGCGTATGCGTCAAACGTTCAGGTATCTTTTCCGGATTATGTAAAAAATGTGGCGAGCAGCGAAATCTATCCGACCTGGCCGGAGGCGTCTCTGCGGGCAAACATTTATGCGATTATTACCTTTGCGCTGAACCGGGTCTTTACGGAGTGGTAGGGGAATCGCCATCCATTCGTGGTAAAAAGTCATTCAGGTTAATTTTGAATCGTACCACAATTTGTTCGTCTGTGACATCAATCCGTTCAATCAGTTTATTTATCAGCACCCTTTGTGTCTGTGTATTCGCTTTCTTAAATACCTGTTTCCATGTAGGAATATTGGATTTCAGTGACTGCCATTCGCCTGTAGTGACCGCCATTCCATTTAGACTATCCTTTTTTTCCTGTATTCTCTGTTCCTGTTCCGTGATTTTCTCTTTCTGTTTACGAATAGCAGATGCCAGTTCTTCCAGTGACAGGGGATAACTTCCTGTTATAGCTTCTGGAATATGTTCTTCCATGTTTTCTACTGCCTGCATCACTTTATCAATTTCTTTTTGCATCTTTGCTATCTCTGCTTCTTGCTTCCTTTTTTCTTCATTCTGATTTTGTTCTATCGCATCAAAAATATTCTCATTTTTCTGTAAACACTCTATGTATTCCGCCATGCAGTCAGATATAATACCTTCAATTTTATCGGCGCGAAACTGTGACGCTTTATTATGCGGTATTCCCGACTGTGCAGACTGGCAACGGTAAACTGGCGTTTTACTTGCTTTTTTTTCTCCAGTGTCCTTTATCGTCCAATAAGCATATTTGGTTCCATTTGTCAATTTTCGTCCACAGTATCCACAATAAATAACATCTATCAATGACAGCATACCATCGTTCCTCCTAATTACTTTCACATTCTTATGTTCCAGTGTCTTTATATATTTATCAGACCTGCGCTTGCGTTTATCCTGTACCCTGTCCCATAATTCACCGCTGATAATCTGTATGTTCCTGTCAGGGGCATTTGACTTTATCCAGTCTTCATTGTCCAGTCTGTGGTATTTTCCGTTCTTCCGTTCTCTGCGCTTATACGCAATATGTCCTGCATAGACAGGATTTGTCAGGATACTTGTGATGGTACCGCTTTTCCATGTGTTTATGGGAGCCATGGTTTTGTAATATTCATCTTCATTAAGCAATCTGGCTATTTTTGTCGAGCCAAATTCCTGATGGAAGGATAAGTCATAAATATGTTTTACCACTTCTGCCTGTTCAGGGATTATATTAAAACGATGTAACGCCCTGCCATGTTTGCTCAATTCGCCAGATAATACCAATTCATATCCGTAAGGAGCCTTACCGCCCATGAATTTGCCCTGCTGTACTAATTTTTGGGCGGTATCTTTAACTCTCATTCCCGTATCGGCGCTGCTTTTCTGTGCATTTCCATATCTGAGGGCCAGCATTATCTGTCCCATGATATCGCTGCTTTCAGGGGAAATACAGCCATCCCTGACTGTATAGATATCCACATTATGGCTTTTTAGCGTCATGATATATGCGCCGATTTCCCACATACGCCTGCCAATTCGGTCGTCCTTATAAGCAACCAGAATATCATATTCCCCGTTTCTGGCATCCTCCAGAGCCTCCTGTAAGGTATCTCTTTCGCTTACAGCAGTCTTATAACCACTCTTACTGCCCTCGAAATACTCCTTGCCGTCCAGTTTCCAGTCGTCATGCGTCTGAACATAGTCCAGTACAAGACGGCGCTGGACGGATAAATCACCGTCCGCTTCCAACTGCTGACTGGAGCTGACCCTCAATAATATCCGCACTCTCTTCATTTGCAATCACTCCTTCCGTTTAGAGAACCAGGGGTTTTGCTTTTTGGTTCTTTCTGCATTTTTTTTATCTGTTCATACAGTTCGGCAATAAGGATTGCCTTAACCTCTTTCTGTATCAAAATGGTATCTTGTTCTTCATCTGGAAATTGCAAAACTAATTTAACGGTTTCTTTTCCACAATTTATATCCCGATTAAGTTCTTTCATATTCTGCCCAATACTAATATCCCTTTCTTTATTATTGGTATTGGATAAAAACTTGTCACATTCCACTTTAAGTTCACAATAATTACTCTGTTTTTCCGTTCTCCCTTTCGGGATTTTTAATGACTTTTAAACCTGCGTCTGCTATAATAATTCAATAAGCACGACAACTGAAAAAGGAGTTGAAGCTCATGGTTTATCCTTATATGGTTCTTGCCGATGGCACGGAGATTGTGCATACACAGGTTTTTGAAGAAGACGGCATCCAAAAAGTGGAAGTCCACTTTGAACGTCCTACGGACAATGGTTTTGATTCCGCAAGATGCCAGTTACCATCTTATACCTGGTTGAAAAAGGATGGTTTTTCCGAAAATGAAATGCGGCTGTTTGACCAGATAATGCGAAGCAACGCCCACTTATTCTATAAATATGGCGCAAATGGGGGTGTGCAGATTGCCTAGTATCTTTACCGTTGGAAGTTATAAGGTTTTCTTTTGGTCTAATGAAAACAACGAACCTATTCACGTTCATGTTACGAAAGGAAAGCCTTCTGCAAACGCTACAAAGATTTGGCTGACAAAAAATGGCGGCTGTATTGTTGCCAATCATAAAGAGCATATTCCTTCCAAAGAATTAAATGAACTGTTGGAAATCATTCAGGCACAATATTTTCTGATATGTGCAGAATGGAAAAATCACTTTAAAACAGATGATATCAGCTTCTACTGTTAGAATCCGACAGGCAGACAGGAAATCTCCGTACCCGCCTTCCGATACAAGCCCTCTAAAACCCCGAACCAGCGATGGTTTCTGGGTACAGAAGCCAGGGATACAATTTTGACATTACAAACAGCACCGCATACGACCAGGCTTTCGTTTACGGAAGAGCTGTCTATGAATCCATCAGCAGAATCGTGGATGAAATCTTTAACGAATATGTGCGCAGACAGGGGCAGACGGCACCTTACTTTACATCCTTCTGTAACGGCACCACAACGACCTGTTCCGGTCTGTCCCAGTGGGGGACGGTGACGCTGGCACAGCAGGGCCGCACGCCGCTGCAGATTCTGCGCGCCTATTACCCGGATGATGTGGAAATTGCGGAGACGGATATCATCGCTAATGTGCCTTCCTCCTATCCGGGCACACCGCTCCGGCTGGGGAGCACGGGGCTGGATGTACAGACGATTCAGACATACCTGAACCGGATTCGTAAGAATTATCCGGCGATTCCGCTCATCACCGATGCGGCGGGAACGTTCGGGGACAGCACAAGAGCTGCGGTCACGAAATTCCAGAGTATTTTCAGGCTGGCGGCGGACGGCATTGTGGGGAAAGCCACCTGGTATAAGATTTCCCAGTTATATACCGGGGTAACGCGGCTGGCGGAGCTGGACAGCGAGGGAACGAATCTGGGCATCGGAACCGTTCCGCCATCTTCGGTGCTGCGCCAGGGCTCCAGAGGCGCGGATGTGATTACACTGCAGTATCTGCTGGATTTGATTGCGGAGTTTTATCCGGGCATTCCGGGCGTCATACAGGACGGTATTTTCGGGGAGGCAACCAGACAGTCGGTTATCGCTTTTCAGCAGACGAAAGGACTTGTCCCGGACGGCGTTGTGGGGACAGGAACATGGAGAGCCCTTTATGAAGCATACCGGGGAATCGAAGATTATGTGCCGCAGCCGGGGCCGGGAACGGACAGCGGCGTAATTGAATATACGGTGCGTTCCGGGGACACTTTGTGGCTGCTGGCCCAAAGATACGGCACGACGGTGGCGGAAATACAAAGACTGAATAATTTAACCGGAGATATGCTGAACATCGGTCAGGTTCTGAAGATACCGGCTGGGCAGACGAACGCCTATTTTGAGTATACGGTGCGGCCGGGCGATACTTTGTGGCTGCTCGGCCAGCGGTTCGGCACGACGGCGGACGCCATTAAAAAACTGAACGGACTTACCGGAGATATGTTAAATGTCGGCCAGGTGCTGCGGATTCCGTCATGAATCGGGCAGGGAAGATTTTCTCCCTCATAAAAAAGAGAGCCTTACGGCTCTCTTTTTTAGTTTTCCTGTGTCAGCTGTATAATTTTTTCCATATCGGCAATCAGTTCTCTGGAATAATTTTCCGCTTCCCAATATAAGCGTTCCGATTCCGAGTAATCCCCTCTGCTTATCGCGTTCATTACGGCGGCGCCGTAAGTGTGGAATTTCCGGTGTTTTCCGCCCAGACCTTCCCAGATTGGCAGAACGCCCGGAATATCCGGCGTCATGGCATAGTAGAAATGTCCAAAGCCGCATTTGGAAGAATCCAGCTGGAGCGGAATGATTTCCCGTGTGTTTACCATTTTTTTCAGATTGCCAAGCCATGCGTGATGGGAGGAAACCGCATTCTGCATGTAGTCGGCAAACTCCGCATTTTCCAGATGGAAGAAAGCGTCCTGGGTCAGGCTGCCCATCTGTTTGACGGTCGTATCCAGTGTTTTCTCGATATCGACAACGGGCTCCGTCGCCTGCTGTAAATCCATGCCAACCTGACGCATGAAATCCGTACAGTCCTTTAACTGGTTTTCCATCTCGGCCATGGAACTGCTGATTTCCTCGCTGACAGCGGCGATGGAGCTGACAGATTCGTTTACGTTCGATATGTAGCGCTGGCTGTCGTTGTTCAGTTCCCATACATGGCCGATTTTTTCCGCCATGGAAGCCAGGGATTCAATGGTGCTGGTGGAACTGCTGATGCTCTGTCTGGAAGCGTTTTTCATATTATCGACGAAGGAACCCATGTTTCTCGTCATTTTCTGCGTGTCTTCCGCCAGCGCCCGGATTTCGTTGGCAACGACCGAAAAGCCTTTGCCGGCTTCTCCGGCTCTTGCCGCTTCCACGGAAGCGTTCAGGGCGAGAAGATTTGTCTGCATGGAAATGGAATCGATGCCGGAGATAACATTGCTGATTTGGTTGATGATGTTAATCAGTTCGTCCATGTCCGCCTGCATCTGTCTTGATATGGAAATTGTCTGGTCGGACAGTTCCCGGATGGCCGTCAGCTCATTCTGTCCGGTTTCTATTTTGCGGTATACCTCATCGGTATCTTCCGATACTTTGATGATGGTGTTGGTCAGCTCTTCGTGCTGGTTGTTCGCATGCCCGGCCGCCGCGCCGAAAATCGTCTCGGTTGCTTTCGTGACTCTCTGTGCAATTTCCGTGATTTTATCCGTCTGATGCTGCATTGTCAGGTCAAGTGAGCTGATTTGCATGACCGCTTTGATGTTTTTTTCAAAAATTTCTGCAAATTGTTTTCTGCCGTGAGACAATCGCTGGTAAATCGAATTTAATTCCGGTTCTCTGGAGTAGTCAGCGTTTTTTAATTCTGAAACAGCTCGCATAAGGGCCGCTTTGCCTTTTTTCATTGCCATTAGATTATCCTCTTTTCTTTCTTTAGAATAGTTAATATCCGCTTTATTCCATCATACGGTATTTCACAGTTTTTGCAAGTACTTTATAGAGAAAATTTTATTTGGAAAATTTTGCAAAAACGGTAGCATACTTTTTCGTAAAAGGTTAAAATTATACATATAAATTCGTAAAAGGGAAAAATGAAAACGGAGTATATGGATAAGAAGGGAGTTCCCACATGAAGAATATCATTCTGGTCGTGGATGACGATAAGACCAATCTGGCGCTTGCGCAGAAAATTCTTTTGCCCCAGTATCGTATTGCGGCTTCCAATTCCGGTATGGCGGCTTTAAAATATCTGGAACATAACCGCCCGGACCTGATTCTGCTCGATATCAATATGCCTGATATGGATGGATTTGCGGTGATGGAAGAGCTGAAGAAAAAAGAAGAGACGGCTTCGATTCCCGTCATTTTCCTGACAGCGGACAACCTGGCGGAAACGGAAATCCGCTGTTTCCGGGTGGGGGCGATGGATTTCGTCGCAAAGCCTTTTGTGCCGGATATTCTGCTAAGCCGTGTGGGAAAGACCATTGAGCTTCACGAATACCGGCATAATCTGGAAAAAATGGTTAAAGAACAGGCAGAAAAACTGATGGAAAACACACGGCGTATCAGCATGATTCAGGATTCCGTTATCGTCGGCATGGCCAATCTGATTGAAAGCCGGGACGGCAGTACGGGAAAACATGTGAAAAATACGCAGATGTATGTGCGGATGATTGCGGATGAACTTCTCGGGCGGGGGCTTTTTACCGAAGAGCTGACGCCGGAATACATAGAAGACCTCTGTAAAGCCGCGCCGCTGCATGACGTGGGAAAGATTAAAGTGCCGGATTCCATTTTGCAAAAGCCTGGGAAACTGACGCCGGAAGAGTTCGATGCGATGAAGCTGCATACGACATACAGCCGGACGATTATCAAGACGATTATCGGCGATGTGGAAGACGAGCATTATGTAAAAATTGTGGAAGACATCGCCCTGTACCATCATGAGCGGTGGGACGGTTCAGGATATCCGACCGGACTTGCGGGCGGAGAGATTCCGCTGGCGGCGCGGATTATGGCGGTGGCGGATGTATTTGACGCCCTGTATGAAGAACGGTGCTACAAGCCGCCGGTCCGTCCTATCGAACGTATCATGCAGATTATGGAAGAGGGAAAAGGAACGCAGTTCGACCCGGTCATTATCGGTATTTTTATGGAGATGCTGCCAAAACTGAAAGAAGTCCTGGGAATCGCGTAGCGGAAAGGAACGGGGAACATTTTGGAAGAAAAACAATTTGAAAACGATAAAATGAATAAAAAACTGGAACTGACCGTGCTTTCTGTTTTTACCGTGTTTTCTCTCGCAATGTCCGTTTCGGCAGTTTTGCTGGAATGGGGCATTCTGGCCAAAGAGCTGATTATTGCCGCGGTCATTGCGGGATGGGTGGTTTCCTGGAAAGAGTACCGCGATTATGTGTTTCGGGCGAAATTTATTGCGCTGATGTGCTGGATTAATTTTTTTATCTATGTTATCCATTCCAGCTCTTTTACTTCCATGCTTTCTTCGATGATGGCGCTTATCGTGCTTCTGAGTATTTTCTGTGTCCCGGAAATTATTTATATAGGTGTGTTTTTTACGACGGGTATCTGTCTTTATCATATCGTCGTTCTGCGCAGTTTTCCGATTAACGCGCCGAATGACGCGCTCAGGCTGGTTCTGCATATCGCGTCGGCATATGTGATTTCACTGGTGGTCTGGATTACGATACGCATCCGGGAGGAAACCAGTGAAAAACTGATAGAGAATATTAGAGAGCTGGAAATCGTGGAGAAGAGCAAGGATGATTTCATGGTCAATATTTCCCATGAAATCCGCACGCCCATCAACGCGGTATGCGGGATGAGCGAGGCGCTTTTACAGGAGGAACTTCCTGTGGATGTGAGGCGGGATATTGTGGATATTCAGACGGCGGGACGCAACCTTCTTGCGACGGTCAGCAACATCCTGGACTTTTCGGAACTGGAAAGCGGCAAGATGGAGCTGGCCGAGGAAAGTTACAACATTACCTCCACGATTACGGACATCATCAATATGGCGATGACTTTTGAAAACGGAAAACAGCTGGAGCTGATTGTGGACTGTGATGCCAGTCTGCCGGGAAGCCTGCTGGGCGACGAGCAGAAGCTGCGGCGTATCGTCATGAATTTATTGGAAAATGCGATGAAGTTCACGAAAGAGGGCGGCGTTGTTCTGCGCATCAAGTCCAGAAAAGAAGAATACGGCATCAACCTGATGGTCAGCGTCCGGGATTCCGGCGTCGGCATGAGCCAGGCCGAAATCGAAAGGGTTTTTACGAGCTATGGCCAGCTGGATGCGAAACGCAACAGGGAAGAGGGCGGCGTCGGTCTCGGACTTTCCATCGCACAGGCGTTGGTTCAGCGTATGGGAGGTTTTATTACGGTAGAGAGCGCGCCGGGAATCGGAACGGAATTTCTATTTACGGTTCCCCAGAAGGTGCTGGATGAAACGCCGATTGTGTCCATTCGCAATAAAGGAAATCTGTTTGCCGCGTGTTATATCAATATGGATAAATATAATTTTTCCGTTGTGCGGGAAGGTTATGAAAGGGCAATCCGCCACATGGCGGAGCAGTTCGGCATTCTGTTCCGGATATGCAGAAATCTGCCGGAGTTAAAAAGGCGCGTTGGGCATGAGAACTATTCGCATGTGTTTATCAGTTATGAAGAGTATTGTGAAGATAAAGCGTTTTTTGAAAATCTGGCAAAGGAACTGACGGTTGTTCTGATATTGGACTATGGACAGGAAAATCAGGTGGGAAGCGGGATGCTCCGCATTTACAAGCCTTTTACCGTGTTGTCGATTGCCGCGGTATTTAACGGGCAGAAAACGCTTCAGGACGAAGAGCGGCATGGGGAGCCAAAGCGGCGCTTTATCGCGCCGGAGGCCAGAGTGCTTGTAGTGGATGACAATGCGATGAACTTAAAAGTCATGGCAAGACTGCTTCTTCCCTATCGGATTAAAGTGGTCATGGCTTCCGGCGGACAGGAGGCGCTCCATAAGCTGGACACGATGGATTACGACTGCGTTTTTCTCGACCATATGATGCCGGAAATGGACGGCGTGGAAACGCTCCACAGAATCAGGAAAAAACCGGGCGCTTATTTCCAGTCGCTGAATGTCATTGCGTTTACGGCCAATGCCATCGGCGGCGCACGGGAAATGTTTATGGAAGAGGGATTCAATGATTTTATTGCAAAACCCATTGAGCTGAGCGTTCTGGAACGGATGCTGCGGCGTTATATTCCCGTACAGAAACAGATTGAAACAGAGGAGGAAGCCATGCAGAAAACATCCGGGAAAAAGGAACAGGAGAGCGCAATGGAGCAGGAAAAGACGATGTTTGTGCCGCCGGAGCAGACAGAAAAAACAGAGGAGGAGTCTTTGAATGATTTGAGCAGCGCGGGCGTCAATATCGGACAGGGAATCGCCTACTGCGGCGACAAAGAGGGCTTCCGGGAAATCGCGGGTATTTTTTATAAAGAAGGGCAGAAACGAATCCGTCAGCTGGAACGGCTTTTTGAAGAACGGGACTGGACGAATTATGTGATTACGGTGCACGCGCTGAAAGGAAACTCCAAGGGCATCGGAGCCAATGAATTGTCGGAGCTGGCCCTGAATCTGGAAACGGCCGGAAAAGAGGAGCGCGTTGAATACATAGAGGCGCATCATGCGGAGCTCATGGAAAAATACGAACTGCTGCTTCGTGTGCTTGGCGACAATGCTTTTATCAGACAGGAGGAAACAGCGCGGGAAACGGAAGAAATCACGGCGGAGACGCTTGGAGAGCGCATCGGACTGCTCCGGGAAAAATTGGACAGTTTTGAGAGCGAGGGACTGCCGGAGCTTTTGGAGCAGCTTGCAAACAGCAAATGCGGAGAGCAGGCGTTTGCAAAACTGGCGGGGGAAATTCGGGAAAAAGTCGAAGAATTTGATTTTCCGGGCGCCGCGGAAGTGCTGGAAGCATGGGAAAAAAGCGGAGAAAACATCGGTTAGCGCGGAAAGGGCGGGATAGCTTATGTTCAAACGAATCCATATATTTTTAAAATCTGTGCTGGATGGCCGGCTGGAGCTGAAAGAACGGCTCATACGGCTTGTTCTGCTGCTTGCTTTCGCGGCGTCCGTTATCGGTGTGGGACGTTCCGCTTTTGGAGCGCCTTCCGCCGTCCTCATGGCGTTTCTGCTGATGTGCGCTGTCTCAGGACTGGCTCTTTATCTTGCAATATCGCTTAAAAAGCTAAAAGAGGCTTCCTGGCTTCTGCTCATCGCCTCCAACCTCGTGCTGTTTCCGACGATTTTTATTATGGGCGGCGGAATGGATGGCGGCACGCCCGTCTGGCTTGTGCTGGAGCTGGTTTATATTTTTCTGATGTTTACGGGAAGGGATTTCCTGACAGCGTTTGGTCTGTCAGCGGTTTCCTTTTTAATAACATACGTTATAGCATATCGGTTTCCGGAAATTGTATCGGCGCCGGCCAGCCGCATTTACAGTTATACCGATTCTTATACGACTATTTTGTTTGTCAGCTGTTTTATCGGCGTTCTGCTGAAAGTGCAGACGATGACCTATGACCGGGAAAGAAGGCTTGCGGAAGAACAGAAGGAAGAGATAGAGAAAATCGCGCATTCCAAAGACGCCTTTTTTGCGAATATGAGCCATGAAATCCGCACGCCGATAAACACCATCATCGGCCTGAACGAGATGATTCTGCGGGAGGATATTTCCGATGAAATCGCCGAGAATGCCATTAATATCCAGAATGCGAGTAAGATGCTTTTAACGATTATCAACGATATTCTGGATTTGTCCAAACTGGAGTCGGGGAAGATGGAAATTGTGCCGGCCCAGTATGAAATCAGCTCCATGTTCAGCGATTTGGTTAATCTTATCTGGATTCGGGCCCATCAGAAAGAACTGGAATTTAAGGTGGATATCGACCCGGAAATTCCTTCCATGCTCTTCGGTGACGAAGTTCGTATCAAACAGGTGATTACCAATATGTTGACTAATGCGGTCAAATATACGGAGAAAGGCTCCGTTACGCTGACGGCCAAAGGGGAGCGCGTCGCGGCGGACGAGATATTGCTGCGTATTTCCGTAGAGGATACGGGAATGGGAATCCGGAAAGAAAATCTGGACAGCCTGTTTGGTTCTTTCCGGCGGATGGATGAGCGGGACAACCGGAACATCGAAGGAACCGGCCTGGGCTTAAATATTTCCAAACAGCTGATAGAGATGATGGGCGGTAAGATTTTCGTAGACAGCGTGTATCATAAGGGCTCCGTGTTTACCATAGAGGTGAAGCAGAAAATCGTCAATGTAAGACCCATCGGCGTCATCAACTTTGCGGCGAAGAAACAGCTGAACAGACGCGTCAGATACAAACAGAGCTTCACGGCGCCGGACGCAAGGGTGCTCGTCGTGGACGATAACGATATGAACCGCATGGTTGCGGTCAAACTGCTGCGGGGCACAAAAATTCAGGTGGAAACGGTAGAAAGCGGAAAAGAATGTCTGAAAAAAACGGCGGAAGGTTTTTATCATGTGATTCTGATGGACCATATGATGCCGGATATGGACGGAGAGGAAACGTTGAAAGCCGTGCGCGCCCAGAGTAAGGGTTATTGCCAAAAAACACCTGTTATTGCATTGACGGCCAATGTGATGACGAATGCGGAACAGGTCTACCGCGATATGGGATTTGACGGTTATCTGGCCAAGCCGATAAACTCCGCGCTGCTGGAGGCGGGCCTGTTAAAATATCTGCCGCCGGAGCTGATTGAGTATACCGGGGAAGAAAACGACGAGATACAGGAAGAAGGAAGAATCAGCCAGGTGACCGGCGTCAGAAAGCGGAAGATTGCGATTACGGCGGACTGTATCTGCGATTTGCCCAAAGATTTGCTGGAAAAATATCAGATTCGCCTGATGTACTGTTATGTACATACGAAAGAGGGCCGTTTCTGCGATTTGTTTGAAGTGTCCTCCGACGGTCTGCTGGCGTATCTGCAGCAGGAGGGGAATTATGCCCATTCTTCCACGGCGGAGCCTTCCGCCTATGAATATTTCTTTGCCGACGAACTGCAGAGAGCGGAGCAGATAATTCATATTACCGCAACCGTCGCGTTAAGCGGCGCTTATCCCAACGCGACGCAGGCGAGCCGGAGCTTTGACAACGTGACCGTTGTGGATTCCAACCACATCAGCAGCGGCCACGGACTGATGGTATTGTATGCGGCTTCTCTGGCAGAGGAAGGGAAAAGCGTGACGGAAATCCTCAAGGCGCTTGACTTATTCAAAGAAATGATTTGCTCCAATTTCTTTGTGAAGAGCACGGAAGCTTTGTATCGGAATGGCAAAGTAAAAGGCATCGTTCATAAGCTCTGTACCGGGCTGAATCTGCATCCGGTGCTGCATATGAGCCAGAATAAGCTCGGGTTATGGTATCTTGAAGCCGGAAATATGCAGCGTTCAAGACGCAGTTATATCAAAAAACTTCTGCATCACGTCCAGCAGATAGACACGCGTATTGCCTTTCTGACCTATGCGGGATGCAGCGTGCAGCAGCTGGATGAAATACTGGAAGAAGTGGCAAAATATGTTAGATTTGACAAAATCGTACTGCAGAAAGCGTCCGCAACGGTATCGAGCAACTGCGGCGTGGGCGTTTTCGGGCTGATGTTTATCCGAAAGAAGGAAAAAGAATAGAAAAAGAATAAAACCATAGTACCATAGTACCGGACGGCAGTTTGTGGTAAAATAGTTTTATCCCCGTCCGCCGGGGAATGATGTACAAAGGAGAAAATGGGGGATTCTAATGCGGGGCAGAATACTGGTCGTGGATGACGCGGAGGTAAACCGCGAATTGCTGCGGGCAATTCTTGAGGATGAATATATTGTAGATACGGCAAAAGACGGAGAAGAGGCGATTTACAGACTGAGGGAATACCGGGAGGATATTTCGGCATTGCTGCTGGATTTACAGATGCCGAGAATGGACGGATTTGCGGTGATGGAAGAAATCCGAAAGAACGGATGGCTTCAGAAACTTCCGGTGCTGATTATCAGTGGCGAAGACTCTGTGGATATTGAGAACCGGTGTTTTGACCTGGGGGTTTTGGACTTTATCCATAAACCCTTCGAGGCGTCCATCGTGAAAAACCGGATTAAAAATACAGTGGAGCTGTTTGCCTGTAAGAATCAGCTGGAGCGGGAAGTGGAGCGGCAGACGGAGGCGCTCAGAAAGCAGTCCCGCATCATACAGATACAGGCGGGGCAGCTCAAGGAGGCGGAGGCTTTTCATACGCTGATGATGCAGTACCGCTGCGCCATCATGGAAGTGGAAACGAAGCTGAAGGTGCTGAACGAGGCTTTTTCCAGGCAGTATAAGAGAAATCCGTTTGAATCCATCAAGAGCAGGCTGAAAACATCGGAGAGCATCTACGAAAAACTCACAAGGAAGGGATATCCGGTAACGCTGGAAAATATAGAGGAAAAACTGTCGGATGTGGCGGGAATCCGCGTCATCTGTTCTTTCCCGGATGATATTTACCGGCTGGCGGAGCTTTTAATCAGACAGGATGATATTATTTTGTTAAAAGAAAAGGATTATATCCGCAATCCGAAAACGAACGGCTACCGGAGCCTTCATCTGATTATCAGCATTCCCATTTTTTTATCCAATGAAAAAAAATATATGAAAGCAGAAGTACAGTTCCGCACGATTGCGATGGATTTCTGGGCAAGTCTGGAACATAAACTGAAATACAAAAAAAGTGTGGACAACGCGGAGGAAATTGCAGCGCAGCTCAAGGCGTGTGCGGATTCCATAGAAGCGCTGGATTACCAGATGCAGAAAATTCGGGATAAAATCGACCGACATTCAGACTAAAAAGAAAGGCCGGGTTGAGAGAATGATATTTTTTGGAGGGAGAAAAAAGGTGGACATGAAGAAAAAAGGGCCGCAGCGGGGTGTAAAATTACAGCCGCTCGACATCATCGACGGATTCAAGGTCCGTCCGGGATTTTACAACAGGGACGGCGCGGCGGCGGCGCCAAACGGCGTCAGCTTTACCATTCATTCATCGGGGGCGACGAGCTGCACGTTACTGCTGTTTCGTCCGAGGGAAAAGGAGCCTTTCGCGAGGTTAAAGTACCCGGAGGCTTATCACATCGGAAATACCTATTCCATGCTGGTATTTGATTTAAAGATTGAAGAATTTGAATACGCTTTCCAGCTGGACGGTCCCTATGATAAGGAAAAAGGGCTTCTTTTCAATAAAAATACGGTGTTGTTGGACCCTTACGCAAGAGCCGTGACCGGACAGAAAGAATGGGGGGACCGGCCGGAAAGCGATGAGGGTTTTGTGTATCATGCGAGGGTCGTTGAAAACAATTTCGACTGGGGCAATGTGAGGCAGCTGGAACTTCCGATGGAAGACCTGGTGATTTATGAACTGCATGTGCGCGGATATACGAAGGATGCTTCTTCCGGCGTTTCGGCGAGAGGAACTTACGAGGGCCTCCGGCAGAAAATTCCTTATCTGAAAGACCTGGGAATTAACGCGGTGGAACTGATGCCGATTTTTGAGTTTGACGAGATGGAGAGCGCGCGGGTCGTGGACGGTGAGCAGCTCTATAACTACTGGGGTTACAATACGGTCTGCTTTTTCGCGCCGAATACGAGTTACAGTTCCGTGGTGGAGCATAACCATGAAGGGGAAGAGCTTAAACGGCTGATTTACGAGCTGAAGGAAAACGGCATTGAGGTCATTCTGGACGTGGTGTTTAACCATACGGCGGAGGGAAACGATGACGGGCCGACTTTTTCCTTTAAGGGAATTGATAACAATATTTATTATATTCTGACGCCCGGCGGCGGGTATTATAATTTCAGCGGCTGCGGTAACGTATTAAACTGCAACCATCCGCTTACAAGACGTTTTATTATCGACTGTCTCCGCTTCTGGGTGACAGAATACCGGGTGGACGGGTTCCGGTTCGATTTGGCTTCCATTCTGTCCAGAGACTGGAACGGCGAGCCGATGGCAGAACCGCCCATACTGCATGAAATCGCCTGTGACGCCATTCTGGGGAAAGTGAAGCTGATTGCGGAAGCGTGGGACGCCAGCGGCCTGTATCAGGTGGGAAATTTCCCGGCTTTCAGCAGATGGTCCGAATGGAACGGCAGATACCGGGATGATATGCGGCGTTTCCTGAAAGGCGATGCCGGACTTGCCGGAACCGCGATTACCAGAATTACGGGTTCCAGCGATATGTACGACCGTTCCACGAGAGGGGAGGACGCTTCCGTGAATTTTGTGACCTGTCACGACGGTTTTACGCTGTATGACCTGTACTCCTATAATATGAAGCATAACGAAAAGAACGGCTGGAACAATACGGACGGAGACAACAACGGCAACAGCTGGAACTGCGGCGTGGAAGGGGAAACAGATGACCCGGAAATCGAAAAACTCCGCCGCCGTATGGTAAAGAACGCCTTTGCCACGCTGATGTGCAGCAGAGGCCCGGCCATGTTCTATGCGGGAGACGAGTTCTGCAATACCCAGTTCGGCAATAACAATGCTTACTGCCAGGATAATATCATCTCCTGGCTGGACTGGAACCGGCTGGAGGAATATCAGGAAATTCATGATTTTTTCCGGTATATGATTGCGTTTCGGAAAGAACATGCTATTCTGCGCAAATCGACTTATCCGGCGTCCTGCGGGCTTCCGGAAATCAGCATCCATAACGGATATCCGTTTAATAACCGGACAGATTATAACAGCCGGCTCATCGGAATTATGTTCGCGGGAAGGGATGAGAAAAATGCGAAGGACGATATTATCTTTTACGGAATGAACGCCTACTGGGAGCCTGTCAATATGCAGCTTCCGGAGCTGCCGGCCGGCAAAAAATGGAAGGTATGCGTCAATACGGCGGTTCCTTATAAGGACGGTCTGGATATGGAGCAGTTCACGGAGTTTGCCCATAACAGCAATCTGCGCATCGGCCCCCGCACGGTCGTTATCCTGACTGCGGAATAAATGGGGAATGTTAAAAAATTGCTAAAAAGGATAAAAATATACGATTTTCTTTGTGCATTCTTTCTTTTATAATAAAGGTATATTCAATATACCATAAGGGAGGTAGAAAGAAAGATGAAGAAAAAGTTATTGGCAACGTTGTTATGCACAGTCATGATGATTACGGCAGCGGGCTGTGGATTACAGAAAGCGGAAGCGCCGGCAGAAGATAATGCTTCTGCGTCAAGTGCGGCTGATACGTCCACAAATACGGCGGCGACAGATACCGCAGCGGATACTTCCGCAACGGATACATCCGCAGACACGGCAGTTACGCCGACGGAAGACGCAATCACACTGGTATATGCAGAGGTTAATCCGTTAGATACCATCGTAGGACAGACCGCTACCAAATTCAAAGAGACGGTAGAAGAGATGTCCGGCGGTTCCATTATCATCGACGTTCAGGCGAGCGGCGTGCTCGGTTCCGAGAACGATGTTCTGGATACTATGTTAGGCGGCGGCGGTACGATTCAGATGTCCCGTATTTCCGCATTCGCGCTGACAAGCTATGGCGGTGAGAAGTCCATGCTCCTTTCCCTGCCTTACACATTCGTAAGCAGAGAGCATTTCTGGAACTTCGCTACATCCGATTTGGCAAACGAATTTTTGCTTGAGCCTCATGAGAACGGCAGCGGCGTAAGAGGACTGTTCTACGGCGAAGAAGGATTCCGTCATTTCTTTACGGTAAATGAAATCAGCGGCATGGATGACCTTGCGGGCATGAAACTGCGTGTGTCCAACGACCCGGTTATGAACGGTCTCGTTGAGGGTCTCGGCGCAAACCCGACGGTCGTATCATTCGGCGAATTATATTCCGCATTGCAGACAGGTGTTGTTGACGGTGCAGAACAGCCGATTGCAAACTACAAATCCAACGCTTTCCCGGAAGTTGCTCCGAACCTGATTCTGGACGGACATACACTGGGTGCGATTCAGGTAATCATCACGGATGAAGCATGGGATTCCCTGACGGAAGAGCAGCAGAACATTCTGGTGGAAGCCGGCAAGGTAGCTTCCCAGTTCAACCGCGAGATTTCCGAGCAGGCAGAAAACGAAGTGCTTGAGCAGTTAAAGGCTGACGGCGTAAATGTTGTAGAAGTAACCGACATCACACCGTGGCAGGATGCTTGTAAATCCGTTATCGATGACAACATCAAAGGGCAGGAAGAACTGTATCAGAAGATAGTTGACATGCAGTAAGTGAGAAGAACTTCTAAAGACGTCCCGCCATGGGGCGGGACGCCAAGAAGTACTACGGTTCGCTTTGCGAACCTTTCTTACCTAGAAGAATGCCGTGTGCGGCATTCTTCTGCGGAAAATGAATGTTGAGAATGGTATTCTTCCTTAGGAAGTGAATGTTATAGCATTCGATACATAGGGTTTTGAAATAAGGGTTATGCAGAAAGAATAATGAAACATGAATGGGACTGCTGCATTGGGTGGCTCGCCGGGTGCGGCGGTCCTGTTGGATTATGAGGAGGTTACAATGTCTGGGATTTTTGAGAAGATAGACAAAATAAGGCCGGTATATGATGCGGCGGACAAAGCGGTTATGTTTGTCTGTAAAATGCTGCTGATTATCGATATTCTGATTACGACAATGAGCGTTATCGGCCGGTATGTTCCGTTTGTTCCGGACCCGGCCTGGAGCGAGGAAGTGGTACTGACCTGTATGTCCTATATGGCGGTGCTGTCGGCGGCGCTGGCGATTCGGAAAGGCGCTCATATCAGAATGACGGCTTTTGACAGATATCTGCCCAAATGGCTGTTGAAGTTTTTAGATATTTTAGCGGATATATGTGTGCTCGTGCTCGCCTTCGTCATGCTGATTGTGGGATGGAAATATGCACGGCAGATTGGCTCAAGGGGGACTTATGTAAGTATGCCCTTTTTATCTCGTTTCTGGATGTATTTCCCGATACCCTTAGCGGGGCTGGCGATGATTATTTTTGAAATCGAGGCGCTTTACAGCCATATTAAGGGAATCTTTGTAAAGGAGGGAGAAAAAGCATGAGTCCGGAAGGAATGGCGATTTTTATTTTACTTTTTAGTTTTGTGATAATGATTTTTCTCCGGTTTCCCATCGCATATGCGGTGGCATTGTCATCAATGTTCTGCCTGTTGTCACAGGGTCTGCCGCTGACGACAATCTGCCAGCAGATGGTGAAAGGCATCAGTTCCTTCAGTCTGATGGCGGTTCCGTTCTTTATCACGATGGGATGTCTGATGGGTTCCGGTGGTATTTCGGAAAAACTGATTGCGCTGGCCAATGCCTGTGTAGGCTGGATGACCGGAGGCATGGCGATGGTAAATATCGTGGCATCGTACTTTTTCGGCGGTATTTCCGGTTCGGCGGCTGCTGATACGGCGTCTCTCGGAAGTATTCTGATTCCGATGATGGTGGACCAGGGATATG
Source organism: uncultured Lachnospiraceae bacterium (assembly GCA_910578715.1). Classification (GTDB taxonomy): domain Bacteria; phylum Bacillota; class Clostridia; order Lachnospirales; family Lachnospiraceae; genus UBA3282. Next base: position 17,338 of record CAJTRL010000025.1, on the reverse strand, counting down.
ACGACGATTTTTCGACGGCGGTCACGATTACTTCTTCCTGTGAGGGGCTCCTCGTTCCGCCGAGCCATAACATGGTTATCTATGCGATGTCTGCGGGCGGCGTTTCCGTAGGAAGTCTTTTCCTTGCGGGGTATGTGCCGGGCGCGCTGCTTGCGATTTCCCTGATGGTAGGCTCTTATATTATATCCAAGAGAAGAAAATACCCTAAGGGCGATAAGTTCAGCCTGAAAAACTTGGGCAAACAGTTCCTCGTTTCTTTCTGGGCGCTGGCGGCGGTCGTTATCGTTGTAGTCGGTGTTGTCGGCGGCTGGTTTACGGCGACGGAATCTGCGGCGATTGCGGTTATTTACAGTCTGATTGTCAGTGTGTTTATTTATAAGGGACTGGACTGGAAAGGTGTCTGGAAGGTTTTGGGGCAGTGTGTGGATACGTTGTCCATCGTATTGATTCTGATATCCACTTCCAGTATTTTCGGTTACTGCCTTACTACGCTGCATGTGCCGGATTTGGCGGCAAAGGCGGTTATCGGCATGACGGATAATCCGATTATTCTGGCGTTACTGCTGAACCTGATTCTGCTCGTGCTCGGCTGTATTATGGATATGGCGCCGATTATTCTGATTGCGACGCCGATTCTGCTCCCGATTGCGACATCCATCGGCATCGACCCGGTGCAGTTCGGTATTATGATGATATTAAACTGTGGTATCGGTCTTCTGACGCCTCCGGTAGGCGCGGTATTGTTCATCGGTTCCGCAGTCGGCAAGGTGAAGATGGAGAAGGTCGTAAAAGCGACGCTTCCGTTCTATGCGTGCATGATTATTGTATTGATGCTGCTGACCTTTATACCGGAAATCAGTTTGTTTGTACCGAATTTATTTAAATAAGGATTGAAAGCATATGAAATATCAGTTCAGAAACGAAGTGACGGCGATGGATTTCTGGCGGCTCGTCATGCGGCGGACGTACCGTTCGACGGCGGGCGTCTGCAACCTGGTGTTTACGGCGGCCATGTTTGTTCTGGTGTTCCGTTTCTGGAATACGGCGTCGGATTTTTATAAAGGGCTGATGCTGTTCGGCTGTCTGCTTTTTCCGGTCATCCAGCCGCTCGTCATATACGGAAAGTCACGGAAACAGGCGGCGGCTCTGCCAAAGGGGATGGAACTTACATTTGATGAAGGCGGACTTCATGTAAAAACGCGGGAGGCGGCTTCCGACATACCCTGGAGCAGTATCGGGAACGTTGTAAAAGAAGCCCATATGATTGTGGTCTTTTCCGATAACGTACATGGATATCTTTTGACAGACAGAATGCTCGGCGGACAGAAAGAGGAATTTTATGAGTATGTCTGTTCCAGGGCGAATATAAAAAAATAAGAACAGGCGCAGAGCTGTAAAAGAATTACGGCGCTGCGCCTGAACTGAATCAGCGCGTTCCGCGGCAAATGCCGCGGAACAAGGGAAAGGCATGGTGATTGGCGGCGGATGCGGTTAAAAAGCAGAATCATACAGTTGTGGCAGTCACTGGCGATAAAGAATAAACTGCTCGTGTTCACGGGGCTGGTGTTTTTGATGATATTTCTTTCCGTTATCTTTAATATCTGGGTGGCAAAGTTTTCCCTCTTTGATTTCCGGGAAATTCTGGAAGAAAATGCGAAGAGCGAAGAGGCGGTCAATGCGCTGGCCGGGGAAAGCGAAGTGTTCGAGCAGTATATGAGGGGCTATTCGAGCATTTCAGAAGAAGAACTGGCTAAAACCATGCAGCGGACGGAAGCGGCAATCAATAGTCTGTCCTTCGATTACCGGCTGCTCGGCGATGAGCGGTATGCCCAGACCTGGTCCATCTATAACAGCTATGAAGTATACCAGGCGGCAAGGGATGAAATGCTGGCTTTGCGAAGAAGCGGAAGAGAAGATATCGGCCTTTTGTATGAAGTATACGAGATGCAGGAATACTTGCAGCAATATGCGAGCAATCTGCTGATAGAGACGCTGGACGCCGGGAATACCCTTTATCAGAGAAGAGTCCCCAATGTCGTGCGGGTTCCATTTGTCATTGTGCTGGCGGGCATTCTGCTTTTTGGCGTTATGCTGAAACTGGCGGAAATCTTAAACCGTGACATTGTGCTGCCTGTCTTACAGCTTGTGAAGGTGTCAAAAAGAATTGCCGCCAACGATTTTCAGGCGGAAGATGTAGTCGTGGAGAATAAAGACGAAATCGGGGAACTGGCGGGGGCGTTCAATAAGATGAAATACGCCACGCGGGAATATATCCTGATTCTGGAAGAAAAAAGGAAAACGCTGGATTTGCTTCATCAGGAAGAAATGGAACGGCTGGAAATGGAAAAGCAGCTGGAGGCGATGCAGTTAGACCTGCTGAAAAGTCAGATTAATCCACATTTTCTGTTTAACACGCTGAATGTTATCGGCGGCATGGCGAATCTGGAATCCGCAGAAACGACTGAAAAGATGATTATGTCGTTAAGCTCCCTGTTCCGATATAACTTGAAAACATCGGAGAGAGAAGTGATACTGGACTGGGAATTGACGGTCGTTCAGGATTATATTTATTTACAGCAGATGCGTTTTGGCAGCCGTATCCGGTTTTCCATTGACTGTCTGGCCGACAGAAAGCGGGCCATCGTACCGGCATTTACCTTTCAGCCGCTTGTGGAAAACGCGGTTATTCACGGCCTTTCTTCAAAAGAGGAAGGCGGAAGGGTACTGATACGCGTCTGGAAAGAATCGGATTTTCTTTTTATTACGGTTACAGATACGGGCGTCGGTATGACCGGGACGGAGCTTGCGGCGCTGAAAGAATGTCTGGACGATAAGAATGACAAACGGCGGGGCATCGGAATCGGGAATATTTACCGGAGGATTTATGCGATGTATGAAAACGGCCGTATGGATATTTTCAGCAAAAAGAATGTGGGAACGGTTGTACGGATTCGGATTCCTTATCTGGAGATATAGAGGACCGTCCGGATTCTCAGATTGTGAAGCGCCGTTTAGCCGGAATTTAAAAAGCTGCTCGAAAAAAGACGGAACGGATGCGGGAAGCATCAGGGAAAGAAGCAGGCGGGAACGGAGCGGGAAGCATCAGGGAAAGAAGCAGGCGGGAACGGATGCGGAAGTATCAGGGAGGAAACAGACCTTATGTATCGGATTTTGATTGCTGATGATGAGCCGATAGAGCGGAAAGTCATATCGAAAAAAATACAGGAGTTTTTTCCGGGGCAGACGGAGGTGTTTCAGGCCGAGAACGGCAGAGAGGCGCTGGAAATCTTCGAACGGGAAAAATGTGATATCGTACTGATTGATATTGAAATGCCGGGGATGAACGGACTGGATGCGGCCGAGCGTATCAGGAACGCGGACCGGGACTGCAGCATTATTTTTCTGACGGCTTTTGATGAATTTAACTATGCCAAAAAGGCCATTTCCGTGAAAGCGCTGGAATACCTGTTAAAGCCGGGCAGCGACGAAGAATTGACTGTCGTACTGGAGGAAGCCTTCCGGATTGCGGACGAGGGAGAACGCAGAAAGATTTCGGAGCGGACCATCGAAGAGGAGAAAAGAGAGATTCTGGACGGTGCTCCTTCGGAAGAAGTCAGAATGAACGTTGTGGCGGAAGAAATTCGCCGCTATATAGCACAGCATTACAAAGATGACCTTTCTTTACAGGATGTGGCGGGGGCGATGCGTTATTCGGACGCTTATTTCTGTAAAATTTTTAAAAAATATTTTAACAGGAGTTTCATCGTTTATCTGAATGAGCTTCGCATTGAAAAGGCCAAAAAGATGCTCGACGATGCGGTGCGCAATATCAAGGAAATCAGCTCGGAAGTGGGTTACCGGGACGCCAATTATTTTGCCAAAGTATTCAAACGGCTGACCGGGATGACACCCAGCGATTACCGCGGCATAGCGCTCCAGAGAAAGCAGAAGCAGCCGGACGGGGAGGATTGAAAAGAGGAACGGTTTCGGGATGTGGAGGGATGACTGGCAAAGAGGAACGGTTTCGGAATGTTGAAGGATGACCGGAATAGTGGACAAGAGGTGCGTATATGGAACAGAAGAGCGGAGGAAGGAAGAAAAACAGAATACGGGGAATCTTTGTTCTGGCTGTTATTCTGATGGCGCTGGTTATCTGGCTGCAGCCTTCCGGCCAGCGGATGGAAACCGTGCCGGAGTATGTTTTTTCCTATGCCGAAAATCAGGCGTGGGATTATCCGACGACACTGGGGGCTGTCAGATTTGCCGAGATGGTGGAAGAGCGGACGGACGGGCGGATTCGGATTCTCGTGTATGCGGAAGGTGTGAAAGGGGTAGAGGGAGAAATCATCCGCCAGATGAAATATGGAGGGATTGATTTTGCCAGAGTTTCCCTGTCACAGCTTGCGGAGTATATACCGGAAATGAACGTGCTTCAGCTTCCTTATCTGTATACGGATTCGGCCCATATGTGGCGGGTGCTGGATGGCGAAATCGGCGATGAGTTTCTCACAAAGGCGGATGAATACAGTCTGGTCGGTCTGAGCTGGTATGATGCGGGAGCGAGAAATTTTTATACGGCGAATAGGCCGATTACCTGTCTGGAGGATATGGAAGGAATGCGCATCCGGGTACAGGAATCGGAAATGATGGCGGATATGGTGGAAGCGCTCGGAGCGAACGCCGTAAAACTCGGCTATGCGGATGTTTATTCGGGTATTGAGCGGGGGATTGTGGATGGTGCGGAGAATAACTGGCCGTCTTATGAATCCATGAAACATGATGAGGTGGCCAAATATTATACGGTGGACGAGCATACCCGCGTGCCGGAAATGCAGATATGCTCCGGGAAAACATGGGAAAAACTGTCGGAGGAAGACCGGAATATCATTCTGGAATGCGCCAGGGAATCCGCACTGTATGAGAGGGCGTTGTGGGAGGAACGGGAAAACGCATCAAAACAGACGGCTCTTTTGCGGGGCGCCCAGGCCATCGAACTGTCTGCGGAGGAAAAGAAACGTTTTCAGACGGCGGTACAGGGTGTTTATGAGAAATACTGCGGCGGCCAGATGGATATGATAGAGCGCATTCTGGCGGAAGGCGGCGCGGAAGCCGGGACAGACTGATGGTGGAAGTGCAAGGAAGTGCGGAAGCGGATAGATGGGGAAGCGTGGGGAAGAGCAGAAGCGGATAGATGGTGAAAAATATAAGGAAAACCCGAGCGGACAAACGGGATGAAGAGGAAAAGAGAGGATATTTTAAAGTGGATATATTTGGAAATCGAGAGAAAAACAAACAGTTTTATCTGAACTATGCGGTATTTATCATCAACGGGATGCTGGCTTTGTCAATTGGCTCACTGCTACCGTTTATCAGGGATGCAAACGGACTGACCTATGCTTTCTGCGGCATGATAGTAAGCCTGCATTCGGTCGGAAATTTGTTTTCCAGTTTCGCGGCGGGAGCGCTGCCGGCGCTGATTGGAAAGAAAAAGAGCATTCTGCTGTTCAATTCTTTCTTTGCAATCGCTTATCTGATGATTCTGTTCGGAAAGAGTCCGGTTATGATTGCATTGGCCTTTTTTATGACCGGGCTGGCACGGGGCGCTACCAGCAATTTCTGTAACGCGTCCATCAACAGCCTCGCGCCCGGCAAGGCGTGGATTATCAACGGTCTGCACGCCATGTTTTCCGTGGGCGCTTTTCTGTTTCCGATTCTGCTGACCTTACTTACTATGAACGACGGCGGAAGATGGATATACGCCTGTTATTTTATGCTGGCGATGGGTGTTTTAAGTTTCAGTCTGTATGCGCTGATGCCGACGGAAGAAAAGGCCGAAGCCAAAACGGATAAAAAGGAAAAGAATTTTGGCTTTTTGAAAGAACCGCTTTTTTATATGAGCATTGCGGTGCTGTTCTTTTATCTCTGTGCGGAACAAGGCGTTATCGGCTGGATGATTACCTATTTTAAAGATACCGGGCTGCTTGGTCCGACGCTTTCTCAGATAACGGCGAGCGTCCTGTGGGTTATGATACTGCTCGGACGGCTGACGGCGGCCTGGCTTTCCACGAAAGTGAAGAAAGAGAAGATTCTGCCCGTCATGGGCGTGGGGCTGTTAGTCTTTTTCTTCATTCTCATCGTGAGCAAGAGTACAGGGCTGATTTTGTTCGGTATCATGGGCTTTGGGTACAGCATGGCGGGCATCTATCCGACGACCGTATCTTTTACGGGGATTCTGATACAGCGTTATAAAATGGCATGGAGTTTCATTCTCACCTCAGCCAGCCTCGGCTCCATCCTGATGCCGACGATTATCGGTAAAATCGCGGAGACGGCGGGCATTTTCTATGGAATGAGTTCCATTGCGGTGGTGCTCGTCGTGGATATGATTGCCATCCTGACGCTGACAAGGTATGCGTCGAAGTATGCCAGTGATGGAAAGGACGAGATGTGACGCCGGAATATACGGGGCGGAGCGGATAACGGAACCGGAAGGCAGGGACTGACAACAACGGAAACGCCGTAAAGCGGCAGAAAGGGAGTAATCATGAAAACAGAAAAAAATAACGTATGGAATTTTAACAAGGACATCGACTTTGAAATTTGCGGGGAGGGCGTTAAGCGGAAAATTTTAAGCTATACCGACGAAGTCATGTGTGTGGAGAATCATTTTGAAAAAGGGGCTGTGGGCGCGCTGCATCATCACCCCCATACGCAGATTACCTATATCGCATCCGGGAAATTTGAATTTACGATAGGGGAAGAGAAAAAAGTGGTGAGTGCAGGAGACAGTCTGTTAAAGAAAGACGGAATAGAGCATGGATGCGTCTGCCTGGAAGCGGGGATTCTGGTCGATATTTTCGCGCCGATGCGGGAAGAGTTTGTCTGACAGGCGAAAGAAGAATAAGGAGTACGGAACAGCGAAAAGCAAAACGATGGAATGTCCGCAGCGTTTGTAAGGTATAGAGGATAGAATGGCGCAGAAGGACAGAGAACACGGAATGGTGCGGACTCACAGGGCAGAGAACACGGAATGGTATGGATTCGTGGAACGGGGAAGGTTACGGAAGAATGAAGAAGATTGCGATGATTATGGAAGCCGGAAAGCGCGCTTTTGCCAGTACGCGGGTTGCCTGGTTTATGAAAAAAATCCGGGAAATGGAAGAGGAAATCAGCCTTTATATTTTCAGGAGCGCGGGCGCATGGACGCTGGATTTAAATTATAATATCGGAGAATATAATATCTATCATCTTCCCGATTTAGCGGATTTTGACGGAATCATACTGGATTTGAACAGCATCCACCAGCGGGAGCATTACGGCTGCGGTGCGGCGGCATGGGAATATATTGTCAATACGGCAAGAAAGTCCGGAAAGCCGGTGATTTCCCTTGCGAACAAAATAGAAGGGTTCTATTATGTGGGAATCGATAATTATGCGGCGATGCGCCATATGATAGAGCATACGTTCGTTACCCACCGGTGCAGAAGATACTGGTTCATCATGGGCCCGAAAGATAACTATGAAAACAGGCTGCGTATGCAGGCGCTCGTCGATTATCTGAAAGAGCAGAATATGCCTTGCGGGGAAGAGATGTTTTACTGTGAAAGTTTTGAAATCCGGAGCGGTTACCGGGGCTTTATGAGATTATATGAGGCGCATGGAAAACTGCCGGAGGCCGTTGTCTGCGCGAACGATGAAATTGCGGTGGGCGTCTGTAAAGCGGCGGAAGAAAAAGGATTCAACGTGCCGGAGGATTTTATCGTGACGGGTTTCGATAATTTTGACAAGGCTTCTTATTTTTCCCCTCGCATTACAACAATCGGACAGAAACAGGATATACTGGCCGATAAAAGCATGGAGCTTTTTGACCGCGTCTGGAATGGTGAAAAGGTGGACGAATGCTGGTATACGGAGACGGAAGATGTTTTTTGGGACAGCTGCGGATGTCGGACGGCTGAAAGAAATGACCTGGCGGATTATGTCCGGCGGGAAATTCTGAAAGAAGCGGAGCAGTCCGATTTCGAAGAAGAAATCAAAATGCTGGAATATGAACTTCTATATTGCAAGACGCTGCATCAGATATATGAGAAAATTTTATCGGGGATTCCTTCTTTGCATTATGAGGACATGTATCTGATGCTGGATGAAAATATAGAAAATTTCCATGAGACAACGGGAGACTGTCTGGAAGATATCGCCAGACTGTCCGGGAATGGGAGATTTCATGTGAGCGGTTACCCGGAGAAGATGCAGAAAATTTTTCTTGGCCCGGAGGATGGAAAAGTCCGTATAGAAACCAAAGACCGGAAGGAACTTTTTTCCACATTGGAATCGGATAAGGGAGGCCGTGAATATCTGTTTCTGCCTTTTCATTTCAGCCAGTATACGGTAGGGTATATTGTTATCGTCAATTCGGCCTATCTGATGGAAAAGCGGTATCTGGATAAACTGCTGAGCACGATAATGACCAGTATGGAGAATTTTTACCGGAACAAACGGCTGGAATGTATTAATCGGGGACTGGAGGAAATTTCCATGCGGGACGCCATGACGGGCCTGTATAATCGGCTGGGTTATCAGAACCAGGCCTGCCGCATATTCTGGGAAAAGAAAGAAAAAAACCAGAATCTGACTATTCTTTTCATCGATATGGACCGATTAAAATATATGAATGATACTTTTGGCCATGAATGCGGCGACCTGGCAATCAAAATCACATCGGAAGCGATTCTGCGCTACCGTCCGGAAGAGGCGGTCGCAATCCGCATGGGCGGAGATGAATTTCTGGTAGTGCTTCCCTGGATGGAGCGGGAAGAGGTGGCAAAGCTGGTAAGCCGTATCCGGGAAGAAATCAGTATGCAGGCAAGGCTGATGGAACTGCCTTGTGAGCTGAGCATCAGCGCCGGAAGCATTGACACGGATATGAGCAGCAGTAAGGAGCTGGACGACTATGTGCGGGAAGCCGACGAGATAATGTATCGGGAGAAGAGCGCGAGGAAGAAACAAAGGCTTGGATAAATCATTTCCGTTATGATTTCTTTTATCCGGGAACGTGCGCGGAAAGCGGAGTATTTCACAGGAATACGCAGCGATGTCATGGCCAATATACAGCCGGGGGGATGGAAATGCGGATTACGAATACAACGGGTGTAAAAGAAGCGGAGAGGAAGCGTCCGGACGGAGCGGATATTTACGGGCACAGACCGGGAGCGGCGGTTCCGGGAAAAGCAGCGTTTGGAAAAGCGGAACGTTCCGGGGGGACACAGGACAAAATACGCCAGACGGCGGACGGCGCAACGGTGGATATATCGGCACAGGGGCTTGTTCAAAAAGAAGAAGCGGAAGAGAACGCGTCCATCCGGGAGCAGAATGAAAAGCAAATGTACCAGGAAATGCTGGAAAATACAAGAGAAGCCGCTGAAAAACAGGGAGAGGGCTTTGGAGATTTGGCAAAGGCGCTGGAGATTGCAAGGAGGATTCTGAACGGCGATATTGTGCCGGCACAGGATGAAAAATTTCTGATGGAATTTAACAGCGAAATGTATATGCGGGTCAAAAGCATGGCGGAACTGAAAGAAGACCCGGAGAAATATGATTCGCTTCTGGAAGAGGAAGAAGAGGAGAATGGAAAATCCGGTTCGGGAAGTTCAGGCGGTGCGGAGCGCGTTTCAGGGGCCGGCGGCGTGCAGCCGGAAGATGGAGCAGCGGCTCCGGAGAGGGCGGAAGGCGCGTCCGGAGGAGAGACGGTTTAGAAATGGATTAAAAGGAAAATAAAATAACGGTAAAAGAAAAACGGTGTCTGGTAATGTGCCAGGCACCGTTTTTTTCATAGATTGTTCTCTTCTGCGAAAAGGAGGCAGAGAGTATGTATCGAAAATCCTAATTGCAGTAATATTATACTGACTATATAGAGATTTGTCAAATCGCAGAGCGAATCCATTCCGCTATTTTCTTTCATATTATCTTTCGGCGAGTTTCCCGTTTTTCTTAACACATAATTCTGGCAAAATATGGCTTTTCATTTTGGAGCATTTTGTCAAAATGATACCTAACCCGCAAGATTTGTCAATCGGGGTCAAAAAAAGGGTCAGGAGGAAAAAAATATGGCAAGACATGGAGAAAACATCAGAAAGAGAAAAGATGGGCGATGGGAAGGAAGATATGGTATCTATAAGACTGGAACCGGAAAACGAATTACCCGCTCCGTATACGCACGGACCTATGCAGAGGTCAAGGAAAAACTTCTTGCGGCGAGGATTCTGGAAGCGGCAAAGGATAAAGAACCGGCATCGGACAAAGAAGCGACATTTCACGCTGCGGCTCTGGGATGGCTGGATATGGTTGAAAAAAAACGGAAGTATGCGACTTATATCAAATACCGTTCTATTTATGAAAAGCATATCCGCGAAAAAATAAACGGCAAGGCTCTTGTGGAACTTGATAATACTGTTCTGGAAGAGATATTTTCCGGTGATGAAACGAGTGTGCTGTCCGACAGTTTGAAGAAAAGTATTGTCTGCGTACTCAATCAGATTTTTTCTTATGGGGAAATGAATTATCACTTAAAACTTATCCGGTTTTCCTATCAGAAACAAAGGGATGGAAGAAGACCCGTCAGGGTGCTGAACCGAACGGAACAGGCGAAACTGCTTCGGTGTTTATACGAAGAGATGGATATCTATAAAATGGGAATCCTGTTATGTATTTCTACGGGGTTGCGGCTTGGAGAAATCTGTTCCCTGAAATGGAAAGATATCGACTTAAACGGGAAGGTGCTGTATGTCAATACGACGGTGCAGAGAATCGCATGCAAAGATGGGAACGAGAAAACGACTCTGTTAGAAGGAAATCCAAAGAGCGTCTTTTCTCAGAGAGAAATCCCGTTGTCCGATGAGATTGTGAATCTTCTGAGTCTTTATTATAGTGAATCTTTTCCGTATGTAATCAATAAAAATCATCCGATGGAACCCCGTACCTATCAGAATAAATTCCAGAATTACCTGAAAACAGCGGGTGTGGAAAAGAAAAATTTTCACGCACTCCGCCATACTTTTGCCACCAATTGTATCAATAGCGGGGCGGATATCAAAAGCCTCAGCGAAATACTTGGGCATTCCGATGTAAAAATCACCCTGAACCGATATGTGCATCCGACGCTGGATATCAAACGCCGGCATATGAATACGTTATCATCGGTTTATGGTCAGATAATGGGTCAGTAAGCTCGAACATTGGCTTATATTCGGGGCCTCTGCCGCCTTTTCGCAGAAGAGAACATTCTGCGAAAATCCAGAGGAAAAGTATGTGATAAAAATGAACGCTTGTGAAAACAGGCACGGAGACAAGGTTGAAAATTAAAATTTTCAACTATTGATTTGAGTGTCTGCCAAAGCAGACGGATGGGAATAAAAATGAACATGCCGAAACAGGAACCGGTGTGCAGAACGATTCATCAATACAGTCAGGGAGCGATACCGGAAGAAGACTTGGAAAAACTTCTGGAAATCGCAGAAGATTACCGCACGGTGAAAAATTATGTGTATGCCCGGTATGGCGGAATCGGAAGTCTTTCGAAATTGTATCCGGGTTATACCATTCAGAACGAGATGACGGACTGCGGACTCCGGGCGGAGCTTGGGATGCCTTCCGTATATTATTACCGGGCTGTTTTTGACGCACTGGGCGATATTAAATGCGGCTGGGCCAGAACGAAGACCAGACTTCTGAAGCTGATTGGACGGAATGAACGTTTTACGGACGAAGAAAAGCACTATCTGCGTTTTCTACTGAAATCCAACAATGCTTTTGAAGCGGTGCTGAATCGGAAGCCGATTCTTTTACCGCAGGAAATACAGGCAAAACATGATGAAATAGCGGAACAGGTAGATGTGAAGAAGCTGCAAGGGTATCTTTGCAGACAGGTAAGAAAATACCATGTCAGGAATCTTCATACCGACAGGGCGGAAGGATTTTTCATAACGGAACGCGCTTACCGTTATGGGGAAAAAGACTCTGGTCATCCGGGGGACTGCCGAAAAAAGCAATATGGTATTTTTGTGGCGGGCAAAGAAAAACGAAAACGCATCTTTATTCCGCTCACGGACGAAAACGCCTATAAACAACAGCTCTATATCAAACTAAAGCGGGAAGAAAAAAAAATAGAAATAGACATCCCTGTTGAAGTAAAAATTAGAAAGCATCCGGATTATACGAAAAAAGTCGGTTTATCCCAGGGAATCTGGTGCATGTTCACCACTCATGAAGGCGTGGCCTATGGAGAGCGCTTTGGAGAGCTTCATCAGGAACTTGTTGAATATATGCGTGCCGCAGCCCGGACATATAGCCGGGAAAAAAACAATAATGCGGGGCGGAAAAAGTACAAGGCTCATAAAGCCCGGCTGGATGCCAGGTTGGAAACTTATGTAAACCAGGAAATCAATCGCATGATTGACGTGGAAAAACCGGGAGTTTTTTATATACCGGGACTGCCAAAGAACGGCGCTGCGGGATATAACAAGGATATTAACTATTCCACGGGCGTCTGGAAAAGAGGTCTGATTCGCGAAAGGCTGGAACAAAAATGCAGAGAACATTCGGTTGAAATTGTCGAAGTGTTTGGTAAAGGAATCAGTACGGAGTGCAGTAACTGCGGCGGAATGGGAAAGTACAGCAAAGACAGATTCTGGTGTGAGTGCTGTGGTTATGAAGCGGATAAAAAAGTAAATGCCGCAAGAAATGCAATCAGCCGCGGTCGGACAGAATTGGTTTGGGAGAAATAAACTGTTCATTAAAAAATATTTTGCAGATAAATTCCGGCAGCAGCCGGGGTTTTACCGGAAACGGACTGGAAAACATTTTTTGAAGATAAAAAAGAAGAACGGCGCTGGAATAACGATTTTTGTGAATTGGGTGCGCCAGGACCTTCGGAACACCGGCGTGTGATGTACGGAGGAGCGAAGCGGGATATGCCAAAAGCAGTCGCGCATTACCCGAAAGGGTAACCAATGTGCCTTATTAAATTTTACAGGAATCTGAGAAAGGGAGGTGTGCCATGAGAAAGCGAAAGAAACGCAATGCCGCAGCTTTAGTGAGAAGGGCAGCGTTTGCCATGACGTTTTGCATGATGATTGGATGTTTGGAAATCCCTACTTTTGCAGAAGAAAGTTTGAAAGGCGCCGGAATCGAAAACGCCTCCGGCGATAATGAAGAAACGAAAAAATCAGGAGAAAGCGGAGGAGAAGCGTCCTCCGGTGAAAATATAGAAAAGAAAAAGCCTGGAGAAAGCGGAGAAGAAGCGTCCTCCGGCGATAATATAGAAAAGAAAGAGCCCGGAGAAAGCGGAGAAGAAGCGTCCTCCGGCGATAATACAGAATCGAAAGAGCCGGGAGAAACTAGGAATGAAGCGGATTCCGGCAATGATGCGGAAGAAGGAAAGGAAACGGCTTCCGGTAATAATACCGGGAATCCGGAGGAATCTCTGACAAACGGTGCTACAGAAGCGGGAAAAGATAAGTACGGCGCTTTTCAGGGGAGCGTTTCTGGTAATGATGGAAAAGAAAGCAGTACGGAAGGGATAGAAAAAGAAGAACTCGAAAAAGAAAAGCTCGAAAAGGAAAAGAAAAAACTGGAAAATCAGGAAGAGAACGGAGAAGAGCCGGCACTGCCGGAGATTATCGATGTCGTTGTTCCTTCCGCATATACATTAGCGCTCAACCCATATCGTCTGCCTGTCAGAGTAGGGGAGGACGCTTTATCGACGGAGCAGATTATCTCCGGGACGTATGGCATTGTGAATAAGAGTTCCGGTGCTCAGATAGTGACGGTGTCATTTACGGTGGAGGACTATACGGATGGAGAATTGCTTTTTGTGGATTCTCCGGAAGAGGCTGAGAATGCCGGAAGAAATGTTTATGCGATTTATCTGGCGGCGGTTCCGGCAAATGAAGAACCTGTTTTGATAGATGGTCAGCCAATCGGCAGCGACGTTTCCGGAGACTCTTTACAGAATGTCGGAATGGGCGGGGCCCAGGAACAGGCGGTGACGCTCTATGCCGGGTTCAATCAGATTGCTTTCCGATTATCGGGCGCTGTTTATGGTACTGAATCAGGAGAAGAGACAGAGAAGGATGCAGTGCTGCCGGAGGATGAGACAGAAAGGAATACAACGCTGTCGGAGGATGGGACAGAAAGCGATACTGGTCTGACAGAAGAAAATCTGGAAGGTGATATGGATTTGCCGGAAGCCGGTCTGGAAGGGGAGGACAATAATTCCGAAGAAGTTTCCCCAATTGTGCTAAAGGGTCTTTCTCCGGATGGAAAAGGCGTGACGGCGTATACTTTTTATGGCGTCATGAATCCTGACGCGGAGTGGGAAAAGCTGTCCGGCGGTATCAGACTGTCAGTTGTTTATACATATCAGAAGGCGGACGGATGCGAAGAAATCATAGAGGGAACGGGAGCATTGATTCACATCGATTGAATATTTTCTAATTTTCACAAAAGTGGTATGAAGAATTGCCATTATGGATGATTCATCATATAGAGAGGAGTTTTAGGTTATGTCCAACCAGAAAAATGCAGGAAAGAAATGCAGTACGATTGCTATCATCGTGATTGCCTTTGCTATATTGGTAGCGGCATTGATTGTCTGTATTGTCTTGCTTATGGCAAAAAATGAAGAAACGCCGTTACAAGAAGCCGAAGGCCCTGCAAATTCATCCGTTCTGGACCGGGGATTTGTGGATGAAGATAATATGGAGGATATCATGGAAGAGATGTCCGACAAGGTCAGCAAGGGGATGTTTGAATGCAAGATGACAACGTCGTGGACTTTTGATGACGGAAAATCAGAGTCTCCCAATGCTTATGTGGCCAACGTAGAAAACAATTTATATACATTGTACTTCGATGTTTATGAAGAGACTACGAACGAGTTGCTATATTCCTCCCCGATGCTTCCGATAGGAACGGAACTGAAGAATTTTAAGCTGGATAAAGAGCTGGCGGCAGGCGAGTACGATGCGGTGGTAATGTATACGATGGTGGATGAAAACCTTGAGGAGGTGAGCAGCGTAGGATTCAAGGTAACGATTTCTATTTTGAAATAGTTGATGAACAAGGAGGAAAACGGAGAAAATGAAAAAAATGAAAAAAGCCCTGGCGTTTGCTTTAAGCGCATCTATGGTAATGGGAATGTCCATAACAGCTTCCGCAGCAGAACAGGAAGTGTCCGTAGACGCACCGATTTATGCTTATGATGTGACCAATGTAATCGTTCCGACAGACTTTAAAGTGGCATTTAACCCGAACGGGCTCGATGTAGACAAGGATGGCGGCACGACGATTGTTCAGGACCAGGTAGTATCCAAGAATTACGGTATTATCAATAAGAGTACCAAAGACAAGGTAATCACGGTTACTTTTAACGTGGAAGATTTGAATGAAGATAAAATTACCTTTGCTTCCGACCCTGCTGATGTAACGAATGCGACTGCTGATGATTATGTAATTAATCTGACGCTGGTTCCGGCAGATTCTACAGAAGTAAAGGTCGGTGCTACACCTGCGGCGGCAGATTTGACAACCACGGGCGCAGACCTTGCGGATGCGACGATGACACCGGCTACAGGAAAGGAAAAGATACTGGTAGCGGGCGAGAACGATGTGGATTTTCTGCTTGCAAAAGCCGATTATCAGGGAAAAATCGACCTGGGCTCGACGGGTAATAATGTGGCGGACGACTTTACGATAAGCGGTCTTGCTGCGAACGGTGATGGTATTACCGCATTTACTTTTGGTGGAACGATGAATGCGAAAGCTGACTGGACGAAACTGACAAAGGGCATCCGGATTACGGCTGTTTACAGCAATGATAATGCACCCGATAATGCAACGCCGGAAACAGGAACAGGCGCTCTGTATGAGAATCCGAATCCGGTATTCAAGGCCGGAAATGATGTCGGTACGATTAAATATCGTTCTGGTACGGGCAGTGATGCGGTGGCGTCGATTTCGAAGGTAGAGATGGATAATGCTGGAACCAGCTTTGACGGATACAATGCGGTGGCCGGTGCATGGACGGATGCTGTTGATGAGAATGGCAAGATTACCTTACAGCCGGAATATATGGCATATTACCTTGCAACTTATCCGAATGATGCTGCCAGAGAGGCTACAATTACATATGTGACATCCGGTGGGGACACAAAGACTGCGACCGTTAATGTCAGACTGAAAGCTGTAGAAGCTGCAAAGGGACCTTCCTTTAAAACTGGCTCTGCAGTTGGAACAATTAATTATACGAGTGGTTCCGGTAATAATGCACTGGCATCTGTTTCAAAGGTAGAGATGGATATTAATGGAACGATATACGATGGTTATAATGCAGAAGGGTCCGGAGCATGGGTAGCTGCGACGGATAGTAATGGGCTGATAACGCTTCCAGCAGCATATATGAAGTTCTATATAGACGGTTATGCATCTGATACAACAAGAGAAGCTACAATTACCTATGTAACAGTTGGTGGTGAAACAAAAACAGCGACAGTAGATGTGAAGTTAAGATAATCTTATGAAAACATGCTTCGCCCATTTAACTCCTCTGTTTTTGGTTTTGGGGAGGGGCGAAGCAGTTTGCTGTAATATTTGAAAATAAGTTTTGTTTTTTTAGATTAAGAGAGACAGGGAGACGGACGTTTCATGAGAAAGCATCAGAAGCAACAGTCGGAAGAACTGCTTGCGCGGATGGAACAAATACAGGAACAGATACGAAATAGTGTAGAACAGAAAAATATTTCCACTGCAGCAGCTTTACTGGAAGAGTGTCAGAATCATGGAATTTCTCTAGGAACGTTAATCGAAAGTACGGAAGGAGAAGGGCATCCTACCGTAACATTATTGGAAGAATATTGTGAACTTGTATACAGGTTTTATGAAGAACTGACAGGTGGAAAAGAGTCAGGGGCCAACAAGATATATAAGCCATTACGTCAAAAGCTGATTAAGATTTCGAACAGTTTAAAATATGATGTTAAGATGCGCATCGAGGTGGTTTTTCTGCCTTATAAGGCGAGTATGTGGGACAGCCTTGAAAGCGTCTGGCGGGCTGCGGATGCAGACCCGGACTGCGATGCTTATGTGATTCCAATTCCTTATTTTGACAAAAATCAGGATGGAAGTCTGGGTATGGCGCACTATGAAGCGGACAAATATCCCGCCGATGTGCCTGTAACAAAATATGATGAGTTTGATTTTGGGCTTCACCGCCCGGATATGATTTTTATTCATAATCCCTATGATGAGAATAATTACGTGACAAGCGTGGAGCCGTTTTTCTATT
>CAJTRL010000024.1 GCA_910578715.1 uncultured Lachnospiraceae bacterium | reverse complement strand
AAGTTCTTGGCGAAACAGCCTTTGCTGTGAGCCTTAGAACTTCTCTTCACACTTACTCTATCACAAGTTCCGTGAAAATATCGTGAAGGAAAACGGTAGATTTTCTTAAAATTTTCTTATTTTATCTTCATATTTCGCATTTACTCATCTAAATTCTTACTTTTCAAAATCGTGCCGCCGCCGAGCACATATCCATCTTCATAAAAAACCACCGCCTGTCCCGGCGTAATTGCCCTGACCGGATGATGGAAACGGCATGTGATTGTGTCCGTCCCGGTTCTTTCCATCAGACACCGCTCTCCCGGATGGGCATACCGTATTTTGGCCAGCGCTTCTTTTGACCCTGTCAGGTCTTCCATCCCCATGAAATTCAGATTCCCGCAGACAAGCGTCTCTCCAAAAACATCTTCCGCCTCTCCGATAACGACTTCGTTGCTTTCCGGCCGGATTTCCGTCACAAATACGGGATGCCCCATCGCCAGATTCAGTCCCTTGCGCTGCCCAATCGTATAATGAGTGATACCCAGATGTTCTCCGAGAACGGCTCCCTCTTTCGTCACATACTTCCCCTTTCCTGGCACTCTGTCTGGCGCGGCCCTGTCGATAAACGCCGCGTAATCGTTATCCGGAATAAAACAGATTTCCTGACTGTCCGGCTTATCGGCAACGGGAAGCCCCTCTCTTCCTGCAATCCCCCGTATTTCTTCCTTCGTATAGTCTCCAACCGGCATCAGTGTATGCGCAAGCTGGTACTGGGTCAGTCCGTACAACGCATAAGTCTGGTCTTTGACGGCCGATGCGGCGTTACCGACGGCATACCTTCCGTTTGACAGTTTCCGGATTCTGGCATAATGTCCGGTTGCAATATAGTCCGCCCCAATCTCCATGCTTCTTTTTAAAAGGGATTCCCATTTCACATAGCGGTTGCACGCGATACAGGGATTCGGCGTGCATCCCTGTAAATAGGCTTCCGTAAAATAGTCCATCACTTTTTCCCTAAATTCCCTTTTAAAATTCATCACATAATGGGGAATCCCCAGAATCTGCGCCACACGCCTTGCATCTTCCACCGCAGACAGGCCGCAGCAGCCTCCGTTCTCCTCCTGTGCCGCCTGTTCCTCATCCTGCCATATCTGCATGGTAACGCCGATTACCTCGTATCCCTGTTCTTTTAAAAGATAAGCGGCCACGGAAGAATCCACACCGCCCGACATTCCTACTACGACCTTTTCTTTCATATGCTGTCCTTTCTTATATAAATATGCGCTTCTCAGCCCGGTTCTTCTTTGGACATTTCCCGCATACTATGAAATAATGAACCCTCAACAGGTGTACTATGCGGCGTAAAAATCCTTTGCTCATCGGAACCTTTATTTTGACCGTTACCGGACTGCTCAGCCGCTTTATCGGCTTTTTCTATCGAATTTTCCTGTCAAAAGTATTTGGTGCGGAGGGCATGGGCATCTACCAGCTCATCTCTCCCGTGCTCGCCCTTTCTTTTTCCCTGACCGTATCGGGTATGCAGACTGCCATATCCAAATATGTGGCAAGCGAAACATCGACGCACGATTATAAAACTTCCTTCCGCACGCTGTGGACCGGCTTTCTTCTGTCCATGGCATTATCCTTTGGCTGTATGGCCTATATCTACCGGTATTCCGACTGGATTGCCGCTTCCTTTTTATTAGAAAAAAGGACCGCACCCCTGCTGCGCATTATCTCACTTTCTATTCCGATGGCTACGGTGCATTCCTGTATCAACGGCTATTTTTACGGGATTAAAAAGACCGCCGTTCCCGCCCTGACCCAGTTATCGGAGCAAATCGTGCGGGTCGGCTCCGTCTACCTGATTTATGCAGTCTGCGCAAGAAAAAACATGGCGCCCACCATCAGTTTCGCGGTTGTCGGTCTCGTTATCGGCGAAGGGGCTTCCATGATAGTTTCCGTTGCCGCCATAATCAGCCGTTCTTTCCAGGTATTTGAAGGGCCTTCCCGCATCAGGATAAAAGCGCCGTGCGCGCATCCCTCCTATTGGCGGATTTCAGAAAATCTTCTCCGGCTTGCCGTTCCACTGTCGGCAAACCGCATTATTATCAATGTCCTGCAAAGTATCGAGGCTATTTACATTCCAAACAGACTGATGGTTTACGGACTCAACAACGCGGACGCCCTGGGCGTCTACGGCGTCCTGACCGGCATGAGCCTTCCTCTCATCCTGTTCCCGTCCGCAATCACCAATTCCATCTCCGTTCTTCTTCTGCCGATTGTTTCGGAAGCGGACGCAAACGGCAATCACAACGCCGTAACCAAAGCAATCTGGAAATCCATCCAGTACTGCCTGCTGCTCGGTTTTCTCTGCACAGCTCTCTTCCTTTTGTTCGGGCGGCTTGCCGGAAGGCTTCTTTTTAACAGTGAACTGGCCGGCAGTTTTATTTTGACGCTCAGCTTTATCTGCCCGTTCCTATACATCGCAAGCACCCTGAACAGCATTTTGAACGGTCTTGGCAAAACGGCGCTCACCTTTCTTTACAGCATTTTAAGTCTCCTCGTCCGTCTGCTGTTCGTCTTTTATGCGATTCCCGTTTACGGAATCAAAGGCTACTTATGGGGTATGCTCGCAAGCCAGATGGTCCAGACAGCGCTCTGCACCTTTTCCGCGCTGCGCGTCTGCAAAAAGCATGCTTGCGGTTCTTCTTCTAATATACTATAATATATCTGCTTTAGCCAGAAAAACCAAAGAAGGAGGCATCTATAAATGTCTTTTCAATTTATCAGCAAACTTCCGACGCCGGCACAAATCCGGGAGCAGTTTCCGGTTCCGGCCCATCTTACCAGACTGAAAAAGCAGCGTGACCAGGAAATTGGCGATGTCATCACCGGCAAAAGTAATAAATTTCTCGTTATCATCGGCCCCTGTTCCGCCGACAACGAGGACGCGGTCTGCGATTATGTAAGCCGCCTGAGCAAAATCAGGGATAAAGTGAAAGACCGTCTGATTCTGATTCCGAGAATCTATACAAATAAACCCCGGACAACCGGAGAAGGCTATAAAGGCATTGTCAGTCAGCCTGACCCGGAAAAAAAGCCCGACTTTACCGCCGGACTGATTGCCATGCGGAAAATGCACATTCATGCCATGGAGGAATCCGGGCTGACGGCCGCCGATGAAATGCTCTATCCCGATAACTGGGGCTATGTGGAAGATATCCTTTCTTATGTGGCTATCGGCGCGCGTTCCGTGGAAGACCAGCAGCACCGCATGACCGTAAGCGGTTTCGATGTGGCAAGCGGCATGAAAAATCCGACCAGCGGTACGCTCTCCGTCATGTTAAACTCGGTCTATGCGGCACAACATCCGCATTCTTTCATCTACCGCGGCCACGAAGTGCTGACGAGCGGCAATCCGCTGGCGCATACGGTACTGCGCGGTGCAGTCAACAAGCACGGTCAAAGTCTTCCAAACTATCATTATGAAGACCTGGTAAGACTGCTTACACTGTATCAGGAACGGGACCTTGTCAATCCCGCCTGTATCATCGATGCCAACCACAACAATTCCAACAAAGAATATGCACAGCAGATTCGAATCGTTAAGGAAGTGCTGCACAGCCGGAAACTAAGCCCCGATATTCATAAGCTGGTAAAAGGAGTTATGGTCGAGAGTTATCTGGAAGAAGGCTGTCAGAAAATAGGCGGCGGCATCTACGGGAAATCCATTACCGACCCCTGTCTTGGATGGGAAGAATCTGAAAAACTGATTTATGATATCGCGGAATTGTGTTAGTGCGCAAGAAAGCAATCGTTCAGCCATGCCATTCATAAGTCACCCGATTGTACGTTATGGCCTGTAATATTATAAGTTGACTGGTGACTTATTTCATGTCGGGCGTCCGCCCTATAAAATGGAATATACAAAATGCCTTATGTGAGCAAGCTCCCAACGGCGTTTTGCACATTCCATTCTGCATGGCTGAACTGTTTGCTCATCCTCTCGGATGAGCCTTTGCATATACTTCTCGGATTCGATTATGATTCAGGTGTGCATAAATCTGTGTTGTCGAAATATCAGAATGACCCAGCATTTCCTGTACGCTCCGCAGGTCGGCTCCGTTCTCCACCAGATGCGCCGCAAAGGAATGGCGCAAGGTATGAGGCGTAATATCCGCTTTGATATCCGCTTTCTGCGCATAATGCTTTATCAGCTTCCAGAATCCCTGTCTGCTCATCGGAAGCCCGGAACAGTTTGCGAACAGAATCTCTGACTTTTTATCCTCCAGCATGGATTCCCTTACACCGTCAAGATATTTTTCCAATGCTTTCTTTGCTGCGCTTCCAAAAGGAATAATGCGCTCTTTGGCGGCATGGCATATCAGGTAGTTCATCTGCATATTAACATCCGAAACTTTTAACGCAATCAGCTCCGACACGCGGATTCCGGTGGCATACAAAAGCTCCAGCATCGCCTTATCGCGGATTTCTTTGGGGGAATTACCGTTTGGCTGTTCCAAAAGGCGGACAACTTCTTCCGGCGACATTACCTCCGGCATCTTCTTCTCGATTTTAGGTGCCCTGAGATTCACCGATACGTCTTTTTTCACAATTCCCTCTTGCAGCATAAAATGGTAAAATGCCTTGATGGAAGCAACATTTCTGGACACAGTGGCCGTTGCAAAATGACTTTCCTCCAGAAACTGAATATACGCGCACAATGCTTCCTCCGTCACATCATCGACATTCTGAATCCCTTTTTGCACCATAAAGTGCTCCATTTTCTCTAAATCCCGTTTATATGACATCTCTGTATTATTCGAAGTTTTCTTAATGTTATGTAAATAAGATATAAATGCCGTGATTTCTTTTTGCATTAATTCGGAAGCCTTTCCCCTCTGGTTTTATGTTAATGAAACCAATGTTCTTTTAACATTATAAGCAGATTTTTTCAGAAAAGCAAATGGATTTTTCCTTGATTTTTCGGGCTTTCCGCTTATGTCTTGGGGGAAGTACAACATATCGTCCGAACACATTTTATGTCTACTATATATTGAAAAAGTATTAAAAAAATATTAAAAAACTTTTAAGACAAATTGGAGGATTTCGGGGTTTACATAACTTTCCAGTACGCATCCGAAAAGAATCATGAGAAGAATGCCGGCGAGTCTGATTCCTTTTGCCGCAATGAACTGCCGCCCCACAAGATAGCGGCCCTCCAGACCGTCAATTTTTCCAAAGAGGCTTTTATTGCAGTCAAGTCCCCACCGAAAAAGAAGAAAATAACCAGGTATCAGCAGCAGTCCTTGTGGGAAAAGACCCGCCGCCACGAAAAAAAGACCTCTGAGGCCGTAACGAATAACCGCTATCGAGAGAATACAGCCCGCGCTGGCTCCCAGATAACAGACATATCCGCATACAATCGGAAGTCCTATCATTGTGGATGCAAGCATACTGATAACCAGTATCGTAGAAATTCTGTTCCTGACAATATAACCAAACAGATAATTTCCGTCAAATTCGCTGTTCTGCAGCTGCTTTATCATGGCGGCATTTAAGAGTCCGCCCTCGTTTATCCAGATATCGTGCCGGATATTTACAAGCAGAATGCCAAGAAACAGCCCTGTCATGAACAAGTATAAAAGGTAATATCCGTTCCGGTTCCCTTGTCTTGTTATCATAAATACATGCCCTCTTTCCAACTACCTAAATATATGTTGGCCAGAGCGCATGTATACATACTTTTCTCATGGTACCGGGACGCGCCCAAAAGGCGTTATTTCGCCGTTCTTTAACAATATTTATTCTTATATGCCATCAGAGACGCTACCGTCTTACCGTCCTGAATTTTGCAGTCGTAAATCATCTGTGCCAGCGATTCGATATCCCAGGCCTCAACATTAATAAATTCGTCCTCATCCAGGTGCTGCCTGCTCGGCTTTAAATCGGTTGCAACATAAACGTCAATTTTTTCATTACAGAAAGCAACCGTGGTCCGCAAAGTCATCAGCAATTCCAGTTTCCCGGCTTTATACCCGGTCTCTTCTTCCAGCTCTCTTGCTGCCGCCGCATCCGTAGGCTCATCCACGCTTTCCAGACCGCCCGCCGGGATTTCCAGCGTCTCTCTGTCCAGCGCGTTGCGGTACTGCCTTACCATCAGAAGTTTTCCCTCGTCATTGACCGCCACAACCGCAGCCGCTCCCTTATGACCGATAAAATCCCATTTTACGATATTGCCGTTGGGCACTTTGACCGTATCCTGATAATAGTCGATAATCGCACCCTTATGAATCAGTGTCCTTTCCAGACGTTCGAATTTATCCATACTAATATGCCTTTCTTAACTAATGTGCCAAGCGTCTGCCATACAGACTAACAGACCGAATGGACTCCTTCCTTTATCCGACATTTTTATCCAACAGCTTATTTACGCTGACAAGTTTCACGCAGAGCACAAACAAATCTGTAGCTTCCGCCATTTCTTCCGGCGTGGGGAAAGTCGGCGCAATGCGGATATTGCTGTCTTTCGGGTCTTTTCCATAAGGAAAGGTTGCTCCCGCTCCGGTCATCACAACGCCCGCCTCTTTACACTTTGCTACGATTGCCTTCGCACATCCTTCCATCGCTTCAAAGGAAATGAAATATCCGCCCACCGGCTTATTCCATTCTCCGATGCCGAGTCCTCCGATTTCTTTGTCAAGGACCTGTAATACTGCCTCAAATTTCGGCCGGATGATTTCCGCATGTTTCTTCATATGCGCCCGTATACCGTTAATATCTTTAAAATATCTCACATGGCGGAGCTGGTTTACTTTATCATAGCCGATAGTCCGTACGGTCATCCCCTCTTTGATGTAATCGAGGTTCGCTTTAGATGCCGCCATGCCAGCGATACCGCCGCCAGCGAAACTTACTTTGGAAGTAGAGCAAAACTCGAAAACCATATCCGGGTTTCCGGCCTTTTCACATTCACTTAAAATCTCCAGAATTTCATCCTGTTTATCGTCATATAAATGATGCACCGCATAAGCATTATCCCAGTAAATTCTGAAATCTTTTGCCGCCGGTTTCAGGTTTGCAAACCTTCTGACCGTCTCATCCGAGTAAGAAATTCCCTGTGGATTAGAATATTTCGGAACACACCAGATACCCTTAACCGCTTCGTCTTCGCTGACGTACTTCTCCACCAGGTCCATATCCGGTCCGTCCGCCGTCATCGGAATATTAATCATTTCAATTCCGAAGTATTCCGTAATCTTAAAATGTCTGTCATATCCCGGCACCGGACATAAGAATTTCACTTTATCCAGCTTACACCAGGGCGTACTTCCCATAACGCCGTGGGTTACGGAATGAGAAACCGCATCATACATAACGCTCAGGCTGGAATTACCATATACGATTACATTCTGTGCCGGTACCCCCATCATATCTCCCAGAAGTTTTTTTACCTCCGGAATACCGTCCATCAGTCCGTAATTTCTACAGTCAATGCCATCTTCCGTCTTCAGAACGGAATCGGAATCGAACACGTTCATAATACTCATTGTCATATCAAGCTGTGCAGTAGACTGCTTGCCTCTGGACATATCCAGTTTCAGCCCTTTACCCTTTGCCTCTTCAAATTTTCCTTCAAGTTCTTTTTTTAAGGAAAGAAGTTCTTCCCTGTTCATTTCCTTATAAGGCTTCGCCATGATAACCATGCTCCTTTCTCATCTTGCGAAAGTTTTCGCCCATTGCTTTTGCAGTCGGCATCTTGTACGACTGGATAATTGTATACAATCATACACTGGCAATTATTCTACTACAAAGTATTTGCAAAAACAAGGGGAAAAATTGAAAATTTACAGAAAAAATAACAGTTCAGCCTCCGCCTTGCCAGAGCATCGTTCTCTTTGGAGACACGCTTTCGCTCCACTAAAGGCGGCAGCGGTACTAAGCTCAAATGCAGCAAAGCCGCCTTTTCGCTAAATACCGGCGGCCTTTACAGGGTCTCCGTCAGAGAACGATGCTCTGGCAGGGCGGAGGCTGAGCTGTTACGAAAAAAACTCTGTGGATGACTCCACAGAGTTTTATACACTATTTAGCGTAGTCGATAACGCGGCTTTCACGAATTACATTGACTTTAATCTGACCCGGATATTCCAATTCAGCCTCAATCTGTTTGGAAATGTCTCTTGCGAGCAATACCATGTCAGCATCCGTAATCTGTTCGGGAACTACCATAACACGAATCTCTCTACCTGCCTGAATAGCAAAAGATTTATCAACACCTTTGAAATTGTTTGTAATGTCTTCTAACTGTTTTAACCTGCTTGTATATGTTTCTAACGTCTCCCTTCTTGCACCCGGCCTTGCTGCGGATATTGTATCCGCTGCCTGTACCAGACATGCAATCAGAGTCTGGGGTTCAACATCGCCATGATGAGACTCTACTGCATTAATAACGGTAGGCGACTCTTTGTATTTTCTACAAAGCTCCACACCTAACTGAATATGAGAACCTTCCATTTCATGGTCAACAGCTTTACCGATATCGTGCAGAAGACCGGCACGTTTCGCAACTCTGACATCCAGACCCATCTCCGCCGCGAGCAGACCGGACAACTGAGCTACTTCAATCGAATGCTTCAACGCGTTCTGACCATAACTGGTTCTGAATTTCATCTTACCGAGTAATCTGACAAGCTCCGGATGAATACCATGCACACCTACTTCCAGTGTAGCGGCTTCACCTTCTTCTTTCATCATTACTTCTACTTCTTTCTGCGCTTTCTCAACCATTTCTTCGATTCTTGCCGGATGGATACGTCCATCGACAATTAACTTCTCAAGCGCAATTCTTGCGACTTCACGGCGAATCGGGTCGAATCCTGATAAGATAACCGCTTCCGGCGTATCATCAATAATTAAATCAACGCCCGTCATCGTCTCGAGAGTTCTGATATTCCTTCCCTCTCTTCCGATGATTCTTCCCTTCATTTCGTCATTCGGAAGCTGTACAACAGATATGGTCGTCTCAGAAACATGGTCTGCAGCACATTTCTGAATGGCCGTAACAACATATTCCTTCGCTTTCTTATCTGCTTCTTCCTTTGCCCTGCTTTCTACTTCCTTAATCATCACAGCGGCTTCATGTTTCACTTCATCTTCAACAATTTTCAATAAATAATCTTTTGCCTGTTCGGAGGTCAGTCCGGAGATTCGTTCCAGTTCCTGTAATCTTTGCTCGTTCAGCTTCGCAATCTCTTCGCGCTGTCTGGCCAGGGATTCTTCTCTTGACGCCAGACTTGCTTCCTTTTTCTCAATAGCATCCGCTTTCTTATCGATGTTCTCTTCTTTCTGCTGAACTCTGCGCTCATATCTCTGCGCTTCGGCACGACGTTCCTTGATTTCCTTGTCCAACTCATTCTTGGCATGAATGGTTTCTTCTTTTGCTTCAAGCAACGCTTCCCGCTTCTTCGTTTCAGCCGTTTTGAGAGCTTCATCAATAATTTCCCGTGCTTTCTCGTCCGCGTTTCCCAGTTTCGCTTCCACAACCTTCTTTCGGTAATTGGTCGCTACAACTGCCGTAACCGGAACCGATACAAGCAGCGTGAGGAGTATTGATACCACAATCGCTATCCCGATAGGCATTTACAGGAGCACCTCCTTATTTGGTTTTCATTGTACATATCTATAATAGAATGGTTTGAGGTAAAACATTCTAATTTAGCAAATTACAACATATCAATTTTACCTCGAAAATTATGTTATGTCAAGTGAAAGTGCTCTGTTGATTGCGTCCGTACGAAATCCCTTTCTATAAAGAAAACCGTACATTTTCCGCCTTTCCGCATCGGTAGCCGTCTTTGTATGAAAATTTTTTTTCAGAAGAAATTTTTGTATCTGGGCCGTCTCGTCTATTTCCATTCCATCTTCCAGAAGCTCATCGAACGCCAGCGCAATCAGCTCTCTTTTAATTCCTTTTTGCTGTAAATCGTTCTCAATCCGCCTTCTGCTTCTCGTCCCAATATGACATTCAATGAAATTTCTGGCATACTTTCCATCGTCGATGTAACCGTATGACTCTACATAGGCGAGCGCATCCCCGATTATCGCATCGGGGTACTCTCCCTGTTTCAATTTATCCGCCAGCTGTTTTCTCGTATAATCCCTTGCTTTCAGCAGATTCATACAGCGCAGTCTCGCCCTTTTGGGCAGGATTTCCCGGAAAATCTGACCGTAAGCGTCTTCCGAAAGTTCGCCGTCCTGTTTTATCTGAAAACGCCGCAGCTCCCCTCCGTATAAGACAAAGGTAAGTTCTTCATCCAGCGTAATTCTGTATCTTGACCGATTGACTGCAGTAATTTCTGTTACCGTCATACGTTACAAAACCGTCCTTCTGCTCCATCCCTGCGCCGCATCCACTCTGCATCTGCTCCGGCGGCTTTTCTTCTGTGCATCTACTCCGAATCCGCCCCGCCGGCCTTCTCTTTAGTGCCCTTTTCTTTTGCGCCTTTTCCGGCCTTTTCTACGGCGGATTTTTCTTTCTCCGCTTTTTCTTCGTTCTCCGGCGTTTCCAGATTAAACAGTTCCCTGACCTTTTTTTCCACCTCACTGCAGATTTCCGGGTTATCTTTCAGATACTGTTTGGCATTCTCTCTTCCCTGGCCGATTTTATTTCCGTTATACGCATACCATGCACCGCTCTTGTTGATGATTCCGTTTTCGGCCCCCAGGTCCAGAATATCGCCGACGCTGGAAATTCCTTCGCCGAACATAATATCAAATTCCGCTTCCTTGAACGGCGGCGCAATTTTGTTCTTGACAACTTTGACTCTTGTTCTGTTGCCAATCACTTCTCCGCCCTGCTTCAGCGCCTCTATTCTTCTAACATCGAGTCTGACGGAGGAGTAAAACTTCAACGCACGGCCGCCCGTCGTCGTCTCCGGATTACCGAACATCACGCCGACCTTTTCACGAAGCTGATTGATAAATACGACCGTACAGTTCGATTTGCTGATAACGCCGGTCAGCTTCCGAAGCGCCTGAGACATCAGACGAGCCTGTAAACCTACATGCGAATCTCCCATATCTCCGTCAATTTCGGCTTTCGGGACGAGCGCCGCGACGGAATCCACGATGACAATGTCTATCGCGCCGGAACGCACCATCGTTTCCGTAATCTCCAGCGCCTGCTCTCCGTTATCCGGCTGTGAAATATATAAATTGTCCACATCAACGCCGATGTTTCTTGCATAAACCGGGTCCAGCGCATGCTCCGCATCGATAAAACCGGCAATTCCGCCTCTCTTCTGAACCTCCGCTACCATATGGAGGGTAACCGTCGTCTTACCGCTGGATTCCGGTCCGTATATCTCCACAATTCTTCCTTTCGGGATTCCGCCCAGTCCCAGTGCAATATCAAGGCTCAGGGAACCTGTCGGAATTGTTTCCACATTCATCTGTACCGACGGGTCGCCAAGTTTCATGACCGCACCCTTTCCGAACTGTCTCTCTATCTGCCCGATGGCAGCATCCAATGCTTTCAGTTTCTCTTCTCGTTCCATATCTGTAACAATGCTCCTTTCTTTCTCTTCACAGAACATCTGTTCTTTACTTAGAATAAAACAAATGTTCTCTTTTGTCAACGGCTACTTTCGTTTTTTGCATTATAACATTTTTAAAGTCCAATAAAACACCCTTTATCCCACCTGCCTTCCTTATTTTGTTTTTTTGCTTTGAATTGTTGGCGAGATGCCGGATATGCAAAGCAGAATCAGTCCTGTATAACGTCGGCCGCAGCTTTCGTTTTAACAGAGCGTTCTCTCCCAGTTTTGTATAAATACTTTCAAGAACGCCCTGTCAGACTTTTTAGAAAATTTTCAAATAATCCCTGTAATCATGATATGTGACCGTTACCCAGCCTTCATCGTAATTAAAACCGATTTCCATGCCCTGGGGCGTATAGAAAATAATCAGGCTGCTGTCAGAAGTCAGCAGGTCCGTAATTTCCTGGTCGCTCATCCGGTCCACTCCGTCAATCGTTCCGTTCTGTTCATCGCTCCGATATCTGAAATCGATGGAAAAATCATCGTCTACGGAAATAATATCCGTATTTTCCATGATAACGCCGTCCCGCATATCAATATTAATGCTGTACAGATATGCCGAGTTATAATAATTAGTATAGACGGTCTCCGAAAAAACGACGCTCAGAACATCTTCACTCATATAGGTAACGTAGCCGGAAGCATAGGCGTTAAAATAGCTTCCTTCATCATCCATATATTTGGAATATTCCTCTTCATAATAATCCGTAAAAACAGATATCTCATCTTCGATAAAACGATTGAGCTTATCCAGATTGGGTACATGACTTCCCGAAATTTCCGGGTAGTCTACGATGATAGATACATTCTCGTTGTCCGTATCATATTCAAAGTATTCCCAGTCAATAGAATAGGAAAGTTTTTTAATATCATCATGCAGCGTATAATATTCGTCATCGTCGTAATCACTATGATAATCATCATCATGATAATCGTCGTCGTGATGGTAGTCATCGTAATCGTAATCATCCGGCCCGTCATTGTCGGAATCATTATCCTGTTCCTGCGTATAAACAGCCAGCCTGTTAGACATTTTGTTTTCGGATACCGCTTCAAATGCGTGGTAGAACAGCGCAAAAAGCGCAATCAGGAAAAGAACTGCAACCGTAACGATAATGCCGATAATCAGACCCGTATGCTTCTTTCCGTGGGGCGCCGCATAAGGGCTGTACTGGCCGTTTCCGCCGCCAGGACCATAAGGACCTCCGAACTGACCGTTCCCGTAAGGCGCATTCCCATAGGGCGTTCCGTTCGGCGCGTTTCCGGAGGAAACATTTCCGTAGGAAGTATTTCCATAGGAAGTATTTCCATAGGAAGTATTTCCATAGGAAGTATTTCCATAGGAATCGTTTCCGAACTGGCCGTTTTCATAAGGATTTTTGCCGTAAGGCGCGTTTCCGTAGGAAGCATTTCCATATGGATTGTTTTCATAAGGCCCCTGACCGCAGGGTGCGTTTCCGTAGGAAGCATTTCCATAAGGCCCGTTTCCATACTGGCCGTTTCCGTATACATCGCTTCCATATGTACCACTTCCGTAAGAAGCATTTTCATAAGGTGCATTTCCATAAGCGCCGTTCTCATAGGACCCGTTTCCGTTCTGGCTGACGACAGGCTTCTCTTCGTACTGCACTACATCATACGGACCATCCGCATTCTGCTCATTGCCCGGATTCTGCCCATTCTCCAAAACATCGTTTCCGTAAGAGCTGCCATCGTCCCGGGTATCCTGAACCGTTTCGGAAGCATTCTCCATCTGCTGTCCGCCGGAAAAAATACCCCCCGTGTTTCCACCGGCCGTATCGGGCGTCTGATAAATATCCTGACTGCTCTGTGACTGGTATACATCCGGCGTTGTGTAAAGGCCGCCGTCGCCCTGTTGTTCCTGTTCGCTCATCTTATATTCCGCTCCTTTCCCCGCTTCCTCTCATATGTATTTAAGATTTCTTTCCAAAAGTCACTTCACTGAAATATGTAAGGATGGACTCCCGCATTAATGACAGCGCCGCAGAAACGCTGCTTTCCCGGATTTTCATCCGGTTTCCGCTGAAATGACATTCCTTTACACTGATTCGTCCGCACACACTGCATGCGATATAAACAAGTCCTACCGGCTTTTCTTCCGAGCCGCCGTCCGGCCCCGCAACACCGGTGATACCGACCGTCACATCCGCCTTGCCAAAAATCGCCGCCCCTTTCGCCATCTCTTTCGCAATTTCGGGGCTGACCGCTCCATGCTTTTCGAGTATTGACTTTTTAATGCCCAAAAGTTTACGTTTGGACTTATTGGAATATGTTATGTATCCGGCTTTGAATACCTCCGACACGCCCGGCACGTTAATCAGCCGCGCCGCCAGCATGCCCCCGGTACAGGATTCTACCGTGCTGACTGTTAAGTGATTTGCTAAAAGCAGGTCAACCACCGCTTTTTCCAGCGTCACATCCTCCTGTGTCGTATATATATGATTGCCAAAACGTCCTTTCAGTTCTTTTACATAAGGCTTTACCAGCTTTTTTGCCTCTTTTTCATCCTCCGCCCGCGCCGTCACGCGCAAATGCACCTCTCCGGTCTTCGCATAAGTCGCAATCGTCGGGTTGCTCTGCTCTCTGATTAGGTCTTCCACCATGGATTCGGCTTTGCTTTCGCCGATACCGCAGACTTTCACGGTCTGCGAATAAATAATGCCTGGCTGGAGCGAGTTCAGATAAGGAATGATTGCGTTTTCAAACATCGGAATCAGTTCTCCCGGAGGGCCCGGCATTAAAATGACATGTCTGCCGTTTTCCTCCATAATGATTCCCGGCGCCGTTCCGTTCGGATTGTCCACCACAATGCAGCCTTCCGGCACCATCGCCTGTTTCCAGTTATTTTCCGTAATTTCTATTCCTCTTTGCTGGAAAAAGGCCGCAATCGCCGCTTTGCTCGGCTCGTGAAGATACAGCTCTTTTCCAAGAACCTTCGCCGCGGTTTCCTTTGTCAAATCGTCCTGTGTCGGTCCGAGCCCTCCCGACAAAAGCACTACGTCTGCTCTGTTAAGCGCCGTCTGTAGAATACCCGTCAGGCGTTCCTCATTATCGCCCACCACTTCCTGATAATAACAGGACAATCCGATTCCGGCACATTTTTCGGCCAGATACGCCGCATTGGTATTGACGATATTGCCAAGTAAGATTTCAGTCCCTACCGAAATAATTTCTACTGTCATGATATAACCATGCCCTTCTCTTTATACACGCCGCTGCTTCGTTATTTGGTTTCTTTCATAATTTCTTTATTTTTCACAAGATAATCAATCAGGGAAACGACCGTCAGTATCAGGGCAGCCCATGTAATAACATTTGTTATTATTTGAATTGCCGCAATATCCGCTATCAGCAGACAAATCATCACCATCTGAAATGTCGTTTTGAACTTGCCCCAGTAGCTTGCCGCAATGACGACGCCGTTATCGGAAGCAATCAGACGGAATCCGCTGATAATAAATTCCCTCGCAATGATGATAATTACCATCCATGCGGGAAGTTTCGCCATTTCCACCAGACAGATGAGCGCGGAGCAGACCAACAGCTTATCCGCCAGCGGGTCCATAAATTTTCCGAAATTCGTAACCAGATTGTATTTTCGCGCAATCTTACCGTCCAGCAAATCCGTCAGGCTCGCGACAATAAAAATTGTAAGCGCTATCCATTTGTCGGCAGTTGTTATGTCAGCCAGCATAAACACGACAAAAAAAGGAATCAGAATAACGCGGAACATCGTCAGTTTATTGGGTAAATTCATCTTCCAATTCTCCAATCAAATCATATTCATATGCGCCGGTAATCCGGCATTTTACAAAATCGCCCGTCATCAGTTCTCTCCCCGTACTGATAAAAAGAAAACCGTCCACATTCGGCGCATCCTTGTAGGTCCGCGCCACATAAGCGTCTTCCTCTGCGACTTTTCCTTCTATTACAGCATCCACGAGTTTTCCTCTCATGGAAAGCGCGGCGTCAAAAGCAACTTCCTGCTGCAGCTCCATCAGCTGCCCGCGCCTTTCTTCCTTTATCTCTTCCGGTATCTGATTTGGCATCAGCGCTGCCGGCGTGTCTTCTTCCTGTGAATAGGAAAAAACGCCCAGACGGTCAAATGCCATTTCCTCCACAAAGGCAAGCAGTTCTTCGTGCTCTTCTTCCGTTTCTCCCGGGAATCCGCTAATCAGCGTTGTTCTGAGGCAGATATCCGGTATCTCTCTCCGGAGCTTCCCTACGACCCCCATCAGCTCGGCCTTCGTCGTCCGGCGCCCCATCCTTTTCAATATTGTATCGCATCCATGCTGTATGGGCAAATCCAGATAATGACATATTTTCGGTTCTTCTTTCATGACCGTTATCAGTTCATCGTCGATTTCTTCGGGATAACAGTACAGAAGACGTATCCAGCGGATGCCTTCGATGCGGCACAGCTTCCTGAGCAAATCGGGCAGCACCTTTTTCCCATATAAGTCCATTCCGTATACGGTCGTCTCCTGCGCCACGATAATTAATTCTTTCACGCCTTCCGCCGCCAGCGCTTCCGCCTCTTTTATCAGACTTTCCATCGGAATGCTTCTGTAACTGCCGCGCACTTTGGGGATAATGCAGTAGGTACAGCGCTTGTCACAGCCTTCCGCGATTTTCAGATAGGCATAATGGCCGCCCGTCGTAAGAATCCGGCGCCCTTCCGCCAGCGGTTTTCTGTCCGGTTCTCCATAATAATTTTCTCTTTTCCCGGCAAAAAAACCATCCAGCGCCCGCGTAATCTCTTCGATTGCCGATACGCCGACAATGATATCGACTTCGGGAATTTCCTTCTGTATCTCTTCCCTGTAACGCTGTGCAAGGCATCCGGTCACAAGGAGCGCTTTGACGGCCCCGCTCTGCCTAAGCTGCGCCATCTCCAGAATCGTGTCGATGCTTTCCTGTTTCGCGTCGTTAATAAAACAACAGGTATTGACTACGACAATATCCGCCTCCGTCTCGTCATCGGTAAAACCGTATCCCTTATCGGATAAAAAGCCGAGCATTCTTTCGGAATCCACCAGATTCTTATCGCAGCCGAGCGAAATGAACAAAATTTTATCTCTTGTGGCCACGGCTTCTATTCTTCCTCATTTAAAATCTTGATTTTCCCCTGGTTCAGCTCTTCCACCGCAACGGACAAGGGCTTTCTGCCCTGATAGTTCTCCACAAACGCCTCATCTCCGGCAATAATCTGTCTCGCCCTTTTCGACGTCGCCATAACGATGGAATAACGGCTGCTGACTACCGGCTCTTCGCCCTCCTCAATTTCACTGTTTACGACCTTCATCAAATCTGTGTAGGATGGATGTAACATTACTTTTCTCCTTTCGCAAGAACCTTCAGTTCTTTCCTGATTTTTTCAATAAACTCCTCATTTCTGAATGGTGTATTATGAGCAGCCACAATGATTTCATGGAGCTGTTCCACACAAGTCTCCAAATCATCGTTGACTACAATATAATCGTATTTTTCTATTCCTTCCGCTTCTTCCGCCGCACGAGCCAGCCGCCTGTCGATAACCTCCGGCGTTTCCGTCCCCCGCCCTGTCAGCCGGTGTTTCAGTTCCTGTATATCGGGAGGCATTACGAACAACAGCAATGCCGTGGGAAACTGCTTCCTTATTTTCAGCGCGCCCTGAATCTCTATTTCCAGAATCACATCTTTTCCCGCTTCCAGCTGTTCTTCCACATAATCCCGCGGCGTGCCGTAATAGTTTCCGCAGTAAGCCGCATATTCCACCAGGCCGTTTTCCGCAATTTTCTGTTCAAACGCATCTTTTGAGATAAAAAAATATTCTCTCCCGTCCTCTTCTCCGGCCCTGGGCGCCCTTGTCGTTGCGGAAATGGACAGAGCGTAGTTATCATATTCCTGTACCAGCCTTTTCATCAAAGTACCTTTTCCCGCTCCGGAAAACCCGGAAACAACAATCAAAATACCCTTATGATTCATTTGTACCCCCATCTTCTGTCTGCACCATGTTTTCGGCCTGTGCTCTGCCCGAAATCGTTTCCGGAAGCAGCGCCGAGAGCACTACCTGACTGTTCTCCATGATAAGAACCGCCTTCGTTTTTCTGCCCTGTGTGGCATCGATTGCCATACCGTTTTCTTTCGCCCTCTGCACAAGGCGTTTAACCGGCGCGGAGTCCGGGCTGACAATCGCAATAATTTTGCCCGTATTCACAACATTGCCAAATCCGATATGAATTAATCTTCCCAATGTCCGTTCCCGCCTTTGTCACTCAATATTCTGAATCTGCTCGCGGACTTTTTCGATTTCCGTTTTCAGTTCTATCGCCCGGTTGGATATTTCCAAATCATTTGTCTTAGACAGAATCGTATTGGCCTCCCGGTTCATCTCCTGTGCGATAAAATCCAGTTTTCTGCCGATACTTCCGCCCTGTATCAGACTTTCCTTCGTCGTCTCGATGTGGCTTTTTAAGCGCACCAGTTCTTCATCCACGCATACTTTATCCGCGAAAATCGTCACTTCCATCAAAAGCCTGTTCTCGTCTATCTGCGCATCTCCCAGAAGTTCTTTGACCTTATCTTCCAGTTTCTTCCGGTACTGCACGATGATTTCCGGGGAGCGCTCCGTAATATAATCCACATGGACAAGCATGCCTTCCAGCTTTCCAATCAGGTCTTCTCTGAGATTTTCTCCCTCTTTGATTCTGGTCGCCACAAAGCCTTCCGCCGCCTGGGAAACGGCTTTCTCCAGCATCTGCCAGAGTTCTTCCTCATCAATGGTCTGCTCTTCCATGCTCAGCACTTCCGGGTACCGGGAAAGCGCAGATACTCTGACGTCATTGTCCAGCTCAAAATCTTCCGCCATCTGCCCCAGATATTTCATATATTCGGCCGCCAGTTCCTTATTGTATTTCACACAAAGATTGGACTCCGTATAGTCCTCATAGGTAATAAAAATATCCACCTTACCTCTCTGGATGTAATTTTTTAACTCATTCCGAATCGCCGCTTCAAAAAAACTCAGTTTCTTCGGCATCTTGATATTCACATCCAGATATCTGTGGTTGACTGATTTCATCTCCACCGTAATTTTACGTTCACCTTCGGCAACCTCGCTTCTGCCAAAGCCGGTCATGCTCTTAATCATCGGAATAACCATTCCTTTCTCTTCCTCCGGCTTCCCCTTCCTGCCGGAAATCCGCTGTATTCGGGTTTATATATAAAAAACAGGTAATCTATAATATTATAAGATAATCCCCAGTCCCAGTCAAGCAAATCCACATTGAAAACCCGCTTCGAATATGTTACAATTTGGGCGTTATATCAGTACATCCTTCGCCCGGACAGAGCATCGTTCTCTTTGGAGGCACGCTTTCGCTCCGCTAAAAGAAGCAGCGGTCCTAAGCTCAAATGCAGCAAAGCTGCCTTTTCGCTAATGACCGGCATCCTTTACAGGGCCTCCGCCAGAGAACGATGCTCTGTCCGGGCGGAGGATGTACTGATACTGAACGTCTTATAATTAAGAAAGGACGACCCCTATGGCATTCGACGGCATCGCAATTGCGAGCATTACAAAGGAATTAAATCAGCATTTAACAGGTGGCAGAATTTATAAAATCGCGCAGCCGGAGTCCGATGAGCTGCTCCTCACCATCAAAAATAACGGCGGACAATATCGGCTGTTATTGTCTGCGGACGCCTCTCTGCCGCTCGTTTATCTGACGGACAAAAATAAACAGAGCCCCATGACCGCTCCCGGTTTCTGTATGCTTTTGCGCAAACATTTACAAAATGCAAGAATCCTTGATATCACACAGCCCGGTCTGGAGCGCATCATTCGCATCCGCCTTGAGCACCTGAACGAAATGGGCGATATCTGTCAAAAAACGCTTGTTATTGAAATTATGGGCAAGCACAGCAATATTATTTTCTGCAGCGAAAATATGATTATCGACAGCATCAAGCATATTTCCGGCCTTGTCAGCTCCGTGCGGGAAGTTCTGCCTGGCCGGGAATACTTCATTCCACAGACCCAGGACAAACAGGACCCATTTGCTTTTCTGGACGGTGGCCGGACAGCTCAGGACTTCACGGAGAAACTCCGCTCCATGCCGATGCCCCTTTACAAAGCGCTTTACTGCGCCTATACAGGATTTTCGCCCGTCATGGCACAGGAGCTCTGTTTCCGCGCCGGGCTGGACGGCGACATTCCGGCTGCTTCCCAGACGCCGGAAGCGCTGGCGTGGCTTTACGATACATTTCTCGCGGTGCTGAAACAAATTGCCGCGGGCGATTTTCGGCCAAATATCATTTATGAGAAAAAATCCCCCGTGGAATTTGCCGCACTGCCCCTGACCATTTATCAGGACAGGGAAACCGTCTTTTTCGACTCCATCAGCGAAGTGCTGGAGCATTATTATGAAGAAAAAAATACCCTGACAAGAATCCGGCAGAAATCGGCGGATTTGCGCAGAATCGTTCAGACTGCACTGGAACGGAACATCAAAAAATATGATTTACAGCGCAGACAGATAAAGGACACCGAAAAGCGGGAAAAATACAGGATTTACGGCGAGCTGCTGAATACTTACGGATATGGCGCAGAGCCCGGCGCAAAATCGCTGGAAGCGCTGAATTATTATACGGACGAAATGATAACGATTCCGTTGGACGATACGCTTACCCCTTCCGAAAATGCCAAGAAATATTTTGACAAATACGGAAAGCTGAAAAGAACCTTTGAGGCGCTTTCAGAATTGACCGTAGAAGTCAAATCCGAAATCGAGCATCTGGAATCCATTGCCGCGGCCCTGGATATCGCTTTACAGGAAGAAGACCTGGTGCAAATCAAGGAAGAATTAATTGAAAGCGGCTATATCCGCAGAAAAGGCGGAAATAAAAAGGTCAAAGTCACGAGCCGCCCCTTCCACTACATCAGTTCCGACGGGTTCCATATGTATGTGGGCAAAAACAATTATCAGAACGATGAACTGACTTTCAAATTCGCTTCC
Source organism: uncultured Lachnospiraceae bacterium (assembly GCA_910578715.1). Classification (GTDB taxonomy): domain Bacteria; phylum Bacillota; class Clostridia; order Lachnospirales; family Lachnospiraceae; genus UBA3282. The sequence continues at coordinate 27,348 of CAJTRL010000024.1, read as the reverse complement.
GGCAGTGACTGGTGGTTCCACGCCAAAGGAATGCCCGGCTCCCATGTCATTGTCAGAACCGAGGGCAAAGAGCTGCCTGACCGCACGTTTGAAGAGGCCGCCAGACTGGCCGCCTGGTATTCCAAAGGCCGGGAACAGGAAAAAGTGGAAATCGACTATCTTCAGAAGAAAAACGTCAAAAAGCCAAACGGCGCCAAACCGGGGTTTGTTATTTATTATACGAACTTTTCCATGTCCATCGATTCCGATATTTCCGGTCTGGAGCAGGTAAAATAGCATGTGTTTTCTTTAAAAGCTCCCGGGCTGACCACAGCGTATCAAAAAACCCGGAACACCGCAGTCCGATATTTTTTATCGGCGCCGTATTCCGGGTTTTTTTATTCTTTTTTAGATAGTTTTTTCGGTAAACAGCGATTTCACATGGTCGATTTCCGCCTGTGTGGCTTTTGCAGCCGGAACATAATAGGATTTTTCCCTTGCAATCTGGTACAGCTCTTCCTGTGACTGTTCACAGGCATTCCGAAACTGTTTCAGCGTCTGTTTTAATTCCTTGTTTTCCGTCTGCGGAATCATTTCGCCAAACCTCACCAGTTCCCCGTTGATTCCTGTCAAAGTGTCCGCTACCATTGTTTTTTCCTGCATCTGCATGTCATATCTCCTTTCTCATTAACGCAAAAATTCCATCAGCTGCTGCTTGTTCTGCATTGCGGATTTCGCACCTTTTTCAAAGAACTGCTTCACCTGTGTATCGCTTGCACACTCAGCATATTCTTTCATTTTGCAGTGCGTTACGTCGTAACCGCCCATGAGATGACGAAGATTTTGTAATTCAAGTTCTGATAAATTTGCCATTGGGGTTCCCTCCTGATTTTTTGTTTATGCAGGATTAGTATTTGTATTCAGAAAGGAATTATACCCCCTGTTTCATGAGTTTATTTTAATAAGTGCATTTTTTTTGCGATGTGCACCAGCATTGCCCCCTTCGGGAATGCCTTCAGTTCCGCCGCGCCTACCGCTCCCATCCGTATAATCAGTACAAAATAGAGGAATACGGCCACACCGAGCGCTATCACAACGGCAATCCGGTTCAGCCCGATGAGATAATAGACGCCTGTATAAACGCCATAAGCCGCCGCTCCCATCCAGACGGAAGCAAGGCCTGGCAGAAGATACGTCTTCACAATATCCTCACGATAACCCAGATACTTTTTGACTGCGGCATGGTTCAGAACGCACATAATGAGGGAATAGGCGATATTCGCAGCCGCAAGCGCATAAAGTCCCCAGTCCGTGTAAAGCAGAAGTCCTGCCAGGAGTCCAATCTGCACCACCAGCGCGATGACCGCATGGATGACCGGAATATTGACTTTGCCGATGCCCTGCAATACCGCGTTGGTCAGCGTGGAAAGCCCATACAGCACCACAGTCACCGCCAGCACACGCAGCAGACTGGATGCGGTGTCAAGCGCTTCCTTCTGCGGATAGATAAACTGCACTACCGGCTTTGCCAGTACCGCAAGGCCGACTGCGGACGGAATCGCGAGAAGCATCGTCATCCGGGTCGCCTGGCTGACCTTATGCCTCGTTTCTTTCTCCCGATGGGTCGCAAACGTAGCCGAAACGCCCGGCAGAGAAGCCGAAGACATGGCCGAAGCAAGCGCTATCGGAATATTGACAATCGAAATTGCCTGTGTCGCAAAAATGCCGTACTGAATCGCTGCCGCCGCTTCTTCCATGCCTTTGATGTCTATCATGATATGATTGTAAATTTTCATATTGACGACGGTAGAACAGTTATAGATAAAAGTGCTCAGAATAAAAGGAGTTACGGTCGTGATAATGACTTTAAATATTTCCTGATAGCTTTCCTGATGGGCTGTGTTATCCCTTTTTACCCGTTTTCGGATTACATCGCCGTTCAGATAATACATGCCGGCCATAAACAGAAGCGCAATCAGGACGCCGGCCCCCGTCCCCAGCGCGCTGCCAGAAGCGCCGTATACCGCCTGGGTCGTCTCGTTCTCGTTTTTAACCATTCCAATCAGCAGGTACGCAGCCAGAATACTGATAACCGCATTTAAAATCTGCTCCAGAATCTGAGAAAGGGACGTATGGACCATCGAGCCGTGGGCCTGAAAATATCCCCGGAACACGCCGAGCAGTCCCGAAAAGAAAATCGTCGGCGCAAAAACCCGCAGCACCGGAATGGAATTGGGCATGTCGGACACCAGAAGAGGCGCTGCGAAAAAAGTAATGAGCGAAGCTATGCCCCCTACCACAAGAACATAAATGAGCGCACACTGAAATACCCTCTGGGCATTTCGATATTCCTTATAAGCCAGCCGCTGTGCGATGACTTTAGAAATGGCAGAGGGTATACTATACGAAGAAACCAATAAAATAATGGTATAAATATTGATGGCGCTGCTATAATATCCGTTTCCTTCCAGACCGATGATGCTGGTCAGCGGGCTTCTGTATATCAGGCCAATGATTTTAACGATAATGCCGGCTGCCGCAAGAATGCCGGCCTGAAGCACAAAACTATCCTTTTTCTTTTGTTGTGCCATATTTCGTTTCCATCCATCCTTTTGCCGTCTAACCAATCAGCCAGTCATACATTTCCTGATACTTCTTAGCAGATACATGCCATGAGAAATCCGCAGCCATAGCGCGGTCAACAATCTTGTTCCATTCTCTTTTCTTATCATAATAAATGCGCTCCGCATAACGAATCGTGTCTAACATTTCATGCGCATTGTAATTAACAAAGCTGAATCCGGTTCCGGTACTTTCATATTCATTATATGGCTCTACCGTGTCTTTCAGACCACCCGTTTCCCGGACAATCGGAACCGTACCGTAACGCAGCGACATCAGCTGGCTTAAGCCGCAGGGTTCAAACAGCGACGGCATCAGGAACGCATCGCTGGCCGCATAGATTTTGTGGGAAAGCGCGTCCGAATAATAAATATTGGCGGAAACTTTTCCGTGGTATTTCCAGTCAAAATGACGGAACATATTTTCGTACTGCTCTTCTCCGGTCCCGAGCACTACAATCTGTACATTATCCTGACAAAGCTCATCCATAACATACGAAATCAGGTCAAAGCCCTTCTGTCCGGTCAGTCTGGACACGATGCCAATCATCATCGTTTTGTCATCCTGGTTCAGTCCCAGCTCCGCCTGAAGCGCGCGCTTATTTTTTACCTTTTCTTTGCGGAAATTCATCGCATTATATGGATTTTCAATATTCTTATCCGTTTCCGGATTGAAGTCGTCATAGTCGATGCCGTTTACAATACCGCGCAAATCGTTGGTTCTCGCACAGAGCAGACCGTTAAGACCTTCGCCGTAAAATGCCGTCTTAATTTCTTCGGCATAAGTGTCGCTTACCGTCGTAATCGCATCCGCATAAACGAGCCCGCCTTTTAACAGGTTCGCGTCCTTATAGGCTTCCAGCTTATCCGCCGTAAAGAAATATTCCGGCAGCCCGGTAATTTCCCGCACCTCTTTCACGCTCCATTTTCCCTGGAATTTCAGGTTATGAATCGTCATAACGGTCTTGATGCCGCGATAGAACTCGCCGCCCTGGAACCGCTCTTTCAGATAAACCGGAATCAGACCCGTCTGCCAGTCATGACAGTGAATCAAATCCGGTTTGAAATCAATGACAGGCAGGATGGACAGCGCCGCCTTGCAGAAAAAGGCATACTTCTCAATTTCAAACAGCGCATTATCGCTGTAAGGCTTGAATCCGTTGAAAAAGGACTCGTTATCGATAAAATAATATTTTACGCCGTCCACTTCCGCTTCCAGAATGCCCACATACTCGTTTTTCCAGTGGAAATCCATGTAAAAATGCGTTTTGTACTGTAACAAATCTTTCATCTTCTGTGACATACAGGTATATTTGGGAAGAATTACCCTCACATCAAAATATTTCCTGTCAATACATTTGGGAAGGGAACCGACAACATCCGCCAGTCCGCCTGTCTTAATAAATGGCACACCTTCCGACGCAACAAACAAAATCTTTTTCATGAAATAACCCTCCAATAAACCTTCCTGCTCCAGTGGAGCCGCTTTACAGATTTTGGCCCGCTTCAGAGCCGTTTCTGTTATTATACAGCATTTCCTCAGGTAATAAAAGGATTAATTTCCATTAATTGTCCTTAAAAATTTCAGCTCCGGTACTGCAGACGGATTTTGTCGGCAATCAGCGCAATGAACTCCGAGTTGGTCGGTTTCCCCTTACCCGTATTGATGGTATAGCCAAACAGAGAATCCAGCGTTTCCATCTTTCCTCTGGACCACGCCACTTCAATTGCATGGCGGATAGCGCGTTCCACACGGCTTGACGTCGTCTGATATTTTCCGGCGATAGTCGGATAAAGGACTTTGGTAATGGAACCGAGCATTTCCACGTCCTCCACAGACATCATAATCGCCTCCCTCAAATACTGATATCCCTTGATATGTGCCGGAACGCCGATTTCATGTATCATATTGGTAACATCCTTTTCCAAATCATGAACACCCATCTCCCTGACGTTTTCCCGTGCTTTCTCAGGACTTCCTTCCTGTCTTCCGGAAGGTACGGTTATCATAATTTGAAATTCTTTATCGCCGCTCATTAAATTGTTCAGAATCTGATAAACTTTCTCATTATCTCTTGTTACCGTTAAATTTAATTGTTCCATAAAATTCCCCACACCTTTCTCGTAACCTGCGTTATCTTTATTATAAACAATACGAAAGGTCTATGGAATATTTAGGCATCGCATGGTTTTATTTACTGCATAAACTTGTGTATTTCATAAACTTTCTTACTGCACCAGCATATTTTCGATGAAAATACCATACCCGCTGGCCGAATCCTGTACCAGCACATGCGTTACGGCGCCAATCAGTTTGCCATTCTGAATAATGGGGCTTCCGCTCATCCCCTGAATAATGCCGCCGGTCAGAGAAAGCAGTTCTTCATCCGTGATTTTGATGACCAGTCCTCTGTTGACATTCCCCTCTTCCATGTGAAGCTCTTCGATTTCGATGTCATAATATTTTGGTTCCCCCGTTACGGAACAGATAATCTGCGCGGGGCCGGTCACAACTTCCTGTTTCAAAGCAATCGGAAGAGGTGAAAAAGGAGTCTGTCTGACAATTTCATCTTTACACACGCCAAAAATCCCCTCCGCCGTATTTTCCGTAATTTCGCCTATGACATTCTCATTTTCATATTCAATATACCCTGTCAGTTCTCCCGGAGAGCCGTCCTGTCCGCGCGTAATGCCGATGATTTCCGTTTTATACAGGGCGCCCTCATCCAGCTGCATCAGTGTGGAAGTGTCCACATCGTTAATTCCGTGCCCAAGCGCGCCAAAAGTATCATCCACATCCACATAGGTCAGCGTTCCTATTCCCTGGGCATTGTCCCTTATCCAGATACCGAGTTTCCAGTCACCGCCGGGATTCCCTTCCGGTTTTATCCGGACTTCCGTAATTTCTTCTCCGCGCCGCAGCGTCATAATCATTTCTTCTCCGCCGGAATCCGCTATCATCTGTACAAACTGCTTTTTGTTTTCCACTTTTTCCCCGTTTACCTCCAAAATATAGTCCCCTGTCTGGAGAATATACTTTGCCGGGGAAATCGTCTCCCCCTGCCCGTTTTCAAATTCTCCGATACCGACAACCAGAACACCGCTTGTTTTCACATAAATACCGATTGGAATCCCTGACGGTATGAGCGTCTTGTCCTGGATGACCTGAACATCCACGCTTTTATAAGGAAAGAATCCAAAAAGTTTCAAATCCATCTTATAGCGCTCAATCTGTCCGGCCTTGATAGTAATGCCCCTGGAAAGGTCAACCGGGAGACTTTCTATCCTGGTGGAAATGCTTTCTACCGCTTCCTCCTGATAGATTTCACCGGAAACGGGCACATGAAAATCCAGCGTCTGTTCGGCGCCCGCACGGAGTTTAATCGTTGAAGGCACTTTCCTCCAGTAATCGATGTATGTCGTCGCCAAAAGCGCAATCAGGCCGCACGCCAGTATGATATATAAAAATCTTCTATATCTTTTTCTTTTTAAGTCGTAGTCCGTCATCATCATGTTCCTTTCTCCGCTATTGTCAACGTGTGCCGCCGGGCACACCAAAAAAAGAACATACAAGAGTATGTCCTTTCTAGTATATGAAAAATCTTCGATTTTAATTTAATATTGTTTTGAATTTCTTGCCAATTCTTTCATTTCTCTCGCATTGTTCAAAACATTTTCCGTAATGCTGGCGCCGCCAAGCATTCTGGCAAGTTCTTCCACGCTCTCCTCCTCTTCCAGTCCGCGGATTGTTGTCACGGTACGCTCCTTCGTTACGGTTTTCTCTATTTGAAAATGCGTATCCGCCATTGCCGCAATCTGCGGAAGATGCGTAATGCAAATCAGCTGATGTTTCTGTCCGAGTATGCCCATTTTCTCGGAAACCTTCCAGGCCGTTTTCCCGCTGATTCCCGTATCGATTTCATCGAATATCAGCGTTTCGATTTCGTCTTTATCCGCGAGCACCGTCTTCAACGCCAGCATGATTCTGGACAATTCTCCGCCGCTGGCTACCTGGGAAAGCGGCCGGAGCGCCTCTCCGGGATTGGTGGATATCATGAATGCCGTCTGGTCATACCCGTCCGGCCCGATTTTATCTTCGTCGGAATCCACATGGATTTCAAACGCCACGTCGATGAAGTTCAAATCTTCCAGCGCCTTTTTCATGGACTTCGCGAGATTTCCAGCGCTTTTCTTCCTGATTTTCGAAACTTTTTCACACAGCGTAAGCAGCTCTTCTTTTAACGCCGCCTCTTTCCGGACCAGCTCCTGCCGATAAAGGTCATAATTCTGATATTTTTCCAGTTTTTGCTGCATTTTCTCCTGATAAGCCAGAATATCTTCCACCGTATTCCCATATTTTGCTTTCAGATGATTCAGCAAATCCAGCCGTTTTTCCACTTTGGCGAACAGCTCCCCGTCAAATTCCAGACCGGACAGATAATCCGCAGCCGCCCTGTTATAATCATTTAACAGGCTGTCTATGTCCAATAGCTGGGCTTCAAAATTCTGAAGCGCTTCATCATAAGAGGCGGCGGCGCGTATCTCCTTTACGGCTCTGCCGATGACATCTCCCGCACCGCCGTTTTCATAACCGCTCAGCTGATGTGCTCTCATCACCGCTTCCTGTATTTTCTGACTGTTGACGAGCTTTCTGTATGTTTTCTCAAGTTCCGTATCTTCTCCGGCCTCCGGCGACGCTTCCTCGATTTCCTGTACCTCGAATGCGGCAAGGGATGCTTCCCTTTTCCGCGTCTCTTCATCCACATCTTCGGCGGAAAGCTGTTTTACGGCCTCCCTGTACTTCTCATAACATTCTTTTAATTTTTTCATCGGCACGCCCAGTTCTTCCTTCGCGTACTCGTCCAGAATTTCCAGCTGTCTTGCGGCCTTTAACAACGACTGATGCTCATGCTGCCCATGAATGTCAATCAGAATTTCGGCAAGTGCCCTGACCTGTCTGATGCTGACCGTTTCTCCCCCGACCTTACACAGGGATTTTCCCGGCATTATCCTTCTTTGCAGAATAACTGTCCCGTCTTCTTCCACAGGCAGCTCCAGTTTTCGGATTTCTTCCAGCTGTTTTTCCTTTTCCACCTGAAAGACAAGCTCTACGAGCGCATAATCCGCGCCGGTCCGAATCATTTCTTTCTCCGCTTTCGCGCCGAGCGCGAGATTCACGGAACCGATAATAATGGATTTTCCGGCTCCCGTTTCTCCCGTCAGTATATTCAGTCCGTTTCCAAAATATACTTCCGTTTCATCTATCAATGCAAGATTTTTTACATACAGACTCACTAACATTGTTTTTAATCCCCATATTTATCGAAGCATTTCGTTAATTCTGTCCATAACAGGTATCGTGTCGTCCGCCGTCCGGATAGCTATCATAATCGTATCGTCTCCGGCAATACAGCCAACAATTTCAGGCATCTCCATCGCATCCACCGCGGCGGCAACCGCCATCGCCATGCCGGACACCGTCTTCATGACAAGCAGGTTCTGCGCCACATTCATAGAAGCATAACCTTCCTTGAGCACACGGGTGTATTTATCTCCAAGCCCGCCGCTTTCCTCGCCGCGCTCATATACAACATATTTCTGTCTGCCGTCTCCGCCGGAAACTTTGGAGAGCTTCAGCTCCCTGATATCTCTGGAAACCGTCGCCTGTGTGACCTGATATCCTTCTTTTTTCAGTCGCTCCGCCAGTTCTTCCTGCGTCTCAATCTCATATTGCCCAATCAGTTCCCTGATTTTCTCATGTCTGCTCTTTTTCATGCCGATAATCATGCCTTTCTTTCTATTCGCTCATTTTTTTATGCAAAACTTCCAGAAAGCTCTCCGTGTTGAGTTTCAGAATTTCCGTTGTCTTCAACGCTTTTTTAATCACTATTTTATCCCCGGTCTGCAAAACCACCTTATGGCTTCCGTCAAAGCTGGCTTCCACCTTCTGCACACAATTTTCTCTCCCCTCCGGAATCTCGATGACCACCTCATCATCCGGTGAAAGGACAATGCTTCTGTTGTTCAATGTATGAGGACAAATCGGAGTCAGCAGCAAAAGGCTTGCTCCCGGTTCTACAATAGGACCGCCCGCTGACATATTGTAACCGGTCGAGCCGGTCGGCGTCGCCACAATCATGCCGTCCGCGCCGTACCCATTTAAAAATCTTCCGTTGACATAGATGTGAAAATGCAGAATCTGCAAAGAACCGCAGCGGGAAATGACGATATCGTTGAGCGCAAATTCATGAATTATGCTTTTCCCCTCACGAAACACACCGCCTGACAACATCATACGCGCTTCTTTCGTATATTCGCCCCGCAGCAGCTTATCGAGCGCCGGCTCGATATTTCCGATTTCCACTTCTGCAAGATACCCCAGCGTCCCCAGATTCACGCCAAGCAGTGGAATTTCCCTCTCCATCAGGTCGCCCGCCGCTTTTAACAGCGTGCCGTCCCCGCCCAGAACAATCACACACTCGATTCCTTCGGGTGCACGGACAGGCGTCGTCTCCTGACCGTTCACCATACAGGAGACCTGTGCGCCCCGTTTGCGCAGATACGACGCTATCCGGTCGGTATAGCGGTGTTCCGGGTCTTTTGCCTGATTGGCTATCACAAAAAAATGCTTCATTATCCTTCGTCCCTGTCTGCCTTAAATGCCTGATGCGCGGCGCTCACCGTGTCCGAAATCAGCTGCCGCATGGTTTCTTTAACAGGCGCCTCCGGCAGCTGTTCCGTTTCCGGCTTTATGTTCGTTCCACACGCCAGTTTTTCCCGCAGCGCCCATTCCGCTTCCTGTTCCGTCAGCCCAAGCGTTTCTTCCGGAAGCGCCTCCTTTTTTTCCAGATATATCAGATATTCGATATTTCCTTCCGGTCCTCTGACCGGGGAAAAGGTAAGTCCCTTTACCGCAAATCCCACAAGTTCCGTATATACCACGATTTTTCGAATGACCTCTTCGTGAATCTCCGGCTCCCTGACAACCCCTTTTTTCCCAACTTTCTCTCTGCCGGCCTCAAACTGGGGCTTAATCAGACAGACCATGCGGCCCGGTTCCTTTAACAAGTTTCTTGCGGGTATCAGAATTTTGGTCAGTGAAATAAAAGAAACGTCCACGGACGCAAAATCCAGCCTGTCCGCTATCTCCTCCGGCCGCACATAGCGGAAATTAGTCTTTTCCATGCAGACAACCCGACCGTCCTGCCGCAGCTTCCATGCCAGCTGTCCGTGCCCCACATCGACGGCATAAACTTTTACAGCGCCGTTTTGCAGCATGCAGTCCGTAAAACCGCCGGTAGATGCGCCGATGTCCATACAGACCTTATCCGTTAAGTCAATCCCGAAAGCCTCCATGGCCTTTTCCAGCTTCAGGCCGCCTCTGCTCACATATCTGGGAGCCGCGCCCTTCACTTCAATCCGTACTTTTTCTTCCTCGAATGCGGCGCCGGCTTTGTCTTCCCGCTGTCCGTTCACATAGACGTTTCCGGTCATAATCACGGCTTTCGCTTTCTCTCTGGACGGCGCAAACCCCTGTTTTACAAGCAGAACATCCAAACGTTCTTTCATCCTGATAACTATGCCTTTCTCTTTAAGCCCTGCCGATACGTCTCAATCCGTTCCACGATGGAGTCCGCATCAATGCCGACTTCCCGTTTCAGCAGCTCCACATTACCGTGTTCCACATACTCGTCGGGAATGGTGACGCACATTACTTCCGTTCCCGTGTGCAGTGAATCCACATAAGCCCGGACCTTCTCGCCAAAACCGCCGCTTGCCACATTTTCTTCCATCGTCACAAGCAGCGAATGGTCCGCGCATGCCTCCTTTACGGCCTCTTCATCAATCGGCTTCACGAACCGCGCATTGGTCAGGGAACAGGAATACCCTATCTCAATGAGTTTCTTTCGGACTTCCAGCGCCACTTTCACCATACTTCCCACCGCGAAAAGCATGATTTCCTTTTCCCGGTAGATGCTTTCGCTTTTCCCGTAAACAATCGGCTCCCTGTTTTCTTTCAGTCCGTCAAAAGCCTCCCCGCGGGGATAACGCACCGCCATCGGCGCCCCGTATGCGAGGGCGAATTTAATCATATCGGAAAGCTCCCATTTATTTTTGGGGGCCATAATGTGCATGTTCGGGATGGATGACAGATAGGACAAATCGAAAATGCCCTGATGCGTCTCCCCGTCGCTTCCGACCAGTCCCGCCCTGTCGATTGCAAAAATCACAGGAAGATTCTGGATGCAGACATCATGTAATATCTGGTCGTAAGCCCTTTGCAGAAAAGACGAATAAATCGCCACAATCGGCTTTAATCCGCCGGCCGCCAGTCCTGCCGCAAAGGTAACCGCGTGTTCCTCCGCAATTCCCACGTCAAAAAACCGTTCCGGGTACATATTCCGAAATCGCTTCAATCCGGTTCCGTCAGGCATAGCAGCTGTTATTGCAACCACCTTTTCATCCCGCTGTCCGAGTTTACACATGACCGTGGAAAAAATATCCGTGTAGTTCGCCTTTGTTCTCGGAGCGCTCGGAATACCCGTCTCGATGTCGAAAGGCTCCGCCCCGTGGAATCTGGCGGGATGCCGCTCCGCCGGGCCATATCCTCTGCCCTTCTCCGTATTGATATGAACGAGTACTGCCCCCCGGATTTTTTTCGCCTCTTTCAGTATGCGGAGCATTTCCTGAATATTGTGCCCGTCCACCGGGCCAAGATAAGTAATTCCCATATCCTCAAAGAACATTCCCGGTACGACAAGGTGCTTAAAGCTGCTCTTGACACGCCGTATTTTCGACACCACCTTATCGCCGTACTTGGATTTTCCATGCAGTGAATCATAAACGCCCTCTTTCAAATCCAGGTACATATCCGCCGTTCTGATATTGTTCAGGTACTTGGAAACGCCGCCTACGTTTTCGGAAATGGACATATTGTTATCATTTAAGATAATGATAAAATTCGTTTCCAGCCGGGAAGCATTATTCAGCGCTTCATATGCCATGCCGCCCGTCAGGGAGCCGTCTCCGATGACGGAAACGATTGTATTTTTACCGCCTTCCAGGTCCCTTGCCTTGACCATGCCGAGTCCGGCAGATATGGAGGTGGAGCTGTGTCCTGTGTCAAAGCAGTCGCAGTCGCTTTCTTTTCTCTTCGGAAAGCCGCTGATACCGCCGTATTTCCGCAAATTAATAAAACCTTCCCGCCGTCCGGTCAGTATTTTATGAGTATAGGACTGGTGACCCACATCCCAGATGATTTTATCTTCCGGCAGATTTAAGAAAAGGTGAAGCGCCATCGTCAGTTCCACCGCTCCCAGATTGGAGCCCAGATGGCCGCCCGTCACGCTGATAGAACGAATCAGGAACTGTCTGATTTCTTCTGCCAGCGCATTGTAATTTTCCGCATCGATTGCCTTGATATCATTTGTTTTTTCTATTTTTTCCAGAAACATTGTAATGACCGTGCCTTTCTATCAGCCTGTAAAGCGTTATTTCTCTCTGCTGATTAACCGTTTCACCAGTTCTTCCAGAAAAGGATTTTTCTCCGGAAAAGAAGACAGAATCTGAACCGCCCCACCCGACAGCGACGCGACTTTCTCCGCCGACTTTTCCAGTCCGTGTATTGTAACATATGTTACTTTATTGTTTTTTTCATCGCTTCCTATGGGTTTTCCGAGAATTTCCTGACTGCCCGTGACGTCCAGAATATCGTCCTGAATCTGAAAGGCAATGCCGATGTTCCAGGCGCACTTTTCAATGGCGGCCGTCTGCGTCTCATCCGCCCCCGCCAGAATTGCGCCAATCATCATCGCACATTGGATAAGCGCCGCCGTCTTATGCTCATGGATAAAAAGGAGCAGCTCCTCCGTGACGCTTTCCTGGCGCTCTTCCGCCTCAATATCCGCACACTGTCCGCCAATCATGCCATAAATTCCGGCTTTTCTTGAAAGAACCGTCATCGCCCGTGCCACCTTATGACAGTCCTCCGGGCTCTGCGCTTTTTCAAACGCAAGGCATGCCGTCTCAAAGGCGTAGTTGAGCAGGGCGTCCCCCGCGAGTACAGCCATTCCCTCGCCGTATACCACATGAGTCGTCTTTCTTCCCCGCCTGTATTCGTCGTTATCCATCGCCGGAAGGTCATCGTGCACGAGAGAATAATTATGTATCATCTCGATTGCCGCCATAAAGGGCTCCACAAGCTCACCCGCTCCGCCGAACATCTTCCATGTTTCTTCCATCAGCATCGGGCGCAGTCTCTTTCCGCCCGCCAGTATCGAATAATTCATCGCTTCTATCACCGTTTTCTGATATCCCTGTTCTTTTGGCAGATATCCGGCAAGTATTTCCTCGATTCGAACTGTTTTTTCGTGCAATGTCTCTTTAAAATTCATCTAATCCACCGTCTTCGTTGATTTTCATTACCTGTTTTTCCACTTTATCTATTTTTTCATTGCAATACTGTAAGAGTTTCATCCCTTCCTGGTATGCTTTAAAAGACGCCTCCAAAGTGATATCGTCCTCTTCGAGGAGCGCTATCGTCTCTTCCACCTGACCAAATGCTTCTTCCAGAGAAAGGTCTTCCTTCTTATCTTTGACATCCTGATTCTGTTCCATACCGGCAAAACTCCTTTTCTTTTTATCTGAAACTGTTCTCCTTCATTCGGAAACGTTCTCTCATACGGGAATATTCTCCTTCGTTCGGAAATGCTCCCTTCTATTCGGAAATTTCCATCCTGTCCAGAACCTTCGTATGAATCACGCCGTCCCTCACATAAACATGAAGCTCGTCTCCCGGCTCCACCTGGGAGATGCGGCTGACCGTCCTTCCTTCTCCATCCGCCGCATAAGCATATCCCTGATTCAGCTTTTCAAGCGGCGAAAGTCCTTTCATCTGCTCGATATAAAGCGCCAGCCGATGCCTTTTCTCCGACAGTTTCTTCTCCATATGCTCCTGAAGCACATCTTCCAGCTTCATCAGCATACTGCGCTTTTCCCGAATCTGATTGGCCGGACTCAGATAACGCATCTGCATCTGATACTGTTCCAGTCTGCTTCTATAACAGGCGATACGATTTCGGCATAAATGCTGCATCGTATAGGCGTATTCGCTCATCCGCTCCTGGAACTGTTCCATATCGAAAACGGCCAGCTCCGCAGCCGCCGACGGCGTCGGCGCGCGCAAATCCGCCACATAATCCGCAATGGTCGTATCCGTTTCATGGCCCACGGCGGAAATTATCGGAATAGAGCAGTCAAAAATCGCCTGTGCAACCGCCTCTTCGTTAAAAGCCCATAAATCTTCTATGGAGCCTCCGCCTCTTCCGACAATAATTGTGTCCACTCCGTAATGCTCCATCGCACGAATGCCGTTCACGATACTCCGAACCGCCATATCCCCCTGAACAATCGCCGGGTACAAAATAATCTGCACATAAGGATTCCGCCTTGACGCAATCTGTATAATATCCCGCACCGCAGCGCCCGTCTGCGCCGTAACCACACCGAGACAGCTGATATATTTGGGAATGGGCCGCTTATATTCTTTTGCAAACATGCCCCGTTCTTCCAGCTCCGCCTTTAACCGTTCAAAACGTTCATACAGCGCGCCCGCACCGTCCTGGCTGATTTCTTTCGCATACAGCTGGTATTTGCCGTCCCGCTCGAAAACATCGACCGTTCCATTTACGATAATCTGCTGCCCCTCCGCCATTCGAAACCGCAGACCATTGCGGTTTCCCGCAAACATAACACATGCTATTGTCCCTTTTTCATCCTTTAATGTAAAATAAATATGTCCAGAGGAATGATATTTGCAGTTACTGACTTCCCCCTTTACGGAAAGGGACTGCAACATAAAATCCTGCGTGAACATATTTTTAATGTAAGCATTTACCTGTCCTACCGTATATACATTCTGCATCGCGCCCGCCTCTATACGAATCTGGCCAGTATGCCGTTTACGAATCCGCTCGAAGCGTCCTGTCCAAATTTTTTGGCAAGCTCCACCGCCTCATTGATTGCCACACCGGACGGAACATCCTCATCGAACGCGATTTCATAAACTGCCAGGCGCAGAATCGTCAAATCCACTTTGCCCATCCTGGCAGTATTCCAGTTTTCCGTCCGCTCGTTCAGCATCCTGTCTATCTCTTCCAGTTTTTCCACAATCTTGTGGTATTTGGAGGAAATATATGCCGCGTCCGTCTCATCCACGATACAGGTATCTTCAAAAAACAGTTTTTCCTGTTCGGGCATTTCCTCAGAGCTGTTAAATTCTACACGAAACAACAGTTTAAATATCTGTTCCCTCAGTTCTCGTCTGCTCATAAATTTAGTCCTATTTTTCTTTTGTTACGTTGATACCGGCAATGCGGATATTTACATCCGTCACTTCCAGTCCCGTCATATTTTCGACCGCGTTCTTAACTTTCGTCTGTACGCGCTGGCAGGTTGCCGGAATATTAAATCCATATTCTATCGTTATCGCCAAATCGACTTTTACTTTCTTCTGGATGACTTCCACTCTCGTGCCCTTCGCCGCGTTTCTGACGCCGACTCTGCTTAAAAATTCATTCGTCATATTTCCGGACATCGCCGCAACGCCTTCCACCTCCGTCGCCGCAAGCGCCGCAATCATAGCCACCACATCATCTGCTATTTTAACCGTACCGATTTCTTCATTTTCCTGTAAAACAAACGTATTTTTGCTAAATTCCTGTTCCATCAGCCACACCATACCTTTCTCACCGTCTGATTTTGTCCATTCTGGTTAAGTATACCAAAATTTCTTGTTCTTGACTAGTACTATTCCACAAATTGTTGCCGTGTCCGGCTGTGAGGCTGCCTCCGACAGGGCATAGTTCTCTTTGGAGGCACGCTTGCGCTCCGCGAAAAATCGCAGCGGTACTAGGTTCAAAAGCAGCATAAAGCCGCTTTTTCACCAAGTGCCGGCGTTTTTCCAGGGCCTCCGTCAGAGAACTATGCCCTGCCGGAGGCGGCCCCACAACCGGACGCGGCAACAATACAATCATTTACAGCCAGAAGCTCATACTAAACTGCTGCGCGTCGTCCGTATAGGAGACTACGCCTTCCGGACAGTCCAGGTAACGGAATATTTCCTGGTTATCAATCAGCTTTTTCTGCATCTCCCGATAGACGTCCTCCGATTCGCACTTGAAGGTGATATACGCATCCCCGTTTTCGTAACCGTTCTCAAAAATACGTGTCAGCCGTTCTTCATCGACATCGGAAAAATACAGCCCTTCCCTGACATAATAATTGGCATCCATAGAAGTGCATACCGGCAGTTCCACCACGTTGTCAATCCGATGAGTCTTGCAGAGCTGTTCCGTTGTCACGCACAGATAATCATAGTTAATCCGCGGTATTTTTTCTTCCGGGTAAGAAGCTGCGCCGCCGACTGCCTGATAGGAAGCGTCGCCCCAGGTGGTATCTAAATAATACCATTCCCCGTCTATCCGAATCAGATTCCAGGCATGTCCTTCCCCGGAAGCAATGCTGCCAAGCACGAGCGTTGCCGGAATGTCCGCCTTCTGCAATAAGTACTGCGTCGCTTTGGCATATCCCTGACAGACGGAGCGGCCGTCCAGAAAAACGGAACATATATTTTGATTATCTTTGACGTCCGCATCATACTCGGTGTGCTCTATCAGATATTCATAAATATATTTTACCGTTTCGTATTCATCCGCCCCGGATGGAAGCCCCGCAAGGCACCGGGCGGCATACGCGTCTATCTGCTCCTGCCTTATGGCGACTTCTTCCCGGTCTTCCAGATAGCTTCCGGTAAAGGTAATCTTTTTCAGCATATCGCCGAGCGTATACTTCGTATAGGCATATCCCTCCACATAAAAGATTTCCGGATGGTCGTTTAAGACGCACTGAAATATGCGGGAAATCTCTTCCTGGTCCATCGTGGAAAGCGTTACATTTTCCTGAAACTCCAGAAGCGACCACAATATCTCAATATAAACGGTCCGTTCTTCCTCCGATAACTGTTGATAGGCATAGGACGTTTCCTGTTCCTCCTGTAAAAGAAGCCGTTCTTCCTCCGTCAGCCCTTCCGGCTCCTCTGTAAACTTCCCGCCCTCCGGTATCTGCATTTCCTGTTCTTCTACGACATACGTTTCCGTCTGCCCGCTCTCCGCCCTGCCCACGGCAAAGGCGGTTTCCTCCGGAAAAAGAGCCGACAGTTCCGCAATCGGCCCGTCCAGCCAGTCCGTACGTTCTCTGACATAAGCAAGGCTGCCGATTAGCACCATCATTCCCGATAACAAGATAAAAGTCCTTTTCATACAATTACCCCTGCCTTTCTTACAGTCTGCGGACCCTGTGGCTTTTCAGAACCGGCAAAACCATATCAGTTACGGCCAAACTCAGAAAGCACAAGCCCTTTGTTCCGCTCTATTGTCATGCCGACGCTCCACTGATTCACAAACAATAACAATGGATTGCCCTTCAAATCTTTTATTTTTTTCATATCGGAGGTGCCCGTCAGCTTGTCCAGGTCAATGTCTTTATTTTCAATCCAGCGAATATGCTCATAAGGAAGATTCTCCAGCCGTATATCGACATTATATTCATTTTCCAGACGGTATTTCAGCACATCAAACTGCAGAACACCGACAACGCCCACAATGATTTCTTCCATTCCCGTATTAAATTCCTGGAATATCTGAATCGCGCCTTCCTGCGCAATCTGCGTAATACCTTTGACAAACTGCTTTCTTTTCATCGTATCGAGCTGACGCACCCTGGCAAAATGTTCCGGCGCAAACGTCGGAATCCCCTCATACTGAAACTGTTCTTTCGGCATGCAGAGCGTATCGCCGATGGAAAAAATCCCCGGGTCAAACACACCGATGATGTCGCCTGCGTATGCCTCGCTTAAAATTTTGCGTTCGTCCGCCATAATCTGCTGCGGCTGTGAAAGCCGCATCACCTTGCCGCCCTGTACATGTTTTACTTCCATGCTTGCATCATACTTACCGGAACAGATTCGCATAAAAGCGACCCGGTCCCTGTGCGCTTTGTTCATATTTGCCTGAATCTTGAACACAAATGCGGAAAAATTGTTCTCCACCGGGTCAATCAGCCCGATATCCGCCTTTCTCGGCAGAGGCGTCGTCGTCATTTTCAGAAAATGCTGTAAGAAAATCTCCACGCCAAAGTTCGTCAGCGCCGAGCCGAAAAAAACAGGCGTCAGTTCTCCAGCCCGGATTCTGTCCAAATCGTATTCGGCGCTGGCGCCGTCCAGCAGGTCGATTTCATCCAGAAGCTGTGTCTGAAACGCTTCCCCGATGTGGGAAAGGAGCATATCCTTGTCATCAATGCCGATTCTGGTCGCCTGGCCTTCTTTCGTGCCCTTCTCCGTATCGGAATAAGTAATCACGCATCTTGTTTCCCGCTCATATACGCCCTTGAAACTTTTGCCCGAGCCAATCGGCCAGTTTATCGGACAGGTGGCTATGCCGAGCTCCTTCTCGATTTCATCCAGAAGTTCAAAGGTATCGTTGGCGTCCCTGTCCATTTTGTTGATAAAGGTAAAAATCGGAATCCGACGCATAACGCATACTTTAAACAGTTTTCTTGTCTGTGCCTCAACGCCTTTGGACGCGTCGATAACCATGACCGCCGAATCCGCCGCCATCAGCGTACGGTAAGTATCTTCCGAGAAATCCTGATGCCCCGGCGTATCGAGAATATTGATGCAGAATCCGCCGTATTCAAACTGTAATACCGAAGAGGTAACGGAAATACCTCTCTCCTTCTCGATTTCCATCCAGTCGGAAACCGCATGTCTCGCCGTCGCCTTCCCCTTCACGCTTCCCGCCAGGTTAATCGCGCCGCCGTATAACAGAAATTTCTCCGTCAGCGTCGTTTTTCCTGCATCCGGGTGTGAAATAATCGCAAATGTTCTTCTTTTGTTGATTTCGTCCGCAAAATTGCCCACGTTTATTTTCCTCCATAAAGCATTGATGTTCCTGTAAATTCCGGCCTGATATCAAAATAATCGAGCACGGTAGCCCCGATGTCTGCAAAGGTGTTTCTGGTTCCGAGATTGCACGGCGATACGTTCTTCCCGTACATCAGAAACGGCGTATGCTCTCTGGAATGGTCGGTGGACACCGTATAGCCGGGGTCACAGCCATGGTCCGCCGTAATCATCAAAATATCATCCTTTCGCAGTTTACCACAAATCTCCGGCAGTTTTCCGTCAAAATAGGCAAGCGCTTTCGCATAACCGTCAATATCATTCCGATGCCCGTACAGCATATCATAATCTACCAGATTGACAAAGCATAAACCTTCAAAATCTTTTTCCAGATATGCAAGCGTCTTTTCAATGCCCTCTTCGTTGCCCTTTGTATAAGTAAACTCCGTAATGCCTTTTCCGGCAAAAATATCCTGGATTTTGCCGACTGAAATAACATCTTTTCCGGCACCGCTCAGCTGGTCTAACATTGTAATGCCCGGCGGCTGCAGCGAAAAATCATGTCTTCTGGGTGTTCTTGCATAGCTGCCCGATGCCCCGGTAAAAGGCCTGGCGATGACTCTTCCGACGCCATGCTTTCCCTGTAAAATTTCCCGCGCTATCCGGCAGTATTCGTACAAGGTTTCCACCGGAACAACATCTTCATGCGCCGCTATCTGGAAAACGCTGTCCGCCGACGTATAAACAATCAGCTTTCCTGTTTTTACATGCTCGTCTCCGTAGTCCTTGATTACTTCCGTACCGGAATAGGGTCTGTTGCATAGAACGCCCCTTCCGGTCTTTTCACAGAAAGCATCCAGTATCTCCTGTGGGAATCCGTCCGGATAGGTGGGCAGCGGCTGCTTTGACAGAATGCCGGCAATTTCCCAGTGTCCGATAGTCGTATCTTTCCCTTTCGATGCCTCCTTCATACGGGCAGTCAGTGCGGTCTGTTCATTCTCCTTCTCTCCGCATGTCACGCCGTCTATGTTAAAAAGCCCCATTTTCCCCATATTCGG
This sequence comes from uncultured Lachnospiraceae bacterium, assembly GCA_910578715.1. GTDB lineage: Bacteria > Bacillota > Clostridia > Lachnospirales > Lachnospiraceae > UBA3282. The sequence goes on along the minus strand of CAJTRL010000024.1, from coordinate 7,732 downwards.
CATATGAAAATAAGAGCTGGAAGATACGGAACGTATGGTATTGGTTCCCTTGTCACCATACGCTGCCGCATCTTCCATCTCTCCTATTCCAAAACTGTCAAGTACGATTAAAAAAACTCTTTTCATCTTTTGGCCTCCAGGTTTATTCTAATTTTTCTTTTTTGTAATTATAGACTCGAAAGCTCGCGCTGGCGCGCTCCCTGTTTGACTTCGTCAAACGCTTTCTCGTTAATAGCCGCAGGAAAACAAATGTCTGCTTCTCAGCCGCTTGTTTTCCTTTGCGGATTTTAGACTCGAAAGCTCGCGCTGGCGCGCTCCCTGTTTGACTTCGTCAAACGCTTTCTCGTTAATAGCCGCAGGAAAACAAATGTCTGCTTCGCAGCCGCTTGTTTTCCTTTGCGGCTATTATATCATAAACTATTTTTCTGTGCACCTAGTTTGCGTTTGTTGTGCTGTTTACTGTGCTGATGATGATGGCGTCTGCGCTGACGCCTGTTTTGCGGATGACGATATCTTCAATCTGTGCGCGCTGCGCTTCTGTCAGTTCTGTCGTATTGACTACCACATCCACGCTGTCTCCGTCGATGCTGACAATAGCGTCCGAAAAGCCCTTGGCTTCTAATAAGATTTCCGCGGCGGTCTCTTTCTCGGCAATATCCGTCATGGAAATCATGCTGTTTACCGCTTCCTGTTTCTGCGTGTCGCTGATATTGGCATTATTGATAATCTCTAAAAGCGTTTCCTTATTCTGTGCCCTCGTCTGCTCCTTCTGCAGTTTGGCTCCTGATAAAGTGGAAATTCCCGATGAAGTGGTAAAGACCGCTTCCCCCGGTGTTTCTTCTTCCCCTACTGCTTCCGCCATGCCTTCATCCATGATATCCGTACTGCTCACTTCCACATCGCTGTCCAGACTTAAGATATCCGCGGACGACTGCTCGATATCCTCGTCCGACAAATCTAACAGCGCTTCATAATCCACTTCTTCATCCGCCAACGCCAGATTCCCCAAATCATCCGTTGCTATCTCGCCGTTCACTGTCATAATTTCCTCATCCGTTACCTTCGTGCCTGCGAAATTCAGGTATCCCGCTACCGCAATCATAATCGCCAGGGCCGTAATCATTACCTGATTCTTCTTAATCATATTCTTCAAACCATTCTCCCCTTTAATTTATTTGGTTTTCATTTTTACTACTCTTATCTTATTCGTTTCAATACCAAATAATACCTGAATTGTCTCAATAATATTCTGTTTTACAATTTCGGAGTCACCGCCCTGTGCAATGACTACGACACCTTCTACAACAGGCTGTATTACTTTCCTCACATAAGGCACGTTCTGCCCGGCCTCATTTACCGTGTATACCGTTGCATCTTCCTTCCGTCTCTCGGAAATCACCCTGCTTCCGCCTTCTGCATCCGTCTCAGTTGTTTCGCTGACCTGCTCGGGTATATCTTTCTCCAGCACCCGCTCTTCCGATTCCCGCAGCGTAATCAAAACTTCCACTTCTCCCGCTCCTTCAATGCGTGAAAGAGACTTCTTCAGTTTTTCTTCCCAGTAAGCCGTATAGGAAAGTTCCCCCGTGCCCTCCTCACCACGGACGCCGCCCGGCTCTTCCGATGACTGTGCGCTTTTTCCCATTGTAACAGAACTCCTGTCCGATATATTGGACTTATCCCCGGAAGATACAGATTCTTTTTCTTTGACAGGAAGCGCTATGACACATAACAAAATTCCACATAACACCATAATCACAAGCTGGTCTTTGCGCAATTTCTTAACACCCGTTATTTTATCGGTCAGTTTTTTCATTCCCTCCATATACGCTCACCTCCATGATTTTCTCTTCCAGACCGAGCACGCGGGCAAACCGTTCCCGCAGCAGTCCGGCGGTTTTCTCCTCCTCTCCCTGAAACAGTCGTTCTTCTCCATCTATGGAAATTTCGATTTTATCTACCCGCACCTTTTCTACTGCCAAATCCTCCGTATGAGATGTTGGTGCATTGCAGTAAACTACAACCCGCACTCTTTCGAGCTCATACTGTCTGGTTCTATCCGCCTCATAAGGCTTCATCACTACCTGTACATGCGATACCATGTACCCTTCCTCTGAAATTTCTTGATTTAATCTGGATTTAATTTCATTTTCAAGGCTCTCTGTCATCGCATCGGCAGCCGTAGGTGCATTTTCAAACTCCTCTGTCAGCCCGCTTTCTTCAAACAGCGCTTCCATCTCCAGAAGTTTGCCGCTCCAGTCGCTCCCGGCCCCCGACAAAATACCTTTGAGCGGCGCCGCAAACTGTAATAAAATCAACGTGCCGATAATGAGTTTTATGTACTTTTCATATTTCTGCCCGGGTGCAAAATGCAAAACCGCCTGTGCCGCAATCATAAAGATTCCGATTCTTTTAATCAGCTCTACCAGTTCGTTCATCCCATCCCCCGATTTGTCGAATAAGCCACAACCGCAACGCTGATGATAAACAGGCCGATGGCTGAAAGCGCCACTTTCAGCAGCAGCAGACTCCCGTCCCCCGCCCGGTTTGCCAGATTCGTCATCCGCTTGTCGCTGACAATGCCGATTAACGCCGCACCGGCTTTTAATGCGCCTGACAGGAGCAGTATTTTCAATACCGGCAGACAGCAGATAAAAATCATAACAATCGTTATATATATGCCGATGCTGTTCTTTATGAGAACGGCGGAGCCGGCCACCATTTCAAACATTCCTTCCGTCAGACCGCCGATTCCCGGAATCATGGAAACCGCCTTTTTCAACGCAGAATGTTCGAGCGCATCCACAATCGGCGATATCATCGACTGCAGCAGGCTGAATCCTGTAACAACTCCAAGCGTTATTTTAATTCCGTAACCTACCAGTTTCTGAATGAAATCCAGAAGCAGATTCAATTTTTCTTCCATCCAGACGCCATTGATAACACTCAGCAGAATAAAACAGTAAATCATCGGGAGCAGAATGGATAAATAGCATTTTTCAATCAAATATACAGCCATCAGAAAAAGCTGATAATAAGCAGCCGCTGTCGCCGTCCCCGCAGCCGTTCCGACAGCCAGCAGATAAGTCGGAATAAAGAGCTGCATAAAAGTTGTAACCTGATTTAACATTTCTTTCACAATGTCCGCCGCATTTCCAAATACCTTTAACAAACCGGCTGTCAAAAGCAGATAAATGAAATAAAAGGCGATATCCGAAACTTGTCTGCTCTGAAAGATATCCGCAAAATTGGAGAACAACGCCGCCGTAATGCCCAGGACAAGAATCATTACAAAAAGTGTTCTGATATCCTGGAACTGAGCTTTCACCATGCCTGTCAGCCCGGAGGCAAGTGTCTTTACAGCTCCTTTGATATCGCCCTGAAAAATAAGTGATAACACCTGTTTTCCATCAAACCGGTACTCCGGAAACATCGCTTCGAACCGCTTCTCCATTGATTCCATATCCTGCCAGAGTATCTCATCGCCGGAAGCCTGTACCTCCATCGGACTGCACAGCATCAGGCAGAACAATATGATAATGCCTGTTTTTTTCCACATATGAACAACCGCGCCTTTCCAGAATCCTCAGCCGGCCAGCGCCTGAATGCTGTCCATCAGCGTAAGCAGCACCGGCATGCCAATCAGTAAAATATACATTTTTCCCATCGTTTCCACTTGTCCTGCAATGCCCGCGTATCCCGCGTCTTTGCAGATACCGGAACAGAATTCACAGATATAGGCGGCTCCTACCGCTTTAAATAACACCGACAAATATTGAAAATTATCTCCGAGATATCCTTGTAAACGCTCCATCCCGGTCAGGATTCTTGTAAAATAATTTACCGCATATGTCAGAAGAAGAAGACAAACTGCAAAAGCCGCATATATGCCATATTCGCTCTTGTAGCTTTTCAGGGGAATCACAAGAAGCACCCCCAGCAATGCTGCCATTCCGATTTTTATAATGTCCATGCCAATCCCTCTCTGTCCGCTTTAGCAGACACTCCTGTTCAACCCGGTTTTCTTTTTCATTAGTAAATCCTGATTAAATATTAAACAATTCCTGTATCATCATAAATAAATCATAGATATAGGGCACAAGCCAGGTCAATACAAGAATCAGTCCGGCAAGACTGATGAGAAACGCATGCTCTTCTCTGCCGCTGTGCTTTAAAATCTGGCTCAGAATTGTTACCAATATACCAACCGCCGCAATTCTGAAAATTAGACTGATGCCCATCCCGTAACATACCCCTCCTTATGTATTTACAACAATAAAATAACAATAAATATTCCAGCCAGAACACTGACGCTCATAATCACTCTCGCCCTGTTCTCATATCCGCCCTCCGCCTGTGTTATGCGCGCTGACAAAAAATCCAGAGACTGGCCGATATCGGCCGCCTGCTGTTTTTCATCCAGTATACCGAGATATTCCGGCATATGGCAGAGGATGTCCTTTTCTTCCCGTCGGAGCGGCAGATTCCGCATACATTCTTCCATCTGCTCTTTCCAGATACAGTCCAGACCGCTTCCGTCGTTCTCTTCCAATTTTGCATATATGGCAAGAAAAGCAGTACGGTATGGTTCTTCCATACACTGGCCCAAAAGCAGACAGATTTCCGGCAGCGCTCTCTTTCCATAACTTATTTCATTCTGGATTCGCAAGACAATGCGGCGAATCTCCCGCAGCTGTCTGATGCGCTGTTTTTCTTCCGCAATTTTATTGAATCCGAGCCCTCCGCACCCTGCCATCAGCAGCAGGATTCCTGCAAATTTGAGCATAATTTCCTCTCTCTATCATAGATTCCGGTTATAATACATCTGTTATTTTTCTTTCCCAAAAGCAGATACCTGTCAAACAAACGCTCTTCCAGCACTTTTTTCATATAAGTTTTGCATCCCACTTCTTCCAGGGAAAAACTGTGAATTGTCGCCAGCATTTTACACCCGCACTGAATTGCTCTGTGCATCGCTTCCACATCTTCCGCGTTTCCAAGTTCATCGACCGCCAGAACTTCCGGCGCCATAGAACGTATCAGCATCATCATTCCTTCCCGTTTCGGACACGCATCCATCACATCCGTGCGGAGGCCGATATCGTTCTGCGGAATGCCGAGATAACTCCCCGCAATTTCCGAACGTTCATCCACCAGACCCACATTCCGGCCTTTTCCGTATATGCTTCCGCTGGAAATATTCCGTACCAAATCGCGCAGCATCGTCGTCTTACCACAGCCCGGCGGCGAAATAATAAGGGTATTCAATACTTCTCCCCGGGAATAGAGAAAAGGAAGCGCTTTATCCGATACTCCTCTGACTTCATGGGCAATGCGGATATTCAAATAACGTATGTATTTTATATTTCTAATCCGCTCGCCGTCCTCCAGAATGACCTGTCCTGAAAGGCCGATTCTGTGTCCGCCCCGGATTGTCATAAATCCCTGCCTGATTTCATCCGCATAGGCATATATGGAATAATGACATATGTGCGCGAGTATCGCTTCCAGTTCCTTTTCATCGCTGCATCCGGCATACGATATCTCATCCGTCAGCTCCCCCCGCTCCGAGAGAAATTTCTCCTTATTCTCCATAAGTACCGTAACCGGCTGGCCGACGCGCAGACGAATCTCCTGTAAACGGTCAGCCTGTTCTGCCACCTTCTCCCACCGCGGACGCATGAAGTCAGGGAAAATATGTAGAATTTCTTCTTTCTGCATCTCCATCGCCTCCTTATCTCAATATATGAGACGTTGTCCAAGTTATGACAAAAAATAATCCCTGCTGTCCTGTTTCCATTTAAGGATTTCCTGAAGTCTTTCTCCAACTGCCGCTTCCGCTCCCTGATTGGTCGGATAGTAATAGCGTCTGCCGCGCATGGATTCCGGCATGCATTCCATCGCAGTCAGCTTTTCCTCCGTATCGTGCGCATACTGATAGCCCTGACCGTAATGCAGCTCTTCCATCAGCTTCGTCGGCGCATTTCGCAGAATCAGAGGCACAGGTTCTGCCGCCCGGTTCCTGACATCTTCTTTACAGTGTTCGCATGCTTTGTACAGGGCATTGGATTTGGGCGCCATTGCCAGATAAGTGACCGCATGTGTCAGATGCACATCGCATTCCGGCATACCAAGAAAATGACAGGCCTGATAAGCAGCTACCGCAACCGTAAGCGCATTGCTGTCCGCAATTCCGATGTCTTCACTGGCAAAACGAATCAGCCTTCTCGCGATATAAAGCGGATTTTCTCCCCCTTCCAGCATACGGCACATCCAATAGATTGCCGCATCCGGGTCGCTGTTCCGCATGGATTTGTGAAGAGCGGATATCAGATTATAATGCTCTTCTCCCGCCTTATCATATAGCAGAGATTTCCGGTCAAGGCACTGGGCCAGCCCTTCGTCGGCTATCCTGATGCAGCCCTCCGGCGTTATCTCTCCGTTCAGCACCACCATTTCCAGCGTATTCAGGGCTACTCTCGCATCTCCGTCCGCAAACGCAGCAATTGCCCTTAACTGTTCTTCGGAAATTTCTATCCTCTGTCCCGCAAATCCGGCCGGATTTCGCAAAGCATTCTGCAAAAGCCGCAGCAGTTCCGTTTCTTCCAGCGCTTTCAGCACAAATACCCGGCATCTCGACAATAAAGCGGCGTTCACCTCGAACGACGGATTTTCCGTCGTCGCTCCAATCAGCAGAATGCTTCCCTTCTCCACAAAAGGAAGGAAAGCGTCCTGCTGCGCCTTGTTAAACCGATGAATTTCATCGACAAAAAGTACAGTCCGTTTTCCCATTTTCCGCCCGGCTTCCGCCTGGTTCATCACATCTTTGATTTCGCGGATACCGCTCGTGACCGCGCTGAAATTGATAAAATCCGCTCTCGTCCGTTCCGCGATAATACCCGCCAGCGTCGTCTTCCCGACTCCCGGCGGCCCCCAGAATATCATGGAAGATATCTGGTCTTTTTCAATCAGATGCCGGAGCATTTTCCCCTGCCCAAGCAAATGCTCCTGTCCGATAAAATCCTCAAATTTCTGCGGCCGCAGACGGCTCGCCAGCGGGGCAGCCATGTTTCCGCCTCCCGGCATTGTCTCGAACAACGATAACTGTTCCATCCTTATCCCCCTTTTCTCTATACAAATCTCTCATTGCGCTGAAAATCTCTTCGTTCATATCATAATAGCAAACATTTGTTCTGCTGTCTATTACAATAATTCGCATACGGATGAAATTGTCAATATTATTTTTGGGAATAATCTGATATAATAAGAAATGACCTAAGAAAATATATGAAAGAGGTATCAGACGATTATGAAACTGGACATGCACTGTCATACGAAGGAAGGTTCTCCGGATGGAAAAACCACACTTCTTGACAATATTGCAATTCTGAAACAAAAAGGATTCGACGGGATGCTGATTGCCGACCACAATTCCTACAAGGCTTACCGGTATTACAGACAGTTCCCAAATAAACCCGAAGACTTTACCGTCCTGTGCGGCATCGAATACGATACGCTGGATGCCGGACATATACTGGTCATCATGCCTGACGGAATCTGTCCGCGTCTGCTGGAGCTGCGCGGCCTTCCGGTACTGCTTCTTATCGAAATCGTGCACCGCTTCGGCGGCATTCTGGGACCGGCCCACCCCTGCGGGGAAAAATTTCTCAGTATTTTCAATACCCGAAGGGGCAAAGCATTGAAAGAAAGGCTGATAAAGAAATTTGATTTTATC